>NZ_JBVVQM010000010.1:127900-307988 GCF_055811155.1 Mesorhizobium sp. WSM4822 | reverse complement strand
TTGGCGGCCGCGGTTAGCTCCGAACCCTGGTAAATGCCGACAAGGCTGGTCTCCTGTCCGTTCGCAGTCATAGCGCTTACGAAGAATGCCATCACGAACAGGACGTAACCGGCCGCCCACCGTATGTACATCTGCAACGCCCATTGTTGGCCCCGCCAGCAAATCATGTAAACCCTCGCCGCATCTTCAACCGCACGGAGGCTCTAGCCGCAGACGCAGGGCCGCCAGCGGGCAACGTATTCATTCGCAACAAATCTGTGATCCTCCGTCCATCAATTTTGTCGAGCCATCTCTTCGCTCTTCCCTGGCAAGCTGCTCCCGCCCTATCGACGAAATTCAGCAAAATTCGTGCCAATCTATATGACGGTGTAAGGGGAAGGGATTATACATTTGTTTTCAGCGGCTTAGCCAAAAACGTCCAAGATGCCGGCCAACCAAGGCTGTGTCGTCAAACCGACAAAGCCGACACAATTGTCGGATGTCGCCGAACACGCGGAGTGTGAACCTACCCGCATGGGCGCAGCAAAGCTCCCTTCGCGCTCCGGCCATCGGAGAGCCCTCGAGCCGGCCTTCAGATTACTTCGACGCAATTCTCTTCAGCTGGGCATCGCGCCGCCCAATTTGCAGTTCTGAACGCGAGTACGTCTGAAAAACGAGGTGCATGGGCTACTGCCGGCGCACCTCGTGCGAAGTGCCCGCATGCCGATCTGTTCAACAGTCGGGGACGCGCCTAGCTCGAGCGGCAGGTGCTTCCCGAGTGCCTGTCGCCGCCACATCCGATCGCCTTGTAGCCGCGTAACAATTATGCTGCAAGGAGTGTGAAAGAGCAATATTTTCAGAATGACAGGCGCGAATCGAAAGATGCTCCTCTCCGCGATCTTGAATTGGTGAGCGATCAAAGGTCAGCAAATCGGAGTCAGCGGACCTGCGATTTTCCCACGCAACATGCAATGCGATCGAGAGCGGTTATATGGATCCAACTCGAGTAACGACAGCAATGGCCTTTTGAGATAGGTTTGGGACACCGTGGTATTGCGCGAACAGAGTGTGTCGAGGAACCGAACCAATCCACAGAAATATTTTGTTGGTATTTTTGTTGGCCAGCCCGGCTATAGCGTAGGCCTAACAATTTGGAAACAGAGCGAGTTTTCCGTCGCTTGGATTCCGCCTCTGGGCACCATTTTCCCAAGGTCCGTTTTGGACACACCCCATCGCGTCGCCGCCTGCATCGCCAAGTGGAATCACTTTGCGCACATTAGCCCGCAGACGGATTTAATTTGCTTGGCCACCCCTCAACCCTAGGGCAAACTGCCTGCCGGGGCTGCAGGAGGTGAAATGAGAGCACGCGCAGCGACGCTTGGGGATCTGGAGGATGTCTTTCGCGGTCTGTCCAAGCGGATGTCGGACGAATACGTGGCGGCCGGCAAGGACAGCAAGATCGCCTACGACAATCTGATGATGAATTTGAAGGAGGGCCGCGCGCACGCGCTTGTCGAGGGCGACAAGGCCGTGGCGATCATCGCCTGGCACGAGAACAGCGACGCCGCCGACACGCTGTTCGCCGCACGGGAGGACTTCTTCCGCGCCGCGACCGTTCGCTTCTGCAAGCGGCATATCAGGCACATCCAGGCGCTCGCCGGCAACCTCGCCATCCACTCGCGCAGCTGGCTCCAGGGGCCGGATGTCGCAAGATGGTTCGGCGTTATCGGCTATGTCGAGCGCGGCCGGGAGAACGGCGCCACTTTGTTCGAGCTGCCGCCGGCTCGCGGATAGGCAATCGCGGGATATTGCCTGGCAAGCTTGCAGTTTCGAGCGCTCTCCCAGGAGGGCGCGAAGAGACTCTGCCACCAGCCGTCCTGGCAGAAGCTGTGAGACGTGCTGCCGTTGATTTCCAGATGTTTCCTGCGACTATCGGCACGCACGCTTGCGGTGGATAGAGGTCGAAACAATGCATCTGGACTACTCCGATCACGTCTTCGTCGACCTCCTGCCCGAGCAGTTCGGCGCGTCGGAAACCATCGTCGCGCGTTATCGCGGGCTTGTCGCCACCGCCTTTCGCTACCGATCCGGCGTTGCCGGGCTTCGGATCAGCAACGCGAAGGGCGAAATCGTCATGCTGCCGTTCCAAGGACAGCAGATCTGGGACGCGACCTTCCTCGGCGGCTCCCTGACCATGCGCTCGATGTTCGATGAGCCGGTCGCGACCCGCGACTATCTTTCCAACTACGGCGCGTTCTTCATCCACTGCGGCGCCACCGCAATGGGAAATCCGGGGCCGGATGACCGCCACCCGCTTCACGGCGACCTGCCCAATGCGCCTTATCAGGATGTGCAACTGATCGCCGGCAGCAATTCCGAAGGGCCTTTCATGGCGCTGACGGGGCGCTGTCGACAGACCGTCGCTTTCAGCCATGACTATGTGATGGAGCCCACCGTACGGCTGCAACTCGACGCCAGCAGCCTCGCCGTCGACATCGTGATCGAGAACCTGAAACGCTCGGCCATGGAGTTGATGTACCTGGCGCACATCAATTTCAAACCGGCCGATGGCGGGCGCCTGGTCGACACCGTAGCGGATGATTCCGCGGACATTGTCGTGCGCCAGACGCTGCCGCCCTTTTTCACGCCGAGCGAAAGCTACCTTGCCTACCGCGATGCCGTTGTCGCCGATCCTTCGCGGCATCGCCTGCTGACCAAGGGCGAGCCGATCGACCCAGAACTCGTGCTGACGATGAGGGCTAAGGCCGACCCCCAGGGCTGGGCGCACGCCTTGCAGGTCCATCCGGACCGTACTGCGGATTTCGTCAGCTTTCGCCCCGACGAGCTCAATTATGCCGTCCGCTGGATCACACGCGGCGCCGACCAGGACGCGCTTGGCCTCGTGCTGCCGGCCACCGCCGAACCAGACGGCTATCTTGCGGCCAAGGAAAGAGGCCGCCTGGTTCGCGTCGCACCCGGGGAAAAATTCCGCTGTGCCCTGCGTTTTGGCGCTATGGACGCGGACGCAGCCACACAACGAGAACAAGCCATTGCAGCGTTGAGAGGTGAAGGCCGTTAGTCGCAAGCCCTGACCGCAAACGCTGCCTGAACCGCACGATTGACCGTGACCGGCAGGATCGACATGTGGTTCTCGCCGGCATGCAGTTCGAAGCTGGCGCGCACTCCCGGGAGAGCATCAAGCCGCTGCGCCATTGCCCGCGCGAATTCGTCGGTGCGTGTTATCTTCTTCTGCTGCAGGCGCTTTTCCTCGTCCTCGGCGCCAATCTGGAACGGCGCCAGCTTCTCGGTCTCGTACTCGCCGGCCGACAGGATCACGGTCGCCGCCAAACCAGCGGGGATGGCGGCCTCGAAGGTTTCGAGAAAGCGGTCGATGGCACGCTCTTCCCAATAGATGGCGGGGCTCGCCGCGATCCAGGTCTGGAAGGCAGACGGCCGCGTCAACAGGGCATAGAGCGCAAACAGACCACCGAAAGAATGGCCGTAAAGCGCCTGGCGGCTAGCGTCGACCGTGATCCGACTGGCGACCCACGGCTTCAACTCGTCCTCGATGAAGGCAAGGAACTCCCCTGCCCCACCGGTCCGGACTTCGGGCGTGCCCTCATAGAAGGGCGGATAGGTCTTGCCCGGCGGCGGGCCGAGATCCCATGAGCGGCGCAGCGGGTCATAGGCGCCCTCGACGGGATAGCCGATGGCGACGATGACGCCCCAGCCGACATTGGTGCCCGTTGGATAGAAGGCCTGCGCGCGCATGGCGTCGACCGCCGTGCCGATAACGGCGTTGCCGTCGGTCATGTAGAGCACAGGCCAGCCGGCCTCGGGCACCGGCCCGGACGGCACATGCAGGAATATCCGCCAGGGGGCGCCGCCCTGCGCCGGGACAAGATCGTGGACCGTGGTGTCGGCGATCAGAGCTGGCGTCGACTTGGACATCGATATCTCCACAAGGGCAAAACGGTCAGCGGCGGCGCAGCAGCCACATCAGCACCGGGCCGCCGATGAGTGTGGCAACGAGACCGGCCGGGATCTGGCGCGGGAAGATGGCGGTGCGGCCGACCCAGTCGGCGGCGACCATGATCAGCGCGCCGGCAAGCACCGCGCCAATGGCCTGCGGCAGCGCACGGGAAAGGCCAATGCGACGGGCAAGGTGCGGTGCCATCAGGCCGATGAAGGTCAGCGGACCGACGATCAGGGTAGAAGCCGCGGTAAGTGCCGCGACCGTCAGCAGCACGAGAAGCCGCGTCCTCTTCAGGTCAATGCCAAGGCCTTGCACAGCGGCGGGGCCAAGCGGCAGGATGTCGAGCCAACGCATGAAGAAAGGCGCGAGCGCGAAGAGGCAGACGGCGATGCCACCGGTGAGCAAGGCGTCACCGACATCGACGCCATAGGTCGAGCCGGTCAGCCAGTTGAGCAGCAGCATGGCACGCGGATCGCCGGTGGCGGTGAGCACCAGGATCAGCGCGTCGAACAAGGCCGTCAGAGCAACGCCGGCGAGCAGCAGCCGCTCCGGCGCATAGGCGGCACGACGGCCGATCGCCAGCGTCACCAGCAAAGCGGCGAAGGCGCCGATGGTTGCCGCCGCCGTCTGAACCGGGCGTCCGGCATCCGAGAGCGCAAACAGCGCCACCATCATGCCGAGCGCAGCACCGGCGCTGATGCCAAGCACTTCGGGGCTCGCCATCGGATTGCCGGTCAGCCGCTGCATCATCAGCCCGGCAAGCGCCAGCATCGCTCCGGCACTCAGCGCGGCAAGCACGCGGGGCCACCGCCACGACAGCAAAGGCTGCAGTTCGTCGCCGAAGGCGAAGGTCCAGCCATGCGGGCCCGGTCCATAGAGCAGGGCCAGCCCGAGCAGCAGAAGCAGAGCCACGCCGATCGCCGCCAGCATAAGGCCGGGCCGGCTTGCGCGCGGCAGGCGCGCGGCCATCAAGGTCGGGGCTTCCGAGCCAAGAGCAAGGCGCGGCAGCAGCCAGAGAAGCAGCGGCGCGCCGAGAAGTGCTGTAATCGCTCCGGTCGGCAGCAGGTCGCCTTGCGGCCCGGTGGCGATCTGCACGGCCTGGTCGGCAGCCCACAACAGCGCCCCGCCGATCAGCGGCGCCATCACCAGTTGCTGGCCCAGCCGCCGGGCACCGCCGATGCGCGCGAGCGTCGCCGCGGCCAGGCCGACGAAACCGATGACGCCGACAGCGGCAACGACAAAGGCAATCAGCGCGACGGCGGCCGCCAGTCCGGCGAAGCGATAGGCGCCGAGTGGCACGCCAAGGCTGCGCGCGCCTTCATCGTCGAGGCCAAGCAGGGTCAGTGGCCGCACCATGAAGAAGATCGCAAGCGCAGCAGTGCCGATGCGTGGCAAAAGCCACAGCGTCGTCGACCAGTCCTGCTGGCCGAGCGAACCGGCGCCCCAGATGAACAGGCTGGCCAGCCATTCATGCCGCAGCACAATGAGAGCGGCACCGATGGCGCCGGCATAAAGGCTGACCACAAGCCCCGCCAGCACCACCGAAAGCGGCGACAGGCCCTTGTGCCAGGACAGAGCGAAAACGGCGGCAAGGGCGACGAATGCGCCAGCCAGCGCCACCCATTCGCGCCCGAAGGCAAGCAGCGACGGTGACAGAAGCGTCGTCAGCGCCAGCGCCAGATAGGCACCGGCCGAGACGCCGACCGTTTCGGGCGAGGCAAGCGGGTTGCGCAGAACCTGCTGCAGGACGGTTCCGGCAAGCCCGAGCGCCGCACCGCACAGAAGGCTGACGGCAAGCCGAGGCAGGAAAGCATAGTGGACGAGCACCTGCCGCATGTCGGCGATGTCGGGGGCGGCGACCGATTGGAGCCAGAGCGCCGATGGTAGCTGCACGGTTAGGTTTGAGACGGTTGCCGCTGACGCTGCCGCGAGCAGCACCGCGCAAAGCAGGATCGCGCCTACCGGCTGATTGCTGAAAAAGCTCCACGCGGAGGCCCGGCCGGCCGACGCAGGCTTCCCCCCTTGGGCGATGGCCGCAGCATCCTCAGCCACGGGCGGCCTCCCCGGTTATCGCCGACGCCAGGACCCGAGCAAAACGGGTGGCGGACGGAAGGGCGCCGAACATATGGACGGCGGGAAGACGCATGATCGAGCGGTTGCGCACGAAAGGCATGGCGTTCCAGACCGGACTTTCGGTCAGCGTGCCGCCCGCGCCCTCGGGCAAGGGTTCGAGATAAGCGAGGCGAGCGTCGCTGGATGTCGCCAGCCCGTCGATACCAATGGTCGAAAACCCCCAATAATTGGTCTCGGCCGTCCAGGCGTTGGCGAGCCCGATGCGATCGAACACCTCCTGAAACAGACTCTTCTTGCCGTAGACGCGCACGTTGCGCGGGTCCATGAAGCTGACGACATAGATCGGCCGCGCCGAAAGCGGCGCCAGCTGCCGGCGGACTTCCGAAAAATACGCATCTGTCGCCGCGATCAGCGCTTCGCCTTCGCTTTCCTTGCCGACAAGCCCGGCAAGCTGGCGCGTCGCCTCGAGTGCGCGCTGATAGGGCTGCCCGGCCTCGGTATAGAGCCCGATCGTCGTCACCGGCGCCACGCGTTCGAGCAGCGGCTTGATGCCGTCGAGATACGGCATGGACAGGATGATGTCGGGCCTGAGTTGCTGCAGCAATTCGAGATTGGGTTCGAGCAGCGTTCCGACATCGGCGATCTCAGGCGGCAGCGGCGGTTCGACCACCCAGGTCTCCCAGATGTCGCGACCGGCAATGGCAACCGGGCTGACACCGAGCATGAGCAAGGTCTCGGCCAGGCCGTCATCCGGGCAGACGATGCGCAACGGTTTCGCCGTGGCAGATGGCGATGCAATTGCGGCAAAGGGCAAAACGAAAAGTCCCAGCGCGCCGCGCCGGGTGATCCGACCGCGGAGACGGTCGGCCCTGTGGGATTCAAGGGCTGCCATCATCGCGCAGCGCCTGTGCGGAAAGCCGGCTGGGCGTGGATTTCAGGCACGGGTTTTCTCCAAAACGACGCATTCAAAAATCTGGCTGCCGGCAGCCGATGGTCGGTTGACTATGAAACATGACTTCCATAGTCAACATTGAAGATGACTAACCGAGTCAACAAATTTAAATTGGCGCAAGGCGGACCGGTCCTGCGCGCATTGCGGGCAGTGAGGGTATCAAGATGCGGTTGAGTGCATATCGTGCGGCGCGGCGGCGAAGCCGGACCCGGGGCCTCGTGGTCGCATCGCTTTCGACCCTGCTTTGCACCCAGGCCCTTGCGCAGGAAGCCGCGACCGAGCTCAACCCGATCAATGTCGAGGGACAGAGCGACAGCCCGGTCGGACCGGATGACGGCTACATCGCCAAAAACACCACCACCGGCTCGAAAACCGACACGCCGCTGAAGGAAATTCCACGCTCGATTTCGGTGGTGACCCGCAAGCAGCTCGATGATCGCCAGCCAGGGCAGCTTGAGGACGCCTTGTCCTATCTCGCCGGCGTCACCATCTCGCCATGGGGCGTCGACGATCGCTTCGACCAATGCCTGATTCGTGGGTTCGACCTCTGCACGTCGGCGATCTATCGCGACGGGCTGCCGCAGAAAGTGATCGATTTCTCAGGCTTCAAGATCGAGCCCTACGGGCTGGAGCGAATCGAAGTCTTGAAGGGGCCATCCTCGGTGCTCTACGGCGAGAACGAGGCTGGCGGCATGGTCAATGCCGTCACCAAGCGGCCGACGGACAAGCCGATCTATGACGGCTTCCTCAGCTATGGCAGCTTCAACACCGTCGAGGCCGGGCTGGATATAGGCGGCCCGATCGACGATGCCGGCGTGTGGTCCTACCGGCTGACCGGCCTGGTTCGCAACGGCGCGCTCGAAACCGACTATTCCCGCAACGACCGCATCTTCGTCGCGCCGGCGCTCAGGTGGCAGCCGGATGCGCAGACCTCGCTGACCATCCTGGCCAACTACCAGTGGGACAGGCTGACGACGAATCAGTTTCTGCCGGCGCAGTATGGCAATCTGCCGCGCAATTTCTTCACCGGCTCGCCTGACTTCGACCGCTTCGATGCCAACCATGGTTCGATCGGCTACCAGTTCAGCCATGAGTTCGACGACCATTGGACGGTGCGGCAAAACCTGCGCTACTCGCAGCAGGAAACCGACTACCGGCAGCTCTATTTTGGCGAGTGGGTTGGCGGCCCATACATCGGCGCAGACGAACATACGGTGCAGCGCACGCTGTTCACCGTGGATGAGACGGCAAGGCTGTTCAACGTCGACAACCAGGCCGAGTACAAGGCTGACTTCGGCGTGGTCGAAAACAAGCTGCTGTTCGGTCTGGATTACAGCAGACAATCGGTCGACGGGCGCAACGGCTACGGGGCGGGTCCGCCGCTGGACACCCAGAACCCGGACTACTCGATCCCTGTCACGCCGCCGAGCCTCATCATTACGGATCGCGTGGAGACGATCGGCCAGGTCGGCCTCTATGCACAAAACCAGTCCAAGATCGCCGACCACTGGGTCCTAACAATCGGCGGCCGGCAGGCCTGGATCGACCACACCAATTTCAACCGACTCGACGGTGCAGGCAGCTACGATCAGAAGGACCATGCCTTCACCGGCAATATCGGCATCGGCTATCTCTTCGACAACGGCCTGACGCCCTACGCCAGCTATGCCGAATCCTTCACCACCAATATCGGCCCGACCCAGTCCGGAGACGCGCTGCTGCCCTCGTTGGGCAAGCAGTATGAAGTCGGCTTGAAATACGAGCCGACCTTCTTCCCCGGCTTCATCACCGCTTCGCTGTTCGACCTGCGCAAGACCAATGTGCCGACGGCAGCAGCCAATCCCGTCTACCAGGTCCAGACCGGAGAAGTCCGCCATCGCGGCCTGGAGATCGAGGCCAACGCAGATCTGGCTTCCGGCCTCAGCATGACGGCGGCCTACACCTATCTCGACGCGGAGATAACCAGCGATGCCGCCGCCGTCATCGGTAACCGCCCGGCCAGGGTGCCGGAACACCAGGCATCGCTGTGGGCCAATTATGAGGTTGGCAGCGGCGTGCTCGAGGGCCTGAGTGTCGGCGCCGGCGTGCGCTATATCGGCGCCAGCTTCGGTGACAGTACGAACACGGTTAACGTGCCCGGCCACACGCTGGTCGACGCGGCACTGCGCTACAAGAAGAATGGCTGGCAGGCAGCGCTCAATGTCTCCAACCTGTTCGACAAGACCTACTATTCGACCTGCTATGAGGCCGGCAGCAATGCCGACCTCAGCTGCATCTATGGCGAAGGCCGCGTCATCAAGGGCAGCCTCAGCATGAAGTTCTGATGCATGCCGCTCGGCTGCCTCGGCTGGCAGTGATCTGGCATGCAGGATCTGAAGCGCGCCGCATGAACCTGTGACGACGCGCGTCCAGAGCCGCGATTCGACGCGGCCCTGTCCTCCGTCCGGATGGCGGCAAGACGATTCGCACCGTCACGGTGGGCGTGCGACGTCCCGCTCGCCGAAAATCGCTGCCCGCGAAGCGCAATCCACGTCCCGCATCATTTTTCCTCCACGAATGCATTCCAGGATGATGGTGCCACGACCGCCTTCGGGCCGGCGCGCTCTGGATTGGATTGCCTGAAAAGGCAACGAATCAAAAAACCGGCGGCGGTCGTCGCCAGAAGGTGTAGAAGACCGTACCAAACGCATTGAAGGGAGTGCGATCGGGTTGCGCTCGGCAAGGCTTGATGGTTTGTTGCCGCTATACGGAGAATGAATGATGCGAGAGCCTGCCGGTCAAGACGAATACGGGTCGACGAACCCTTTCGATCCGGACGATCTGCCAACCTTGAACGCAATCGGCCCGAGCATGGGAAGCGGCAATGATTTCGAGAGATATGCCGTTGCCGTGATCATCGTGTTCGGTGCGCTGATCATTGGCGGGCTGATGGCCGCATCGATGGTCTTCGGGCACCGCAACGGCTTCCTCTTCGCGCTTGGCGGCGCCACGTCCGCCTGGATATCCGGAAACGCGCTGCTGCTCGACCGGCCGCGTATCTATGCGCTGTTCGTCGGCATTGCCGCCTTGATGCTGGTTGCGTCCACTCTCACGCTGGTCTTGTGACGGCCAAATCGGTGTGAGCCGATCCACTTGAGCAGCGGGCGATCAACCCGAATCGCCACGCTGCACCAGGTTTTTCCTCCGAGCTATCAGTATCCGAGCGCCTCGCCGGAGGCCGCGCGGCTGTCGATGGCGCCGTTGTAGCGCGCGCCGCCGCCCTTCTCGATTTCCGCCAGGCTCTTGCCGCCGACCAGGATGCCGGCCGCCTGCCCCCAGGTCTGGTCAGCGAGATCGAGGTGATATCCCATGCCGGCCAGCAGCTTTTCTGTGTCCGGCGACAGGCCGAACGGCTCGACATAAACCTTGTCGGGCAGCCATTGATGGTGGATGCGAGGCGCGTCGATCGCCTCCTGGATGTTCATGCCGTGGTCGATGACATTGACGATCGCTTCCAGCGTGATCGTGATGATGCGCGAGCCACCCGGGCTGCCGATGACCATGAACGGTTTGCCGTCCTTGGCGACCACGGTCGGGCTCATCGACGACAGCGGCGTCTTCTTCGGCTGGATGGCGTTGGCCTCGCCCTGGACCAGGCCGTAGAGATTGGGCACGCCGGGTTTCTGGGTGAAATCGTCCATTTCGTTGTTGAGCAGGATGCCGGTGCCGTCGGCGACGACGCCGGCTCCGAAGGAGCCATTCAGCGTGTAGGTGACCGCGACCGCATTGCCTTCATCGTCGATGATCGAATAATGCGTCGTCTCCTTGCTCTCGCCAAAGCCCTTCGGCATCAGATCCTGCGACACGCCGGCCCGGAACGGGTCGATCTTGTCGCGGATATCCTTGGCATAGGCCTTATCAAGCAATTTCGAGACCGGATTGTCGACGAAATCGGGATCGCCGAGCGCGGAATTGCGGTCGACATAGGCGTAGCGCATCGCCTCGATCATGACGTGGACCGTCTCGGCCGAACCGGCACCGAGATAGGACAAGGGATAGCCCTCCAGAACGTTGAGGATTTCGCAGATGATGACGCCGCCGGAGCTGGGCGGCGGCGAGGAGGTGATCTCGTAGCCGCGATAGGTGCAGGTCACGGGCTTGAGTTCGCGCACCGCATATTGCTCAAAATCCGGTTTGGCGAGAATGCCGCCCTTGGCGCCGCTCGCCTTGACGATGGCATCGGCGATGGCGCCTTTGTAAAAGGCATCCGTCCCCCTTTCGGAAATGGTTGCGAGCGACGCCGCGAGGTCGGGCTGGACCAGCCGCTCGCCGATGCCATAGGGCTTGCCGTCGGGTTTCAGGAATATGGCGGCGGCCGCGGGGTCCTTCGCCAGCCTGTCGGCGCTGCCGGCAAACGAGGCGGCGTCGCCCTGGTTGAGGATGAAGCCGTCCCTGGCATAGCCGATTGCCGGCGCCATCAAATCCTGGCGGGACAATTTGCCGTATTTTTCGCGGGCCATCTCCAGACCGGCCACCGAACCCGGCACGCCGACCGCAAGATAGCCGTCGAGACTGGCCCCCTTCACCGGGTTGCCGTCCTTGTCGAGATACATGGTTTTTGTCGCCGCCAGCGGCGCCCGCTCGCGAAAATCGAGAAAGGTCGATTTGCCGTCCTTGAAGCGGATGGTCATGAAGCCGCCGCCGCCGATATTGCCGGCATTGGGGTAGACGACCGCGAGCGCATAGCCGACGGCAACCGCCGCATCCACAGCATTGCCGCCCTTTTTCAGCACCTCGATACCGACTTCGGACGCCAGATGCTGGGCCGTCACCACCATGCCGTGCTCGCCCTTGGCTGGCGCAGGCGATGCGGCGAAGACGCCCGTCAACGGCGCGAGGGCGAAGGTGATGGAAAGACTGGCGGCGATCAGTGTCCGACGGTTGAGAGGCATGGCGGTTCTCCGGGCGGGGGGACGCCTAGAAGACCGTGTTGGACTGATCGAGTCCACTAACAATTAAGGGAGCGTGAGAAAGAGCCCCCTCACCCGGATTGCCAACTGAATTGCGAAGCGCAATTCGAGGCAATCCGACCTCTCCCCGAGGGGAGAGGAGGTTGTCAGCGCTGACGTCAGTCTCTTCTCCCCAGCGGGGTGAGGCGTGGTCCGCGCGGCGGGCCAAAAGCCAACTGCTTGGCTTTTCGAACAACGAACGCCCGGAGGGCGGTGGCCGCAAAGCGGCCGGGTGAGGGGGCCGGCTCGGGCTCAGACAATGCCGCCCGAGCCACCGGCGACCGCGGGACGTTCCGCAGCGACCTTGGCGCGGTAACCCGCCGCCCTATAGGCCGCGACCGGATCAATGGCGCCACCAGTCTTCAGCCGCGCCATGGCCAGGATCGGCTCGACATCGGTTCGATAAGCGGCTTTCAGCGTCTGCGTCGCCATCAGCGCGTCATTACTGTCCTGAAAACCTTCCAGCGCCTTGCGATCGACGAGCAGCGCCTGCGCATAGGCGCGCTGCACCTCGACCGCCGACAGCATCAAGCTTTCGATCGGATCGGTGACGTTGTGACTCTGGTCGAGCATGTGCGCCGGATCGAAACCCTCGGTGCCGGACAGTTCGGCATCGACCAGTTCGTTGAAGACGAGGAACAGCCGGTAGGGGTCGATCGAACCGGCATCGAGATCATCGTCGCCATACTTCGAATCGTTGAAATGGAAGCCGCCGAGCTTCTTGAACTGGATCAGCCGCGAGACGATCATCTCGATGTTGACGTTGGGGGCATGGTGGCCGAGGTCGACGAGACAGAACGCCTTGTCGCCCAATTCCCTGGCGATCATGTAGTTGGTGCCCCAGTCCTGCACGACGGTGGAATAGAAGGCCGGCTCGTACATCTTGTGCTCGCTGAACAGCTTCCAGCCGGCGGGCAGTCCGGCGTAAACCTCTTTCATGGCGTCGAGATAGCGCTCGAACGCCTTGGCGAAATTGACCTGGCCCGGGAAGTTCGAACCGTCGCCGATCCACACCGTCAGGGCCTTGGAGCCGAGCGTCTTGCCGATCTCGATACATTCGAGATTGTGCTCGACCGCTTGCCGGCGCGTGCCGGCATCGGCATGCGACAGCGAGCCGAATTTGTAGGAAAGCGCCTGGTCCTTCGCGTCGGAAAAAGTGTTGGAGTTCATGGCGTCGAAGCCGAGGCCAAAGCGCGAAGCCGCCTGCTTCAGCCGGTTCGGGTCGGCCTTGTCCCACGGAATGTGCAGGGAGACGGTCGGCGTCGCTTGCGTCAATTGCTGGATGACGGCGCAGTCCTCGATCTTGTCGAAGATGTCGCGCGGCTCGCCGGCGCCGGGAAAACGGGCAAAGCGGGTGCCGCCGGTGCCGACGCCCCAGGACGGGATCGCCACCGCGAATTTCTCGACCTTGTCTCTGATAGCGTCGATAGCGATGCCGCGACGGTCGAGCCGCTCGCCGAGCGAGGCGTAGTCGCGCTCGAGGTTGGGCTTGCGCGCGCCGTTGTCCTTGTCGACGAGGTCGGCGGAGATGATGGATTCGGACAAGTGCTGGTTCCTCCCAAAATATGTTCGGGCAGCGCTGCCCCTCATCCGCCTGCCGGCACCTTCTCCCCGTATAGTGACGGGGAGAAGGGCGAAGCGGCTAGCGCGTAAAGCTCTGGGCGTTGCCCGCGTCGACATTGATGATGTTGCCGGTCGACTTGGCCGACATGTCGGACGCCAGGAAATAGATCGCCTCTGCGATGTCTTCCGGGAAGACCGAGCGCTTCAGCATCGAACGCGAGCGATAGTGCTCCTCCAGATCGTCGGTCGACATCTTGTAGGCGGCGGCGCGCTGTTCCTTCCACTCGCCGGTCCAGATCTTCGAGCCGCGCAGCACCGCGTCCGGGTTGACGACATTGACCCTGATCTGCGCCTCCGCACCCTCCAGCGCCAGACAGCGGGCGAGGTGGATCTCGGCGGCCTTGGCAGTGCAATAGGCGGCAGCGTTGGGCGATGCGGCAAGGCCGTTCTTGGAGGCGACGAAGACGACGTTGCCACCAATCTTCTGCGCGCGGAACAGCCGGAACGCTTCCCGCGAGACCAGGAAATAGCCGGTCGACAGGATGTCCATGTTCTTGTTCCACAGCGCCAGCGTCGTCTCCTCGATCGGCGCCGAGGAGGCCAGCCCTGCATTCGACACCAGAATGTCGATGCCGCCGAACTCGACCGCGGTCTCGGCAAAGCCCGAAATGACCTGGTCCTCCGAGGTGACGTTGATCAGCACCGGGCGGACGAAATCCTTGCCATAGACCTTGGCCAGTTCGTCATTGGCGCTGGCCAGCGCTGTCTCGTCGATGTCGGCCAGCACCACGCAGGCGCCTTCGCGCAGCAGCCGGTTGGCCGTGGCGCGGCCGATGCCGCCGGCGCCACCCGTGACCAGCGCGATCTGGCCGGCAAGCGACTTCGCCTTCGGCATACGCTGCAGCTTCAGGTCCTCGAGCAGCCAGTATTCGATGTCGAAGGCTTCCTGTGCAGGCAGGCCGACATAGGACGAGACGGTCGAGGCGCCGCGCATGACGTTGATGGCGTTGACATAGAATTCTCCCGAAATGCGCGCCGTCGCCTTGTCGCCGGCGAAGGTGAACATGCCGACGCCGGGCATCAGGTAGACGACGGCATTGGGATCGCGGATGGCGGGCGAGTCCGGATGCTTGCAGCTGTCGTAGTAGGCCTGGTAGCCGACGCGATAGGCTGCGATGTCGTCGGCAAGCCGCGCAATCACCGCATCGACATCGGGCTTGGCCGGATCGAATTCGATGACCAGCGGGCGGATCTTGGTGCGCAGGAAATGGTCGGGGCACGAGGTGCCGAGTGCCGCCAGCGGGCGCAGATCCCTGGAATTGACGAATTCGAGCACGGCGGCGGAATCATCGAAATGGCCTGTTTTGTGGCTCTTCTCCGAGATCAGGCCGCGAATCCTCGGCATCAGTTTGGCCGCGATGGCACGGCGCTCGGTGGCGTCGAGTGCCTTGACCACTTCACCGCCAAAGATAGCGACACCCTCGGAGCGGGGCTCGAACCATTCGATCGCCTGGTTGATCACCGAGATCGTCGTCTCGTAGCATTCCCTGGGGGTGTCGCCCCAGGTGAACAGGCCGTGGCTTTCCAGGATGACACCCTTGGCATCGGGGTGTTCGAGGCAGAATTTCTCCAGCCACAGGCCAAGCTCGAACCCGGGACGCTTCCACGGCAACCAGCCGATGGCGTCGCCGAAGATTTCTTTCGTCAGCGCCTTCGAATCCTTCGCGGCGGCAATGGCGATGATGGCATCGGGATGCATGTGGTCGACAAAAGGCTTCGGCACGTAGGCGTGCAACGGCGTGTCGATAGAGGCCGCGCGTGGATTGAGGTTGAAGGTGCAGTGCGGCAGGAAGCCGACCATTTCATCTTCGTGCTCGACGCCGCGATAGAGACCTTTGAGCGCGCGCAGCTTGTCCATGTAGAGCGTGGCAAAGCCGTCCAGCTTGATCGAGGCGCTGTCGCCGCCCGATCCCTTGACCCACAGCACTTCGACATCCTCGCCGGTGAGCGGGTCTCTCTGCCAGATCTTCGACGACGTGTTGCCGCCGCCATAATTGGTGACGCGCTTGTCGGAACCGAGCGTGTTCGAGCGGTAGACCAGAAGTTCCGGCCCGCTCATCGCGTGAGCCTTGGCCTCGTCCCACAGATTGGCGAGGCGCGCGCCGGTGCGCTTGTCGAGCATATGCAATCCTCCCGAAAGGCACGCAAAAGGCGCGGCCATTTGGCCCCGAATTTCCACGGAAGCGGCCGGCTTGTCAATCACAAACGATCAAGATCAATCATATTGCACTGCACAATGAAATTATATGATCGGAAATGATTGACACTGCGCTTTTTGGGTGCCTAGATGCTCAGGCAGGGAGGAACCATGCACGAAAAAGAGCGCCACAGGATCATTCTGTCCGCCGTCCAGGAAAAGCCTGTGGTGACGGTGCAGGAGATGGTCGACCTGACGGAGTCCTCCGAGGCGACGATCCGGCGCGATATCGCGGCTCTCCACGTCCAGAAGCGCCTGCGCCGCGTGCGCGGCGGCGCCGAGGCAATCTCGCCGCCGCAGTTCATCGGGCTGGCCGGCCGGCCCTTTTCCGTCAACGAAACGATCAACGCCTCGCAGAAGCGGGCGATCGCGCGTGAAGCGGTAGAGCTGTGCAAGGACGGCGAACCAATCATCATCAATGGCGGCACCACCACGTTCCAGATGGTGCATTTCCTGACCGGCCGCCGCATGCCGATCTTCACCAATTCGTTCCCGATCGCCGAGCACCTGCTCAAGCACTCCAAGAACACGGTGATGCTGTCGGGCGGCACCATCTATCGCGAGCAGAACATCATCCTGTCGCCCTTCGACAATGACGTGACGCGCAATTTCTATGCGCGCCGCATGTTCATGGGCGCGCAGGGTCTGGGGCCGCTCGGCCTGATGGAGGGCGATCCGCTTTTGATCCAGGCGGAGCAGAAACTGATCGACCAGGCCGACGAGTTGGTGGTGCTGGTCGATTCCTCGAAATTCCGCAAACGCTCCAGCCTGATCCTGTGCGGCCTGTCGCGCATCGCCACCGTCATCACCGATGACGGCATCGAGGATCGCGAAGCCAAGATGCTGGAGACCGCCGGCGTGACACTGATCGTCGCCCGCACATCCGCAACCAACAAGGAAGAATCTTCACTGCAGGCCTGAGGCCAACTCGCGCTCGCAGCGACGATGGAATGCAACGCTCAAGGGAGGAAATTCGATGAGCTTCTTGAAGAAATTGATGGTAACGGCGGCCTTTTCAGCCGCCATGTTCGTGAATGCCGCCTATGCCGAAAACGTCAAGATCGCACTGGTGGTGAAATCGCTCGGCAACGGCTTCTTCGATGCCGCCAACAAGGGCGCCGAAGAGGCGGCCAAGGAACTCGGCGATGTCGACATCATCTACACCGGCCCGACCAAGGCGACCGCCGAAGCGCAGATCGAAGTGGTCAATTCGCTGATCGCGCAGAAGGTCGACGCCATCGCCATTTCGGCCAATGACGCCGACGCCTTGGTGCCGGTGCTGAAGAAGGCCATGGAACGCGGCATCACCGTCATCTCGTGGGATTCGGGCGTCGCCAAGGAAGGCCGCCAGCTTCACCTCAACCCGTCCGATACCGGCCTGATCGGCGAGACCATCATCAAGCTTGCCGCCGACCACCTGCCGGAAGGCGGCGAGGTCGCCATCCTGTCGGCCTCCTCGACCGCCACCAACCAGAACGCCTGGATCGACGCGGCCAAGAAAATCCTGCCGGAGAAGTTCCCCAAGATCAAACTCGTCGCCACCGTCTATGGCGATGACGATTCGGCCAAGAGCACCGACGAAGCCAAGGGCCTGTTGAAGTCCTATCCGAACCTCAAGGCGATCATCGCGCCGACCACCGTCGGCGTCGTCGCCGCCGCCCAGGTCGTCACCGACGAGAACCTGATCGGCAAGGTCAATGTCACCGGCCTCGCGCTGCCGTCCGAGTTCAAGAAGTTCATCGACAACGGTTCCAGTCAGGCGGTTGCCCTGTGGAACCCGATCGACCTCGGCTACTCGGCCGTCTACCTCGCCCATGATCTGGCGGTGAAGAAGGAAGAGGCGAAGCCCGGCGCCACGCTGTCGATCGGCCGCGTCGGCAAGGTCACGCTCGACGACACCAACTCGGCTGCGATGGCTCCGCCCTTCCAGTTCGACAAGTCGAACATCGAAAAGTTCTCCAAGATCTATTGATCTGGAGTTCTCTAGAGCTGACGCGGCGGGGCTCACGTCCCGCCGCGACTTTAAACGAACCTTGTTTCAGGGCTTGATACGATTATGGACACGACAGCCCAACACGGCGCGGTGAAGGAGCGGCCTCCGGCCCCGGCTCCACGCCTGACGCTGTCCGGCATCTCCAAGAGCTTTCCCGGCGTGCGCGCGCTGCACAATGTCAGCCTGTCGCTCTATCCAGGGCAGGTGACGGCGCTGATCGGCGAAAACGGCGCCGGCAAGTCGACGCTGGTCAAGATCATGACCGGCATCTACCAGCCCGACGGGGGTACCATCAGCATCGACGGCCAGGCAGTCACCCTGCCCAGCGCACATGCCGCCTTCGGCCATGGCGTCACCGCCATCCACCAGGAAACCGTGCTGTTCGACGATCTGAGCGTCGCCGAAAACATCTTTCTCGGCCACGCGCCACGCACGCGTTTGCGCACCATCGACTGGCGCACGATGCGTAGGAATGCGCGCGAAGTGCTTGACACCATGCATGCCGGCCACATCGACGCCGATGCGCGCCTGAAGGACCTCGGCATCGCCAACAAGCATCTGGTCGCCGTTGCGCGCGCCATGTCGATCGACGCGCAGATCGTCATCATGGACGAGCCGACCGCCGCACTTTCGATGAAGGAGATCGAGGAGCTCTTTTTGCTGATCGAGTTCCTCAAGAGCGACGGCAAGGCAATCCTGTTCATCAGCCACAAGTTCGACGAGATCTACCGTATCGCCGACCGCTACACGGTGTTCCGCGATGGCGAGATGGTCGGCGAAGGCCTGATCAAGGATGCCGGCCAGAGCCAGATCGTGCGCCTGATGGTCGGCCGCGCGGTCGATCACATCTTCCCGCAGCGCAAGGCCGAGATAGGCGCGCCGGTGCTCTCCGTTTCCGGCCTGTCGCATCCGACCGAATTCAACGACATCGGCTTCGAACTGCACAAGGGCGAGATCCTCGGCTTCTACGGCCTGGTCGGCGCCGGCCGCAGCGAGGTGATGCAGGCGATATCGGGCATCACCCGCACATCAGCCGGCACGATCACGCTGGAAGGCAAGACGCTCGCGCCGAAATCGGCGGCGGATTCGATCGATGCCGGGATCGTCTACGTGCCCGAAGAACGCGGCAAACAAGGCGTGGTGATCGGCCTGCCGATCTTCCAGAACGTCTCGCTGCCTTCACTCAAGCGCACATCGAAGTCCGGCCTGCTGCGGCTGTCGGAGGAGTTCGATCTGGCCCGCTCCTACACCGAGCGGCTCGACCTCAGGGCCTCCTCGCTCAGCCAGGACGTCGGCACGCTGTCGGGCGGCAACCAGCAGAAGATCGTCATCGCCAAATGGCTGGCGACGTCGCCCAAGGTGATCATCCTGGACGAGCCGACCAAGGGCATCGACATCGGCTCGAAGGCCGCCGTGCACGGCTTCATGGCCGAGTTGGTGGCGCAAGGCCTGTCGGTGATCATGGTGTCCTCCGAGCTGCCCGAAATCCTCGGCATGTCCGACCGCGTCGTGGTCATGCGCGAGGGGCTCGTCGCGGCGGTCTACGACAACAAGGGGCTGGACGCCGAGACGCTGGTTCGGACGGCAGCGGGGATCGCGGCATGAAGGCTTTCCTCAAATACCGTGAAATCTGGCTGTTGGCGGCCATCGTCGTGCTGATCGGCCTGATTTCGACGCGTTTCCCGGCCTTTGCCGACCCCGGCAATCTGCGCCAGGTGTTCAACGACACCTCGATCCTGATGATCCTGGCGCTCGGCCAGATGGTGGTCATCCTGACCCGGTCGATCGATCTGTCGATGGCGTCCAATCTCTGCTTCACCGGCATGGTGGTGGCGATGCTGAACGCAGCACATCCGGCGATCCCGATCCCGCTGCTGATCGTCGTCGCACTGCTGGTCGGCCTTGTGCTCGGCGCCATCAACGGCCTGCTGGTGTGGCGCCTGAACATCCCCTCGATCGTGGTGACATTGGGCACGCTGACCATCTATCGCGGCGCCACCTTCGTCCTGTCCGGCGGCGCCTGGGTCAATGCCGACAAGATGAGCCCGGACTTCATCGGCTTTCAGCGCGCCGCCTTCCTCGGCATTCCGGTGCTGTCGTGGATCGCCATCCTGGTCATTGCGCTGTTCTTCGTCCTGATGACGCGCACCGCGCTCGGCCGCTCGATCTATGCCATCGGCGTAAACCCGACGGCTTCCGTCTATGCCGGCATCGATGTCGGCCGCACCAAGTTCATCGTCTTCTGCATCTCCGGCATGGTCGGCGGCCTGTCAGGCTATCTCTGGATCTCGCGCTATGTGATCGCGTCGGTCGAGGTCGCCAATGGCTATGAGCTCAACATCATCGCCGCCTGCGTCATCGGCGGCATCTCGATCGCCGGCGGCATCGGCTCGGTCGGCGGCGCGGTGCTCGGCGCACTGTTCCTGGGCATCATCTCCAACGCGCTGCCGGTCATCAACATCTCGCCCTTCTGGCAGATGGCGATTTCGGGCAGCGCCATCATCCTGGCCGTCGTGCTCAACGCGCGCGGCGAACGCCAGCAAGGCCGCATCATCCTCAGAAAGGTGGAGGCGTGACCGACATCCCTGCTCCGCGCCACATTCCCGACCGGCTCGACAAGCCGCTTCGTTCGGCGATTTTTTCCTGGGAAGCGCTGCTGGTCGTGGTGGCCGTCGCCATCTTCGCCATCAACAGCTTCGCCTCGCCCTATTTCCTCGACCCTTATTCGCTGTCCGATCTGACCTTCAATTTCACCGAGAAAGGCCTGATCGCCTTCGCCATGGCGCTGCTGATCATCTCGGGCGAGATCGATCTGTCGGTGGCCGCCATCATTGCGCTCTCGTCGACGATGATGGGCATGGCGGTGCAGGCCGGCGCCGGCACGCCAGCGCTGGTAGCGATCGGCATCGTCGTCGGGCTCGGCTGCGGCGCCTTCAACGGTCTGCTGGTGACAAGGCTCGGCCTGCCGTCGATCGTCGTCACCATCGGCACGATGAGCCTGTTTCGCGGCATCGCCTTCATCATCCTCGGCGACCAGGCCTACAAGGGCTATCCCGCAAGCTTCGCCTTCTTCGGCCAGGGCTATGTCTGGTGGGTGGTGTCGTTCGAGCTGGTGCTCTTCCTCATTGCGGCCGTCGTCTACTGGTTCCTGCTGCACCGTACGAGTTTCGGCCGACGCGTCTTCGCCATCGGCAACAATCCGATAGCTGCGCAGTTTTCCGGCGTGCGCGTCGGCCGCACCAAGTTCATCCTGTTCTGCCTGACCGGGCTGATGTCGGGCATCGCCTCGGTGCTGATCACCTCGCGGCTCGGCTCGACGCGGCCATCGATCGCGCAGGGCTACGAGCTGGAAGTCATCACCATGGTGGTGCTCGGCGGCGTCAGTATCCTCGGCGGCGCCGGCAGCATTGTTGGGGTCGTGCTCGCAGCCTTCATCATGGGACTGGTGACCTTCGGGCTCGGCCTGCTCAACGTGCCCGGCATCGTCATGTCGATCTTTATAGGTCTGCTGCTGATCATCGTCATCGCCTTGCCGATCGTCTGGCGGCGATTGCGCGGAGGGCGCTGATGCCGCAGAAATACGCGTTCAAAATGAAGCTGAAGCCCGGCATGAAGGCCGAGTACAAGAAGCGCCACGACGAGATCTGGCCGTCGCTGATATCGCTGCTGAAGCAGGCCGGCGTCTCCGATTATTCCATCCATCTCGACGAGGAGACCAATATCCTGTTCGGTGTTCTGTGGCGGCGTGACGACCACGGCATGGACGAATTGCCCGGATATCCGGTGATGCAGCGCTGGTGGGCTGAAATGGCCGACATCATGGAAACCAGGCCGGACAACGAGCCGGTGGCCGTGCCGTTGGAAACAATGTTCCACATGGCATGAGTGCGATGCAGCACATCGCCGTCATCGACATCGGCAAGACCAACGCCAAGGTGGCGCTGGTCGACCTCGCGACGTTGAGCGAGGTGGCGCTGCGCCGCATGTCCAATGCGCCGGTGCGACAGGCGCCTTACCCGCACCACGATGTCGAGGCCTTGTGGGCATTCATCCTCGACAGCCTTGCCGGCCTCGACCGCGAACAGCGCATCGACGCCATTTCGATCACCACCCATGGCGCGACGGGCGTGCTGGTCGACGCGGCGGGCGAACTGGTGCTGCCGGTGCTCGACTATGAGTTCGATGGCCCCGACGGGCTGGCAGCGGATTATGACGCGATCCGCCCGCCCTTTGCCGAGACCGGCACGCCGCGCCTGCCGCTCGGCCTCAATCTCAGTGCGCAATTCTTCTGGCAGCAGAAGAGCTTCCCGGCGGAATTCGCCAGGGCCGCCGCGATGCTGATGTACCCACAATACTGGGCGCTGCGCCTGACCGGGATCGCCGCCAACGAGGTCACCTCGCTCGGCTGCCACACCGACTTGTGGAACCCGTGGACGGCGGATTTCTCATCGTTGGTCGACAGGCTGGACTGGCGCGGCCTGATGGCGCCGGTGCGGCCGGCCAGCGATCGCCTCGGCCCGATCCTGCCCAGTATTGCGATGCGAACCGGACTCGATCCGCAAACGCCGGTGTTCTGCGGCCTGCATGATTCCAACGCCTCGCTTCTGCCGCATCTTCTCTCCGACAAACCGCCTTTCTCCGTCGTCTCGACCGGCACCTGGGTGGTGTCGATGGCGGTCGGCGGCAAACAGATTGCGCTGGATGCCGCGCGCGACACGCTGGTCAATGTCAACGCACTCGGCAATCCCGTTCCCTCGGCGCGCTTCATGGGCGGCCGCGAGTTTTCCGTGCTGACAAAGGACGAGCCGGAGCAGTGGAACGAGGGTGATGTCGGCGCCGTGCTGGCGCGAAAGATGCTGCTGCTGCCGTCGACCCAGCAGGGCTCGGGGCCGTTCCCGCATCAGACTGCGACATGGCTCAACGCCGACGGCATGAATAATGGCCAGCGCTTTGCCGCCATCTCGTTCTATCTGGCGCTGATGACGGCAACCTGCCTCGACTTGATCGGCGCGGACGGCCCGACCACGGTCGAAGGCCCCTTTGCCCGCAACCGGCTCTTTGTCGGCATGCTGGCGGCAGCCACGGCGCGCGCCGTTGTTGCGTCCGAGGCCGCCACCGGCACCAGCATCGGCGCGGCGCTGCTGGCATGCGATCGGCCGGCGACGCACGGCAAGGGCGAAAGCATAGAACCGCCTATAGACCCGGCCTGGGTCGACTATGTCAGCGCATGGCGCGCGGCAGTGGAAGCGCAGGGCTGATCAGAGAATCCGTTTGCCGAAGGCAGACATGACGAAGTTGACCGCGTCGGTGCCGATCCGCGGCTCCAGATCCGCCGTCAGGCCCGAAACATCCATCGACAGCAAGCCACCGGAGAGCGCGATCGCCTCCATCGCCTGGTGCGTTTCGCGCACGGTCAGCCCGCCGGAGCCCGCAGCCCAGCCTGCGAATTCGGTTGCGGTCGGCGAATAGCTGACATGAAAGCCTTGCGTGCCTGAGGTGGCGATGCGGATCGCTTCATGCATCAGGTCGCGCATGCCCATGGCGTCGATGTCGGTCATGGTGAAGGCCGACACGCGCGAATCCTTCAGCACCCGCGCCTCGGCCGGATCGGCGTGGCGCAGGCCGACGATGACGACATTTTCCGGCGACAGCTGCGGCTGCAGCGCGCCGGCTTTGTGATCGAGCCCGAGCGATCGCGCCAGCACCGAACATTCCGGCAGGTCGATGCCCTCCTCGTCCTCTGGCATCAGGGCGGCGATGGAATCGATCCAGATCAGGCCGAAAGAATGCGTCGCGCGCGCCGTCGCGGTCAGCGCCTTGTGGGCGATGCGACGATCGGCGCCGGCAATCAGCCGGACCAGCCCCGATGGCGGCCGCTCGACATCGGCGAGTTCCACCACGTCGAAGTTCATCGCTTCCAGCCGCGCGCCGGTGCTTTCTCGGGCCAGGATGCCGGCGGCCCCCTGCCCGGCCGTGATCTGCACCATCTTGCGGCCGGAAAAATCCTCGACGTCGTGCATCGGGGCCTTCTCGACATATTCCGAGGTCATCGCCAAAAGCATGGCGCCATAGCTCATGCGGAAGGCGACGCGGTCGCCGACGGAGGGCCTCGGTTCGGCATCGGCGACATCCAAAAGCAGATGGTCGCTGGAGGCGCCGAGCACGCGTATCCCCTTGGCGATCGGCGTCAGCCCCTCGACCAGCACATCCTCGCGGCCGATATTGGCGATGGCGCGCAGCCTGTCGCCTTCGTCGGGGAAGGCCGGCTGGTTGCCGAAGGCGTCGTAGCCCGATTGGCCGATCGGCCGTGACGGCTTGAGCTTGACCTCGATGATGTCGCTTGTCAGCCGGCAGGCATCGGGTTCGAGCTCCGCCCACGGCGTGTCGCGGAAGGTCTCGACACCACCCTGCAGGATCGCCTCGCCGACCCGCAGGTTGTTGATGCCGGCCGGCAACCTGCCTTCGAGCAGCAGCGGCAGCGACGACGAGGCGCCGCCGGAGATCACGTCGAGGCTTCTGCCGGACAGGCGCTCGGTCTTGTAGGCATGGGCGACGAGTTGGCCGAGATTTTCCGGCGTCGGCATGATGGCGCCGAAACAGCCGAGATTGGTGCCGATGCCGGCAATGCGAACGCCCTTGAACTGCAGTATCTGCTCGACGGTCGGGATCAGGTCGTTCGGCCAGATGCCCTCTCGGAGATCCCCGAGATCGATCATCAGCATGATGTCGTGGATGCGGCCCATGCGCTCGGCGATGCGCGATATCTCGCGGATGGTGGCGAGTTCCGACTGCAGGCTGATGTCGACGGTGCGCACCACCTCCTCGACCCGCGCCATCGGCGGGCTGCGCAACAGCATGATCGGCGCGTTGATGCCGCTGTCGCGCAGCCGGCGAATGTTCTCGAAGCGCGATTCTGCGATGCCTGAGACCCCGCCCCGCAGCATGGCACGCGCCACTTGCGGCATGCCGCAAGTACCCTTGGTGACGCCGAAGACCTTTATGCCAGACAAGGCGCAGCGTTCGACGATGGTGCGGGCGTTACGCTCGATGCGGCCAAGGTCGATGGCGACTTGCGGTCCCGACATCTCTAGCCTCCGTAAACCAGCCCTTGCGGGTCGATCTCGAGCTTCCGGCCGGCAACGAGGTCGGCGAGGAATTTCCCCGAGCCGCATGCCATGGTCCAGCCGACATGGCCGTGGCCGGTGTCGAGATAGAGGTTTTTGTAGCGCGCCTGGCCGATGACCGGCACCGAGTTGGGCATCATCGGCCGCAGGCCTGCCCACAGCTCGGCCTTTTTCTCGTCGAAGGCACCGGGGAACAGGTCCTTGCCGGTGCTGATGATCGTCTTGAAATCGGCGGGCTTGAAAGTTCGATCGAAGCCGGTGAATTCAGCCGTCGAGGACATCCGCAAGCGGTTGCCCAGCCTGGAATAGCCGATCAGCCGGTCCTCGTCGGCGCCGCCCATGGTCGGCCCCTTGCTTTCGTCCTCCAGGGGAATCGTCGCAGTATAACCCTTCACCGGATAGACAGGCAGGTCGATGCCGTAGCGGCGCCCGAGCAGGCCGCTCTCCGGTCCCATCGAGATGACCACGGCATCGCCGGCGACCGGGCCGGCCGACGTCATCACCGCGCGCACATGATCGCCCTCGATGTCGAGGCCTTCGACTGTCGTGCCGAACAGGAATTTGACGCCGAGCTTCTCGGCAGCATAGGCGGCCAGCCTGTCGACAAACTGCTTGGAATCTCCGGTCTGGTCGGTTGGTGAATAGACGCCCCCGGCAATCTTGTCCTTGACGCCGGCAAGGCCTGGTTCCAGCTCGACCAGCCGGTCGCGGCCGACGATTTCGATCGGCAGGCCGTGCCTGGCAAGATAACGGTAATTGTCGGTGCCGGTATCGAGGCTCTTTTGCGAGCGGAAGAAGTAGAGGATGCCCTTCTTGCGCTCGTCGTAGTGGATGCCGGTCGCTTCCGAAAGCGCATTGATGCAGTCGCGCGAATAGAGCGCGAGCCTGAGCTTGATGTCGGTGTTGGCGCGCAGGCGCGCCACCGTGCACTGGCGCAGAAAACGCAGGCTCCAGGCGAGGAAATAGGGATCGAGGCGCAGCCTGACCTTGATGCCGAGATCATGGTTGTAGAGCCCGCGCAGGAAAGTCTTCAAAGCCGCCGGCGAGGCCCAGGCGGTGGCGTCACCCGGTGACACCAGGCCGGCATTGGACTGGCTGGTGCCTTGTGCCGCCGCCGGATGGCGCTCGATCACTGTCACCTCATGGCCGTCGCCGGCCAGATAATAGGCGGCCGCCGTACCGACGACACCGGCCCCGAGCACCGTTATTTTCATGCCATCCCCCAAGATCTCCTCGCGGGCGACGCCTCCGCGCCTTGCCGCGAACGCCTTCAATAGCGCTTCGCTGCCCGCCTTGCGAGCCCTTGGGAGAACCCGGCTCAGCCGCGCGCGGAGTTCTTGCCGGTCAGGATGCGCTCCCAGGCGAGCGCGTCGGCGACGATCTGGTCGAGATCGTCGCGTTGCGGGGTCCAGCCGAGTTCAGCGCGGGCGAGATCCGAATTGGCGACCACCGCCGCGGCGTCGCCGGGACGGCGATCGCCCATCTTCACCTCGAAATCACGGCCGAAGGCGCGGCGCACGCTGTCGATGACCTCGAGCACCGAGTAGCCATGGCTGTAGCCGCAATTGGCGACGAGGCTTTGTCCCCCGGCACGCAGCCGCTGCAAGGCCAGGCGATGCGCCGCCGCCAGGTCGCTGACATGGATGTAGTCGCGCATGCAGGTGCCGTCCGGCGTCGGATAATCGGTGCCGAACACCTGCATGAACGGCCGCTTGCCAAGTGCCGTCTCGCAGGCGACCTTGATCAGATGGGTTGCGCCCGGCGTCGACTGGCCGGTGCGGCCCTTCGGGTCGGCGCCGGCGACGTTGAAGTAGCGCAGCGCCGTATAGCGCAGGCCATGCGCGATCGACGCGTCGCGCAGCATCCACTCACTCATCAGCTTGGATAGGCCATAGGGCGATTCCGGCGACAGGCGGGCGTCCTCGCGCACCGGCTCCAGGCCGGCTCCGCCATAGACGGCGGCGGTCGATGAAAAAATGAAATTGGGCACGCCTTCGCGCACCGCGGTTTCGATCAGCGTGCGCGTCTTCGAGGTGTTGTTCTCGTAGTAACTGAGCGGGTCGGCGACCGATTCCGGAACCACGATCGAGCCGGCGAAGTGAATGATCGCGTCGACCTTGTTCTCCCTGATGACCGTGCCGACCAATTCCCGGTCGGCAACGTCGCCGACGACCAGCCTTGCCTCGGGCGCCACCGCCCATTCGAAACCGGTGGAAAGGCGATCGAGGACGACCACGCCCTCGCCGGCATCAAGCAACTCCCAGACCATATGGCTGCCGATGTAACCGGCGCCGCCTGTAACCAAAACCGTCATCCGCGTCCTCGCTTATCCAAGATTTATCGGAAACTGTCTCAACCCCCGCTCTACTGGAAAGCCCGCCGCATAACCATTGAAACCGTGGTAACCGGCATCGCCGGCTAGTGGCATCGTCCTGAAACAAAGTTGATCCACATCAAGGGAATAGGCCACGATCCGTGATCGTTAGGAACAGGTCCGGGGCGTGGCATTTTGACCAAAAAGGCCAGGTGGACGACCAACAGGCCAATGATTATGATCCCGCGCAAAAATTGGGAAGCCTATATGAACTATCAGCGGTTCTTCGAGGAAGCGATCGACCAGCTCCATGCCGAGCGTCGCTACCGCGTTTTCGCCGACCTGGAGCGGATCGCGGGCAAGTTCCCGCGCGCCATCTGGCGTTCCAATGGCCGCGCCGAGGAAATCACCGTCTGGTGCTCCAACGACTATCTCGGCATGGGCCAGCATCCCGACGTCATCGCCGCGTTCCAGAATACCGCTGGCAAGATGGGTTCGGGCGCCGGCGGCACCCGCAACATTTCCGGCACCTCGAACCCGCTGGTCGAACTCGAGGTGGAGCTTGCCGACCTGCACGACAAGGAAGCGGCACTGGTCTTCACCTCCGGTTTCGTCTCCAACGAGGCCTCGATCTCGACCATCGCGAAGCTTTTGCCCAACTGCCTGATCATCTCGGACGAATTGAACCACGCCTCGATGATCGAAGGCGTACGGCGTTCCGGCGCCGAGAAAAAGATCTTCCGCCACAACGACGTGGCGCATCTGGAAAGCCTTTTGCAGGCGGCGGGGCGCGAACGCGCCAAGCTGATCGTCTTCGAAAGCGTCTACTCGATGGATGGCGACATCGCGCCGATCAAAGAGATCGTCGAGCTCGCCGAGCGCTACAACGCCATGACCTATATCGACGAGGTCCATGCTGTCGGCATGTACGGGCCGCGCGGCGGCGGCATCACCGAGCGCGAAGGCCTGGCTGACCGCATCGACATCATCGAAGGCACCTTGGCCAAGGCATTCGGCACGCTGGGCGGCTATATCACCGGCACCAGCGCCGTGATCGACGCCGTGCGTTCCTATGCGCCGGGCTTCATCTTCACCACGGCACTGCCGCCGGCGATCGCGGCTGCCGCGACCGCGTCGATCCGCCATCTCAAGCGCTCGCAGGCCGAGCGCGACGCCCAGCAGCAGCAGGCGAGCCGAACCAAGCAGATCCTGTCGGCCGCCGGCCTGCCGGTGATGGACTCGCCGACCCACATCGTGCCGCTGCTGGTCGGCGATCCCGAGGCCTGCAAGATGGCCAGCGACCGCCTGCTCGGCGTGCACGGCATCTACATCCAGCCGATCAACTACCCGACCGTGCCGCGCGGCACCGAGCGGCTGCGCATCACGCCGACGCCGTTCCATTCCGATGCACTGATCGCCGAATTGCAGGATGCGCTGGTCGAGACCTGGGATGCGCTCGGCATCCCCTATGGCTCCGCCGGGCGGCCTTCGGTGGCCAAGAGCGACCGCATCATTCCCCTGCTGGTCCCCAAGTCAGGCGGCTGAAGCCGTTGCTGGTTGCGCCTGTCGATTGCTTCCAACGCCGCGACGCTCCGACGTCACGGCATGGATCCTAGGGTCTCCGCGACGTCGCTTCGCGACTGCTACGCCCTAGGATGACGAAGCGTGGGGGCTTCTGGCTAGTCACAGAGTTGGAGTCTGGCATCGTAGCAATGGCCGACCTTCGAGGTTGGCCGAGGCATCTTTCTCTTCGTCATCCTAGGGCGGAGCAAGGAGCGAAGCGACGCGGCGCAGACCCTAGGATCCATGCCGTTACTGCGGCCGAAGAGTGAGGCGGTCCAGAATCTTCAAACGCGCGGCTTTCCTGTCCAGCCCAATCCTCAAACTGCCTTCATCCAATTTGCCAGCCGGTGTGCCGCTTCCTCGACCTGATCGAGGCGGCGGTGGAAACACAACCGCAAAAACGCCTCGCCGCCGGGGCCGAAAGCCGTGCCTGGCGCCAGGCCGACATTGGCCTTGTCGACAATGTCGAAGGCGGCGGTGCGTGAATCGGTGATGCCGTCGACAGTGAAAAACAGATAGAACGCACCCTGCGGCACCGTGAACCCAGCGCGGCCGGTGGCGCCGAGAATGCCGCAGACAAGGTCGCGCGCCTTGCGCGCCCGCTCCACCTGTTCGGCAACGAAGGCATCGCCCTCGTCAAGGGCGGCGGCCGCGCCGCGCTGCATGAACTGGGCGACGCCGGAATTCGAATACTGGATCAGGTTCTCGAACACCTGCTGCAAGCTCGGATGCGTCTTGATCCAGCCGACACGCCAGCCGGTCATCGCCCAATTCTTGGAGAAGGAATTGACGTACAGGATGCGGTCTTCCGCCGACGCGATGTCGAGGAAGGACGGCGCGCGGCCGTGGCCATAGTGGAACAGCGAATAGATCTCGTCGGCGATGATCCAGAGGTTTTTCGCGCGCGCCAGATCGAGGATGGCCTGCAAGGTCTCATGATCGGCGGTCCAGCCGGTCGGATTCGACGGCGTGTTGATGAACAGCGCCTTTGTGCGCGGCGTGATCGAAGCCGCGAGCTTCTCGACGTCGCAGGACCAGCCATTGCCGGAATGATCGAGCGTCACCGCGACCGGAACGGCTCCCGCTATCGCTGCCGCGGCATCGAAATTCGGCCAGGCCGGCGACAGATAAACCACCTCGTCGCCCACGCCGGCGAGCGCGTCGAGCGCCAGCTGGATGGCATGCATGCCGGAGCCGGTGACGATGAATTCTTCCTCCGGGAAGGTCTTGCCGAAATGCCTGGCATAGTAGCGGGAGAGCGCCTGCCTGAGATCGGGGATGCCCCTTTGCCAGGTGTAGAATGTCTCGCCGCCGGCCAGCGCCTTCGACGCGGCATCGGTGATGAAGGCTGGCGTCGGCAGGTCGCCCTCGCCGGCCCAGAGCGGAATCATGCCTTCGCGCAGGCGGCCGTAATTGACGACGGCGACAATGCCGCTTTCGGGTGCCGCACGGGCCTCGGTGCGCAAGCTGTCGATCAGGGTCATTGGCGGGTCCGTTTTGGTCTGCGGTTTTCGTCAGCGGTCCTTACCAGATGCGAAAACAGAAAACCCCGGCCGCGAACGACCGGGGTTTTGGTCCAGCAAATGCCGCCCGTGGTCAGCGCCTGGCGAGCAGATCGCGAATTTCAGTGAGCAGCGCGACGTCGGCGGGCGGCGGAGCGGCCGGTGCAGCGGGTTTCTCGCGCTCAAGCCGCTTGCGCATGTTGTTCACCGCCTTGACCATCAGGAAGATGATGAAAGCGAGGATGAGGAAGTTCAGCGCCACGGTGATGAAGCTGCCATAGGCAAAGACCGCGCCCTGCTTCTTGGCATCGGCCAGCGAGGTCGCATTGACGGCTGAGGACAATCCGAAGAAATAATTGTTGAAGTCCAATCCGCCGAAAATCGCACCGACGATCGGCATGATGATGTCGTTGACAAGGGAATCGACGATCTTGCCGAAGGCCGCGCCGATGATGACGCCGACCGCAAGGTCCATCACATTACCCTTGGAAATAAATTCCTGGAATTCTTTCAGCATTCGACCCTCCTTGTCGTGACTGGCCGAGCTGCCGTTTCCGTCCTTGCGACATCGACCTTAGACAACATAACAAAAACCTCCTGACGCAACATCGGCAAAAAGGAGAAAGCAACCGGTTTCTCCTTACCGGGAGCCGGCTAGGTTGCTCGCCAAGACCGACCCCGGTTCAGTTGTTCGAGACCCACGGTTCGGCAGGAGCAGCGTTGAATTTCTGGCAATCATAGGCGTTTTCGCCTATAATATTCTCATGAACATGCTCGAAACCATCAGCATTGGCGTTTACCCGTGGGCGGCTCCGACAAAGGAGCAGCGCGCTTGGTTCGACGCGCTTTCGCCCGATGAGAAGCGGAAAGCGATTCAGACGGCCATCGACGAAGGTTTCGAGAGCCCCGTCAGCGACAAGTCTATCGACGACATTATTCGGGAAGCGCGTGCCGAATTCCCGCATGCGCCATAGGATAACGCATCGCGCCGAACGCGATCTGAAAGACATTTACCGACACATCTTCGAAAACTTCGGCCACACTCAGGCCGAAAAGTATCTGCGTGAACTCGACGCGGTGTTTGAATTGCTCGGCGATTACCCGAATATGGGCAGGCTCTATGAAGGCAGGACCCATCAGTTCGTCCATGGCAAGCACATCATCCTCTATCGTATGGGTTCGGAGGAGATCATTGTCGGCCGCATCTTCCACGGCGCCCAGCGGCGATCTTCACCATAACGACATCGACACCGACGCGCCGGCCTGAGAACCGTCCTATGCAGCTCTGCAATGGACTCGGACGCCAAGCTGTGATTGCGTCCGGGCAAGCCGGATAGAAAGACGGCAGAGGAGGAAAGTCCAAGCGTGCAGGGCTTGTTCATCGTCATCATCGCGGTCGCCTATGTGACGCTGCTGTTTGCCATCGCCAGCCTCGGCGACCGCCGCTCGGCCATCTCCGAGCCGAGCCGGGGGCGGCCTTTCATCTACGCACTCAGCCTCGCTATCTACTGCACATCCTGGACTTTCTTCGGCTCGGTCGGTCTCTCTTCCGAACGCGGCCTCGAATTCCTCGGCATCTATACGGGCCCGGTGCTCGTCTTCGTGTTCGGCTTCCCGCTGCTCAACCGCATCGTGCGGCTGGCCAAGACCGAGAAGATCACCTCAATCGCGGATTTCCTCGGCGCGCGCTACGGCAAGAGTTTCACCGTCGCGGCGATCGCCACGCTGATCGCCACCATCGGCGCGGTGCCCTATATCGCGCTGCAGTTGAAGGCGATCTCCGGTTCGGTCAGCCTGATGGTCGAGCACTATACGGGATCGCCGCCTTCGTTCGATCCCTTCGTCAGCGACATCTCGTTGGTCGTCGCCATGCTCCTGGCGCTGTTTGCGGTGCTGTTTGGAACCCGTCACGCCGACGCCACCGAACACCAGGACGGGCTGGTGCTGGCGGTGGCGGTCGAAACCGTGGTCAAGCTCGCCGCCTTCCTGGCGATCGGCCTGATGGTCACCTTCCTGATCTTCGGCGGCCCGGGCGACATGTTCGACAAGCTCGCCGAGAACGCGCAGGTCCGCCAGGCGATGAGCTACAACACTTCGCTCGCCACCTGGCTGGTGCTGACTTGCCTCAGCGGTTTTGCCATCATCATGCTGCCGCGGCAGTTCTACGTCACCATCGTCGAGAACCGCGGCGAGGCCGAACTGCGCACCGCGACATGGGTGTTCCCGCTCTATCTCGTTGCGATCAACCTGTTCGTGCTGCCGATCGCCTTCGCCGGCCTTTCGCTGGTCGGCACCGGAACCAGCAGCGATCTCTACGTGCTGTCGCTGCCCCTGTTCAGCGGCCATGATGTGCTGGCGATGGCGGCTTTCATCGGCGGTCTGTCGGCGGCGACGGCGATGGTGATCGTCGAAAGTGTGGCGCTGTCGATCATGATCTCCAACGACCTCGTCATTCCGCTGTTCGTGCGCCGCCTGCTCAAGACCTCGACCTCCGAGACCGAAGACTGGTCGACGCTCATCCTCAATGTGCGGCGCGGGGCGATCTTCATCCTCCTGTTCATCGCCTTCCTCTACTACCGCGAGAGCACCGACAGCGCGCGACTGTCGTCGATCGGCCTGATGTCGTTCGCGGCCATCGCCCAGTTCGCGCCCGCCCTGATCGGCGGGCTGATCTGGCGCGGCGCCAACGGCCGGGGTGCGGCACTCGGCATGGTCGCCGGCATCCTCGTCTGGGGCTACACGCTGCTGTTTCCGTCGCTTGCCGCCCCTGATACCGGCATCATCGTGCATGGGCTGTTCGGCTTCGAGGCCTTGCGGCCGCAGGCCCTGTTCGGCACCGTCGCCGAACCGCTGAACCACGGCGTGCTGTGGAGCCTGTCGCTCAACGCGGTGTTCTTCGTGCTCGGTTCGCTGTCGCGCGCATCGGTGCCGCTGGAACGCATCCAGGCGTCGATCTTCGTGCCGCGCGATGCCGGCCCGATGCCAAGCCTGCGCCGCTTCCGCACCGCCATCACCGTCAACGACCTCAAGGACACGATCGGGCGCTATCTCGGCGTGGAGCGCACCGAGCGCTCCTTCCAGTCGTTCGAAAAGACCAACGGAACCTCGCTGCACGGCAATGAGCAGGCGAGCATGGACGTCATCCGCTTCTCCGAGCAATTGCTCGCCAGCGCCGTCGGTTCCTCGTCGGCGCGGCTGATCCTGTCGCTGCTGTTTCGGCGCCACGACCGCGAATCCCGAGATGCCTTCCGCTTGCTCGACGACGCCACCGAGGCGCTGCAGCACAACCGCGACCTGTTGCAGATCGCGCTCGACCAGATGGAACAGGGCATCACCGTCTTCGACCGCGATTTCCGCCTGATCTGCTGGAACCGCCAGTACCGGGCGCTGTTCGACCTGCCCGACGAGATGGGCCAGGTCGGTGTCTCGCTCGACCGCATCCTGCGCCATCTTGCCGAGCGCGGCGACATTCCCGCCGATCAGCGTGTGGCCATGCTCAACCGCCTGACCAGTTTCGTCAGCCCATGGCAGATGGAGCTGAAAACCTCGGGCCGCATCCTGGAACTGCGCTCCAACCCGATGCCGGACGGCGGCATCGTCGCCACCTATGCCGACATTTCCGGACGCGTCGAGCAGGACCTGGCGCTGAAGCGGGCCAATGAATCGCTGGAGCAGCGCGTCAAGACCCGCACCATCGAACTGACCCGGGTCAACGAGGAGTTGACCCGGGTCAACGAGGAGCTGGCGCAGGCGCAGATGCTGGCCGAGGAGGCCAATCTCGGCAAGACGCGCTTCCTCGCCGCCGCCGGCCACGACATCCTGCAGCCGCTCAACGCCGCCCGGCTCTATTGCTCCTCGCTGATCGAGAAGGCCGGCAAAGGGCCTGCCGGCAAGGCCGCCGTGAACATCGAATCCTCGCTGGAATCGGTCGAGACCATCCTCGGCGCCGTGCTCGACATCTCCCGCCTTGACGCCGGCGCGATGAAGCCGGACGATACCGCCTTCAACCTCGACGGATTGCTGCGCCAGATCGGCAACGACTTCCGGCCGCTGGCCGCCGAGAAGAAGCTCGCGCTGACCATCATGCCGTCATCGCTGACAGTGACGACGGACCGCAATCTGCTGCGCCGCCTGATCCAGAATCTCGTCTCCAACGCCATCAAATACACGCGCCACGGCCGCGTGCTGGTTGGCGTCAGGCGGCGCGGCGATTTGGCCGAGATCCAGGTGATCGACACCGGCATCGGCATCGCCGGCGACAAGCTGAACACCGTCTTTCGCGAATTCACCCGGCTCGACGAGGGCGCGCGCGAAGCCGAGGGCCTCGGTCTCGGCCTCTCCATCGTCGACCGCATCGCCCGGGTGCTGCGGCTGGAGATCCGGATCTTTTCCAACCCTGGCAAGGGCACGCGCTTCTCCGTCATACTGCCCGTGGCGGCCGTGCAGGAACCGCGGCGCGAAATCGACGCCAGGGTTCCTGCCCGCGCGACGGCTTCGCTGGCCGGGCTGCACGTGCTGTGCATCGACAACGACGCCCGCATCCTAGAGGGCATGCGGCTCCTGCTCGAAGGCTGGGGTTGCAATGTCGACACCGTGTCCGGTTCAAAGGATCTGGAAAGCGTGGTGACACACCGCCCGGACATCGTCCTTGCCGACTACCATCTCGACGGCGAAACCGGTCTCGATATCATCGTCAGGCTGCGCGCGCTCCATGGCGACACCCTGCCGGCCGTGCTGGTCACCGCAGACCGCTCCAATGAGGTGCGCACGGCCGCCGGCGGGCTCGAGATTGCGGTGATCAACAAACCGCTCAAACCAGCGGTGCTGCGCTCGATGATGGCCAGGGTCAGGCCGCTGGCACCGGCGGCCGAATAGCATCAAGGGCGCCCGGTCTCAGCCCTGGTGTCCGAGGGGGAGTCCTAAGCGACCATCTGGGAACTGCGGAACCGAGGCCGTCCGGCATTGCCCGCCACAGGCGGACGATGCTCGCGAAAGGCCATTGCAAGCGTCCTCAGCGCCTCGCGGGACTTGGCGTCCGTCAGCGTCGAAAGCAGCACGATCTCGGAAGGCGGCAGCGCCGGCAGCCCGAATTTCCGGCTGACCTCGATGGTGCCGGACGGGGCAAGCCGGCAGGAAAATACCGAGGCTGCGAGGCCGGCCGAGACGGCCTCGGCAACGGCGAAGGAGCCGCAGCCGAGGAACACCTCCGTCCAGGGTATTCCGACAGCGTCGAGCGCGCGGGTGGTGATGTTACGAATACCGCAGGATGGCGAGGATGCCGCCAGGCGCAGCGGCTCGTCGGCCCGGTGGACGAAGTCGGGCGCGGCGTACCAGCCGAAATGTTCGGGCGCCAGCACTTCACCATCGCGCCGGTCGTCCTCCCGGCGGATGATCGCTGCGTCGATCTCACCGCGATCGAAAGCGTCCAGCAGGTCGCGCGAATCATCGAGCCGCACTTCGATGGTGAGCGCCGGGTCATGCGCATTGAGCCGCGCCAGCAATGTCGGGACTTCCGCGCCTCCGACATGGGTGGCGATGCCCAGTGTGAAGCGGCGGCGCACCGAAGACAAGCTGGCAATGGCGCGATCGTGTGCCGCGAGGAAGTCGCGTGCGGGCTGGAGAAACACCGCGCCCTGCGCCGACAAGCGCACCAGCCGGGGCGTGCGCTCGATCAATTTCTGGCCGACGCGCTCTTCCAGCCGCTTCAGCTTCACGCTGATCGCCCCTTGCGTGCTGCCAAGAGCCTCGGCCGCACGCGTAAAGCTCTGAAGATCGGCGATGGCGACGAATGTTTTCACAGCGTCTACGTCCAGCGTCATGTCAGCTATCCGCACTTGTTGTCTCTGAAATAGCCAACCATGCAATTCTAATATGATCAAGCCTCGCCTACCCTGGGCCATACGCGCACCGGGCGACCTGCGATGGATTCGCCGATTGCCGACAAATACGTTCGAAAGGTTGAACCATGCCCACAGTAGTGACCCGCCGAGGCATCGTCGTTCTGTTTGCCGCCTGCCTGGCGTGCCTGATGTTCGGCCTGGAGATTTCAAGCGTTCCCGCGATCCTGCCGACACTGGAGCAGGTGCTGCACGCCGACTTCAAGCAACTGCAATGGGTGATGAACGCCTATACGATCGCGGTCACGACGGTGCTGATGGCGGTCGGCACGATCGCCGATCGTTACGGGCGCAAGCGTGTCTTTCTGGTCGCCATCGCCGCCTTCGGCCTGACATCCCTGATCTGCGGTCTCGCCGAAAGCGTCTCCACGCTCATCGTCGCCCGGTTTCTGCAGGGCCTGAGCGGCGGTGCGATGCTGATCTGCCAGCTTGCCGTGCTGTCGCATGAATTCCGGGAAGGGCGCGAACGCGCCGTCGCATGGGGCTGGTGGGGCGTCATCTTCGGCACCGGCCTCGGCTTCGGCCCCATCATCGGCGGCGGCATCGTCGCAGTCTCGAACTGGCAATGGGTGTTTCTTGTCCACGTGCCGGTTGCGGCGCTGGCGTTCGCCCTCGCTCTGATGGGCGTCCACGAATCGAAGGATCCACAGGCGGGCAAGCTCGACGTAGCAGGCATCCTGACGCTGTCGCCGTCGGTTTTCTGCCTCGTTTTCTACATCATCCAGGGGCCGGATCTGGGTTTCTCCAGCCCTGCCGCGCTGGCGATCCTCGGTATCTCGATAGTGAGCTTCATCGCCTTCCTCATTGCCGAGAAGGTCAGCCAGCGGCCGATGTTCGATTTCTCGGTCTTCCGGGTCCGGCCTTTTTCGGGCGCCATCGTCGGCTCGGCCGCGATGAACCTCAGCTATTGGCCTTTCATGATCTACCTGCCGATCTGGTTCCACGCCGGGCTCGGCTATGACACCGTCTCCACCGGCCTTGCCCTGCTTGCCTACACGCTGCCGACGCTTGTGCTGCCGCCGTTGGCAGAGCGCTTTTCGCTGCGTTATCGGCCCGGCATCATCATTCCGGCGGGCCTCGTCATCATCGGCGTCGGGTTCATCCTGATGAAGTTCGGCAGCGCCGCCGCGCAACCGGACTGGCTGACGATGCTGCCCGGCTGCCTGATCGCGGGGATGGGTCTGGGAATAACCAACACACCTGTCACCAACACGACGACGGGTTCCGTTTCGAGCGATCGCGCCGGCATGGCCTCCGGCATCGACATGAGCGCGCGCATGGTTTCATTGGCGTTGAACATCGCGGTGATGGGCTTCATCCTGGCCAGCGGTGTGCTGGCGCATCTCGGGCATGCGCTGCCCGACCTCGACGCTGCCCAATTGCGTCTTCTCGCCGAAGCTATCGCTGCTGGAAACCCCATCTCCGGGCTCGCCGGGACCGTCGCCCAGGATGCGCTGCGCAACGGCTTTGGCTGGGTCATGCTCTATGGCGGGATCGGCGTCTGGATCATGGCCGCCATCAGTTTCGCAAGCTTCAACGGCCGGCCGGTGCGGCGGACGGAGGTTCAGTGCTCTGATTGAACACTACAATGATCGAACAGGCGCCCTGGCGATCAACCCGCCGGCTGCAGCGGGTCGCTGCCGATCTTGGACAGCAGGATCACCGCCTGCGTGCGGCTGTCGACGCCGAGCTTCTGCAGGATGGCGGAGACATGCGCCTTGATGGTAGCCTCCGATACACCGAGTTCATAGGCGATCTGCTTGTTGAGCAGGCCCTCGGCCAGCATGCCCAGCACCCGTGTCTGCTGCGGCGTCAGAGCCTGCAGCCGCTTGATGAGGTCCGATATTTCGGGATCGCGCTCGATGCCGAGATCGACGCCGGCTGGTGCTGCGATGTCGCCGGCAAGCACCGATTGCACGGCGCTGCGGATCTCCTCCATGCTGGCCGACTTGGAGATGAAGCCGGAAGCGCCGAGATCGAGCGCCCGCCTGATGGTCGCCGGATCGTCATGCGCCGACACCACGACCAGCGGCACCGCCGGATGGATGCCACGCAGCGAGACCAGGCCGGACAGGCCGCTGGCGCCCGGCATCGACAGGTCGAGCAGCACCAGATCGACGTCCTCGTTGGCCACGACCAGCGCCTTGGCGCTCTCGAAATCGCCGGCTTCATGGATGGCGGCGACGTTGCCGATGCCGGCGAGCGCTTCGCGCAGCGCACCGCGAAACAGCGGGTGATCGTCGGCGATGACGAAAGAATAGCCTGCCGGCAAATGTCCCTCCCCAAATCCCCGATGATTTTTGGCTTTTCGGGTTCAATTGGACGATTATGAGGGGCTGCGCGCTGTTTTCAAGCGGCAAAGCCAGCGCGCCGCCTCCCCTGGTTGAAGCGCTCAGGTCTTCTGAGCGCCGTCGTCCTTGTCCATATCCTTGACGATGCCCATGAAGCCGCGCAGGAAGCGCTCCATGTAGCTCATGGTCTTGTTGAAATCCTCCTCGCTCGGCAGTTTCGATTCGAGGCGGGCGGAGAGCGAATTCTCGAGCTTGGTGACGCGCTCGTCCATCGCCTTCATCGAGGTTTGCAGGCGGTCGACCTCGTCCTGGAAAGCAGCGCGTTCGTCGGCCGCCATCTTGCAGACGAGCTGGCCCGAACGTTCCTCGCAGATCGACATGGCGCCGGTCTGCGTATCGATACGGACAAAGCCGCTATCGGACTTTTCCAGGCGGTAGCGGTCGGTCTCTTCCGAATAAGCTGAAGCCGCGACCAGCGAAAGGAGCGCGGCGGGGATCAAGATGTGCTGCAGACGCATGTTGTCCTCCATGGCCAAGGCCTCAGATATCGCATGTTTGCGCCGGAAATGGGGAAGACCCTTGGCGTGGCCTTTCCCGAATGGCTGGTTCGGAATCTTTTTGACGCAATTCCCAAGGGAAAGCGCTATGCGCTTTTCCCGGGAAAACCGTTTCACACTTTTCCTGGAACTGCTCTATAGCGCAACCATGTCTCAGATTATCTACAAGATAACCCCGCAAGCGCCTTGGCGCGAGGCCGAAACGCATGGCCGCTTCACCGGCGCGCCGATCGATGTCGCCGATGGCTTCATCCATTTCTCAACGGCAGCACAGGTCAGGGAAACGGCGGCAAAGCACTTTGCCGGCCAGACGGACCTTCTGCTGGTCGCCATCGACGGCGCCGGCCTGGGTGCTGCGCTGAGATACGAGGTCTCGCGCGGCGGCGCGCTGTTTCCGCATCTTTATGGCCCGCTGGACCTCAAGGCCGTGCTGTGGGTCCGGCCGCTGCCGCTTGGCGCCGATGGTGTGCACCAGTTCCCGGCACTGGAGGGGCAATGAGCGTGCTCGACCGGCTCGGCCAGAAGCTGCTGTTCGCCTTCGATCCGGAAACCGCGCATGGCATGTCGATTGCGGCGCTGCGATGCGGCCTGCCTGTCGGTGCGCGGACGACGCTCGACGCGCGGCTGAAGGTCAGCGTCTGCGGCCTCGAGTTCCCCAATCCGCTCGGCATGGCGGCCGGCTATGACAAGAACGCCGAGGTTCCGGACGCGTTGCTTGGCCTGGGCTTCGGTTTCGCCGAGGTCGGTACCATCACGCCGTTGCCGCAGGCCGGCAATCCGAAGCCGCGTATCTTCCGGCTGACTGCCGACGATGCGGTGATCAACCGATTGGGCTTCAACAATGAAGGCCATGCAGCGGCCGAAAAGCGCCTTGCCGCACGCAAGGGGCGCTCCGGCATCGTCGGTGTCAACATCGGAGCCAACAAGGACAGCAGCGACCGCATCGGCGACTATGAGCGCGGTGTCGCCCGGTTTGCGCAATACGCCAGCTATCTCACCGTCAACATCTCCTCGCCCAACACGCCGGGCCTGCGCAACATGCAGGCGCGCGAGCAGCTTGGCGAGCTCTTGTCGCGGGTCATGGCCGCGCGCGCCACGGCAACGGCGCAGCCGCCGGTGTTCCTGAAGATCGCGCCGGATCTGGTCGAGGCAGAGCTGGAGGACATCGCCGCCGAAGTCACCGAAAAGCAGGTGGACGGCGTCATCGTCTCCAACACCACCATCTCCCGACCGCCATTGCGCAGTAGCGACACCGCGCGCGAGACCGGGGGACTCTCCGGCAAGCCGCTGTTCGAGCGTTCGACCATCGTGCTGGCGAAGATGCGCAAGCTGCTCGGACCGGACCGCGCCATCATCGGCGTCGGCGGCGTCGATTCCGCCGATACGGCGCTGGACAAGGTCCGTGCGGGTGCTGATCTGGTCCAGCTCTACACCGGCATGATTTATGCCGGGCCTTCACTGCCAGGCCGTATTCTTTCCGGAATGGTCCGTTTCGTCGAAAAGGAACGGCTGAAGTCGATTTGCGAGTTGCGCGACAGCCGCCTCGATTTCTGGGCGTCCAGGCAACTCTGAGCCTGCTCTCAGGAGCGTAGATTGCGACTGACGGCCCGCTCGCAAATGGCGCCGCCGATGGCAGGCAACACGCCGAAGAGAAGCAACTGCGCGGTGCCGCCGATGCCAGAAACCGCGGAGAGAATGAACGCAGCGAGCAATCCCAGCGCCGCGCCCAAGACATATGGCAGGTAGCTTCGCATAAGCTCGCCCTGGAACAATTGGTGCATCAAGTCTGTTGGAAATCGACTGAAAGTGCAAGTGCATCCGACCGCACAGCAGGGCAACGAACTCGATTTAACGGGTTGCTTCGGAGCCTCGCCGGCGCATTGGCTGACGGAGCATCAAACGAAAAACCCGCCTGTGCGGCGGGTCACTGGCGCAAATCAGCACCATGGCCAAAAATGTACCATAGCTGAGATCACCGAGTCAAGAAAAAATTCCTATCGCGAACAGGTGCCGTTCGCTGCCTGGACGGCGCAGGGCCTTCCGGAGGGCACCGTCTAAAACGCCGTCCGCACCCTGAGCCGCAGGATCGTCAGCAGGCTGAAGCCTCGCACCAGCAGGAAGACGTGCAGCGCCGCCCAAAGTCCATTGTTGCCGAAGGCGGGCGCAAGGGTCAGCAGCGCGGCCGCGAAAACCAGGAACGACAGCAGCATCATGTTGCGCATGTCGCGCGACCAGGTCGCGCCGATGAAGACGCCATCCATCTGGAACGCCAGCACACCGCTCAGCGCGGTGAATGCCGCCCACGGCAGGTAGATGTCGGCCACCGAACGGACTTCCTCCGATGTCGTCACCAGTGCGACCAGATTGGCGCCACCAGACAGCATTACCAGCGTCGCGGCTCCCGCCAGTCCGAAACCCCAGAACAGCGTCAGCCGCACGGCCTGGCGGAACGGTGCGGCGGCACGTGCGCCGACGGCACGGCCCGCCAGCTGTTCGGCGGCGGTGGCAAAGCCGTCGAGGAAATAGCCGGCGACGAGGAAGAAGTTCATCAGCACGGCGTTGGCGGCCAGCGTCACCGTGCCGAACTGCGCGCCCTGGCGGGTGAACAATGCGAAGGCGGCGAGCAGCGAGAACGAGCGGATCATGATGTCGCGGTTGAGCGACATCATGCGCAGGAAGGCGGCCATGTCGAGCAGGCGGTGGCGCGGCAAGGATGGGGCGGCCCGGAACCGGCGGATCACGATCGCCAGGCCGAGCAGCATGGCCAGGAACTCACCGGTGACGGTCGCCCAGGCAACGCCGGCGACACCCCAGCCAAGTTCCAACCCAAGCAGAAAACAGAGCGCGATGTTGATGCCGTTCAGCACCAATTGCAGCATCAGCCCAAGCCCGCCCTCGCCGCGCCCCAGCACATAGCCGAGGATGGCGTAGTTGATCAGCGAGAACGGCGCCGCGAGCAGCCTGATCCTGATGTAGACGCCCATCGCCTCGCTGACGCGCGGTTCGGCGCCCATGAACTTTTGCCCGGCGATGGCGACCAGCGGCGCAAGGGCAGCGAGCACGATGCCGGCGATAACCGCGATCAGCACGGCGCGCCAGAACACCGCCTGTTCCTCCAGGGCATCGCCACGCCCAAACGCCTGTGCGACGAGCCCGGTGGTGCCCGAGCGCAGGAAATTGAAAGAGGTGAAGACGACGTCGAAGATCAATGCGCCGGCCGCCAGGCCGCCAAGCAAGGCGGCATCGCCGAACTGGCCGATGACAGCCGTGTCGACCAGGCCGAGCATTGGCGTCGTCAGATAGGCAAGCGTCATCGGCACGGCGATGGCGAGCACGGAACGATTGGTGACGACAAATGATCCGGGGTTGATGGGGGATCTGGCGTCGGCTGGGGTTGCACCCTGGTCCAAGGATTGCTGCCTTGCTGATTGCGGCTTGATCGAACTGCCGATGTGCCTCATTTTCCAGCCACCGCGCAATCACTCTTCCCGTGACGGCCAACCGAATCCCCGGCCTGGCGCGAGCCGCCGGATCCAGTTCATGCCCCTGCAGATCGTCCATCATCCCGACTACGACGCCGGCTTCGCCGTCAACCATCGCTTTCCGATGAGCAAATATCCCTTGCTGATGGGGGCGCTGCGTACACGCGGCCTCGCAGGCCCCAACGCGCTCAGCACCGCCGAACCGGCACCGGCGTCATGGCTGGAGCTTGCCCATACGGCGGACTATGTCGACCAGGTCGTCAACTGCTGCGTGCCCGAGAAGATCGAGCGCGAGATCGGTTTTCCGATCGGACCCCGCGTCTCGCTGCGCGCGCAGCTTGCCACCGGCGGCACCGTGCTGGCGGCGCGGCTGGCCTTGCGCCACGGCATTGCCTGCAACACCGCCGGCGGCAGCCATCATGCGCGGCGCGCGCAAGGCGCGGGCTTCTGCACCTTCAACGATGTCGCCGTCGCCGCGCTGGTCCTGCTCGCCGAAGGCGCGGCACGCAACATCCTGGTCGTCGATCTCGACGTGCACCAGGGCGACGGCACGGCGGATATTCTCGCTGATGATCCGCGCGTGTTCACCTTTTCCATGCATGGCGACCGCAACTACCCCGTGCGCAAGATCGCCTCCGACCTCGATGTCGCGCTGCCCGACGGCACGGGTGACGCCGCTTACATGAAGAGGCTCGCCGCCATCCTGCCGGAGCTCTCCGCCCAAGCCCATTGGGACATCGTGTTCTACAATGCCGGCGTCGACGTCCATGCTGAGGACCGGCTTGGCAGGCTGTCGCTATCGGATGACGGCCTGCGCGCCCGCGACGACATGGTGATCAGCCACTTTCGCACGCGGGGCGTTCCGGTGTGCGGCGTCATCGGCGGTGGCTATTCAACTGACGTGCCCACGCTTGCCGCGCGCCACGCCATCCTGTTCGAGGTGGCCTCGGGCCACGCCCGATAGCACGATCTTGTCCAAAAACCGGGTGCCAGGGTTCGCTGACGCGGACCTGCGGTTCGGGATCATGCTCTACTTCCGGTAGTTGGCGAGCCTCAACAGGATGAAGGCCGGCACGACGATAGCCGCGCCCAGCAGGATATAGCCGAGGAAACGGTCGATGGCGTGGAAGCCAAGATTCCACAGGTCCATGAAGAATTTGCGGATGCCGTAGAGCACATCCATCGGCGACCAGCCGAAGGCGTTCATGACCAGGCCGACGAGGAAAGACACCACCAGCAGTTTCAGGATCACCTTGAGCGGCGAGTCGCCAAGAAAGCGCGTCAATGCGGACAAGGCCCGTCTCCAGATTGAGGTACCCAGGCTAGAGGGCGTCAGCCAGACATACGCACTTGGCTTGTCCGCTTCAAGCCGGGAGTTTTGCGGGATAGCGAGACACCGAGCATAGTGTGGCCGCAAGCCGAGCCCAGGCGCATGGCAGACTGCCGGCTACTGCCGCAGCGATCCCGCTGGCTTATCTGTTTTCTAACCAATTGCCGCTATTCCCAATCGAATAGCGGGAGCAAGGCTTTGGTGGAGACGGAGAGAAACACCGCGCGACGCGGCGTCATGCTGTCGGTGGTCATCCCATGCTACAACGAGCTGGATGGCGTGACCGAACTGCATCGGCGGGTAACGGCCGCATGCCTTGAACAAGGCCCTTCCTACGAGATCGTCCTTGTCATCGATGGCGCGACCGACGGCACGCGCGAAGCCATTCTCCAGCTGGCTGAAAAGGACGACCATGTCGTCGCCATCGACCTTGCCCGCAATTACGGCCATCAGATCGCGTTGAGCGCCGGGCTCGAATTCTGTCGCGGCCAGCGCATTCTCATTCTCGATGCCGACCTGCAGGATCCACCTGAACTGCTCGGCGCGATGATGACGAAGATGAACGAAGGCTTCGATGTGGTCTACGGCCAGAGGCTGACGCGCGATGGCGAAAGCTGGTTCAAGCTCGCCTCCGCGTCCATGTTCTATCGCTTGCTGCGCCGGATGGTCGACGTCGACATAGCCCCCAATACCGGAGATTTCCGGCTGATGAACCGTCGCGCGCTCGACCATCTGAACGCGATGCCAGAGCGTTACAGGTTCATTCGCGGCATGGTGAGCTGGATCGGGCTGAAACAGGTGGCCTTTCCCTATGAGCGGCACCGCCGCTTTGCCGGCACCACCCACTATCCGCTGAAGAAAATGCTTCTTCTGGCGGTCGACGCGATGACCAGCTTCTCCATCGTCCCTTTGCGGTTCGCCTCTTTGCTCGGAATGATGTTCGGGCTTCTGGGGCTGGTCGTGCTCGGCTACACGCTGCTCGAATGGTCGGTCGGAAACGTGTTGCCCGGCTGGACCAGCCTTGCCGCGATCGTGCTGATCCTCGGCAGCGTCCAGCTTATGGTGCTCGGAATCTTCGGCGAGTATCTCGGGCGCATGTACATGGAGACAAAGCGGCGGCCGCTCTACTTCGTCAACCAGATCGTTTCGCGCAGCCAGGCGGTGGAGGACGGCGAATTGCCGGTCCATCGCCTGCAGGAGATGGCAAAGAGGGCCGCACGTGCTTGAGGCGGAGTTCGACCGGTTTGCGCGGGAATATCAGGAGCAGCATGCCGCAAGCATAAGGCTGAGCGGCGAAAACCCGGATTTCTTCGCCAGGTACAAGATCGACGACGTCGCCGCGACGCTGCGGCGGGCCGGTGTCAAACCGCGACGAATACTGGATTTCGGCGCCGGCGTCGGCAATTCGCTGGGCCATATGCGCAACGCGTTTCCCGACGCGGAGATCACCTTGCTGGATCCTTCGCGGGAATCGCTCGACATCGCCAGCAAGCGCTTTCCCGGCCAGGCCGCCTTCACGCATTTCGACGGCAAGACAATTCCTTTTGCCGACGGCAGCTTCGACCTGGCCTTCGCGGCCTGCGTCTTCCACCATATTCCCGAGAACCTGCAGATCGGGCTGTTCGCCGAAATCGGCAGGGTGCTGGCCGATGGCGGCAGCTTCTTCGTCTTCGAACACAATCCCTGGAACCCGCTGACCACGCACGCGGTGAGAAACTGTGCCTTCGACGAAAACGCGGTTTTGATAAATTCGCGCGAGATGCGCGGGCGCATGGCCGAGGCGGGCCTTGCCGATACGAGGATCGTCTACCGGATCTTCTTTCCTCGGATGCTTGCGAGACTGAGGCCGTTCGAGCGCTTCCTCACCAAGGTACCTGTCGGAGCCCAATATTTTGCGCATGTGGTCAAGCCTGCCGTTTGACTTCCCGAGGATGCTGCGATTTGGCGCCGTCGGTCTGTTGAACACGGCGCTGGGATACGCGGTCATCCTGGCCGGGCTTGCGCTTGGTCTGGGCGACATCCTTGCCAACGCCACGGGTTATGCCGCCGGCCTTGTCCTCGGCTTCTTCCTCAACCGCCAATGGACCTTCAGCAGAGCCGATGGCTTCCAGCCCGGAACCGCGCTGCGCTACGGGGGTGTCTTTCTGGTCGCCTACAGCATCAATCTGGCCGTCGTGATCGCCGCCCGTTCGGCAGGCATCGTCGAAAACCCGCTGGTCCACCTCGCGGGAATCTGCGTCTATTCGGTGGTTTTCTACCTTGGCTCGGCCCGCTTCGTGTTTGTGGGACGTGGGGACGACAGCACCGACCGCACAGTTCGGGTGGCCGACAAGCCTCGGCGGCAGCCCGCCAGTCCAACACCTTGAACCCAACTGTCACCGGAACCGATCAGAGGCGGCGCATCATGAACGACGCTCAGGCCAGTGTGGCGGCCGCGACATACAACGAGCGGAACAGGCTGATCTTCTGCCTGCTCGCGGCCTTGGCGATGGCGGGTGCGTTGGCTGCCCAGGCAGGCGCCACCCTGCAGGATCCCGACAGCTGGTGGCAAGTGAAAGTCGGTCTCGATTTCCTGACAAACCGGACATTTCCGACGGTCGATTCTTACTCCTACACGTTTGCCGGCCAGCCCTGGATTGCCAAGGAATGGCTGGGGCAGGTCCTGCTGGCTCTTGCCTACCGGGCGGGCGGCTGGAACGGGGTCGTCACCGCGATCATCGCCTCGATCTCCCTGACGGTTTTCCTCATGGGGTGGTTTCTCAGCGCATGGCTGAAACCGATCCTGGCGATTACACTGGCCTTCGCGGCGGTGTTCCTGATCAACCCGATCTTCACGGCGCGTCCGCATGTCTTCACCTTCCCGATCATCGTCATCTGGACGGCGGTGCTCTTCGGTGCGGCAAGGGAAGAACGGGCGCCGCCCTGGTGGCTGCTTGTCCTGGTCGTATTATGGGCGAACCTGCACGCTACCTTCACCTTGAGCTTCGTCATCGCGGCTTTCGCCGGTCTCGATCTGCTGGCGCGCACGGGCCTGTCAAAACCGGCCCTGCTGGCGAAGTGGATCGCGTTCGGCCTGCTTTGCCCGCTGGTCAGCCTGATCCACCCGTACGGCGTCCAGGCCATCCTGGCGACGCTCGCCGTGGCTTACGGCAATGAGGCAGTGTCGCTGATCATGGAATGGAAACCGTTCAATCCGCCGGACAGTCCTGTCCAGGAAGCGGTGATGCTGCTGGCGCTTTTCGGGCTATTGGTGTCCCGATTGCGAATTGGCTGGGCCAGGGCGTTGTTCGTCGTCTTCACCTTGCATGTCTATCTCGCCCATGTGCGCTTCATGTACCTGTTCTTCCTGCTGATTCCGCTGGTGATGGCGGCCGAGGTCGCACAGCAATATCCCTCGCTTTCAGCCACCGCGTGGCTGGCCGAAAAGCGCGACGGGCTGGAGAGATTCTTAGCCAGACGGTTCTACGCCATTTGCGGCACGGCAGCCGTTCTGCTGATTGGCGGGGTCGCTGTGCTCGGCAGCGTCTATCAGGTAGCGCCAAGTCCGAAGACATCGGCCAGCGGGGCGCTGGCATTCGCGCAAAGCCATCATCTATCCGGCAACGTGCTGAATTCCTACAATTTCGGCGGCACGCTGATTTTCCACGGGTTCAAGACCTATATCGACGGACGGACGGACCAGCTGTTCCTCGGCGGTTTCACAACGAGCGATAACGACACCGGACGCGGCGACGGCAAGCCGCTCCTCGAAGCCCGCCTGAAGAAATACGCAATAGATTGGGCGCTGCTATCGGCCGACGACAGCCGCATTCCCTTCTTCGACCAGTTGGGCTGGAAACGGGCCTATTCGGACGACTACGCGGTAATCTATCTGCCCGGCGCCTGATCCCGGTGCGTTCCTGGCGAATTTCGCGACAGCAATATATGCCTTGACACCCATGTTGCAGCGCAGCAAAATTGCTGCCTGAGGGTAAGCCTGTGAGATCGACGAGCCGGGATTTTCAGCACGATCGACGACATCGCCGCATGAGCGTGTCGGGTGCGGCCGCACGGATCCTTGTGGTCGCGCGCGGGCCGGCCGGATGAACTACCGGCGCGACATCGACGGTCTGCGGGCCGTTGCGGTGCTGCCTGTCGTGCTCTTCCATTTCGGCGTGTCCGCCATTCCCGGCGGCTTCACCGGTGTCGACATCTTCTTCGTCATATCGGGCTATCTGATCAGCGGCAGCCTGCTCGATGATCTTGAGCGGGGCCAATTCTCGATCGGCCGCTTTTACTGGCGCCGCGCACGGCGCATCCTGCCGGCGCTGACCTTCGTCATCCTGCTCGCGAGCATTGCCGCCTGGTTCATCCTTCTGCCTTCGGATCTCCACGAATTCAGCCTCAGCGTGATCGCCGCCTCGACCTTCTGGTCGAACATCTATTTCTGGAAAACGACGAACTATTTCTCCATCGACGCCGAACTGCGGCCGCTCCTGCACACATGGTCGCTTTCGGTGGAAGAGCAGTATTATATCTTCGCGCCGATCCTCCTTTATCTGATCTACCGATACGTCTCGAAGCGCTGGCTGACGGTACTTCTGCCGATGGCCATCGGCAGCTTTGCCCTGGCAGTCATAGCAACCTCGCTGGCACCGACGGCAGGGTTCTATCTCTTGCCGACGCGCATATGGGAGCTGGCGCTGGGCGCCATGCTGATGTTGCGGAAGCCTCCGGTCCTAGCCAGTCGGCTGGCGGCGGACCTGATCGGCCTCGCCGGCTTTGCCCTCATTGCATTTGGCTTTGTGATGATTTCGGACAGCGATCCGTTTCCCGGCTACAATGCCCTATTCCCCTGCATCGGAACAGCTCTGCTGATCTATGCTGGCCAGGATAGCGCCGACAGGCCGGCACCTGTCGCCACTCGCGTGCTTCGGTTGGCGCCGCTGGTCTGGGTCGGCCTCATTTCCTATTCGCTTTACCTCGTCCACTGGCCAATCAACTCCTTCGTCCATTATCTCTCCTTGAAGACTGTCGGTGTGCCAACGATTATCGCGATGACGGTTGCCAGTTTCGCCTTGGCGGCATTCTCCTGGAAATACGTCGAGCAACCCTTCCGCCACAAACGAGCCTATACCGCCCCGCTGCCCATCTTCGCCTTTTCGGCGACGGCAATCGTGCTGCTGTGCGCCGGTGGTTTGGCCGGCGCACTGGGCAACGGTTTCCCGCAACGGTTTCCGGATTTCTCGACAGAACGTATCCGGGTCGGCGACTGGCGCAACGGCATCTGTTTCAACGAAAACGGGACCCGCATCGAAGACTGGAACCTTGCCGACTGCACCCGGACAACGGGCTTTGCCACCAATGTGCTGCTGTGGGGCGATTCTTTCGCTGCCCACTATGTTCCGGGACTTGAGCCCAACGCCCAGAAAATCCAGGCCAATGTCATCCAATACACCTATGCCGGCTGTCCGCCCGACCTGACCTATTTTTCCTATGCTCGGCCCGCCTGCACCCGCTTCAACGAACGGGCCTTGTCGATCATTCGCGACGCCAACATCCAGGCGGTGATCCTGAGCGGCCGATGGACCGACTACCAGGCCAGGGGCTTCGACGGCCTGCAGAAGACGATCGATCGGCTTCGCGGGATGGGGGTCAAGGTCTATACCGTCGGCCAGTCTCCGGAATTCATCGCCGACGTCCAGAAGATCGCTTTCTTGGTGAGACGGGAGCATGCCGGAACCACATCCTGGCCGATGGCTATGGATCCGGACATCAACGCACGGGTTCTGCCGTTCACCAAAGGGGCCGATTTCATAGATCCGCTGACGTATCTGTGCGACTCGGCCGGTTGTTCATACGCCGATGCCACGACCAATGAATTTCTCTACTTCGACTATGGCCACTTCTCTTCCGCCGGCGCGACGCTGGCCATCTCGAAATACTGGCCAAGCTTCGCCACCAGCAATGAGGTCGCGGAGGCAAAACGGCAACGGCCGCGGGCGCGCCGTGATCCGCAGCACGACCGTCGTGAGAACAGACCGCTTTGCGATTGCCCGAAGGCTAACCCTCATGGTAACGAGGGCGCACGCGGGTATGATGTAATGGTAGCTTGTCAGCTTCCCAAGCTGAACGCGAGGGTTCGATTCCCTCTACCCGCTCCAGTCTAAGGCGTCAGAACCATTTCAGCGCCTGCCTGTTCGTCGAACACAACCGAGCAGCCTCGCGCAAGCGCCACCGTTGCGAGGGCGTTTGCTGCCACGTCATCCGATGAAACGAAATCGCCGGTCAACACCCGCAATTCTTCAACGCCTTCAGCCATGGAAACGAAATTCCCGACCGATCGATCGTGCTTGCAGGCCTCGATCACGCAAAGCAGATCGATGATTTCGAAGCTGCGCATGTTCAGCCTCCAGAAGAAATCGCCCCTTGCAAGATCATGAACGCATCGGCGGGAAATAATGTTCCCAGCTCGCTTTCGCCGGCCTCGGCCTGGCGGTGCTTTCGCCGGACAACCTTACCCGAGCGAGCCATCATCCCACTTCCCTCAGAATGAAGTCGTGCAGCATCTTGGCGGCCGGCGACAGTGCGCGATTCCTGACCGTGATCAGGCTGTAGGGCCTGACCTCGATGTCGAATTCGGTCTGGACGACGTCGATGGCGCCGGCCAGCCCGTCAGGGTTCTGGATGAATTTCGCCACCTGGACAGAGACCGGTGCGATGGCATCGGATTGCGCGACCATGACCAGGGTCAGGAGCAGCGAACTGGTGTTCAGGATACGGTCCGGCAAAGCGATGTTGCGGTTGAGGAAGTTGCTCTCCATGGCCTGGCGCAAGGGCGAGCCGCCAGACTGGAAGACCCAGTCATAGGCGGCGGTCTCTTCCAGCCGCACCGCCTCGCCCTTGGTGAGCGGATGGCCCCGGCGCACGATCAGGCAGGCCTTCTCGACGCCGATGACGCGCGACTCGAACAGCCGCGGATTGAGATCGTCCGGGATGCGGGCGATGATGAAGTCATGGCGCGTGGCGATCAGCTCGCGTGCCAGCACATTGGAGGTCTCGACCTGCATGGTGATCTCGATGCGCGGATAGATGCGGCGGATTTCACGAATTGCCGGCACCGCCAGCTCGATTGCAGGCGCGGTCACGGCACCCAGGAAAACCGAACCACCCTTGCCCGCCTTGAGCTCGGAAATCTCGCGGTCCACCTCACGCATCTCCAGCAGGATCGAGCGCGCCCGCCTGGCCAAAGCCTTGCCGTATGGCGTCAAGGTGATACCGCGCGGCAGCCTCTCGCACAGCTTGACCTCCAGCACCGCCTCCATCTCTGCGATCATGCGCGAGGCCGCCGGCTGCGAAATATTCAGAACCTGGGCTGCCGCGCTGACCCGGCTGTGGTCGTCTAGCGCGACGATCATGCGCATGTGACGCAGACTGAGACCGCTGCGCAGCAGGGTTTCGCCATCGCCCGGTGCTTCTCTGTAACCATTTGAAGCTGTTGTCGGATTCCCGGGCCGCGCCATCGCTTTTCCCTGCCTTCTGCTCGTGTAAGGCCGACCTTGGAGTCAGCCCGTCACGTCCCAATACATATACCAACCATGATATAGCAACCATCAAAGATCGCATTTGACAGTTATGGCAAAGACCCACACCCTCCGCGCGTTCCAAGACGTGACGGTCGCTGACGAGAAAAATCGTATCGATTGAATCAGCGTCTCGGGGCCATGGGAGGATACCGGAGATCGATATGACGGCAGCAGTGCCCTTGGCGCTTCTGCACGATTGCGCGGCCCGCGACCCCCGGGGTGCCGCGTCCATCAAACAGGGAGAGTTAAAGTGAAAATCATCAAGACACTGGCCGCCGTCGCGGCCCTTGGCATCGCTGCCATGACCTACTCGGCGCACGCAGCCGACAAGGGTCTTGTCGGCGTGCTGATGCCGACCAAGACCTCGCAGCGCTGGATCAATGACGGCGACGCCGTCAAGTCCCAGCTCGAGGCTCTCGGCTACACCGTCGACCTGCAATACGCGCAGGACGACATCCCCAACCAGCTCAGCCAGCTGGAAAACGAAATCACCAAAGGCCCGAAGGCGCTGATCATTGCTTCGATCGACGGCACCACCCTGTCGGATGCTCTGCAGAAGGCCGCTGACGCGGGCGTCGTCGTCGTCGCCTATGACCGCCTGATCAAGAAGACCGCCAATGTCGACTACTACACCACCTTCGACAATTTCGGCGTCGGCGTGATCCAGGCGAATTCGCTGGTCAAGGGCCTCAAGGAGCGCTTCCCGAACACCAAGCCGTGGAACGTCGAACTGTTCGGCGGCTCGCCCGACGACAACAACGCCTTCTTCTTCTACGACGGTGCGATCTCCGTCCTGCAGCCACTGATCGACGACGGCTCGATCAAGATCAAGTCCGGCCAGACCGGCATGGACAAGGTCGGCACGCTGCGCTGGCTCGCCGCCACCGCCCAGGCGCGCATGGACAATCTGCTGTCGGCCAACTATTCGGACGGCAGCCGCGTCGATGGCGTTCTGTCGCCCTATGACGGCCTGTCGCGCGGCATCACCGCCTCGCTGCGCGCCGTCGGTTACGGCACGGACGCACAGCCTTGGCCGATCGTGACTGGCCAGGATGCCGAGACCGCCTCGGTCAAGCTGATCATCACGGGCGAGCAGTACTCGACCGTGTTCAAGGACACCCGCGAACTGGCCAAGGCCACCGTCGAGCTCGTCGACAAGGTGCTCTCGGGCGGCAAGCCGGACGGCCTCGATGAAAAGACCTACAACAACGACGTCAAGGTCGTCCCCTCGATCCTGTTGACGCCGCATGAGGTCGACAAGTCGAACTACCAGGCGCTGGTCGTCGACTCCGGCTACATCAAGGCCGACGAACTGAAGTAACCCCGGTTACAAAGTCAGGGGTCCTGCGCAACGCAGGGCCCCTTTTCGTTCACCAGCGAGCCCGGTATTGTCGCCGACCTCGCCGGCAATGTTTGCCGACCTCTCAAGGAGCGGTTGTCCCATGGCCTCGACGATTTTGGAGATGCGCGACATCACCAAGACGTTCCCCGGCGTGAAGGCGCTGTCGAACGTCAACCTCAGCGTCGAGGAAGGCGAGATTCATGCCGTGGTCGGCGAGAACGGCGCCGGCAAGTCGACGCTGATGAAGGTGCTGTCGGGCGTCTATCCCTCAGGAACCTATGACGGCCAGATCATCTTTAACGGCGGGGAATGCCAGTTCAAAGGCATCCATGACAGCGAGCGCAAGGGCATCGTCATCATCCACCAGGAACTTGCGCTGGTGCCGATGCTGTCGATCGCCGAAAACATTTTCCTCGGCAACGAGCACGCCAGATACGGCATCATCGACTGGAATTCCAACGAGGCGCGCACCAGCGCCCTGTTGAAGAAGGTGGGCCTCAAGGAGGACCCCAAGACGCTGATCACCAATATCGGCGTCGGCAAGCAGCAGCTGGTCGAGATCGCCAAGGCGTTGAGCAAGGAAGTCAAGCTCCTGATCCTGGACGAGCCGACGGCGTCGCTCAGCGAAAAGGACAGCCAGGCGCTGCTCGACCTTCTGCTCGAATTCAAGCGGCAGGGCATGACCTCGATCCTGATCTCGCACAAGCTCAACGAGGTGAACCGGGTCGCAGACAAGGTGACGGTGATCCGTGACGGGCGCACCATCGAGACGCTGGCCAAGAAGGACATCTCTGAAGACCGCATCATCACTTCGATGGTCGGCCGCTCACTCGACGACCGCTATCCGCCGCGCGAGCCTGACATCGGCGAGGTCGTGTTCGAAGTGAAGAACTGGTCGGTCTATCACCCGATCCATGCCGAGCGGCAGGTGATCAAGGGCATCGACATCAACGTGCGCAAGGGCGAAGTGGTGGGCATTGCCGGGCTGATGGGCGCTGGCCGCACCGAATTCGCCATGAGCCTGTTCGGCCGCTCCTACGGCCGCCGCATCTCCGGCGAGGTGCTGCTCAAGGGCAAGCCGGTCGACGTTTCCTCGGTGAGCAAGGCGGTCCAACACGGCATCGCCTACGTCACCGAGGACCGCAAGACCTACGGTCTCAACCTCATCGACCATATCAAGCACAACATCACGCTGGCCAATCTTGGCGGCGTCTCGCGCCACAGCGTGATCGACGACATGCGCGAGCTCGCCGTTGCCAACGACTATCGCAAGAAGACCAATATCCGCGCGTCCAGCGTCTATCAGATGACCGGCAATCTCTCCGGCGGCAACCAGCAGAAAGTGGTGTTGTCGAAATGGCTGTTCGCCGACCCGGACGTGCTGATCCTCGACGAGCCGACGCGCGGCATCGATGTCGGCGCCAAGTACGAAATCTATACGATCATCGCCCGTCTCGCGGCTGAGGGTAAGGCGATCGTCGTCATCTCGTCGGAAATGCCGGAATTGCTTGGCATCACCGACCGCATCTACGTCATGAACGAAGGGCGCATCGTGGGCGAAATGCCCGCCGCGGAAGCAAGCCAGGAAAAAATAATGCGCGCCATCGTTCGTGGAGAAGGAAAAGCAGCATGAGCACCGAAAGCGCCCCCGCCCCGCAGGGCAACGTCGCCGAAGAGCAGCGCCCACGCATCGCCGTCTCGGCGCTGACGACGAACCTGCGCGAATATGGCCTGATCCTGGCGCTGATCGCCATCATGGTGTTCTTCCAGTTCACCACGAACGGAACGCTGTTCAAGCCGGTGAATCTTAGCAACCTGGTGCAGCAGAACTCGTTCATCATCGTGATGGCGCTGGGCATGCTGCTGGTCATCGTCTCCGGCCATATCGATCTAAGCGTTGGCTCGGTCGCTGGCTTCATCGGCGCGCTGGCGGCGATGATGATGGTCATCTGGCCGCTCGGTCCGTTCAGCAATCCGCTGGTGGTGTCGATCATCTGCCTGATCGTGGGCGGCGCGATCGGTGCGGCGCAAGGCTATTGGATCGCCTATCACCGAATACCGAGCTTCATCGTCACGCTGGCCGGCATGCTGATCTTCCGCGGCATCTGCCAGGCCCTGCTGGGCGGCGGATCCTCGGTGGGGCCGCTACCCGATGGCTTCAAGGCGCTCAGCTCCGGCTTCATCCCGGATGTCATCGGCCCGCTGACGCTGATCCCGCCGACAGTGAACGCGGCCGGCAAGACCATCATGGGCAGCGGCCTGACTCTGCACATGACGACGATCGTGCTGGGCCTGATCGCTGTGCTGGCCTACGCCTATTTCGGGGTGAGGACGCGCCGCAAGCGCGAACGCCATGGCTATGAGGCCGAGCCCTTTGCCCTGTTCGTCGTCAAGACGCTGGTCGGCAGCGCGCTGGCGCTGTTCCTGGTCTACCAGTTCGCCAGCTACAGGGGCCTGCCGGTGGTGCTGCTCGTCATGGGCGTGCTGATCTCGCTGTTCGTCTTCGTCACCAAGCGCATGACCATCGGCCGCCGTATCTACGCCATGGGCGGCAATTCCAAGGCGGCGCAGCTGTCAGGCATCAACACCGAGCGGCTGACGCTGATGGTGTTCATCAATATGGGCGTTCTGTCGGCGCTCGGCGGCCTGATCATCGCGGCGCGACTGGGACAGGCGGTGCCGGCCGCGGGCCTCGGCAGCGAGCTCGACGTCATCGCCGCCGTCTTCATCGGCGGCGCCTCGGCGATGGGCGGCGTCGGTCAGGTCATCGGCGCGGTGGTCGGCGGCTTCATCATGGGCGTGATGAACAACGGCATGTCGATCATGGGCGTCAACGTCGACTGGCAGCAGGTGGTCAAAGGCCTGGTGCTGCTCGGTGCCGTGATCTTCGACGTCTACAACAAGAACAAGGCTTGAACGGGCTTAAGAGCAATTCCAAGGAAAAGTGTGAAACGGTTTTCCGCCTGGAATTGCGCCAAGACAATGAGTTAGTGCGGTTCGCCGTTTCCGTGAAACGGTGAACTGCTCTAGGCGAGGCAAGCAGGAGGCATACGATCGCGGCGCTGCCGGCAACCCGCCGGTAACAGAAGTCCCTGAGGGACCAGGCCCGCGAGCGCAATCCGAACTGAGAATTTAAACCGTGGCATGGACGAGGTCCCGGCCGCGCTGAGTAAGGTCTGCCGTTTTGGCAGTCCTGCCAAGGCAAATGAGAGAGGATTCATCATGCTGATCTCCCAGATCCTCGACGACGCCGAGACCATCCGCGTCGTCGCCCGCAATGGCGGCAAGACCCGGATCATCAATGGCGCCCGCAGCGTCTATTCGCTGGCGATGGAGGCCGCCCGCACCGGCGTCGGCCTCGTCGCGCTGATCGAACGCAAGGGCCTTGGCGAGACGGTCGATCTCGAGGCCGCTTACAAGAAGGGGCGGCTGCTGTCGCCGATCAATCACCCTGATCCGGCGCATCTGCACCTGACCGGCACCGGGCTGACGCATCTCGGCTCCGCCGCGACGCGCGATTCCATGCACAAGAAGCTGAGCGCCGACGGCGAGGAGCAGCTCACCGATTCCATGAAGATGTTTCGCATGGGGCTGGAGGGCGGCAAGCCGGCGAATGGCCAGATCGGCGTGCAGCCGGAATGGTTCTACAAAGGCAACGGCACGATGGCGGTGGCGCCAGGTGCCGCACTTCTGTCACCGGCCTTTGCCAAGGACGCCGGCGAAGAGCCCGAGGTGGCCGGCATCTATGTCATCGGCGACGACGGCGCACCTTTCCGCGTCGGCTTCACGCTGTCGAACGAGTTTTCCGACCACGTCACCGAGCGCGTGAACTATCTGTTCCTCGCCCATTCCAAGCTGCGCAACGCCTCGTTCGGTCCGGAAATCCTGATCGGCGACCTGCCGCCCGATATCCGCGGCACCTCGCGCATCGTGCGTGACAGCGAGGTGCTGTGGGAAAAGCCGTTCCTGTCCGGCGAAGCGAACATGTCGCACACCATCGCCAATCTCGAACATCACCATTTCAAATACGCGGCCTTCCGCCAGCCGGGCGACGTGCATGTGCATATGTTCGGCACGGCCACGCTCTCTTTCGCCGACGGCATCAGGACCGAGGCCGGCGATGTGTTCGAGATCGAGGCCGGGGACTTCGGCCTGCCGCTGCGCAATCCGCTGGAGATCGAAAAGCCGGTGAAGGTGGCTGTGAAGGCGCTGTAGAAAGGGTAATCTCCCCCCTTGAGGGGGAGATGTCGCCGAAGGCGACAGAGGGGGTCGTCGCGCGTGGAGTGCCGACGTCTTCTGCGGCACCAAACGACGTTGGCGCTCTACGCGCTGCGACCCCCTCTGGCCTGCCGGCCATCTCCCCCTCAAGGGGGGGAGATTGCAGCGCCCAGCCTCAATAAATATCGAAGTCGAAATACTTGGCCTGGATCTTCTTGTAGGTGCCGTCGGCGACGATCGCGTCGATGGCCGCGTTGAGCTTGTCGCGCAGGGCCGTGTCTTCCAGGCGCACGGCAATGCCGGCTTGCGTTTCGGTGCCCTTGACGTCGCCGACCAGCTTGCAGCAGCCGTCGCTTGCCTTCTTCAGCCAGTCCATCAGGACGAACTTGTCCGAGATCACAGCGTCGAGACGACCGTTGGTCAGGTCGGTGATCGCCTCTTCCTGGGTCGGATAGAGCTTTGCCTCCGCGCCTGCCTTGCCATACTCATTCTGGGCGTAGTCGGCCTGCGTGGTCGAAGCCTGGGCGCCGACCGTCTTGCCGGCCAGTGCCGGTGGTTCGGTCGAGGTGAGATCGCTGTCCTTCGGCGCCACCAGGGCGAGCGGTGTCGTATAATATTTGTTGGTGAAGGCGACCTGCTTCTTGCGCTCCTCGGTGATGCTCATCGAGGCGATGATGGCGTCGAATTTCTTCGCCTGCAAAGCGGGAATGATGCCGTCCCAGTCCTGGGTGACGATCTCGCACTCGACCTTCATCTGCGCGCATAGTGCATTGGCGATGTCGATGTCGAAGCCTTCGACCTTGCCGTCAGCCGTAATGGTGTTGAAAGGCGGATAGGCGCCCTCCGTGCCGATCTTGATTTTCTCCTGCGCCTGCGAAAGCGAGCCGGCCGCCACCACCAGCATGGCAGCGCCTGCTGCCGATATGATCCATTTCGAAATCTGCATTTTCTTGGTTCCCCTTGAACGCCGGCATCTTGACGACCAGCAAGGCAGCCAAGCATGGCGAGCCAGCGCAGGCAAGTATTTTGCCTGACGGCGGCGCTCAGCGCGCGGCGCGGAAATGCTTGGACAGCTTCAGGCCCTGCGCCTGATAGTTGGAGCCGAGATCGGTGCCATAGAGGGCCTGCGGCCGCTTCAGCATATGCTCGTAGACCAGCCGGCCGACGATCTGGCCATGGTCGAGAATGAACGGCACTTCATGGCTGCGTACTTCCAGCACCGCCCGGCTGCCCGTGCCGCCAGACGCGGAGTGGCCGAAGCCCGGATCGAAGAAGCCGGCATAATGGACGCGGAATTCGCCGACCAGCGGATCGAAGGGCGTCATCTCGGCGGCGTAGAGCGGCGGCACGTGCACCGCCTCCTGGCTGACGAGGATGTAGAACTCGTCGGGATCGAGCACCAGTTCGCCGGCGCCGCTCTTGTGGATCGGCTCCCAGAAGTCGACGACTTCCTGCGCGGCGCGCTTGTCGACATCGACGAGGCCGGTGTGATGCTTGCCGCGGTAGCCGACCAGGCCGTTTTGGTCGCCGTTGAGGTCAATCGACAGCGCGATGCCGCCGCCGGAAATGTTCGGCGGCTCGGTGGCGACCAGCATCTCGGTGCGATGCAGGTCGTGCAGCTCGACTTCGGAGAGCAGCGCATTGCCGGTGCGGAAACGGATCTGCGACAGGCGTGAGCCGGTGCGGACCACGATCGGGAAGGTGCGCGGGCTGACTTCCAGAAAGAGCGGGCCATGATAGCCGGCGGCGATCTTGTCGAACTCGTGGCCGCGATCGGTCATGACGCGGGTGAAGATGTCGAGCCGCCCGGTCGAGCTCTTCGGATTGGCCGAGGCCGAAATGTCCGCCGGCAGCGCCAGGCTTTCAAGCAAGGGCACGATGTAGACGCAGCCGGTCTCGAGCACCGCGCCCTCGGCAAGATTGATCTCGTGCAGCTGCAGCCGGTCGAGCTTTTCCGAGACCTTGTGATTGGGCCCGGGCAGGAACGAGGCCCGCACCCGCCAGGCCTTGTCGCCGAGCCTGAGATCGAGGCTGGCCGGCTGGATCTGGTCGGCGTCGAGCGCACGCGCCGACTTCAGCGCGCCGGACTGGAACAGCGCCGATATGTCCTGATCGGGAAGAATGCCTGTCTGCCGCAAGGCTCCACTCCTAGGTCAGACGTTTTTCTTGTCGCAGGTTCTGGTCGCAAAACCGTGGAACACTTTTGCGGAACCTGCTTGGTACAAACCTCTTAATGAAGCCCGCAATTGACGCAAGCGCGGTGCGGGTCTAAAGGGTCGTTATCCCGTGGTGATTTGGCCGGTCGGCTTGCAGCCACGTTAAACAAGTCGCTAAAGGACCGTCGGGCCGCAAGGCCGTATGGACCGGTTGCGACTTTCGCGGCCGGTTTTTTTGTGTCTGGAAGAAAAGCGATGAGCACCAAGCAGCGCAACTGGAAGCCTCAGACGGCACTCGTGCACAGCGGAACGCTGCGTTCCGGTTTCGGCGAAACATCGGAAGCGATTTACCTGACCCAGGGCTATGTCTACGAAACGGCACAGGCCGCCGAAGCCCGTTTCAAGGGCGAGGAGCCGGGTTTCATCTATTCGCGCTACGCCAACCCCACCGTCGACATGTTCGAGAAGCGCATGTGCGCGCTCGAAGGCGCCGAAGACGCCCGCGCCACCGCGTCCGGCATGGCCGCGGTGACGGCCGCCCTTCTGTGCAGCGCCAAGGCCGGCGACCATATCGTGGCGGCACGTGCGCTGTTCGGCTCCTGCCGCTGGGTGGTCGAGACGCTGGCGCCGAGATACGGCATCGAGGCGACGCTGGTCGACGGCACCGACATCGCCAATTGGGAAAAGGCGATCAAGCCGAACACCAAGCTGTTCTTCCTGGAAAGCCCGACCAATCCGACGCTGGAAGTGGTCGATATCGCCGCTGTCGCTTCGCTTGCCAATTCGATCGGCGCAAGGCTGATCGTCGACAATGTCTTCGCCACGCCTTTGCAGCAGAAGCCCTTGCAGCTCGGCGCCCATATCGTCGTCTATTCGGCGACCAAGCACATAGACGGCCAAGGGCGCTGTCTCGGCGGCGTGATCCTGTCGGACAAGAAGTGGATCGACGAGAACCTGCACGACTATTTCCGCCATACCGGCCCAAGCCTTTCGCCCTTCAACGCCTGGACGCTGCTGAAGGGCCTGGAGACGCTGCCGCTACGCGTGCGCCAGCAGACGGAAAGTGCCGGCCGGATCGCGGATTTCCTGGCCGAGCGGCCGGAAATCGCCCGCGTCATCTATCCCGGCCGCGCCGACCATCCGCAGGCCGACATCGTCAAGAAGCAGATGTCGGGCGGCTCGACACTGATCTGTCTCGACGTCAAGGGCGGCAAGCAGGCGGCCTTCGCCTTGCAGAACGCGCTCGACATCGTCCTGATCTCCAACAATCTCGGTGACGCCAAGAGCCTGATCACCCATCCGGCGACGACGACGCACAAGAATTTGAGCGACGAAGCGCGCGCCGAGCTCGGCATCGGGCCGGGCACGCTCAGACTTTCGGTTGGGCTGGAGGACACCGACGATCTGCTCGAGGACATCGCGCAGGCGCTGAAGGCCAGGTAGCGCGCGCGAGCGTCGTCACAGGATTACAGGCCGACCGCCTTGCGCAGCACTTCGTTCATGCGGGTCTGCCAGCCATCGCCAGCGGCCTTGAAGCGGTCGAGAACGTCGGCGTCGAGGCGTAGCTGTACGGCACGTTTGGGCCGGGCAAGCGGCGGCCGGCCAACCTTGCGGCGCGAAACGGCATCGGTTGGCTGCGCATCCGGATCGGCTTCGGCCGCAGCGGTGATCTTGGCATCTTCTTCGTCGGTCATCGCGGCAAGCGCCTTTTTGGCCAACGCCAAAGCGTCAGCACGTGACAGCTGGGGCGCAGCAGCCTCACGGCGTACGATCGTCTTAGAGGTTTTCGACATAGTCCGTAATTTCCTGCCTTGTGGCCTTGCGCAGCGAAATAACGCGGATGGCGTATCGTCGCTCGACATAAACCATCACATGGACGCCAGTTCCGATCAGACCGATGGCAACGAGGCGGTCCTCGCCAAAGTCCTCGCTGTCGTCGAGCCTGATAGCGGCGTTGGCGAAGTCGAAGGATGGTGCGATCGCAAAATCCACGCCATGCTTGGCCCTGTTCATCCTGGCCTTGTTTTCATCCCACTCGAACTGCATCGCCGCCGGTGCGTTCCCATAAATTATGTATACACAAAAATAGAGCCTAACGCAACATTTCCGTATATACGATAACTATTCCAGCGGTCAAACCTAGCTGACGCCTTCAGGCGCCGGACGGCGTCTCTTCCAGCTCGGCCGTCTTGGTGCCGATGGTCATCGCATTGCCGCGCCAGTCGACGGCGCCGCCGAGCCAGCCGCGTCCCCACATCGCCGGCAGGATCAGGTCGCGCGCCATGATCGCGGCGACCATGCGTGGCGACAGGTACCAGCCCTTGGACCAGGCCAGGGCGCACTCCGGAAGGTAGAAGGCCGCCAGTACGGCAATGGCGGTTGCCCAGAGGCTGAAACCGGCACTGGCTGCGGCAATCAGCGCAAGCACCAGCGGCACCAAGGCGCCGGTCAGGATTTCGGGTGCGAAGAACAGCGGGAAAGTGACGCGGCGCAGGCGCGCCCAGCGGGCCTGACGCGACCAGATCTCGTCAAACGAGCGCCGGCCAAGCGGCTGCTCGAAGGGGGCGGCGACGAGATTGACGCGCAAGCCGAGGCTGTTCACCAGCTTGGTCGCGGCGGCGTCCTCGGCGATCTCGGCGGCCAGCGCGCGGATGCCGCCATTGGCGTCGAGCATCGGCTTGTTCCAGAGCATGCTCTTGCCCTGGGCAAACCCAAGGCCGAGCGCCTCGCCGGCATATTGCCAGCGCGCCTGCAGCGTGTTGAGGAAAGCGCATTCGACCTCGGCCCAGAAGCCGGCAGGCCGGGAGCCGATCGGCGTCGAGCAGACAAGGCCGGTGCCGGACCGCCAGGCAGCCATCAGGTGCTGGACGTAGTCTCTCGGCATCAGCACGTTGGAATCGGCCAGGACGACCCAGTCGTGCCGCGCCGCTTCCCAGCCCTTGACGCAATTGTTGAGTTTCGGATTGGCGCTGATGCGGTCGTCGCCGATAAGCAGCCGGGCTGGCACTTTCGGAAACCGGACGATCGTCCTGTTTATCAATTTGACCACGGGATCGTCGGCATGGGCAACGCAGAAAATCAACTCGTAGCGCGGCCAATCGAGCGAGAAGGCGCGTTCCAGCGTCTCCTGCGTGAACGGCTCGACGCCGCGCGACGGCACGACGATCGACACCGGCCGCGGCTTGGCGGCCGGCGGCCCAATGGTGTGGCGCCGTTTCAGACGCGAAGCGGCGAGCACGATGCTGGCGAGATTCGAGAGGATGAGGACAGTTGAAAGCGTGGCGGCTATGAGAGTGAGTTCCATCGAGATCCGGTCACTCCAGGAAAACCGGTCCGCAAGATGGCCGGTTTCAACAGTTCAGCAGAGCGCCCGAGTCGCGCATCACCAGTCCGCGCACACCATCATTGTCATATGTCACTTAAATGACATTCTTTGTCGGCACCTGCCCGCGAGGTCGGCCAGAGGAGGCTTCGGTCGGTTGACCTAACCGCACAGAGCGCCGAAAGTTCCGCTGGAACCGTTTTTTGGAGCCGCTTATGTATAGCGCCGTCACGCGCAACATCGAAGTGCAGGTCAGGCCATTCTATCTGGAGGACCGTTCGGATCCCTCGGAGAACCGCTATGTCTGGGGCTATCAGATAACGATCGACAATCAGTCGGACGACTTCGTGCAGCTTCTGTCGCGCTATTGGCACATCACCGACGGCACCGGCCGGGTGGAGGAGGTGCGCGGCCCCGGCGTCGTCGGCGATCAGCCCGAACTCAATCCCGGCGACAGCTACCAATACACGTCCGGTTGCCCGCTCTCGACACCATCCGGCATCATGGTCGGGCACTACACGATGCGCAACCAGCAGGGCGAGACGTTCGACATCGCCATTCCGGCGTTTTCGCTGGACCTGCCGGGGACGCGGCGGACGGTGAATTAGCGTCTTTCTCCCCGTTCTACGGGGAGAAATGCCCGGCAGGGCAATGAGGGGCGGCGCCGGACTCTCGGATATATTGCGTGCACAACGGCGTACGATTGAGTACGTGCGGCCAGTCGCCGCCGTCTGCGCTGCCCCTCATCCGCCCTTCGGGCACCTTCTCCCCGTAAACGGGGAGAAGGAAAAACCCTGCTACTGCGCCGCGAATTCCGCCGGGTCGAAGTCATATTGCTTCGAGCAGAATTCGCAGGCGACGTGGATGCCGCCGTCCTCTGTACTGTCCTTGATCTCCTGCGCGGAAAAACCCTCGAGGATGCCGCGGATCTTGTCCCTGGAGCACGAGCACTGGTCGGCGACCGGGACGCCGCCGAAGACGCGCACGCCATGCTCGTGGAACAGCCTGTAAAGCAGCCGCTCGGCGCCGATTGTCGGGTCGATCAGTTCGGTCGGCTCGATCGTGCCGAGCAGCGCCAGCAACTCCTGCCAGGAATTGTCGACCGGGTCGTGGATCTCCTCGCGCGGATCGCCATCGCCACCCGGCAGGTCCGGGACGCGCATGCGCTCGGGCGACTGCGGCAGGAACTGCGCCAGGATACCACCGGCGCGCCACTGCTCGCGGGCACCGCCAGGACCGGGCGTCAAAAGCTTGGCCACCGACAGCCTGAGATCGGTCGGGATCTGTTCCGACTGGCGAAAATAGGTGCGTGCCGCATCTTCCAGCGTCTCGCCGTCGAGTTGGACGATGCCCTGGTAGCGCTGCGTGTGAGCGCCCTGGTCGATGGTCAGCGCCAGCACGCCGCTGCCAAGCAGCGTCTGCTGGGAAGTTTCGCCGGCCGCGACAAGGGCTTCCAGCCGGTCGGCGTCAAAACGCGCATAGGCGCGCAGCGCCGAGGGCGTGGAAAAATCCGCGACCAGCATGTCGACAGGCCCGTCGGTGCGGGTCTGGAGGATGAACTTGCCCTCGAACTTCAGCGAGGTGCCGAGCAGCACGGTCAGCACACAGGCCTCCGCCAGAAGGCGGGCGACCGGCTCGGGATAATCGTGGCGGCTGAGGATGGCATCGAGCATCGGCCCGAGTTGGACGGTGCGGCCCCGCACATCGAGCGGGCCGACCTCGAACGGCACGACATGATCGTCGCCGGCATAGCCAAATTCGCCGAGTTTGGGGTGATGTTCAGTCACTTGATAGGTTTCCAACATGACAAAGCTCCAGGGCGCGGCCATGCCGCCCTCCGGGGCGCATGCGTCGAAACGCGCTTGATTTGCGTGATGCGGCGCAAATAGGCATCACACCCCCGCAGATCAAGCTCCCGGGGATCAAGCGCCGAGACACTTCAAGCGCCGAGACACCAGGCAAGCACCGCCTTCTGGGCATGGAGCCGGTTCTCGGCCTCGTCGAAGACCACCGAATGCGGCCCGTCGATGACCTCGTCCGTCACTTCCTCGCCACGATGCGCCGGCAGGCAATGCATGAACAGCGCGTCCGGCTTGGCCTTGGCCATCAGCTTGGCGTTGACCTGATAGGGCGAGAACACGTTGTGGCCGCGGGCGCGATGCTCCTGACCCATCGAGACCCAACAATCCGTGACGATGCAGTCGGCCTGATCGACGGCTTCCTCGGGCGAGCGGGTGAAGTGCAGCTTGCCGCCATGTGCCCGCGACCAGTCGATATGCTTCTGCGCCGGTTCGCTGCCCTCGGGCACGGCGACGTTGAGGTTGAAGCGGAATCGGGCCGAGGCCTCGAGCAAGGAATGCAGCACATTGTTGCCGTCTCCGGTCCAGGCGATGGTCTTGCCGGCGACCGGACCGCGATGTTCCTCGAAGGTCATGATATCGGCCATCAGCTGGCAGGGATGGGTGTCGTCGGTCAATCCGTTGATCACCGGCACGGTGGCGTTCTCGGTCAATTCCAGCAGGCGCTCATGCGAGGTGGTGCGGATCATGATCGCATCGACATAGCGCGACAGCACCTTGGCCGTGTCGGCAATTGTCTCGGAGCGGCCGAGCTGCATCTCGGTGCCGGTCAGCATGATGGTCTCGCCGCCGAGCTGCCGCATGCCGACGTCGAAGGAGACGCGCGTGCGCGTCGACGGCTTGTCGAAGATCATCGCCAGCACCTTGCCTTCGAGCGGTTTGGTGCGCTCGCCGGCCTTGAGGCGCGCCTTTCGCACCACCGCATCGTCCAGCATCAAGCGCAGATCGCCTTCGGAAACGGTGGAAAGATCGGTGAAATGGCGAACTGACATCTGCAATGGTTCCGGGATTACTTCGCCGCGGCGGAAGCGATCGCCTCCGCCAGGCCCTTGGCGCCGGCGCGGATGCGGTTGAGCGCCTCATGGATCTCGGCGTCGGTGACGGTGAGCGGCGGCAACAGGCGAATGACGTTGTCGCCGGCCGGAACCGCCAGCAGGTGCTGGTCGCGCAAGGCCATGTTCACCTTGGTGTTGGGCATGGCGCATTTGAGGCCGAGCATCAGCCCGGCACCCCTGATGTCCTCGATGATTTCGGGAAACTCGTCGGCGACCGACGCCAGTCCCTGCTTCATCAGCAGCGCTTTGCGCTGGACATCTTCGAGGAAGCCGTCTTCCAGCACGACATCGAGCACGGCGTTGCCGACCGCCATGGCAAGCGGGTTGCCGCCGAAAGTGGTGCCGTGCACGCCAGCAGTCATGCCTACGGCCGCTTCATCCGTGGCAAGGCAGGCGCCCATCGGGAAGCCGCCGCCAATACCCTTGGCGATCGCCATGATGTCTGGCGTGACACCTGACCATTCATGCGCGAACAGCTTGCCGGTGCGGCCGATGCCGCACTGGACCTCGTCGTAGATCAACAGCAGGCCGTGCTGTTCGCACAATTGCCTGAGCCGCTTCAGCGACTGCGTCGGCACCGGGCGGATACCGCCCTCGCCCTGCACCGGCTCGATCAGGATGGCGGCCGTCTCCGGCGTGATCGCCTTTTCGGCGGCGTCGATATCGTCGAAGCCAACCTGATCGAAACCTTCGACCTTGGGGCCGAAGCCTTCGAGATATTTGTACTGGCCGCCAGCCGCGATGGTCGCCAGCGTGCGGCCATGGAAGGCGCCCTCAAAGGTGATGACGCGGAAGCGCTCGGGATTTCCTTTGACGAAATGGTAGCGCCGCGCCGTCTTGATCGCGCATTCCAGCGCCTCGGCGCCGGAATTGGTGAAGAACACCTTGTCGGCGAAGGTGGCGTCGGCCAGCCGCTCGCCAAGCCGGCTCTGCCCCGGAATCTCATAGAGGTTGGAAACATGCCAGAGCTTGGCGGCCTGCTCGGTGAGTGCGGCGACCAGATGCGGATGGCTGTGGCCCAGCGAATTGACGGCGATGCCGCCGGCGAAATCGAGATATCGCTCGCCCTTGTCGGTAACCAGCCAGGTGCCTTCCCCGTGGTCGAAGGCCAGGGGTGCGCGAGCAAAGGTCTCGTAAAGCGCCGAACCGCTCATTATATGCGTCTCCGGTACCGGAAAATCAAAAAAGCCGCCAAAGCGGCGGCCTGTGCGGCTTATCCCGTTTTTCGGCCATGAAGTCAACGAAAACGTCGCGTAGTGGCGCGCGGCAAGCCCTCCGACGGGACGCCGGCTCATCAGCGACCGGGCAAGTTGGGGAAAACCGAAAAAACCGATTCGTGTTGCACTTGGGACTCTTGTCACCGAGTCAGCGCATAGAGTAGTTGTAGTTGAGAAATAACTAGATTTCGTGCGGCGGACCTAATCACCAGATATATGTGGTGTCTGCCCCGGCAAATGTTGCCGGGTCGGGAGAAGGATTCCGATTGCCGCACGCTTAGAGGAGCGCGGTCTCATGAACTGGACTGACGAGCGGGTAGAACTCTTGAGAAAACTGTGGTCGGAGGGTCTGAGCGCAAGCCAGATTGCTGCGCAGCTTGGAGGGGTCAGCCGCAACGCGGTCATCGGGAAGGTGCATCGGCTGAAACTGTCGGGCCGCGGACGCTCGACCGCCACACCGGCACGCCAGAAGAAGGCAGCGCAAGGATCAACCGTCCAGAAATCGGTATCACGCGCTGCAACCACGGCACGCCATGTCACGACATCGATCGGCGCGACCGCCTTGCAGACGCAGTTCGACGCCGAACCCGTGGCACGCCATTACATCCGCCCGGTTGAGAATGTCGTGCTGCCGATCTCGCGGCATCTGCAACTGGTTGAGCTGACCGAGCGAACCTGCAAATGGCCGAACGGTGACCCGCTTTCAGAGGACTTCCATTTCTGCGGCAACGAAGCCGCCGAAACCGGACCCTACTGCAAATATCACGCCCGCGTGGCGTTCCAGCCGGCATCGGAGCGGCGGCGGAGTCGGTAGTTAGGGATTAGGCAGTAGGGCAATATGCTCTGAACCTCTTCGCCTACTGCCTACTGCCTACTGCCTACTGCCTACTGCCTACTGCCTACTGCCTACTGCCTACTGCCTACTGCCTACTGCCTATTCTCACAGCCACCCGTTCTTCCTGAACCGCCAGTAGAGAAACGTGCAGATGAGCGCGATAGCGCCCAGCACCACCGGATAGCCGTATTCCATCTTCAGTTCCGGCATACTGTCGAAGTTCATGCCGTAGATGCCGGCGAGCGCCGTGGGCACCGCCAGGATCGCGGCCCAGGAGGCGAGTTTCTTGGTGTTCGCCGTTTCCTGACTCTGGCCGACCAGGAGGCTGGCCTCGAAAGCGAACGCCAGCACTTCGCGCAGGCTGTCGATCTTCTCCTGGACGGTGCGGATGTGGTCGGTCACGTCGCGGAACAGCGGGTGCATGGCGGTATGTATCTGCGGCAGCTCGGCGCTGGTCAGCCGTCGGCAGACTTCGACCAGCGGAAGCGCGGCATTGCGCAGGCGCAGGAGATCGCGGCGCAGCATATAGAGCCGTTCGATGTCGGGAGCGGTCATTGGCTTCAGCAGAACCTTGTCCTCGATCGCCTCGACTTCGTCCTCGATCTGCTCGAGCACCGGCATGTAATTGTCGACGATGAAATCGAGAATGGCATAGAGGACGAAATCCTCACCCTTGGCCAGCGAGTGCGGGCAGCTTTCCCAGTGCTGACGAACGGCGGCATAGGACGTCGAGGGACCGTGCCTGACGCTGACGATGTAGCCTGAGCCGACAAACAAATGGGTCTCGCCGAAGGTGACCCGACCGTCGATCAACTGCGCGGTGCGGGCGACGATGAACAAGGCGTCGCCATATTGTTCGATCTTCGGCCGCTGGTGCGGGTGCTCGGCATCCTCTATCGCCAGCTCATGCAGGTGGAACTGCGCCTGGACGCGCAGCAGCAGGTTGCGGTCGGGCTCCAAAAGGCCGATCCACACGACATGACCGGATTTCTTTGCCCATTCGCCGGCTTCCTCGATGGGAATGTCGGCGATGCGGCGCCCCGCCGTGTAGACGCCGCAAGCGATAATGCCCGATATCGGCCCAGGCGCCGGGGTCAGGTTCCGAGCATTTTCCATCACGACCTCCCGGAGCAAATCCACGGGCGAGGATAGAGGCAAAGCCCGGAAAGCTTACTGTAAATCGGGTGACGGTTCGAGAGGCGCGTTCACTTCACCGGCTGCGTCTCGGAAAGACTGATTTTGTCGGTCTTGTCACCCTTGGGCCGCTCAGCCGGCAACTGATCGCCGGTGACGATGTAATAGATCGTCTCGGCGATGTTGGTGGCGTGATCACCGATACGCTCGATGTTCTTGGCACAAAACAGCAGATGCGTGCAGGGCGTGATGTTGCGCGGATCTTCCATCATGTAGGTCAGCAATTCGCGAAACAGCGATGTGTACATGGCGTCGATCTGGTCGTCACGATCGCGCACGAAGCCGATTTTCTCCACCGCGCGAGACGCGTAGACGTCGAGCACTTCCTTCAGCTGGGTCAACGCCAGGGTGGACAGAGCCTCGAGGCCGCGGAACAGGCTGGTCGGCTGGCGTCCATCGGTGACGGCGACCACCCGCTTGGCAACGTTCTTGGCGAGATCGCCAACCCGCTCGAGGTCGGCGGAGATGCGAATGGTCCCGACGATCTCGCGCAAATCCGCCGCCATCGGCTGACGCTTGGCAATGATGATGATGGCCTTGTCGTCGATTTCGCGCTGGCCCTCGTCCAGTACGGTATCGTCGCGGATGACCTTCTGGGCGAGGCCTGGGTCGGCATTGACGAGAGCGGTAACCGCCTGCTCGACCATGCGCTCGGCATGACCTCCCATCGCGGCGATGCGCTTCGACAGATATTTCAACTCCTCGTCATAAGCGCTGACGATGTGCACGGACTGCATGGCAAAATGCCTTCCCACGGGGTGTTTTGATTTTGAGTCGTTTCCTCGAATCCCCGCTGATACGCTAGCCGGATGACAGAAAAAAGAAACAGTCCCTTTGAATTAGGGCGATATCAGTGAGTCGGCAAATGAACCGAGAATGCCGCGCCGTTGCCGACTTCGGACTTGATCGAAAGCCGGGCGTTGTGGCGCGTCAGTATATGCTTGACGATCGACAGGCCGAGGCCGGTACCCTTCTGGGTCCGGCTGGTCTCGACGTCGACGCGGTAGAAGCGCTCGGTAATGCGCGGAATGTGCTCCTCGGGAATGCCAGGGCCAAAGTCCCTGATCGTCACGTCGATGCCCGGCTCTGATCCGGCATCGCTATGGGCTATGGATACAACCACCCGCCCACCCGACTGCCCGTATTTGCAGGCGTTTTCCAGGAGGTTCTCGAAAACCTGGAAAAGCTCATCGCGATCGCCAGGCACATGAAGCGGCCCATCGGCGTAGTGCCGCTCGATGGCGACGGCGTTTTCGCTGGCCAGCGGTCCGAGCGAGTCGATGACGCTGTCGACTGTCTGCCGCAGATCCACCTCGGTTCCCGGCTTCAGATAGGGTTTCATCTCGAGCCGCGACAGCGACAACAAATCGTCGATCAGACGCGCCATGCGGCCGGTCTGGCTCTGCATGATCTGCAGAAACTGGTCGCGCGCCGCCGCGTCGTTGCGGGCTGGCCCGCGCAGCGTTTCGATAAAGCCGGCGATTGAGGCGAGCGGCGTGCGCAGTTCATGGCTGGCATTGGCAATGAAATCGGCGCGCATGCGGTCGATCCGGCGTGCTTCGCTCTGGTCCTTGAACACCAGCACATAGAGATCGGTGGCGTGACCGACCGAGGACACACTCACCCGGTAGGCCCGTTCGACCGGCAGTTTCTCCATGTAGTCGACGACATCGGAGGCGATATCACCAGATAGTACTCCATCCAGCAGGGTTTGCATCTCCGGCGCCCGGAATTTCAACGACAGCGACATGCCTGGCGCGATGCCGCCGAAGGCGGCGAAGGCGGCGGCGTTGGCATGGACGATGGTGGCGGTCCGGTCGAAGATGATCAGCGGATCGGCGACGGCGGCGGCCAGATATTCACCCGAGAGCCGCTGCAGGCCGATGGCCTCGATGGCAGCGCCGCTGCCGGTGGATTGGCGCGCGCCGGCGGTCGGCAGTATTGCCGCTGCAAGCAGCAACAGCAGCGCCGCGGGGACGACATAGGCTGAAATCCCGGCCAAGGCATAAACAGCGAGAACCGCAACGAAGCCGGCCGCAAGCAGCCAGCGGCTATTCCACAGCCGTGCGGCCATGGTTTGCGTCATGCCTCTCTGCTCTGTGTCCAGGTCAGCCATTCGCTCGTGGACCTGCCCCCATGTCTTCGCACCCGGTCGCACGGTGGCGGAAAACTTCCACTAGACCGCTTGCCGCATGACCCCGAAAATCGGGATCGATTTTCGGAAAGGATCATGCGCAAATTAAAAGTGCTACAGCGTCCTTTGCGCATCCAAACGGACGCGCGACGCTATAGTGGCTCCCCATAGCATGAGTCCGGAAGCTGGAAAGGGTTCGTCTCGATGAAAAAAGCCAAAGAAAGTCCCGCCGCGCCAACTGCGGGGCCGCTGAAGATCAGGATCGGCGGCAAGGAGAGGGAGTTCGACATCGAAAATCCCGTGCTTCCCGACTGGGTCGAGGACAACAAGCTGACCGCTGGCGGCTATCCCTACGACAAGAAGATGAAAAGCGACGAGTATGACGAGATGCTCGAGAAGCTGCAGATCGAGCTGGTCAAGGCGCAGGCCTGGCTGCAGTCGACCGGCAAACGGGTGATGGCGCTGTTCGAGGGTCGCGATGCTGCAGGCAAGGGCGGCACGATTTTCGTGGTGCGCCAGTACCTCAATCCGCGCACGGCACGCAACGTGGCGCTGACCAAGCCGACCCCGACCGAGCTTGGGCAATGGTACTACCAGCGCTATGTCGACCACTTCCCGGCTTCAGGCGAATTCGTCACCTTCGACCGTTCCTGGTACAACCGCGCCGGTGTCGAGCCGGTGATGGGTTTCTGCACCCCGCAGCAGCACGAGCAGTTTCTTGAGGAGACGCCGCATTTCGAGCGGATGATCTCCAACGAGGGCATCCACTTCTTCAAATTCTGGCTGAACATCGGCCGGGAAACGCAGCTCGAGCGCTTCCATGACCGTCGCTACAGCCCGCTGAAGAGCTGGAAGTTTTCGCCCATCGACGTTGCAGGCATCACCAAGTGGGACGACTACACCAAGGTGCGCGACACCATGTTCGAGCGCACCCACAAGGAATTCGCGCCGTGGATCATCGTACGGGCCAATGACAAGCGGCGCGCGCGGCTGGCGATCATGCGGCGCATCCTGTCGTCTCTGCCCTATGAGGGGCGCGATCTCGAAATCATCGGCAAGGAAGACAAGAAGATCATCGGCGAAGGGCCGTCATTCCTCGGCAAGCAGGATTGACGCTTCCGCGCCGCGCGGCCTTGGCCGCGCGGCGCGTTCCTTGAGGCTTTCGCTCAGGCCGCGAGCCGGGCGATGCGTTGCAATCGCCGCAGCGTGGTGTCGTCCTGCAGCGCCTGCTGGAAAAGCGAAATCTCCTGATCGATGCGGTCGCAGAGGGCCTCGGTGTTCCCTTTCAGCAGGCCGCGCGTCTGCAGCAGGGCGGCGACCGGCTTCTTGACAAGCTGTCTCGCCCGGCCGAGCGCCGCTTCCTCGACGGTGCCGCCCGGCACGATCTCGGCGACGAGGCCGAGCGCCCTGGCGTCCTCGGCGCGAAGCGTGTCGCCGAGGCAGAAGAAGCGGAAGGCACCGGCGTAGCCGAGCTTCTGCGGCGCCAGGATGCTGGTCGCCGCATCCGGCACCAGGCCGAAATCGACGAACGGCACCCTGAACGTGCTCTCATCGGACGCGATCACCATGTCGCAGTGGAACAGGATGGTGCAGCCGACACCGACGGCATCGCCGTCAACGCAGGCAAGGATGGGCTTTGGAAACGTCGCCAGCGTGCGGAACAGGTCGGTGACGGCGGCGATCAGTTTCTGGTGCTTGGTGGCGTCGAGGAATTCGGAGAAGTCGCCGCCAAGACAGAAACAGCCTGCCAGGCCGCGCAGCACGACGACGCGAACCTCCTCATTGTCGGCGGCTTCATGGAAGGTCCTTGCCAGGCTTTCATAGGCTCTCCTGTCCAGCACCGGCCGGCCGTCGCTCGACGACACGGTGACGACCAGCGTGTGGTTGCGAAGTTCAGGTTGCGGGTGTGTGCTCATGGCTGTCTCCGATCTCATGACGCACGCCTTTGCCCGAGCATGTCGGGATATCCCCTGGCCAACACGGGAGCAAAATGATTGCGGCGCGACCGCACCACATCGAGTGTGTGTTCGTTGAAGGTCAGCAAGGTGGCGACGACCTGCTGGTTGCCATAGGTGCGCTGATAGCCCAGCGGGGTCGCCAGGAAATGCAGCTGCAAGGCGCGCAGCACCCACATCGGCTCGAACTCGATGATCACCTTGTCGACGCCGCGCTTCAGCCCCCACTCGACGAAACCGGCAATCAGTTCGGTGCCGACGGTCGAAACGCCACGACGGCCATCACGAAAACCGGGAGCCACCGCGTAGCGGGTCAATTCCCAGATGTTTGGACCCGATGGCGGCGTTCCTTCGGAAAGATCGGTCAAGACCTCGGTCAGCAGATGTGGCCGCGTCGTCGGCAACATCCTCTGATAACCCGCCACTTCACCGCCTCTGATGACGATCTGATGGACCGCCTCGTCGTGGTCGAACTGGTCAAGTTCGAGCCCGTCGGGCCGCCTGAGGTCATCCCACCCCATCTCTTCGACGAATATCTTGTAGCGCAAACGATGGACGGCCTCCCAAAGGTCGGGACGTTCCATCAATTCCTGGGTTGTAAGGGAAAAAAGCATTCCGCCGTCTCCTGCGTTCAGAGGAAGATACGGCCGTGCTTTGATGAGAAAATTGCGTGATCGCGTAGGCAAAAATTCCAGGTCGGCACGGCCGACCTAACTAATGTAGCCGCGCCGTATCGCTTCCGCGACGGCCTGCACCCTGTTGACGGCACCTAGTTTGCTTTTGGCGTTAAGAAGATGTTTCTCCGAGGTGTGTTCGGAAATGCCGAGGATTTGCGAAATCTCCCATTCGGACTTGCCGACGGCGGCCCATTGCAGGCATTCGCGCTCGCGCGGCGTCAGCACGATATGATCGATGGTGTTGTTCGCCATGGTGTGGAGCTGCATGGCGCGGCCAACCGCGTAGGTCGAGACCAGCGACACCTGGCCAAATTCGGCGGCGGACAATTCGACAGCCTCGCCGCCGAGCGACACCATGACGATCTGGCCGTCAAGCGTGATCAACGGAAAGGCCAATCCATCACGCAGTTTGAAGGCGCCGGCATCGCCCATCACCTCGCCGCTGCTCTTGTCTATGCGGATGCCCTGCGACGCCTCGTGCCACTGGAAGGGCGCCTGCAACTGTTTCATATGGCTGACGACCGGGTCATGATCGACATAGTTGCGCGCGACATAGCGCTCCAGCCATTCGCCCGGCCAATCGCAGAGAAGCACATGCTGCTTTTGCTGGCCGGCCGGCGTGCCTGGCTGCGGTACGGTTCCCGCCATCAGCGCGGTGAGGCCGAAATCCGATGTTATGCCCAGCAGCCTTTCACAGACCGCCGCCGCCGTTGCGGCGTGCTGCAGTTGGTCTATGTATTCCAGCGTGCGATCGAACTGACCCATCGCAACATCAACCCCATGTTGCCTCGTGCATTGCGGCCAATGATGCGTGCCTGATTTACACTTCGCCACCGACCACGGATTGCAAATCGCATACTTATTTTGTGGCTTCCCTCACCGAGGCGGCCGAAGCTGATTTGCAAACCGGCTAAATCATATCCTGAAATCGGCGGGTTGAAATCAAAAACCATTGTGCCTGTACCATTTTCGTACCAAAACCGGTGCGAGCACGACTGTGGCGGAGTTTTATCTTGGCGTTCCGGTGGAGGTCCTTCGCCCTTGCGATGCTGATCGGCTTGCTGTCGTTCGCCGACGGCGCGCGCGCCGCGGCGCCTCAGGTTCCGGTGCTGTGGGATGCCAAGGAGCGGCTGCCCAAGCCAGACCTTTCGACGCTGCCCCGGCTGAGGTTCCTGACCACCACGGACTTCCCGCCCTTCAACTTCCTTGACGGCGCGGGAAAGCTGTCCGGCTTCCATATCGATCTGGCACGCGCCATCTGCGCCGAGCTTGGCATTGTCGAAAAATGCCAGATCCAGGCCCTGCCCTGGGCCGAGCTGGAAGGCGCACTGCGGAAAGGCGAAGGCGAGGCGATCATCGCCGGCATCGCCGCAACACCGGAATCGCGCGCGACCTACGCCTTCTCACGCTCCTATCTGCAGTTTCCAGCGCGCTTCGTCATGCCGAAAGGCAAGGCGCTGACCGAGCCCATCTTTGACAAATTGCACGGCAAGCGTGTCGGCGTGATATCAGGCTCGGCGCATGAACGCATGCTGCGCGACTATTTCAACACGGTTCAGGTCGTCCCTTTCGACAGGCCGGAGGACCTCTATGCCGATCTCAAGGCCGGCAAGGTCGACGCCGCCTTCGGCGACGGCATGCGCCTGGCCTTCTGGCTGGGCGGCTCGGACGCGGCGGGCTGCTGCCGCTTTGCCGGCGGGCCCTATCTGGCGCCTGAATATCTGGGATCGGGCATGGCCATCGCCACCAAAGCGGACAATCCGGCGCTGGCCGCCGCGATCGATTACGCGCTGCAGGAGATTTCGATGAAAGGCACGTTCGCCGAATTTTATCTGCGCTATTTCCCGGTCAGCTTTTTCTGATCCGGTTCCGGTCGGCTTTGCCGGCCTGACCTGAACCTCAACAGCGCCCGGCCAAGAACTCAGGTCAGCGTGCGCAGCCGCGCCTTGGCCGCGCGGCCGATGGCAGCAACCGTCAGCGTGTCGAGATCGAGCTGACGCCGGATCAGCTGCAGCACCCGCACCTCTTCCATGCGCATTTCGAGGTCGACGGCGGCAACCTCGAAGGCGGCGGCATAGGCGGTGTCGCGCAGCCGCTCAGGCAAGACCTCGGCGACTTCAGCCAGCACGCCCTCCAGCCCGTCCTTTTCGTGCAGGCGCTTCTGGCAGTCCTGGGCAACGCCGACCAGCCTGTCGTGGTTGAAGTCCTCGAACACCGGCCAGGAGCGGACGACCTCGCCGATCCGCGCCAGTTCGACATCGGTCATGTCGCGGTCGGAGGCCGAGGTGATGACCATCAGATAGATCAGGGCTTCATGAGGTGTCGGCAATTTTTTCTCCTTGAACCGGGCCTCGAAGTTAGGAACGCCCGTTCTGCACCGCAAGGAAAAAGCGCCGCACGCGTTGACGCTCCGGCGCTGCACGCCTAGAGACCGGTTGAAAACCTTGCCGCGGCCCGCCTTCGGGCCGGCAAATGATTTGGAAACTGTGACATGGCGGGATCAAACATCATCGATCTCAACCCCGAACTGTTGGCGGCCGCGACCGAAAGCAAGGCGTGGCCCTTCGAAGAGGCCAAAAAGATCATCGAGCGCTACAAAGGCGCCGACTTCCCGCAAACAATCCTGTTCGAGACCGGCTACGGGCCGTCCGGCCTGCCGCATATCGGCACGTTCGGCGAAGTGGCGCGGACGTCGATGGTGCGCCATGCTTTCCGCGTCCTGACGCAGGATAAGGTCGCGACCAAGTTGCTGTGCTTTTCCGACGATATGGACGGCATGCGCAAGATACCCGACAGCGTGCCGGACCGCGCCGCACTCGAGCCTCATCTGCACAAGCCGCTGTCGTCGGTCCCCAACCCCTTCGGCGGCGACTATGCGAGCTTCGCCGACCACAACAACGCGATGCTTTGCCGCTTCCTCGACACGTTCGGCTTCGACTACGAGTTCGCCAGCGCGACGCAATACTACAAGTCCGGCCGTTTCGATGCGATGCTCAAGCGCGCCGCCGAACGCTATGAGCAGATCATGGCGGTGATGCTGCCGACGCTCGGACCCGAGCGGCAGGCGACCTACAGCCCGTTCCTGCCGATCTCGCCAAAGAGCGGCCGCGTGCTTTACGTGCCGATGAAGCATGTCGACGCCAAGGCCGGCACCATCACCTTCGACGACGAGGGCACCGAGACCACGCTTTCGATCACCGGCGGCCGCGTGAAGCTGCAGTGGAAGCCGGATTTCGGCATGCGCTGGGCAGCCCTTGGCGTCGATTTCGAAATGTTCGGCAAGGACCACCAGACCAATGCGGTAGTCTACGACCGCATCTGCAACATTCTGGGCGGACGGGCGCCGGAGCATTTCGTCTACGAACTGTTCCTCGACGAGAACGGCCAGAAGATTTCGAAGTCGAAAGGCAACGGGCTGACCATCGACGAGTGGCTGACCTATGCGCCGACCGAAAGCCTCGGGCTCTACATGTACCAGCGGCCGCGGCAGGCCAAGAAGCTGTATTTCGACGTCATCCCGCGGGCCGTGGACGAATACTATACGTTCCTCGCCGCCTATCCCCGGCAGGACTGGAAGGAACGGCTGGGCAACCCGGTCTGGCATATGCATGACGGCAACCCGCCCGCGATCGACATGCCGGTGCCGTTCTCGCTGCTGCTCAATCTGGTCAGCGCCTCCAACGCGCAGAACAAGGATGTGCTGTGGGGGTTCATTTCACGTCATACGCAAGGCGTGACGCCAAAGACGCATCCCGAGCTCGACCGGCTGGTCGGCCATGCGATCCGCTATTTCGACGATTTCGTGAAGCCGACGAAGACCTTCCGGCCTGCCGACGAGGTCGAGCGCGAGGCGCTGGCAGCCCTCGACGAAGCGCTTGGGGCGCTGCCGGCCGACGCCAACGGCGAAGCGATCCAGAACGCCTCGCTCAACGTCGCGCGCAGGATCGAGCGCTATCAGGATCATTCCAAGCAGAGCCCGGAAGGCGGCCCCGGCGTATCGGGCGCCTTCTTCCAGATGATCTATCAGGTGCTGATCGGCCAGGAGCGCGGCCCCCGCTTCGGCTCGTTCGCAGCGCTCTACGGCGTTGCCGAGACACGTGCGCTCATTGAGCGGGCGCTGGCTGGTCAGCTGGCTTGAGCACGCCGTCGACCTCTTCCAGGATCGAACCCGGCGCCTGAGGGGCCGGGCGTGGCGCGGCCGGCATCGCCGGCATGCCGGACAGATCGGGCGCCGATCCGAAAATGCCCTTCTTCGCCGTGCGTGCCTTGTCGCCAGCCTCGACATATGGTCCGCCCTTGGCGGCGCGCGCCCAGCCATTTTCGACCAGCCATTGGCCGATATCCTGATTGCCGATCCGGCATTCGGCGGCGATCAGGTCGCGGCCGCCCTGCGGCGGCACCGTGCAGACCACCGCGCGGCCGCGCAGGAAGGCGCGGAACGCCGTCCGCGCACGGACGCCGCATGGCCAGGTTTTGCCGTCCTCGCTACAGGTCTCGTCCTGCCTGACGATGTCGATGCCGGAAACCGCGACCGAGTAGCCCTTCGCCTCGATCAGGCCGGCGGCCGGCGCAACCGGCTGGAACAGCTTTGTGCCGTTCCAGTCGTCGGGCATTTTCGGCTTGGGCGGCACAGCCAGCGCGAGTTTGCTCAACGGCTCGCGCGGCTCGACCCGTTCAAGCCCGTCGGCGGGCAGTTCCGGCGGCGCGACGATTTCGGGATCGATCGCCCTTGAATGCGGCGCCGGCTTTGGCGGCTGCGGGGCTGCTATGGCCGATGTGGCCGGCTCCTGCGGCACCGTCCCGGCAGCCTGCTGCGCCATCGTATCGGCGCCCGGATCAAGCTGGTCCACCGTGATGACGCTTTCACTCCCTTTCAACGTGCGACCGCCAGTGACGACCATGGCCGCCATCACAGGGACCATCAGAACCGCCAGCGCATGATGGAGAAGCCGCACCAGCCGGACCTATTGGCTTGCCCAGACAATCCGCGCCACCCATTCGACATCGCGCATGGGAATATCGCGGTCGGGATGATCGGGATTGAGCGAGACCAGCGCAATGGACTTGACGGTCTGGCGCTCGAGCACCTTGGCCATCACCTCGCCTGATGTGGTCTTGACGACGACGCGATCGCCCTTGCGGGTGACGGCGCCCGGTTCGACGATGAGGACGTCGCCATTGCGGTAGAGCGGCAGCATGGAATCGCCTTGCACCTGCAGCGCGTAGGAACTCTCGGTCGATTGCGCCGGCAGTTCGATCAGATCCCAACCCTGCCCGACTGGAAAGCCGGCATCGTCGAAGAAGCCGCCGGCGCCGGCTTGGGCAAAGCCGAGCAACGGCACGGAGCTTCTGCGGGCGACCGAAGCGGCATGGCTGGTCGAAGCACCATTGCTGATCCCGGGCCGGCCTTCGATCAGACCGGTGAATTCGTCGAGTGAGGCGCCCGTCGCCTCGATGATCTTGGCCAGAGATTCGGTCGAGGGCCAGCGTGGTCGGCCATCCGACGACAAACGCTTCGACTTGTTGAAGGCAGTGGAATCGAGCCCCGCACGCTTGGCCAAACCCGAGGCCGATAGCGAATAACGCTTGGCAAGAGCATCGATGGCAGCCCAGACTCGGTCGTGCGAGAGCATGCTCGCTCTCCTTCGGTGCAGGAAAAAATACCTTTCCCTTCTAGTCTTGGAATGTCGTTTTGTCCACCAGTCGTGGAGTGGTTGCAAACGTTTCCGTCGATCGCGGAAAGTCCGACTACCGGGATCGACCGACACCCTTGGCCAAGCTGCGCAGACCCTGGTGCGATGTCATGAAAATCCGCTCCGTTTGCGTCGGTGGCCGCGGGTTCACGGCACGACCAAGTGCCGCAACGACCTCGCCAATCTCAAGAAAGTTGCGAGCCTTGCGATCGTAGACGCCGGCTGTCGTCAGGATCAACGCGGCCGTCTCGCCATTGTCGAGGTCGAAGCGGTGCTTGCCTACAACCTGGGTGCCTTCCCAGGTCTCGATCGAGGACACCACTTCGAAGCGGCGCCACAGCCTGATCTCGCGTGCATAGACCGCTTGCAGTCCGCCCATCATCGGCGCCCAGCCATTCTTCCTTGCCAGCGTGATGAGGCCTGCACGAACAAACAGGTCGATGCGGCCGAGATCGGCCAGCATCATGTAGCGCGCATTGTTGAGATGGATGTTGAAATCGATGTCGGTCGGCAGGCAGCGGAAAGCCAGCCGGCCTTCGCCGCCCATCGCATAGGGGCCACGGCTGCGTGCCGTGGCCATCATGCGCACCATGCGCGCCCAGACATACATTACAGCGCCCCATGTCCTCTTGGACGCGCGAAGGTCGCTGCAAGACGCTTGATTTTGCCCATGCGTCAGGCTGCCTGCTTCACGTCGCCTTTCGCATAGGGATCGAAGCGCTGGTAGAAGGTCTCGCCCTTCTCGGCCATGTCGAGCAGCAGCTTGGGTGCCTTGAACTCGGCGCCGTATTTCTTCTGCAGGTTCTTGGCGATCTTGACGAACGCCTTGGCGCCGATGCCGTCGATGTAGGACAGCGCACCGCCGGTGTAGGGCGCGAAGCCGAAAGCGAGGATCGAGCCGACATCGGCCTCGCGCGGGTCGGTGACGATGCCTTCTTCCATCACCCGCGCCGCTTCCAGCGCGATGGTGACCAGCAGCCGCAGCTGCAGTTCCTCATAATCGACCTTCTCGGGTGCAAGCTGCGGATAGAGCTCCCAAAGGCCCGGCCACAGTTTCTTCTTGGCTGGCTTTGCCGGGTAATCGTAAAAACCCTTGCCATTCTTGCGGCCGAAGCGGCCGTGATCGTCGACCATGGTGTCGATCAGCGCCATCTGCTTCGGATCGACCGCCTTGTCGCCCAGATCCCTGATGGTCTGCTTCATGATCTTCTGGGCAAGGTCGATGGCCGTCTCGTCGGTTAGCGCCAGGGGGCCGACCGGCATGCCGGCAGCCTTCGCCGCGTTCTCGATCATCGGCGCGGGAACGCCCTCGATCAGCATCTTGTAGGCTTCCGACATGTAGCGCAGCACGCAGCGATTGACGTAGAAGCCGCGCGTGTCGTTGACGACGATCGGCGTCTTCTTGATGGCGCGAACGAAGTCGATCGCGGTGGCCAGCGCCTTGTCGCCGGTCTTCTTGCCCAAAATGATCTCGACCAGCATCATCTTGTCGACCGGCGAGAAGAAATGGATGCCGATGAAATTCTTCGGCCGCGCAGAATTCTTCGCCAGGCCGGTGATCGGAATGGTCGAGGTGTTCGACGCGAAGATCGCCGATGGCTTCAGCACGGCTTCCGCCTGTTCGGTGGCGCTCTTCTTCACGCTCGAATCCTCGAAAACGGCCTCGACCACCAGATCGCAGCCGGCAAGGTCGGCATAGTCCGCCGTCGGCGTGATCAGCGACAGCAGTTTGTCCTTGTCCTCCGGCTTGGCGCGGCCCTTCTTGACCTGATCCGAGATCAGGCTATCGGAATGCGCCTTGCCCTTGGTCGCCGACTCCAGATCACGGTCGAGCAGCACCACCGGGATGCCGGCCTTGGCAGTGACATAGGCGATGCCGGCGCCCATGAAGCCGGCGCCGAGAATGCCGACCTTCTTGAACTTGGTTTCGGGCACGCCGGCCGGGCGGCGGGCGCCCTTGTTCAGTTCCTGCAGCGACACAAACAACGAGCGGATCATCGCCGCCGCTTCCCTGGTCTGCATGATCTCGGTGAAATAGCGCTGCTCGATGCGCAAACCGGTGTCGAACGGCACCAGCAGGCCTTCATAGACGCATTTGAGGATCGCGGCGGCGGCCGGATAGTTGCCGTAAGTCTCGCGACGCAGGATGGCGATGGCCGGCGGCCACAGATTGAAGCCGGCGGGCGAATAGATCTGGCCGCCGGGCAGCTTGAAACCTTTCTCGTCCCAAGGAGCGACCGGCTTCAGGCCATTCCTGATCATCGCCTTGGCGGTCTCGACGAGCCTGGCCGGCTCGGCGATCTCATGGATCAGGCCCATAGACTTGGCCTTCTGCGGCGACAGTGTCTGGCCCGAGGTCAGCATCTGCAGCGCCTGCTGCTGATCGGTCAGCCGCGGCACGCGCTGGGTGCCGCCGGCGCCCGGGAAGATGCCGATCTTCACCTCGGGAAGTGCCATCTTCACCTTGTCGCTATCGGCGGCGACACGGCCGTGGCAGGCGAGCGACAATTCGAAGGCGCCGCCCATGCAGGTGCCGTTGATCGCCGACACCCACGGCTTTCCGCAAGTTTCCAGCTTGCGGAACAGGCCGGTCATCATGCCGGCATTGTCGAACAGCGCCTTGGTCGCCCTTTCGGCGTCCTTGCCCTTTTCCGCGGCGAAGGTCGTCAGCATCTTCTGCAACAGGGTAATGTCGGCACCGCCGGAGAAGGTGTCCTTGCCGGAGGTGATCACGGCGCCCTTGATGGCGGCGTCACCAGCCACCTTGTCGACAATGGCGTTCAATTCCCGCATCGCCTCTTCGGTGAAGACGTTCATCGAGCGGCCAGGCATGTCCCAGGTGACCAGCGCAATGCCGTCGGCGTCGATGTCGAGGGTGAAATTGGTGTAGCTCATCGTTTCTCTCCCCGTCAGACGCGTTCGATGATGGTTGCGGTTCCCATGCCGGCGCCGATGCACAGCGTCACCAGAGCGGTGTTGAGATTGCGGCGCTCGAGTTCGTCCAGCACGGTGCCGAAGATCATCGCGCCGGTGGCGCCGAGCGGATGACCCATGGCGATAGCGCCGCCATTGACGTTGATCCTGTCGTGATCGATGTCGAACGCCTGCATGTAGCGCAGCACCACCGAAGCGAAGGCTTCGTTGAGCTCGAACAGGTCGATGTCCGAGAGCTTCATCTTGGCGCGCTTCAACAGCTTCTCGGTGACGTCGACGGGGCCGGTCAGCATCAGCACCGGCTCGGAGCCGATGTTGGCGAAGGTACGAATGCGCGCGCGCGGCTTCAGCCCCATCGCCTTGCCGGCTTTCTTCGAACCGAGCAGCACGGCGGCGGCGCCGTCGACGATGCCGGACGAATTGCCGGCATGATGGACGTGATTGACCTCTTCCACCTCGGGATGCTTCTGCACGGCGACGGCATCGAAGCCGCCCATTTCGCCTGGCATGACGAAGGACGGGTTGAGCGAGGCCAGCGACTGCATGTCGGTCGACGGGCGCATATGTTCGTCATGGTCGAGGATGGTCAGGCCGTTCTGGTCCTTGATCGGGATGACGGAGTTCTTGAACCGGCCATCGGCCCAGGATTTGGCGGCGCGCTTCTGGCTCTCGACCGCATAGGCGTCGACGTCGTCTCTGCTGAAGCCGTATTTGGTGGCGATCAGGTCGGCCGAGATGCCTTGCGGCACGAACCAGCCGGGCAGGCCTACGGACGGATCCATGAACCAGGCACCGCCGGAGGCGCCCATGCCGACACGCGACATCGATTCGACGCCGCCGGCAATGACGATCTCATCGGCGCCCTGGGCGATCTTGGCGGCGCCGAAATTGATGGCGTCGAGCCCGGAAGCGCAGAAGCGTGAGATCTGCATGCCGGGCGCCTTGGTGTCGTAGCCGGCCTCGAAGGCGGCGGCGCGCGGAATGACCGAACCGGCTTCGCCGACCGGATCGACGCAGCCGAAGATGATGTCATCGACAGTGCCGGTGTCGAGCCCATTGCGATCGCGCAGCGCCTCAAGCGTCTTGGCGGCAAGCCGCACCGCCGGCACCTCGTGCAGCGATCCGTCCTTCTTGCCCTTGCCGCGCGGTGTGCGCACGGCGTCATAGACATAAGCTTCAGCCATTTGCTTGCTCCTTGGGTTTGCCTGATGCCGCTCTCAGAGAGAGCGGCCGATCAGCAATTTCATGATCTCGTTGGTGCCGCCGTAGATGCGCTGGACGCGGGCGTCGCGGAACATGCGGGCGATCGGGTATTCATTCATGTAGCCATAGCCGCCATGCAGTTGAAGGCATTCGTCGACGACTTTTCCCTGCAGGTCGCTGAGCCAGTACTTGGCCATCGACGCGGTCACAGGATCGAGGCCGCCGGCGATGTGGCGGGTGACGCAATCATTGTAGAAGACGCGGCCGACGGTGGCCTCGGTCTTGAGTTCGGCCAGCTTGAACTGGGTGTTCTGGAAATCGATGATCGCCTTGCCGAACGCCTTGCGTTCCTTGACATAATCAATGGTCAGCGCCAGCGCCCGCTCGATCATGGCAATGGCGCCGGTGCCGATCTGCAGCCGCTCCTGCGGCAATTGCTGCATCAGCTGGACGAAGCCCTGCCCTTCCTCATGGCCGAGCAGGTTGGAGGTCGGCACGCGCATGTCGTTGAAGAACAGCTCCGACGTGTCGTTGGCCTTGAGCCCGATCTTGTCGAGGTTACGGCCGCGCTGAAAACCTTCGACCTCGTCGGTCTCGACGACGATCAGCGAGGTGCCCTTGGCACCCTTCTCCGGATCGGTCTTGGTGACGACGATGATGAAGTTCGCAAGCTGGCCGTTGGTGATGAAGGTCTTGGAGCCGTTGATCTTGTACTGATTGCCATCCTTCTGCGCCCGCGTCTTGACGCCCTGCAGGTCGGAGCCGGCGCCCGGCTCGGTCATGGCGATGGCGCCGATCAGCTCCCCGGTCGCCAGTTTCGGCAGCCATTTCTTCTTCTGCTCCTCGGAGCCATAGTGGAGGATGTAAGGGGCGACGATCGAATTGTGCAGGCCGATGCCGAAACCGTCGACGCCGACATGGCCGATGGCCTCGATGATGGCGCTCTCATGCGCGAAGGTGCCGCCGGAGCCGCCATATTCCTCCGGCATAGAGGCGCAGAGCAGGCCGGCGGAACCTGCCTTCAGCCAGCTCTCACGATCGACCATCTCGTTCTTCTCGAACTCGTCGTAGCGCGGCGCGATCTCCTCCGACATGAAGCGATGCGCCATGTCGTAGAGCATGCCGACCTCGTCCGCCGCCCAAGCGGGCTTCGGAAGGCCAAGGATTTCAGCTGGGTTGGTCATGCTGGTATGATACTCCTCCCGACATGCATCATCGAAACTGAGGCCGGCGCACTGCCGCAGCGACCCCTCCCGACCCTTCGGGCCACCCTCCCCTCAAGGGGGAGGAGGACGCCGATCATCTTTAGAACGCTTCCGCCGGCAGTGCCATCAATGTGTCGGCGCCGCTCGAAATGCGGGCGAGATGCGCCGACGTCTCCGGCATGATCCGCTCCATGAAGAAGCGCCCCGTCACGACCTTGTTGTCGTAAAAAGATTGCGCGCCATTGGCGTCCGTCTTGCCAAGTGCCACCTTGGCCATCTGCGCCCACATATAGCCCAGAGCGACCAAGCCGAAGAGATGCATGTAGTCGGTCGAGGCGGCACCGGCATTGTCGGGCTTGGCCATGCCGTTCTGCACCAGCCACATGGTGGCGGCCTGCAAATCGTTGAGACCTTTCTTCAGCGCCTTGGTGAATGGCGCCATCTTCTCGTCGGAGCGGTTCTCCTCGCAGAACTCACCGACTTCCTTGAAGAAGGCCTGCACGGCGCGGCCGCCATTCAGGCCGAGTTTGCGGCCGACGAGGTCGAGCGCCTGGATGCCGTTGGCGCCTTCATAGATCATGGCGATGCGGGCATCGCGCACGAACTGGCTCATGCCGTGCTCTTCGATATAACCGTGACCGCCGAACACCTGCTGCGCCATGACGGCGTGGTCGAAGCCCTTGTCCGTGAGCACGCCCTTGACCACCGGTGTCATCAGGCCGGTGTAATCGTCGGCGGCCTGGCGGTCCTTGTCGTCGCCGGAGCGGTGGGCAATGTCGGACTTGATCGCCGTCCACAGCGCCAGCGCGCGGCCGGCCTCGTTGAAGGCCTTCATGGTCATCAGGCTGCGGCGGATATCGGGATGGACGATGATCGGGTCGGCCTTCTTGTCCGGCGCCTTCGGCCCCGACAATGAGCGGCCCTGCAAACGGTCCTTGGCGTAGCCGACAGCGTTCTGATAGGCGATCTCCGACAGCGACAGCCCCTGCAGGCCCACACCAAGGCGCGCCTCGTTCATCATCGTGAACATCGCCTTCAGGCCGCCATTGGCCTCGCCGAGCAGCGTGCCCTCAGCCTCGTCATAGTTCATGACGCAGGTCGAATTGCCATGGATGCCCATCTTCTCCTCGATCGAGCCGCAGGAGACGGTGTTCCTGGTGCCCGGATTGCCCGATGCGTCGAGCTTGAGCTTCGGCACGATGAACAGAGAGATGCCCTTGACGCCTTCCGGCGCACCCTCGATGCGGGCCAGTACCAGATGGACGATGTTGTCCGACATGTCGTGTTCGCCGGCCGAGATGAAGATCTTCTGGCCTGAAATTTTATAGGTGCCATCGCCGTTCGGCACCGCCTTGGTCCGCAACAGGCCCAGATCCGTGCCGCAATGCGGCTCGGTCAGGTTCATGGTGCCGGTCCAGGCACCCTCGATCATCCTCGGCAACCATGTTGACTTCTGCTCGTCGGTGCCGTGGGTGATGATCGCGGCGATCGCGCCTTGCGTCAGGCCCGGATACATCATCAAGGACATATTGGCCGAGACCATATATTCGGCGACGGCGGTATGCACGGCATAGGGCAGGCCCTGGCCGCCGAACTCGACGGGTGCGGCCAACCCCATCCAGCCGCCTTCGCGATACTGGTCGAACGCCTCCTTGAAGCCTTTCGGCGTGGTCACCGAGCCATCGTCGTGACGCACACAGCCTTCCATGTCGCCGACACGGTTCAGCGGATGCATGACGTTTTCGGCGAGCTTGGCGCCTTCGGCCAGGATCGCCTCGAGCACATCGGGCGTGGCGTCGGCAAATCCGGGAAGGTTCGAATAACGCTGATAACCCAGAACCTCGTTGAGCACGAACAGCGTATCCTGGACCGGAGCCCTGTATGTCGGCATGCTTTTTCTCCACCCTGCAAACCCGGTCCGAATGCCCCGAAGACAAGCCAGGGGCGGCATGCGGACCCATATTTAGGAGCGGGATAGCAAAAATTGACGTTTGCGTAAACGTCAATTTTTTCGATGCGACAAGATTCCCCGCCCACTGGAGCAATGAGCGTAGCGGCGCGACGTTGCGCAAGCCAGCGCCGAAAGGCCATGAGAGTGGGCCAGGACAACGAAAAGCCGCGTGGCAGGCCACGCGGCTCGACAGAACTCAGACAATCAGCAGACGACTTGGTCTGCCGCAAATCCGAACGGATTTGTTTTAGCTGGCGGCGCTCGCCTGCGGCGCCGAACGCTCGCTCAGCATCTGGCGCACCGCCGACATCGAGCCGCTCAGCTCGTTGATGGCGTCGTCGATCAGCGCCCTTTGCTTCTGCAGGCGGGCAAGCTGCTTTTCCGATTTGTCCAGCGCGAGCTTGAGCTGCTTGGTGTTTGAACCGGTCGGATCGTAGAGATCCATCATCTGCTTGACGTCACGCAGCGAGAACCCGACCTTGCGGCCGAGCAGGATCAGCTTTAGGCGGGCCTTGTCGCGGCGCGTGTAGAGACGGGTCGACCCGTCACGCTGCGGGTTGAGCAGGCCTTTGTCTTCGTAGAAACGCAGCGTGCGCAGCGTCACTCCATACTTTTTCGCCATCTCGCCGATGCGGACGAGGTCCTCGCCGGTTTCGGCAGATATATTGGTATTGGCCGCGGTCTCGCCGGCCGAGATAAGCTTCATGGTCACTGGCTTTCCCCGTCTGGTGGCGTCGCGGTCTCGGACCGTGCGTCGCCTGACTGGAAGCGGGGGCCTGCTTCCAGTCGTGGTTTCAACAAACAAATCGCAAACATGCGCTCAATGCGCCTTTTACGTTTACGTCAATTCTATACCGATTGCCGCATGATGACGCAAGGGCGTTCTGCGCGCCGCCCTTTATGCCGCACCGTCAGGCCGGCAGCCGGCATCCTTTCATTTCTTAAGTTTGGTTAACGCGTTGTTTACCACGTTGGGGGAAATGTGGGCGCGTCGGCTACCCGTGTTTATCCTGTATCGAATTTTTCACGGTTTTTCGGAGCGCGGGCGAGAGCCTGGGAAGCTCGTCTTCCGCCGCGGCATCGCCGCCGGTCGCCTTCGTTCCGATAGGGACCTGGGGGAACTGGCCGCGAGCCAGCCATTCTGAAAGACGGACGCACCGATGAACAGCAAGCGGTCCTATCTCGACACACTCAATGCCGGCAGGCAGCGCAGGCCGCAGACCACGCTCGAGCAGTTGAACCAGTCGCTGGAGACACTGGAGCAGCGGCTGGAGCGGACGCGCGAGGATCCGGTGGCACGTCCCGAACTCCGCCAACCCGATCCACGCCAATATGGCGCCGATGCGCGCTATCCCGCGGCCCGGCCCGCTGGCCAGCAGCGCTGGTACGAGGACCCGCAGCCCGCGTCGCGACCGAAAAGCCCGATTCAGGGAGCCGCCGCTTTCGAGCAGAACTACCAGGCCATTGCCCGCGACATTGATCGCGTGCGCGGCCAGGAGGACGGCGTTGCCATGGTCGGCAAGATCGCCGGCGAATTGCGCGGCATGCGCGAGGAATTGCGCCACCAGATGACCGCAGGCCTGCAGCGGGAATTCGAAGCGCTGCGCAAGGACATCGAGCGGGCTTTCCAGTCAGGGGCAAGGCCCGGTGCTTCGGCCAAGGGCAGTGCTGAACTCGGCCTTGAGTTCGAGCGGCTTTCGGGCGCCATCCAGACACTGGCCGAGAAGAGCGACGACAGAAGCGTCAACATGCTGCGGCTCGAACTCGAACAGGTCAAAGCCGCACTCGAAACGCTGGCACGCGAAGAGAGCGTGCAGAAGGTCGACCGCCGCTGGGACGATTTCGATCGCCGGTGGACGGCGTTCGAAGACCGCGTCGACGCCGACCAGCGCAAGCGCTCGGACGACCCGGGCCTGTCTGCTCTGACCGCCCGGCTGGAACAGATCAGCAATGCCGTCAACAATTTGCCGGAATCGTTGTCGCTGCGCTCGCTGGAGGAGAAAGTGCGCACGCTTGCCGGTGCTGTCGACCATTTCGCCAGCCAGCAGGACAATCGCGGCAGCGACACGCTTGGCATGATCGACGAGCGGCTGGACGAGATTTCCCGCGCCATCGTCGCATCCACGGTCGCCGCGCAAGCCAATTCATTCGACCACGAGGCTTTCGAGCGCATCGAGAGGCGGATCGACTCACTTGCCAGCCAGATCGAGGAAGTGGCGCAGGATCGTCCGGGCAACGCGGTCATGGACCGGTTGAGCACGCTGTCGGGCCGGGTCGACGAACTCGCCGGCCGCGCCAATCTGCCGGAGCAGGCGATGGAGCGCCTGGCCAAGCAGATCGCACTCATCGCCGACAAGATCGACCAGGCACCAGCCATGCCTGACGCCGACTACATCTTCCATGGGCTGGAGCAGCGCTTCGACGTGCTGTCGAGCATGATGGAACGCCGCCAGGGTGACGCCATCGAACAGGGCAACATGCTGTTCCGCGATCTCGAACGCAGGCTGGATGAGGTTGCCGACAGGCTGGACCAGCGCATGCCGCAGATCGACAGCGCCGGCATCATGGACGCCATCGATGCCCGCTTTACGGCGCTCGCCAAGCGTATGGAAACGCGTGTACCCGATCCCGCGGGCGAAGCCGCAATCCGCGGCCTGGAGAGCCGGCTCGAAGACATTTCAAGCCGGCTGGATGCGTCGGCCGCGCAGGTGGCCGGCATCGATCCGGCGCTGATCCGCAGCCTGGAAGCACAGGTTGCCGGCCTGTCCGCCCATCTTTCCAGGCCCAGCACCCCGCTGCCGGAATTCGAGGACATCAGCCCGCGTCTCAACGAAATTGAAAAGTCGCTCGCAGGAACCCGCGATTCCATCCTTGGCGCAGCGCGCGAAGCCGCCGAGAACGCGGTGCAATCACTTGCCGGTTCGAGCGCCAATACGACCGCTGTTTCCGGCCTCGCCCAGGATTTGAAGACGCTTGAAACCCTGACGCGGCGCTCCGACGAGCGCAATTCGAGAACGTTCGAGGCCATCCACGACACGTTGCTCAAGATCGTCGACCGGCTGGGCTCGCTCGAACCCGGCGAGCCGGTCGAGGCGATGAGCGAATTGCTGGACGCGGCACCGGTCGAGCCGAGCAACTGGCGCGGCGTGCGGCGACCCAAGATGGCCGTAGACGCGCCATCGATGGATATCGATCAGCCCCTGCCATTGACTGGGGACTTGGCCGATCTCGGTGGCCGTGCCGCCGCCATCCTGCGCAACGAGCCGGGTGCTCGTAGCGATCTGGGCGGCCTGGGTATGGGAACGCGCACGCCGGCCGAAGCCGCAGCGGCTGCGGCCATGGCTGCTCTCGGCTCCGACACAATTGTCGAGAAGAACGAACAGGCGGGCGGCCGCAGGTCGATGTTCGGCGGACTGGCCCGCGCCTTCAAGGGCAAGAAGGAGGCGGACATCCCGCCACTGGCCGGCTCTGCGCCGACTGCCCCGATCCCGAGCGTCGATCTCGACGAACCGCTCGATCCGAAAATGGCCAACCGGCCGCTGGAGCCCGGTTCCGGCGCACCTGACCTCAACGCCATCATGAAGCGCGTGCGCGACGAGCGCGGCCAGCCTGCCAAGCCCAGCGACACCGACGCCGCGAAGTCGGATTTCATCGCCGCTGCCCGGCGGGCGGCCCAGGCCGCGGCCGCCGAGGCCGATGCGCTGAAGCGCCAGTCGACGGTGACCGGACCGGTGAAGGCACTGCGGATCGGCGACCTGCTCAAGGCACGGCGCAAACCGATCCTGATGGGGACAACCGCGATCCTGCTGGCACTGGGCGCCCTGCAACTGGGCAAGGCCTTCTTCGCCGATCCGGCCCAGGTGGCGAGCAACGATGTTGCGCCGATCGTCGCCTCGCAGCCGGTGCAGACCGCCTCGCTCGATCCCGCCGGCCAACCTAAGATGGACGCGCAGCCCGCGGCAGTGGAAAGTGCGCCTGACCACACCGTCAGGCAGGCCGAGCCGTCCGCACCGGCAACCAAGGACGACATGGCCGCGCAAAGCATGATTGCCACGCCGCCAGGCGCCGAGCCGCCGATGGATGCCGCGCCGACCGCAGAGCGGGTTCCCGCGCCCGTCGCCTCGATTACATCGGCCGATGCGAACCCGGCGATGTCCGGGACGACAGCCTCGGCTGCGCCGGCCTCGACCGTTCCGGTCGCCGCGGAAGCCGCCGACACCGACGCCCAGCCTATGGCGACTGAGCCGACCGCCGCCAAGGACACCACGGGCGCGGTCCCGCCAGCGGACGCCTCGCCGGCGATGACGACGAAGTTCGACATTCCCGCTGACGCCGGCCCGGCCGCCTTGCGCGATGCCGCCGCCAGCGGCGACGCCAAGGCGCTGTTCGAAATCGGCTCGCGCTATGCTGAGTCACGCGGCGGCAAGGAAGACATGGCGGCAGCCGCCAAATGGTACGAGAAATCGGCGGAACTCGGCTTCGCGCCGGCCGAATACCGCATCGGAAACTTCTACGAAAAGGGCATCGGCGTCGCGCGCGACATCAAGAAGGCGAAGACCTGGTACCAGCTTTCCGCAGCACAGGGCAACGCCAGCGGCATGCACAATCTGGCCGTCCTGTTCGCCATGGCGGCAGACGGCGTGACCGACAATGAATCGGCCGCGCACTGGTTCCAGGCAGCGGCCGATGTCGGCGTCAAGGACAGCCAGTTCAATCTCGGCATCCTCGCCGCCAAGGGCGTCGGCATGAAGCAGAACCTCGAGGAATCCTACAAATGGTTCGCGCTCGTCGCCAAGACCGGCGACAAGGATGCCGCTGCCAAGCGTGACGAGATCGCCAATGCGCTGCGGCCCGAGCAGCTCGAACGCGCCCGCGCCGCGACTGAGCTGTGGAAGGCCAAGCCGCTGGATGCAGCGGCCAATTCGGCCGACATTCCCGAGTCCTGGCAGGACGGCGCGCCGCAGACGACAGCCAGCATCGACATGAAGAAGGCCGTCCAGAACATCCAGCGCATTCTCAACAAGAACGGCTATGACGCCGGCGGCGCCGACGGCAAGATGGGCCAGAAGACGAAGACCGCGATCATGGCTTTCCAGACCGACAACAAGATGCCGGCGACCGGCGAAGTCGATGAAAAACTGGTCAAGGCACTGCTGGCGCGCAAATAACGGCAGAGGCGTCGTTTCCACGACGCCCTTGCCACACATTCGCCTGTTAACTGATTGAGATGTTTTTTGTTTCGGTGGCGTAGCGCGGTTTGACTTCGCAGCACCTCCGGCGCAAGAACGAATTGGCTTGTCGGGCCAAGATGCCCGCAACGGTTGCATTCGCCGACAGGCAGAACTGATCGAGACTGACGGGTGGGCATCTATCTCCCGATCGCGGAAATTTCCGTCAATATCTTCGTCCTGCTGGCCATGGGCGCGGCGGTGGGTTTCCTGTCGGGCATGTTCGGCGTCGGCGGTGGCTTCCTCATCACGCCGCTGCTGATCTTCTACAACATACCCCCGGCGATCGCGGTCGCCACGGGCGCCAACCAGGTCATCGCCTCCTCCGTCTCCGGCGTCCTTTCGCACATGAAGCGAGGGACGCTCGACTTCAAGCTCGGCGGGGTGTTGCTGGCCGGCGGCATTGTCGGTTCCACCGGCGGCATCTTCGTCTTCGCCTTCCTGCGCCGCCTCGGCCAACTCGACCTGTTCATCTCGCTGCTCTACGTCGTGCTGCTCGGCACCGTCGGCGGGCTGATGCTGGTCGAAAGCGTCAATGCGCTGCGCGCCACGCGCAGCGGTGCGGCACCGGTGCTGAAGAAATCCGGCCAGCACAACTGGATCCACCGCTTGCCGCTGAAGATGCGGTTCAGGGCCTCAAAACTGTTCGTCAGCGTCATCCCCGTCCTTGGCCTTGGCGCCGGCATCGGCTTCCTGTCGTCGATCATGGGCGTCGGCGGCGGCTTCATCATGGTGCCGGCACTGATCTATCTGCTGAAAGTGCCGACCAACGTCGTCATCGGCACCTCGCTGTTCCAGATCATCTTCACCTCCGCCTATACGACGCTGGTCCACGCCACCACCAACCAGACGGTCGACGTCGTGCTGGCCTTCCTGCTGATGGCGGGCGGCGTCGCCGGTGCGCAGTACGGCGCCAAGGCAGGCCAGCGGCTGCGCGGCGAGCAACTCAGGGCCTTGCTGGCGCTGCTGGTGCTGGCGGTGGCGATACGATTGGCGATCGATCTTTTCGTCACCCCGCCCAACCTTTATTCGCTGTCTGCCGCGGGCCTCAACTGATGAAGGCTCGCAACACATTCGCAACCGCCATTCTCCTGACGCTGCTTGCGGCCGCCGTGCCGGCGAAGGCACAGGTCCCGCTGACCGAAGGCATCCAGATCGGTCTCTCCACCGATAATGTCTCGATCACCGCCGGCTTTTCCGGGGCCGACCTGACCATTTTCGGTTCGCTGGAAAACCCGGATCCACTTGTCGCGCGCCAAGGCCGCTACGACGTCATCGTCGTGCTCGAAGGTCCGCCCAAACCGGTGGTGGTGCGCCGCAAGGACAGGGTGCTAGGCGTCTGGGTCAATCTGGATTCCGAGACCTTCGAGAACGTGCCGGTCTCCTATTCGGTGGCGACGACGCGGCCGCTGCAGGACATCACTGAACCCAACAGCTACAGGCAGCTGTCGCTCGGCGCCTCCAACCTCTACATGCAGCCCGCCGATGCCGGCGACAGCCCGGCGACGATCGAGGAATTCACGGCCGCACTGCGGGAGCGCAAGTCGGCGACCGGCCTCTACAGCGAGAATGTCGGCGGCGTGCAATTCCTGTCGCAGAACCTGTTCCGCGCCACAGTGAGGCTGGCGCCAAATGTGCCAGTTGGAACCCATAAAGCCCGCGCGTTCCTGTTCAAGAGCGGCCTGTTCATCAAGGAAAGCTCGGCCCAGCTCGAAATCCGCAAATCCGGTTTCGAACAGTCGATCTTTCGTGTCGCCCACAATTATTCGTTCCTCTACGGCGTCTTCGCGATATCGCTGGCCATGCTGACCGGCTGGCTCGGAAGGCTGATCTTCCGGCGGGATTAATGCATGTCGCCCAAAAGTGGCCCCGGTTTTGGGCGAGCGACATGCATCGAATCAAGACCTGAAGTGCGTCGCGTGAATCCACTCAAACGCGACGCACTTCAGAACTTTTCCCGAAAAGTGGTTTCCCTTTGCCGGGGCATGCGGTAGACCGCGCTCCCCAGCCAAATGGCAGACACAAACAATTCGGTTCGGCAGAGCAGCCCGTCCCCGGGCAGCGCGCTATTTCTCGGCGCCTGTCGGCTCGCCGACGACAAATACAGGAACTTGTCATGCGACCAGCCTTCGGCGGCATCGACTTCGGCACTTCGAACTCCACTGTTGGCGTGGTCCGCAACGGGCAGCCGCGCCTCGTCGCCCTGGAGGACGGCCAGGTGACACTGCCCAGTGCCGTGTTCTTCAACTTCGAGGACAACCGCACCTGCTTTGGCCGTCACGCCATCGCCAACTACACCGACAGCATCGAAGGCCGGCTGATGCGTTCGCTGAAGAGCGTTCTCGGCAGTTCGCTGGCCCATGAAAAGACCCGGATCAAATCGCGGTCGATCGGCTTCATGGAGATCGTCGGCATGTTCCTCGGACATCTCAAGATGAGGCTGGAAGCAGATGCCGGCGATACGGTCGAGACCGTCGTTCTTGGCCGGCCGGTGCAATTCGTCGACGACGATGCCGAGGCCGACGCGAAGGCGCAAAGCGAACTCGAGAACGCCGCCCGTGCCCAGGGCTTCAAGCACATCGCTTTCCAGTTCGAGCCGATCGCGGCGGCGCTCGACTACGAACAGAAGGTGACACGCGAGGAACTGGCGCTGATCATCGATATGGGCGGCGGCACGTCGGATTTCTCGATCGTGCGCGTCTCGCCGCAGCGCTCCCGTTCGCTCGACCGCAAGGACGACATCCTGGCCAGCCGGGGCGTCCATATCGGTGGTACGGATTTCGACCGGCTGCTGAGCATCGCCCATGTGATGCCGCAACTCGGCTATTTGACGCCGACCAAGGACGGCAAGCGCAATCTGCCGGCAAGTTACTTCATCGACCTCGCGACATGGCAGCGCATCAACCTGGTCTACACCGCCAAGGCGATGACGCATCTGCGCCAGATCCGCTACGAGGCCGAGCGCGCCGACCTGGTCGACCGTTTCATCCACATCGTCGAACACCGCTTTGGACACGCGCTGGCCGCACTTGTCGAAAAAGCCAAGATAGAGCTGACCGACAGGTCATCCGCGGAGGTCGTGGTGAAGCTGCCGGGTGCGGAGTTCGCCGCCGAAATCACGCGCAACGGGCTGGATGCCACGATTGCCAGGGACATCGAGCGGGTCACAGCGACGGTGGCGCAGACCATCCGGGACGCTGAGGTGAAGCCATCCGACATCACCGCGGTATTCCTGACCGGCGGATCGACTGCGATCCCGCTGGCAAGGCGAGAAATCCTGTCGCTGGTGCCGCAGGCATCCGTCATCGAGGGCGACATGTTCGGCTCGGTCGGACTTGGCCTGGCGCTGGATGCGCAGCGAAAATTCGGCTGACCGGGTCCATTGATATTAGGTGATGCCGGCCTGCAAATGGCTGATACCTGCGCTTCCGGTGCTCACGTACTTTAAGTACGCTCCGCTCCGGTTCTCGGCATCAGCCATTTTCGACTCGGCCTGACCTGAATCTCAGCGAACCCTCACCGTTGATCCGACGTACCCAGATGCGCCTTGAGCGCCATCTGGGCCAAGCTTGCCTGGCGATCGCGATGGGTGATCATGGCGAAGTCGCGTTTCGGCAGTTGGAGCGGCACCGACCTCAGACTGCCTTCGGCCACGGCGCGTGCCACGACAAGTTCGGAAATGATGGTGGCGCCGGCCCCCGCCTCGACGGCCTGGCGAATAGCTTCATTGCTCGGCAGCACCAGGAATATCTGGAGGTCGGCGAGCGAAATCCCTTCGTGGCGCGCCAGATCCTCCAGCACCTCGCGCGTGCCGGAACCACCCTCACGGATGATCCAGCGCAGGCCCTTGATGTCAGGGCGGCCGGGCGCGACTTCGGGGATCTCCGGATGCGCGCTGGCAACCACCAGGATCAGCCTGTCGACGTCGACCTTGGTGCGGCGCAATATGTCCGACTCGGTGCGCCCCTCCACCAGGCCGAGATCCGCCGCGCCATCGAGGACATTGGCCTCGACCTGCCTGGTGTTGCCGATGGAGACGCTCAGCCTGACGGCCGGATAGGCTTCGTGGAAGGAAGCCAGCCGGCGCGGCAGCCAGTAGCTGGCGATAGTCTGGCTGGCGGCGATCGAGAGGCTGCCGGTGACGGTCTGCGAGACATGCTCCAGTACATTGCGCGCGGCGGCGGCCCGCTCGAGCACGGCCTTGGCCTCCGGCAGGAACCGGTGGCCGGTCTGGGCAAGCTCGATGTTGCGGCCGACGCGGTTGAACAGATGGACGCCGTGCTGTTCTTCAAGCGCCCGGATGGCGGCCGATGCGGCCGACTGCGAAATGCCCAGCAATTCCGCCGCCTTGGTCATATGGCCGCGCTCGGCGACGGCGACGAAAATGCGCAACTGGTCCAGGGTCATGTCTGTATTAAGAACCAATATCGATCGAATTTACAAGAACAACTGATTAGACGGATCGATACCTTTATTCTAAGTTTCCTCGTGAAGTTAGAAAAAATTCGCCGAGAGATCGCAGAGAGCAGAATGATCGGGCGGTTCAGATCCCTGCTTGCGCATTGGACCCGCGGCATAAGACGGCGGCTGGCCGGTGATCGCTACCACCCGGAAGAGCATTACATGCGCGGCCCCGGACCGAAGACGCGGGCCAAATCGATGGGCCGTACAGGCGCCACCGGATCATGATGCAGGGACCGCCGCGCGGCGCGAATTCGGCACCATCGCAACGCCCGCTTGCCGACACGCGGGCGCCTGACGAAGGCGACGGCGTCGACACCTCGCCTGATGTTTCCGACAGCATCGCCAAGACGACCTGCTACATGTGCGCCTGCCGCTGCGGCATCGACGTGCACATCAAGGATGGCAAGGTCCGCTACATCAACGGCAACAAGGACCATCCGGTCAATCGCGGCGTGATCTGCGGCAAGGGCAGCTCCGGCATCATGCAGCACTACAGCCCGGCAAGGCTGAAGAAGCCATTGCTGCGCAGCGGGCCGCGCGGCTCCGGCGAGTTCCGCGAGATCGAGTGGGAAGAGGCGTTTTCGATCGCGACGGAACGGCTCTCGGCCATCCGCCGGACCGACCCCAGGAAGCTGGGCTTCTTCACCGGCCGCGATCAATCCCAATCCTTGACCGGCTGGTGGGCGAGCCAGTTTGGCACGCCGAACTTTGCCGCCCATGGCGGCTTCTGTTCGGTCAACATGGCGGCCGGTGGTCTCTATACGATCGGCGGTTCGTTCTGGGAGTTCGGTGAGCCCGACTGGGACAACACCCGGTATTTCATGCTGTTCGGGGTCGCCGAGGATCACGATTCCAACCCGATCAAGATCGGCCTCGGCAAACTCAAGGCGCGCGGCGCCAAGGTCGTCTCGATCAACCCGTGCCGCACCGGCTACAATGCCATTGCAGACGACTGGATCGGCATTCGGCCCGGCACCGATGGGCTGTTCGTGTTCGCCCTCATCCACGAATTGCTCAAGGCGGGCCGCGTCGATCTCGACTATCTGCTGCGCTACACCAATGCCCATGTTCTCGTCGTGCAGGAGCCGGGTGCCGCCGATGACGGGCTGTTCGTGCGCGACGCCGACGGAAATCCGCTGGCCTGGGACAGGGTGGCGAAGACACCGGTCAGCGCCACCGATGCCAGTGCGAAGCCGGCACTGACGGGCAGCTTCACGGTCGGCGGGCGCCGCTGCGTCCCGGTGTTCCAGCTCATCGCCGACCGCTACCTCGATGAGAGCTATGCGCCGGACGCGGTCGCCGAGCGCTGCGGCATTGCCGCCGATACGATCCGCAGGATCGCCGCCGAACTTGCGCATGTCGCCTTCGAACAGACGATCGAACTGCCGATCGCCTGGACCGACTGGGCCGGGCGCCGGCACGAGACCATCAAAGGGCGCCCTGTCTCGATGCACGCCATGCGCGGCATCTCGGCCCATTCGAACGGCTTCCACACCTGCCGCGCCATCCATCTCCTCCAGGTGTTGCTGGGCACGGTGGATGTTCCCGGCGGTTTCCGTTTCAAGCCGCCCTACCCCCGCTCCGCTCCGCCCGGTCCCAAGCCGGCCGGCAAGACCGTCAAGCCGATGACGCCGCTTGACGGCATGCCACTCGGTTTCGTCTGTGGGCCGGACGATTTGCTGGTCGATGAGGCCGGCACGCCGCTTCGCATCGACAAGGCCTATTCCTGGGACGCACCGCTGGCGGCGCATGGCCTGATGCACACCGTCATCCGCAATGCCTGGGCCGGCGACCCGTACCCGATCGATACACTGATGATGTATATGTCGAACATGGCGTGGAATTCCTCGATGAACACCGTCGAGACCATTGCCATGCTGACCGACCATGACGATGCAGGCAACTACAAGATCCCCTTCATCATCTATTCCGATGCCTATTATTCCGAGACCGTGCCGTTCGCCGACCTCGTGCTGCCCGACACCACCTATCTTGAGCGGCATGACTGCATCAGCCTGCTCGACCGGCCGATCAGCCATGCCGACGGACCGGGCGACGCCATCCGCCATCCCGTCGTCGAACCTGATCGCGACGTCCGGCCGTTCCAGTCGGTGCTGATCGAACTCGGCGCGCGGCTCGGCCTGCCCGGTTTCATCAACGGCGATGGCTCGGCCAAATATGCCGACTACGCCGACTACATCGTCAACCATGAGCGCACATCAGGCATCGGCCCGCTCGCCGGCTGGCGCGGCAAGGACGGGACCTCGACCGGCAGGGGCGAGGCCAACCCGGACCAGCTGCAGCGCTACATCGACAATGGCGGCTTCTGGCACCACGATTTCGCGGACGACCAGCGCTACTACAAGATGGCCAACCGCTCCTATCTCGATTTCGCGGTGCAGATGGGTTTTATTCCCAAGGCTGAGCCGATCGTCTTCCAGCTCTACTCCGAGCCGCTGCAGCGCTTCCGCCTTGCCGCGCGTGGGCATGGCCCTGTCTTGCCACCAAAGGGTGACCGCCAGCGCATCGAGACCTACATGGACCCGCTGCCGTTCTGGCACATGCCCTTCGAGGAAGCGGTCGTCGACCTCGAAAAATACCCGCTGCATGCGCTGACGCAGCGGCCGATGCATATGTACCATTCCTGGGGATCGCAGAATGCGTGGCTGCGGCAGATCACCAGCCAGAATCGGCTGTTCGTGCATCGCCGGACGGCAGCTGGCCTCGGCCTGGTCGATGACGACTGGGTGTGGATCGAGAGCATCAACGGCAAAGTGAAGGGGCAGATCAAGCTGATCGACGGGGTGAACGAAAGCACGGTCTGGACCTGGAACGCCATCGGCAAAAGGCGCGGCAGCTGGGGGCTGAAGGACGATGCGGCGGAATCCAACCGCGGCTTCCTGCTCAACCACATCATCGGCGACCAGACCTCGGCCGACGCTCAGGGCAAACGCTATTCGAACTCCGATCCTGTGACCGGCCAGGCGGCATGGTTCGATTTACGCGTGCGCATCGTCAAATGCGCAGCGGAAGAAGCCGGCTTCACCGAGCCGCAGTTCGAACGTTTCCAGCAGCCGCCGCATTTCGAACCCTCGCCCGACAGGCTGACTTTCGGCGCTGAATTCCGCCGGGCAAGAGAGGCGGCAAAATGACCTGTCTGCCAAGTCAAAGCGGCAAGAAGCTCGGCCTCGTCATCGATCTCGATACCTGCGTCGGCTGCCAGGCCTGTGTCACCGCCTGCAAGGAATGGAACACCGGCGGCAACATGGCGCCGCTGACCGACATCGACCCCTATGGCGGCCATGTCGACGGCGTCTGGTTCAACCGCGTGCACGCTTACGAGCACACCACCGAGATGGGCGGACGGACGGTGAACTTCCCGCGCTCCTGCCTGCATTGCGAGACGCCGGCCTGCGTCACCGTCTGCCCGACCGGCGCCTCCTACAAGCGGGCTTCGGACGGCATCGTGCTGATCGACGAGGACAAGTGCATCGGCTGCAAATTGTGCAGCTGGGCCTGCCCTTACGGTGCACGCGAATTCGACACCGATGTCGGGGTGATGAAGAAGTGCACGCTGTGCGTCGACCGCATCTACAATGACAATCTGGCCGAGGAAGACCGCGTGCCGGCCTGCGTCGCCGCTTGCCCGACCAGCGCCCGGCATTTCGGCGACCTAGGCGATCCCCTGTCGGCTGTCTCGCAACTGGTGGCGGAGCGTGGCGGCGTCGACCTGATGCCTGAGCTCGGCTATCGCCCAACCAACAAATATCTGCCGCCGCGCGCCCACAGCAAGCGGGCCGCATCGGTGGCCGCGCCGGCATTGGAACCGGTGCGGGCCGAAGGCGGTTTCCTCGGCTGGGTCGACCGCATGCTTTCGAACTGACCCATGCATCCAGCCTTCTCCGTCGTCTTCTTCACCACCGCCACCGGGGCCGGCTACGGCCTGCTGGCGCTGCTGGGCATGTTCGGAGGCTTCCAGATCATCCCGCCTGATTTCTGGCTGGGCCTTGTCGGCATGGGCCTAGCACTCGGTCTCATCGTGGCCGGGTTGTTGTCTTCAACGGGTCACCTCGGCCGTCCCGAACGCGCCTGGCGGGCGTTCTCGCAATGGCGCAGTTCATGGCTGTCGCGTGAAGGCGTCGCCTCGGTCATAACCTTCATTCCGGCGGGGCTGTTCGGCATCGGCTGGGTGTTTCTCGGCCGCATCGATGGCTGGGTCGGCATCGCCGGATTTCTGGCTGCCATCGGCGCGGTCGTCACCGTCTGCACCACCGGCATGATCTATGCGTCGCTGAAGCCGATCGCCCAATGGCACAGCCACTTCACCCTGCCCGGCTACCTCATCTTCTCGACGATGACCGGCAGCGTGCTGCTGAACGCGCTGCTGCAGGGCTTTGCGCTGGGTTCGAAGGTGCAGCTGGCGGCTTGCCTGCTGCTGACCTTGTTCGGCTGGAGCTGGAAAGTGGCGACCTGGCGCTACAATGACAGGCTGGAAATCTCGACAACCGCCAACACCGCGACCGGGCTGGCGGGGGGCACGGTGCGGTCGCTGGAATGGCCGCATACCGAGGAAAATTATCTGCTCAAGGAAATGGGCTTTCGCATCGCGCGCAAGCACGGCGCACGGCTGCGCCAGATCACGCAGCTTCTGGCCTTCGCGTTGCCCTTGGGGCTGCTCGCCATTGTGTTCGCCCTGCCATGGCCGCTGGCAGCGTTGCTGTCGGTACTTGCTGCTGCAATCCAGTTCGCCGGCATGCTGGTCGAACGTTGGCTGTTCTTCGCCGAGGCAAAGCACACGGTTACGCTCTACTATGGCAGGTAAGGCTGTTAGCCCGGCCGCAGCATCGAGCCGGAAATGGCAAAGATGCGTTGGGCGCCCAGCATATAAGCCATCAGCGTGTCCAGCCGGAACAGCCCGGCATAGGCGCGGTCGAGCACGTTAAGCGAACCGGTATAGGCGCCGAAGGCCGGCATGATCATGCGGCCGCCGTCGCCGGCAAAGCAGCGCCGCCTCACCGAGCGTCCCTGCTGGACTATGCGGGCGCAGGGATGCAGATGGCCCGCTATTTCGCCTTCGACACGCTGCTTCGACGGCTCATGCCGGAACAGCAGCGAGCCTATAGCAAGTTCACGCACCGTTTCGCCGGGCAGATCGGCTGGCGCTTCCGGGTCATGGTTGCCGGCGACCCAGAACCAGTCTCGGCCTGATATCAGCGCTTCCAGCCGTTCGCGGAAGCTTGCATGCATACGCTGGGCGCCGCCGCCATCGTGAAAGCTGTCGCCCAGGCTGATGACGATCGACGGCTGGTAGTCTGATATCACGGCCTGAAGCCGCAGCAGGGTCGCGCCGGTGTCGTAGGGCGGGATCAGCGTGCCGCGGCGTGCCAGCGACGAACCCTTTTCCAGATGCAGGTCGGACACGGCCAGAAGCCGCAGATCCGGAAAATAAAGCACGCCGCGCGGGTCGCAGACGGCGCGCTCGCCGGATATGCCGACAAGGTCGGCCTCGGCAATCAGCGATGTGCGCGCCAGCGAAAAATTCATTCCTCAGCCATTTCCGGCCCCATGGCCTCCTCGACCAAAGTCGCCGCATCCATCAAAAGCGTTTCATCGGCTTCGCCATGAACCGGCATCTTGCCGATCTCGAGCATGATCGGCACGGCGAGCGGCGATATCTGTTCTAGTGCCTTATGCACGATTCGACCCTGGATGCGCGAGAGCATGTCGGCAAGTCTGCTGACATCGAGCAGGCCGGTCGCTGCGTCGGCGCGTGTGGCCTGAAGCAGGATGTGGTCCGGTTCATGGCTGCGCAGCACGTCATAGATCAGGTCGGTCGAGACCGTGACCTGGCGACCACTCTTTTCCTGGCCCGGATGGCGTTTCTCGATCAACCCCGAAATCAGCGCGCAATTGCGGAAGGTGCGTTTGAGAAGCCAGCTGTCGGCCAGCCAGGCTTCGAGGTCATCGCCCAGCATATCCTGGTCGAAAAGAGCGCCAAGCGAAGGCTTCTTGGCTTTGAACATCGCGCCCATGTCGCCCAATGACCATATCGCCAGCGCATAGTCGGTGGCGACAAAGCCGAGCGGCCTGGCTCCTGCCCTGTCGAGACGGCGGGTGAGCAGCATGCCGAGCGTCTGATGCGCCAGCCTGCCCTCGAACGGATAAGCCACCAGATAATGGCGGTTGCCTCGTGGAAAGGTCTCGATCAGCAGGTCATCGCGTTTGGGCAGCACCGATTTGTCGGCCTGGAATCGCAGCCAGTCGGCGACCTGCTCGGGCAGCTTCTTCCATCGCTGCGGGTCGTCCAGCATGATGCGGACCTGTTCGGCGAGATAGGTCGAAAGCGGGAACTTGCCGCCACCATAGTAAGGCACCTTGGCATCGCTGCCGGGCGCGTTCGAGACGAAGCATTCATTCTCGCGGATGCCTTCGAAGCGGAGAACCTTGCCGGCGAACATGAAGGTGTCGCCATGCGTTAGCGTTTCGAGGAAGGCCTCCTCGATCTTGCCGAGAACCCTGCCGCCGCGCGACGCCGCGCCCTTGCTGCCCGCTTGCACATAGCGCACGTTAAGCGCCGGCACCTCGATGATGGTGCCGACATTCAGCCGGTATTGCTGGGCGATACGAGGATTGGACACCCGCCAGAACCCATCCTTGTTCAGGCGTATGCGGGCATAGCGCTCGTAATTCTTGAGCGCATAGCCGCCGGTGGCGACGAAATCGATGACGCGGTCGAATGTCGTCCGGTCGAGGCTGACATAGGGCGCAGCCGTTCGCACTTCCTCGAACAGGTCATCGGCACGGAATGGCGCGCCGCAGGCGCAGCCGAGCACATGCTGGGCCAGCACATCGAGCCCGCCATCGATCAAGGGAGGCGTGTCCTGCGCGCCGAGATAGTTGGCGTCGAGGGCGGCCCGGCATTCCAGCACCTCGAAGCGATTGGCCGGGATGAGGATCGCCTTGGATGGCTCGTCCATGCGGTGGTTGGCGCGGCCGATGCGCTGCGCCAGCCGGCTCGCCCCCTTTGGCGCCCCGACATGCACGACCAGATCGACATCGCCCCAGTCGATGCCGAGGTCGAGCGTCGAGGTGGCGACGATGGCACGCAACGCGTTTTCCCCCATCGCCTTTTCGACGCGCCGGCGCTGGGCGACGTCGAGCGAGCCGTGATGCAGCGCGATCGGCAACGTATCCTCGTTGACCCGCCACAATTCCTGGAACAGCAGCTCCGCCTGGCTGCGCGTGTTGACGAACAGCAGGGTCGTCTTGTGGCGCTTGATCTCGCGATAGATTTCCGGCGTGGCGTAGCGCGCCGAATGCCCGGCCCAAGGCACGCGCTCTTCGGAATCGAGGATGGAAATCTCCGGTTTCGCTCCCCCGGTGACGACGATCAGTTCGGCCATGTCACTGCCGGTCGAACCCTTGGGCGGATTCTGGCTGACCAGCCAGCGCCGCAACTCGTCCGGTTCGGCCACCGTCGCTGACAGGCCGATCGTCTGCAGGCCGGGGACAAAGCTGCGCAGCCGCGCCAGGCCGAGCGCCAGCAGATGCCCGCGTTTCGACGTCACCAGCGAGTGCAACTCGTCGAGCACGACGTAGCGCAGATCCTCGAAGAAGCGTCTTGCATCGCCTGCCGCAATCAGCAGCGCCAATTGCTCGGGCGTGGTCAGCAGGATGTCGGGCGGCACCAGCTTCTGGCGCTGGCGCTTGTGGGCAGGAGTGTCGCCGGTGCGCGTCTCGATGGTGACGGGCAGGCCGATTTCCTCCACCGGCCTGCCGAGATTGCGCTCGATATCGACGGCCAGCGCCTTCAGCGGCGAGATGTAGAGCGTGTGGATACCGCGACGCGCCTGGCCCGGCTTTCTCTTGGGCCGGTTGGCCAGTTCGGTCAGCGAAGGCAGGAATCCGGCCAGCGTCTTGCCGGCACCGGTCGGCGCAATCAGCAGGACCGACTGACCGGCCTGAGCTTTAGAAAGAAGTTCAATCTGATGGGCGCGCGGCGACCAGCCTTTCTCGCCAAACCATCTGAGGAATGGTTCGGGCAGGGCCACGGCGGCATTCTGTTCGGCAAGGCGCGGCTGCTCTGTCACCCGCCAGAGGTAGCGCGACGGCACACGAACGCCAAGGAAAATCGGAACAAAAGGTGATCGAGACACCCTCTTCCCTTCTCCCCTTGTGGGAGAAGGTGGATCGGCGCGCAGCGCCGAGACGGATGAGGGGTGTTCCAGCGGAGTGAGACGTTAGCCTTCCCTGGAACACCCCTCATCCGTCGCCTTCGGCGACACCTTCTCCCACAAGGGGAGAAGGAAGAAACTGCACTACGGCCTCCTGAACCCGGTCGGACCGCCGTAAAGATATCCGATGCGGGCGACGGCGTCCTTCAGCCCTTCGCGCGACACCAGCATGGTGTGGCCGTTGGCGTGGATCATCGTGTCGGCGTCGGTCATGACGGCGACATGGCCCTTCCAGAACACCAGATCGCCGCGTCGCAACCCGGAGAAATCAGGTCCCGGTTCGAGCGGCTCGCCAAGTGTCGCCGCCTGCATGTCGGAATCGCGCAGCACGTCTTTGCCGGCCATGCGCATCGCCAATTGCACAAGGCCCGAACAGTCGATGCCGAAACCGGAAGTGCCGCCCCAGAGATAGGGCGTGCCGAGAAACGCCTCGGCAACCGCGACATAGTCGGAGGCAGCTTCACTGAGCGGCCGCAGGTGGCTTGCGATCAACGCCTCGCCGGAAGGCAGGACCGCATAGTGCGTACCGCGCGTCTCGGCGGCCTCCGTCACCGTCACCGTCGATCCCATCGACAATTGTCCGGCGATCGGAAAGCGCAGATCCGGCCCGGGGTAGAGGAAGGTGCGCGGCACGCAGACGATGTGCGTCGGCGCATGGTCCCGTTTGCCCAGCATCGTGTCGGCGACGTAGCCGACATAGCCGTCGCGTTCGGCCTGGACCCAGGCCCAGCCCTCAGCGACATCGAAGACCAGGACATCGTCGCCGAACAGCGCTTGCGTGTTGACGCCGGCGTCCGGCCGCGGCGCCTTGCGCATATCGGCCACTGACGCGGTGACCCGCGCCGGCCGGCCGGCGACGAAGCGCTCGGCGGTGACCTCGCCCTTCAGCCTTGCATCGGCGAGATCGGAGCGAAAAGCGTGAAGGCGGGCATCCCTGGCAGTCAAATCGAACACTCTGTTGAAAGGTAATGCGCTCACATCGGCAGTTCGAGCGCCTTGGCGATGATACCATCGCCGAAGCGCTCGACAAAGAGCGCGCCCTCGACCGTGCGCCTGATCAGCACATTGCGCTTGTCGAGTTCATCGCGGTGACGCGAAACGAGTTTCAAAGCGCCCATCGTGTCGAGCGCGCGGGTGATCACCGGCTTGGTGACATTGAGGCGCGCGGCGAGCCCGCGCACGGTGTGCGGTGGCGGGTCGAGATAGATGGTGAACAGGATCGCCGTCTGGCGCATGGTCAGATCGGGCGCGTCGTCGCGCACCTGTGACAGCATCACTTGCTGCCACAGTCGCAAGGCCTGGCTCGGGCGCATAGCAATCGACATCGCGCCAGCATGACGGCAAATTGTTTCGGTTCCGTTTCAGTCGAGGCAATTTTGCCGGCTCCGCCTGCAACCGTCAGCCGTAGCGTTTCGCGATGATCCGCTCTAGGGCGCGGATGCCTTGTGCCTCGCCGCCGGCGGGGCCATGCGGACGATCGGCCGGGTTCCAGGCGAAGATGTCGAAATGCGCCCAGCCCTCGGTCTTTTCGACGAAGCGTTTCAGGAACAGCGCCGCCGTGATCGAGCCGGCGAAACCGTCTGATGTGACATTGTTGATGTCGGCGATTTTCGACGACAGTTTTGCATCGTAGGGCCGCCACAGCGGCATGCGCCACAGAGGGTCCTCGGCCGCGACGGAAGCCGCCGCAAGATCGGATGCCAGCGCTTCGTCACTTGTGTAGAACGGCGGCAGATCGGGGCCGAGCGCGACGCGGGCAGCCCCGGTCAGCGTCGCCATGTCGACCAGAAGCTGCGGCTCCTCCTCGTCGGCCAGCGCCAGCGCATCGGCCAGCACCAGCCGCCCCTCGGCATCCGTATTGCCGATCTCGACAGTGATGCCCTTGCGGCTCGCAAGCACATCTCCGGGCCGGAAGGCGTTGCCGGCAATCGAATTCTCAACCGCGGGAATGAGCACGCGCAGCCGCACATTCAGCCCGGCAGCCATGATCATCGAGGCGAGGCCAAGGACATTGGCAGCACCGCCCATGTCCTTTTTCATCAGCAGCATGCCGGACGATGGCTTGATGTCGAGACCGCCCGTGTCGAAGCAGACGCCCTTGCCGACCAGGGTCACCTTCGGCGCCCCTTGCTGCCCCCATCGCATATCGATCAGGCGCGGCGCGCCGGCCGACGCACGGCCGACAGCATGGATCATCGGGAAATTCCGGTCGAGGAGATCGTCACCCTTGACCACCGAGACTTCGGCCTTGTGCCTGGCGGCCAGGGTCCGCACCGCCTGCTCCAAATCTTCTGGACCCATATCGCTGGTCGGCGTGTTGACCAGATCGCGTGTCAGGAAGACGCCATCGGCGATGCGGCCTACGCGCCCGCCATCGACGCCTGCCGGCAGACCGAAGCGCAGCGCCTTGCCTGGCTTCTTGCCGTAACGGGTGAAGACATAGCCGCCGAGCACCAGCGCGATCGCCGCGAGGTCCGGCTCGACAGGGGCCGAGGCGAAATGCCAGTCGCCTTCCGGCAAGGCTTTCGACAGCGCGCCAAAGGCGAGCGCGCCTTCCCCATCGCCGATACCGAACAAGGCGCCGCCGAGCGCCCCGTTTTCGCCGGGCACGACCAGCGTCCTGCCTGCCTCGCCGGAAAAGCCGTTGGCCCTGGCCCAGGCGACAGCGACCGGCGCAAGGCCGGCCGCGTCCAGACCGTCCCTGGCGACCAGATGGACCGGCAGCGCGCCCGGCAATGTCTTCCCGACGAGTTCGACAGGCATGCGATGTTCTCCGTGTGAGTCGCCGTTCTTAACCGTCCGTTAGGGTTAACAGAATATTTCTGCGGGAGGGAAGACGGCCACGCAATGGCCGCGCACGAATGGAGGCTTAGGTGGCCATGCCGACCAACCGCAGGATCAATGCCAGGGGAAAACGGCTCATCACCACGGCCCTTGTGCTGGCGCTGGCGGCCGGCGTCGCCGGCTGCGGAACCGACAAGCTCTCCACCGGCTCTATCGCACGCACCAGCGGCAAACCGCTTGAAAGCATGTCGGCCGGCGAACTGCACAATGCCACCGGTGCACTTGGCCAATCCTACGCGAAGAACCCCAACGACAAGCGGATGGCGACGAACTATGCGGCGGCGTTGCAGATGGATGGCGACGCCGACCAGTCGCTGGCTGTGATGCGCAAACTCGCCATCGCTTTGCCCAAGGATCGTGACGTGCTTGCCTCCTATGGCAAGGCGCTGGCCGCCAATGGCCAGTTCGAGGCGGCGCTCGACGCCGTGCGCCGCGCTCAAACACCGGAATATCCCGACTGGAAGCTGGTGTCGGCCGAAGCGGCCATCCTCGACCAGACCGGCCAGAAGGACGATGCGCGCCAGCTTTACCGCAAGGCGCTCGACCTTAAGCCGAACGAGCCTTCCGTGCTCTCCAATCTTGGCATGTCGTATGTGCTGGAAGGTGACCTGCGCACCGCCGAAACCTATATGCGCTCGGCCGCGCAGCAGCCGAATGCGGACAGCCGCGTCCGCCAGAACCTGGCACTGGTCGTCGGCCTGCAAGGCCGGTTCGACGAGGCCGAGAAGATCGCCTCGCAGGAGCTCTCGCCCGAACAGGCGCAGGCAAACGTCGCCTATCTCAGGCAGATGCTGGCCCAGCAGAATGCCTGGAGCCAGCTCAAGGACCAGGACAAGCCGAAATCCGCGACCAACTGAGACCACAATCCCGATGCCCAACGAAGAAGCCGCGCTGCATGCGCGGCTTCTTCGTTTGAGGGAATGCAGGAATTTGCCTTGCCGCTACTGGGCGTTTGTTGCCGGCGCCGGATGATCGCCGAAGATACCGCGCTGGCTGACCTGAATGCCGGCGGGACCCAGGATGATGGCGAAGAGCACCGGCAGGAAAAACAGGATCATCGGCACTGTGAGCTTTGGCGGCAGGGCGGCGGCCTTCTTCTCGGCCGCATTCATGCGCATGTCGCGGCTTTCGGCGGCAAGCACGCGCAGTGCATGCGCCACCGGCGTGCCGTAACGCTCGGCCTGGACGAGCGCCTGCGACACCGACTTGACCGAATCCAGCCCGGTGCGGCTTGCCAGGTTCTCGTAGGCCTGCTTGCGCTCCGGCAGATAGGAAAGCTCGGCGTTGGTGAGGATGAACTCTTCCGCCAGCGCCACCGATTGCGCGCCGATCTCGTCGGCGACCTTGCGCAGTGCCGCTTCCACCGACATGCCCGATTCGACGCAGATCAGCATCAGATCGAGCCCATCCGGCCATGCCATCTGGATCGACTGCTTGCGCTTGGTGGCGCGGTTGTTGACGTAGATGACTGGCGCGTAGAAGCCGCCGTAAGCAACGAGGACGCAGACGAACAGCCTGATGACCAATGGCTTGTCGGGCAGTCCTCCGAGCGCGAAGATGTAGATTGCGGCCAGCGCGAAACCGACGAAAGGAAGTACGAGACGGAAGAAAAGAAACCGCGTCAGCGGATTCTGTCCACGAAAGCCGGCCACCTTGAGTTTCTGCAAGGTGCCTTCATCGGCGAGCGCGCGTCTCAGATCCAGCCGGTCGACAATGTTGCGCATGCCGACCGACTGTTCCTCGCGCAAGCCCTTGCGACGGCGGTCGGCCTCGACCGCAAGCCGGGCGCGCTGTTGCGCACGCAGTTCGTCGCGTTCCAGCGCAACGGATTTCATGCGTGATTTGAGCTGGTTTCCGCCAAACGCCGGAAGCAAGGTGAAGACGGTCGCAAACACCGCTATCGCGACCAGCATCGCGATCAGGAAGCTCGGATCCGTCAGGGTCTTGATGACTTGCTCGGTCATGCCAGCATCCTAGACTTCGAAGTTCATCATCTTGCGCATCACCAGGATGCCGATCGACATCCAGACCGCAGAGCAACCAAGGATCAGGTTTCCGACACTGGTGTTGAAGAGCGGCATCAGGTAGGCCGGGCTCGACAGGTAGACGAGAAAGGCGACGATGAAGGGCAGCGCGCCGATGATCGCGGCGGACGCCTTCGCTTCCATCGACAGCGCCGCGACCTTGGCTTTCATCTTCTTGCGATCGCGAAGCACGCGCGAAAGATTGCCCAGCGCCTCGGAGAGATTGCCGCCGGCCTGCGACTGTATCTGGATAACGATGCCGAAGAAGCTTGCCTCGGTGCAAGGCATGGTTTCAGGCATGCGCAAGGTCGCGTCGGGGATAGAGAGGCCCATCTGCTGTGAATCGACGATACGGCGAAACTCGGTCTTCACGGGTTCGGGCGATTCGTTGGCGATCAGGCGCACGGCGTCGTTCAGCGGCAGGCCGGATTTGACCGCGCGCACGATGATGTCGAGCGCGTTTGGAAATTCGTTGAGAAATGCCTTGACCCGGCGGGCGCGACGAAACGTGACGAACCAGCGCGGCAGGCCCAGCCCCCCGGCCAACATTACGCCCGGCAAGGCGATCAGCGGGGCTCCGGCCACAAAGGCGACAATCGTCAAAACGATGCCGCATACGGCGGAGTATATATAGAAACGCTCGATGGTGGTCTTGAGGCCGGCCTGACGAAGCTGGGCTTTCAGCGGGGGTTTCTTGACGCGGCTGTCCTTGGTTTTCTGCTTGGCGTCGAGTTCGTTAAGAGAATCCTGAACCGATTTGCGCCGCTTGACGGCTTCCGCCACGCGGTCGCGCGAGGCTTTGACGACGGAGCGATCCGTCTCGGCGGTCCTGATCGTTTCGAGCCGCTTGCCGACCTGTTTTTCGTTGCTGATCCGGGTGAACAGAAATGCATAAGCGACGGCGCCGGCGCTGAAGCCGGCGAGCACGACAAACGCCAGTACTGTGCCGTCAATTCCAAACATTGGCCCGAACCCTTACACCCCAGCATGCGTCAGTCAGCGCGTTTCTCCATCGCCTCGAGCGCAATGGCGAGACGCTGCTCCTCGCCGTAATAGCGTGCGCGCTCCCAGAAATGCGGACGGCCGATGCCGGTCGATACGTGCTCACCCAACAGCCGGCCGTTGGCGTCCTCGCCCTTGATGTTGTAAAGGACGATATCCTGCGTGATGATGACGTCGCCTTCCATCCCGATCACCTCGGTGATGTGGGTGATGCGGCGCGATCCGTCGCGCAGGCGCGCCGCCTGGATGATCACGTCGATGGAACCGACGACGATTTCGCGCACTGTCTTCTGCGGCAGCGAATAGCCGCCCATGGCAATCATGGATTCGATACGGTTGAGGCATTCGCGCGGGCTGTTCGAGTGGATCGTGCCCATCGAGCCGTCATGGCCGGTGTTCATCGCCTGCAGAAGATCGAACACCTCGGGTCCGCGCACTTCGCCGACGATGATGCGCTCTGGCCGCATGCGCAGACAGTTCTTGACCAGGTCGCGCATCGTCACCTCACCCTCGCCCTCCAGATTGGGCGGGCGGGTTTCGAGGCGCACCACATGCGGCTGCTGCAATTGCAGCTCGGCCGAGTCTTCGCAGGTGATGACGCGCTCCTCGCGGTCGATATAGTTGGTCAGGCAATTGAGCAGCGTCGTCTTGCCCGAACCGGTGCCGCCCGAGATCACGATGTTGCAGCGAACACGACTGATGATCTTGAGAACTTCGGCGCCCTGCGGCGAGATGGCGCCGAACTTGACCAGCTGATCGAGCGTCAGCTTGTCCTTCTTGAATTTGCGGATGGTGAGCGTGGCGCCATCGATGGAGAGTGGCGGCGCGATGACGTTGACGCGGGAGCCGTCGGGAAGGCGCGCGTCGCAGATCGGGCTGGATTCGTCGACGCGGCGGCCAACCTGGCTGACGATACGCTGGCAGATGTTGAGGAGCTGCTGATTGTCACGAAAGCGGATACCGGTCTGTTCGACCTTGCCGTTGACTTCGATGTAGACGTTCCTGGAGCCGTTGACCATGATGTCGGCGATGTCGTCGCGGGCGAGCAGCGGCTCGAGCGGCCCATAGCCGAGCACGTCGTTGCAGATGTCCTCGAGCAGCTCTTCCTGCTCGGCGATCGTCATTGCGAAGTTCTTGATCGCGATGATGTCGTTGACGATGTCGCGGATTTCCTCGCGCGCGCTTTCAGGGTCAAGCTTGGAAAGCTGCGACAGATCGATGGTGTCGATGAGCGCGGAGAAGACCTGGCTCTTGGTGTCGTAATAAGTTTCGCTCTTTTCGCGCTGTGCCCGCTTCGGCTCAGGCGCCAATGGCGGTGCCTCGACCGCACGGCGCGCCGGCGGCGCGACAGGCGCGCTTGGCGCCGCCGTGGGCCGGGTCAGAACCGCTGTGTCCATGGAACTTGCAGCCGGCGGCGCAACAGGCGCCGGTGCTGGCTGGCGAAATTCCGGCGTGAACCGGTTGCCGTCGTCGCTGCCTCTTTTACCAAACATGATCGACTACCGATTCCACTGCTGAAGCGTCACTTCTTGTTGCGCGAGAGCTTGCCGAGCAGGCTGCCGAGCCCGGCCTTCTTCTTGATCTTGATTTCGCTGCGCCCGGTCAGCACATGCGCCATTTCGTTGATCATCGCGACGACCGGGTTCTTGGCATCCATTTCGCCAAGCATGCGTCCGTTGTTGGCGGCATTGCCGAACAGCAACGGATCAAACGCAATGACCGACATCGGCGACAGGCCGAGCGGCTCGGCGAAATCGGACGGCGAAATCTCCGGGCGCTTCGGCACGCCGGCCTGGTTGATGATCAGCTTGGGCGGCGGATCATTGGGACGAAGCCGCTTGAGCATATCGACGAGATTCTTGGTGTTGCGCAGATTGGCGAGTTCCGGTGTCGCGGTGATGACGATCTCGTCGGCCTTGACCAGGGTGTTCTTGGTCCAGCCCGTCCAGGCATGCGGGACGTCGAGCACCAGAAGCGGCACGCTGCGCTGGGCGGTGTCGATAAGCTGCGCGAAGGCCTCGGGATCGAAATCATAGACCCGTTCGAGCGTCGAAGGCGCGGCGAGCAGCGACAGATGCTCGGCGCACTGGGTCAGCAGCCGGTCGAGATAGACTTCATCGATGCGTTCCGGTGAAAACACCGCCTCGGCGATGCCTTGCGCCGGATCCTGGTCGAAATTGATGTTGGCGGTGCCGAAAGCCAGATCGAGATCGGCGACGACCACTTCGGATTTGAACAGGGAGGACATCGCCCAAGCCACATTGTGGGCGATCGTCGAGGAGCCGACACCGCCCTTGGCGCCGACAAAGGCGATCGAGCGGCCGAGCGGCTCGGCTTCCGGATCGATGAAAATCGACGACACCACGCTGACGATGTCGGCCATCGAGACCGGAGCGATCACATATTCGGAAATGCCGTTGCGGATGAGCTCGCGGTAGAGGCCGACATCATTGTAGTGGCCGATCACCACCACCTTCGACGTCGGATCGCAATATTCCGAGAGCTGGGCGAGTTGTTCCAGCAATTGCTTGGGCTCGCTGCGCGATTCCAGCAGGATCAGGTTGGGCGTCGGCGCCGATTGGTAGAATTCGATGGCGGTGGGAACGCCGCCCATATGGACCTTGAGATGCGCCTTCGTCATGCGGCGGTCCTCGCCGGCGCGCTCGACCGGGTTGGCAACACCCTCGGTCTCGCAGAATGCCTGGATCGAGATGCGCGGGATCGGCCGCAACGCCTGCATCGCGGCGATGTCCTGCTGCGAGGTATCGCTGCCGTCCACCGGGGCGTCGTAGGCAAGGTTGCTCATCGTCATGCTCTTTCCCGTGGCCTGTTCTATCCGAGATAGGCGGCTCAGTACGTCACTTCCGAATTGCCGAGGAACTCTTCCGAAATGCCTCTCTTTTGGTAAACATCGATGGCTTGGCTACGATTTGCCGGATCAATATTGGCAGATTTACGCGGGCCGAGCAGGTCGGCCGGATTGGCCATCTGGGCGGCAAGATTGTTCTGATAGGAGCAGCCGAAGTCGGCATAGTGCTTGTTTTCCGATGTCTCCATAAGATCTTCGGGCCAGCGGCCGCACTTATCGGTCTGGGCTTTCACCGAGATATAAGCAACGCGAATCGGGGCAGAGGCTTCGGCGGAGGCGGACTGATAGGAGGTCACGACAATCCGATTGCGCTTGATGCCGCTGGCAACCGCCAGCCGGGCGAAATCGCGGGCCGCCGTGGTCGCGGCAACCTCGTTGGCCGATCCGCTCGGGACCTGGATCGTCAGCGTCGGGGCGGCACTTCTGTCATAGCCATCCAGGAAGCCAAGAAGCGTATCGCGCTGGGAGCCGGTCATGCCGCGGTCACCGGCGCCGACAGGCAGGTCGATCTTCTGATTCTTCTCGGCGATGACGATCGGATGGTTGGTGCGGTAATCGTCCGGAATGGCGCCGACCGTGATGCTGTCGCGCTGGGCGCAGCCGGCGAGCAGCGCCGCCACCGCAACCGCCAGGACAGGAACGGCTCGCCGGGTCGTTGCGGCGATGGTGCTTGCCTTCAATGCTGACTGAGACATGTCCGCTTCCCCGCTTACTTGTAGATGAAGCCGACAACGCCGTGGTAGCGGCCATTGGGCTTGTCGGTCTGCATGGTGCCGTAGACGCGATTGACGCGGCCAAGGAACATGCCGGCGCCATCGCTGGCGGCGTTGAAATTGTCGTCCGGCTTGGCGAGGTCGTTGCGCGCCACCGGCTTCACCAGATAGGGCGTGATGATGATGACGAGCTCGGTCTCGTTTCGCACGAAATCCCTGCTACGGAAGAGCGCGCCAAGCACCGGGATCTTTGTCAGTCCAGGCAATCCGTTGACGGCTTGCCTGACGTCGTCGCGAACCAGGCCGGCGATCATCATGGAGCCACCGGATGGCAATTCCACCGTTGTGTCGGCAAGGCGCTTGCGCAGCGACAGGGCATTCATTCCGGGACTCGTCACGCCTGAGGAGAACGATACGGATCCCTCGGTTGTCGGCTCGGAAACCGACGTCCTGACTTTCAAACTTATGCGGCCGGGAGACAACACAACCGGCTGGAATTCCAGGCCGATGCCGTACTCGATCTTTTCGACGCTGTAGGTCTTCAGGCCGGTCTGGTTGTCTTGCGATACATTTGCCGAGACACCCGTGACCATATTGTATTCACCGCCGACTTTGAAGGTTGCCTTCTCGCCCGACACAGCCGTCAAGGTCGGCTCGGCCAAGGTCTTCATCACCCCGGACTGCTCCATGGCGTTCACATAAGCCTGCAGTCCTGAAGCGCCGATTTGAAAGCCGGAATTCGACAGCTGTTTGCCGAGACCCGTGAAGTTGTCGCTGATTGCGCCGTAACTAATGCCGTTGCTGCCGCCGCTGCCAACCATGTTGACGCCGAGCTGCTTCATCACCGAGCGGCTGACTTCGGCGACCGTCACCTTCAGCGTCACCTGGTCATCGCCAATGATCTGGATCAGGTTGACGATCTGGCTGGTGCGGCGCTCCTGGTCCGGATTGTTGATGTCGACACCGCTCTGGGCCGAACCGCCGGCCGCGGTCTGCGAATATTGTCCCGTCGTTGCCTCACCACCCGACACGAACATGTTTGCCAACTGTTCGGCACGCTTGGCATCCAGCGGGGTATCCACGGTTCCTGTGAGAACGACGTTATCGTTCAGCAGTTCCACCTTGACGGCCGACGTCGGCAGGAAGCGCCTGATATAATCCTCAAGGCCGGCAACGTCGCGTTCGACGGCAAGGTCCAGACTGACGATCTGCTCGCCATTCGGGCCGAAGACAAATATGTTCGTCTCGCCGACCGCCTTGCCGAACAGATAGATGCGCCGCGCGGTGCGGGTCACAGCATCGGCAACCGCCGGGTTGGCGACGAGAATGTCGTAGGCATCGCTCGGCAGGTCGATGACCACCGACTTGTTGAGGCCGAGCTTGACGCGCTGAGTGGCCGTCGATGCCGTGACCTGCGCGTTCTTTGCCTCGACGACGCTGCCTTGCAAATTCGATCCGACGAGCAGCAGGCCGAATGCCGCGGCTACAATTGCCGGCAGTTTGCCACCTAGCCTCATTTCCTTGCTCCCACTTCGGAAACTTCGCCCGACTTGATCAGCCTCACCGTTCCTCTGCGGCCATTGCCGGAAACGAGATAGTCGGCCTCACCCAGATTTTTTTCCTGCGTGTCCGCGACCGCCCGCAGCGCCAGGGTCAGGCGATCCGCCATCTGCTGGGCGACAGTGATGATCTCCGCCTGCTTGGGCGTCAGTTCCAGCGTGGCGGTCTGACCCACCCTGGTCTTCTTGCCTTCCTCGTCCTCCTGAATGGTCTGATCGATGGCCAGGACGCGGATGTTCTTGAGGATGGTCTCGGTGTTGAAGCCGGCGGCGCCGCTGGCAGCATCGGCCCTGCGGGTCATGATGACGTCGACGAAATCGTTGGGAAGAATGAAGCCGCCGGCCGACGTATCGGCCGAGATGGCCGTGGCGACCGCCCGCATACCGGAAGGCAGGATCGACGACATGAAGCTCTGGCCCTCGCCGATCAGCTTGGACCGCCGCAGCGGTTCTCCGGCATACATCGCCACACGGGCAACGGAACTCTTCAGCTTGTCCAGTGCCTCGGGCTCGGCGGTGCGGGTGATGAAATTCGCGTTGACGCCGTCGGCGGGCCAGGATTGCCAGGCGATGTTGTTTTGGATCGGGCTGCCCATCGGAACGTCGCCTGAAAGCACAAGCACATCCTGGAGGGCCACCGCCGGGGCCTGGGGGCCGGAATCGACGACGATCTGGGGCGGCGGTGCCACCATGTTCTTCGCGACATAGCCAGCGCCACCCGCCGCGGCCACCGCCACGCTCAGAATTATCAATCGCGATGCTGGCATTTGTCCGAACCCTTGCCCTGGCAAACCACGTAGCCAAGCCGGACTTTGCAGCGGCAATCGTCAAAACAAGGTTAATGTAATGCTTACGATCGTGATTAATTTAAGGTTTACATAAATTAGCCGGAATGTGGCCTGACCGGCCAAAATGGGCGGGCCAGCCCTGTTCAGAACGGGGTTTCGGCACTGCTGACTGACAATAAAATAAAATAAGATCGCGCTCAGGCCGCCAGCCTGGCAAGCGCCCATGCCATCAAGGGCGAATCCGGATAGGTCAGCAAGCCGCCAAGGCCGAGCGCAACACCGTAGGGAACACCTTTTGCCTCGTCGGCGAAATGGCGCAGAAACGGATTTTGGCCGGTAACGGCCGCAAGCAGCGACTTCCGGTAGAGGATGATCGCCAGCGTCAGCAGGCCGCCGATGATTGTCGAGGCGACAAGATACTCCACGAGATTGACATTGAGGCCCATCCACATCGCGGTGGCGGCCAGAAGCTTGGCGTCGCCGCCGCCCATGCCGCCCATCGCAAACAGGCCGAACGTCACGGCCAGGACCAGGGCGCCGGCGGCGAAATGTCCGCCATAGGCCGCCCAGTCCATGCCTGTCAGGGGCGCGACCAGCGCAAAAACGGCGACAAGCAGCACCGGCACGCGATTGGCGATCGTCATCGACAGCATGTCGGAGATCGCGGCAAACAGCATGCAGAACGGAAAAACGACGAAGATCAGGGCTTCAAGCATCGGCGCCACGCCTATTGTCCGATTTCATGGGGCTCAATCTAAGCATGTTCGATTAACGATTGATGAGGCTAGGAACGAAAGACGACCTATATCGCCAGCGGCATAGAAAAAGGGCCGCCACGCGGCGGCCCTTTTCCAGAACGCAATCTAAATGCTCGGCGATAAGCCGATCAGCTGCCGCTCGGCGTGCCGTTCAGGGTGCTGCCGATGTTGGTGAACTTGGCGTTCAGCGCATTGCCGAGCGTGCCGGCGCCAGTGATGATGGCGAGCGCGATGAGAGCGGCGATCAGACCATATTCGATCGCGGTCGCGCCGGATTCGTCCTTCACAAAACGTGCGATGAGATTAGACATTCGAGAGCTCCTACTCCACGTGTTACAGCACTTCCGTCAACTTCTGTGATGGTTGATCGGATGCTGCCAATCTAGGGAGAAGCTCTTTCGATCGGCTTAAGAAACAGCCTTACCGATTCCTTTCCCGGTTCGAACATATTGCGTGGTTAACCTCGGGCTAATGTATCGCTGAGCCTTCCAGACCGGATTTGGTAGGCTTGCGACCCGACCGGACCGCGCGTCGCGGGCGCCCTTGGCGGCCATTGCACGATTGGCAACATCGCATGCTTAACCGTTGGTTCACCAATCTCGTTCATGTTCCGTTGATCAGTCCGCCTGCGTGGAGCGCCTCAATGGCCCAGCCGAGATCGTCAATCCTGATTGCCGCGCTTCTTGCCGTCTCGAGCTTCGTCGCGCCCGCCATGGCCGGCGCCGGCATCGAGGTCACGATGAACCAGGCCAAGATCGTCAAACTGTCGCGTCCCGCAGACACCATCGTGGTCGGCAACCCGGCAATCGCCGACGCTTCGGTGCAGGACGCTTCGACGATCGTGCTCACCGGCAAAGGCTTCGGGGTCACCAATCTGGTCGTGCTCGATACGGACGGCAGCCCCATCGTCGACGAGCAGGTTACCGTGGTGCGGCAAGCCGCCTCGTCAGTGCGCATCTATCGGCGCGCCGAAATCCAGACGATGTCGTGCACACCCTATTGCGAAAGCTCATACAAGAGCGAGGCGGAGAAGTCTTCGGAAGCGGAGATGAGCGTCAGCCGATAGGTGGCGTTGCCGACTGCCGTTCCGGTTATTGTCTGGTTAAGAGGCCTGCGCCGACTTTAACGATCATCCAAACCGGACCTCAATCGGTTTGCGCTAATGCTCCTTCCGAGACCGCATAGAGATCGGCAGGATCGGACATGAGCAAGGAATTCGGCCGCGCAGGCGACCACAAAGTGAGACGCCCAAGGTTTTTCGCCCGCTTCCTTCGTGACCGGCGCGGCGCCACGGCAATCGAATTCGCGATCCTTTCGGTCCCCTTTGCGCTGCTTGTCTTTGCCATTCTGGAAAGCTGCATCTCGTTTGCCGGCCAGGAGGTGATGGCCAACGTCACCGACGATGTCGCGCGCAAGCTGCGCACCGGCCAGTTGAGGGCGGCTGACGTTGCCGGAACCAATTTGCGGGACATGATCTGCACGAAACTGCAGATCATCGTCTCCCAGGATTGTCCCAATCAACTGCTGGTGGATCTTCGCCAATATACATCGTTCGCCGATGCGGCCACGGCTGGCTTCAAGATCCAGAACGGCGATGTCGTACTGACGAAAGGCACCGCGACCCAATCCTTCTCAGTGACAGCGGGGGCGGCGGAGTCGAGGAACATGCTTCGGGTCTTCTACAAGTGGCCGATCATGACCGATCTGCTGGCGCAGTCGATGGGCGGCAACAAGACCCTGCATTTCGCATCGGTGACCTGGCAGAACGAGCCGTTCGACAACTGAGCGGAATGCACGAGCGGTATAAGAAAAGGGCAATGGGCATGATGCGTGCGGGGGCACATCTTATGATTACGGGAGTTTGGCGGAAAGCAAGTCGATTCTGGTCCGATCGGCGCGGCATCGCGGCGGTTGAATTTGCTTTGATCATGCCAATTCTGCTGATCATGTATTTCCTCACAATGGAAGCGTCGCAAGCCATCGAGACCAGCAAGAAGGTCAGCCGTATCGGCAGCATGGTGGCCGATCTCGTCACCCAGCAGACAAGCGTCCTCAAGGCGGACGTCGACGCCATCATGCAGATCGGCAGCGTCACACTTCAGCCTTACAACCGCTCAAACCCGACCATCACCATCACGGCAATCCAGGTCTCGGCCGATGCGACGAGGGCACTGGTGGTGTGGTCACGCAAATTGGTCGCCGGCGTAGCCAGCCCCGGCGCCGCCGCCACTACCGAGACAACGGTCCCGGCGTCGCTCAAGGTCGCCAACACTTTTCTCATCCGCGTCGAAAGCAAGCTCGGCTATACGCCGGTCATCGCGTGGAGCGCGAGCAGTCAACAGAAGCTTGGACTGACCTCGGCTTTCAGCAACATAACCATGGGCGAAACCTATTATCTGCGCCCCCGCAGAAGCGTGGCGATCCCTTGCAGCGACTGTTGAACAGAGGCAGCCAGGCGCTGCGCAGGGCCGCTCCAGCTACTGCTGCGGCTCACGGTCCGAAACGAAGCGCACGATAGCAGCGGCCATCTCGTAATCTTTTGGCGCCACGCGAGCGAAGCCGCCGGAATGTCTCGATTCCAGGAGATCGTAGATATCGGGCGTCGTCGACTTGAGGTTGGTGAGGAACACGGCAAGCCTGCGCTTGGCTTCCGGGTCGAGATCGCTGCGGACCGCATGGGGGCCGTATCTCAACAGGCCCGACGTCCATACAATCCGAAGCGCCGTCACCGAGAGCCCTGCCGCCTCCAGCCTGGCCTGCGTGCCCGACGGTTCTCGCGGGCCGTCGGCAGCGGCCGTCACCCAGCCGAACAGGCCATCGGCCTTGCCGTCGACCAGCATCGTCTCGGCCGCCGCGGCCGAATCGGCATGGACCAAAAACTGTGCATCTTCCGCGATCTTGCGGCCCTCCGCCGCCAACGCCGCCAATGGCAGGAGAGAACCGCCGACGCTGTCAGAAGGCGCCATGGCGATACGATGGCGGTCCATCGCCGCAAGGTCGGGCAGCTTGCCGTCCCGCGTCAGCAGAACGGAGCGGATGCCGATCGCGCCGTCTGAATCGACCGGAGCGACAAGCGGCTCGATACATAAGCAGCGCTGCGAGGCCGTTGCATAGGCGGTGGCCGAATAGATCGCATATTCGATCCGGGCATCGGCCTGCGCCTCGATCAGCGCGGCATAGTTGCGGGCAACGACAAACTCGACCTGCATGCCCAAGGCCTTGGTGTAGGCGTCGGTCAACACAGCCAGCCCCGGAACGGCGTTGCCGGCGCCTGGTTCGGCAACGATGCCGATACGAAACGTGCCGATATCATCGCGCCAGTCGGCATGCGCCGGGTTGGACCAGAGCCCGACGAGCGCCAGCATGAGAGCGGCATATGTCTTTAACGCAACCCTCATGACAGGAACCACAGCCTGTTGTCCTCGATCCATGCCCATCCCGTGCACTGGACTATCACGCCAAGCCGTTGCCGTTTGGTTTCCGAATTGCCAATGAAGTCGCGGAACCCTATGTCTGGTCGGTCAAACTGGCAACAACTCGATGGCGCGCGCTTTCCTCTTCGTTCTGGATTCCTTCGGCATCGGCGGCGCGGCCGACGCCGACCGCTACGGTGACGCCGGCGCCAACACATTCGCGCACATCGCAGAGGCCTGTGCGGAGGGCCGTGCGGATCGCGAAGGGCTTCGCAGTGGACCGCTGTTTGTCCCTCACATGGCGTCGCTCGGGCTTGGCAAGGCCGCCGAAACCGCGACGGGACTGGGGTTTGCCAACAGCGGGGCGGATCTGCTCCCAACTGCCTTTCACGGCGCCGCACAGGAGGTTTCGAGCGGCAAGGATACACCATCCGGTCATTGGGAAATCGCCGGCCTGCCGGTGCGCCTCGACTGGGGCTATTTCCCGGATACGGTTCCGGCCTTTCCGGCCGAACTGACCGAGGCGATCATTCGCGAAGGCAAGGTGCCGGGCATTCTCGGCAATTGCCATGCGCCGGGCACCGAGATCATCGAGCGCTTCGGCGAGGAGCACATCCGGACCGGCAAGCCGATCTGCTACACGTCGGTCGACTCGGTCCTGCAAATCGCCGCGCATGAAGTCCATTTCGGCCTCGACCGGCTTTATGAATTCTGCCAGGTGGTGCGCAGGCTGGTTGACCCGCTGAGGATCGGACGGGTGATCGCGCGGCCGTTCGTCGGCGAAACCACCGCCACTTTCGAGCGGACATACAACCGTCATGATTACGCCGTGCCCCCGCCGGAACCGACCCTGCTCGACCGGCTGACGGCACGTGGCAGCCGTGTCATCGCCGTCGGCAAGATCGGCGACATCTTCGCCCATCGCGGAATTTCGCAAGTGCGCAAGGCGGCAGGCAACATGGCGATGTTCGACGAGGCGCTGGGTGCGATGGATGATGCCGGCGACGGTGACCTCGTCTTCGCCAATTTCGTCGACTTCGACACCGAATTCGGTCACCGCCGCGATGTCGCAGGCTATGCTGCCGCGCTCGAGGCCTTCGACCTGCGGCTGCCGGAGGCATTTGCGAGGCTGCGGCAGGGCGATCTTCTCATCCTGACGGCCGACCACGGCAACGACCCGACCTGGGGCGGGACCGATCACACGCGCGAGCGCATTCCGGTGATCGGCACTGGACCGGGTCTCAAGGGCGGCGACATCGGACTGAGAACGACATTCGCCGACATTGGCGAGACCGTGGCCGAGCATCTCGGGATGGCGCCCGGCCGCTACGGCACTTCTTTCTATACGGCGATCGGCGGTCATGCCTGAATTGCCGGAGGTCGAAACCGTCCGGCGCGGACTGCAGCCGGTTCTGGAAGGCGCCACCATCGCCCGCGTCGAGGCGCGCCGACCGGATCTGCGCTTTCCATTTCCCGAGAAATTCGCGCAGCGGCTGACCGGCAAGACGATCACGGCACTCGGCCGCCGGGCCAAGTATCTGACGATGGACCTGGAAGGCGGGCCCGTGCTGATCTGCCATCTCGGCATGTCGGGCTCATTCCGCATCGAGACGGCCGATGGCAGCGACATGCCCGGCATCTTCCGGCACGACCGCTCGAAGAGCTCCAATCACGACCACGTCGTCTTCCATGTCGTGTCTCCGGCCGGTGCCCGGTCCCGCGTGATCTTCAATGATCCGCGCCGCTTCGGCTTCATGTTGTTTGCGGAAGGGCTGCCGGACGTTCATCCGATGCTGGCTGGACTTGGCGTCGAGCCAACCGGCAACACATTGGACGGTGCGCTGCTCGCCTCATTGATGAAGGGGCGGCGATCACCGCTGAAGGCAGCGCTTCTCGACCAGAGGCTGATCGCCGGGCTCGGCAACATCTATGTGTCGGAGGCGTTGTGGCGCGCCGGCCTGTCGCCGCTGCGTGAGGCGGGCACGATCGCCAGGCCCGGAAAGAAAGCCCAGGCCCAAAGCGAACACCTCGCGCAAGCCATTCGTTCGGTGATATCGGATGCGATCGCAGCCGGCGGGTCCTCACTGCGGGACTATATGCAGACCGATGGGTCGCTGGGCTATTTCCAGCACGCCTTCGCCGTCTACGACCGCGAGGGAGAGGCCTGTTCCAAACCCGGCTGCGGCGGCCACATCGAACGTGTCGTGCAGAGCGGCCGATCGACCTTTTATTGCCGGACATGTCAGCGATGAGTCAGAGTAGTTCCAGGAAAAGTGGGAACGGTTTCCCGTTCGGAATTGCGTCAAGACAGAGAGATGGAGCGGTTCTGCGTTTCCGAGAAACGATGAACCGCTCTAGGCGAGCGTGAGCAAGGAGAAGCAGCCATGGCCTATGAGACGATCATCACCGAGACGCGCGGCAAGGTCGGGCTGATCACGCTGAACAGGCCGCAGGCGCTCAACGCGCTGAATTCGCAGATTCTGACCGAAGTGGTGGCAGCCGTGAATGGGTTCAGCGCCGATCCAGGTATCGGTGCCATGGTCATCACCGGTTCCGAAAAGGCTTTCGCCGCCGGCGCCGATATCAAGGAGATGCAGTCCATCTCCTACGCGGACGCCTACGCCCAAGACTTCTTCGTCGGCTGGGAGGAACTGACGCGGGCGCGAAAGCCTATTATCGCGGCAGTGGCGGGCTATGCACTCGGCGGCGGCTGCGAGTTGGCGATGATGTGCGATTTCATTATCGCCGCCGACACGGCCAAATTCGGCCAGCCCGAGATCACCCTCGGCGTCATTCCAGGCATGGGCGGGTCACAAAGGCTGACCCGCTTCGTCGGCAAGTCGAAAGCGATGGACATGTGCCTGACCGGGCGGATGATGGATGCCGCCGAAGCCGAGCGTTCTGGCCTGGTGTCGCGGGTGGTGCCTGCCGGCGAGCTTGTCGAGGAGGCGCTGAAGGCCGCGGCCAAGATCGCCGCTTTCTCGCTACCATCGGTGATGATGGCGAAGGAGGCTGTCAACCGCGCCTTCGAGACGACGCTTGCCGAGGGATTGCGGTTCGAGCGCCGGCTGTTTCACTCGCTGTTTGCACTGGATGATCAGAAGGAAGGCATGGCGGCCTTTGCCGAGAAGCGGAAGCCGAATTTCACCAACCGCTGACGCCAATCCCTTTGCTGCGAAGAAGATGGCTGCTGGCCGCCAAAAAGAAGGCCGGGCAGCGTTGACGCGCCGGAAAAGCTGAACTATAAGCCGCACCAACCGAGGCGGCCCCGTGGCTGCCCGTTTGTTTTTTGCGCCCTGCGGCATCCCGCATGCGCCGACCAGATCAGAAGAGAGGCATCATGGCCAATACATCCTCGGCCAAAAAGGCAACGCGCAAGATCGTCCGCCGCGCAGCGATCAACAAGAACCGCCGCTCGCGCGTCCGCACCTATATCCGCCAGGTCGAAGAGGCGCTTGCCTCCGGTGACAAGGCTGCCGCACAGGCTGCCTTCAAGATCGCGGAGCCGGAATTGATGCGTGCCGCGACCAAGGGCGTGATCCACAAGAACACGGCGTCCCGCAAGGTGTCGCGACTGGCTCAGCGGGTCAAGGTACTGTCGGCCTGACATTACTTGCCTAGACTGACGTTCTTCGAACCCGGCCGTTTGTGCCGGGTTTTTTCGTTTGCCGGCAAGCACTTAAAAAGAATGTCCGGAAACGGCGTCTTATGCGGCATTTCACAATTAGGAATAGTTTGCCGGCATATGCATGCCTGCTGGTGATCGGCATGCTTGAAACGGCCGACCTAAAGATTCTTAACTGTCAGAAATAGCTTATATCTTTCAGTGACTTACAGATGGTGATCCACAGCTTGTCCACACCGGACCGGCCCGATCGGGGAGAAGTCGCTGTCAAGCGAATTATTTCAGAATATTTCTGTCAGCGCCCGGTTTTTCATATTCGCCGGAAAAGGGTTTGAATCACAATGGCTTTGTTAAAATGTGCCGTCGCGGCACGCCACTCGAACCCGCCTCCACTAACCAGATTCCTTAAAAATCCGTTAGACGTGGCCTTGCCCTATCCACAGCGATTTCGGTAGTGTCGATCTATCGAAAGGGACGGGCTCTGGCTCTTAACCCAAGCCTGAATCGGCCAGCTTAAATTGGCGGGATTTGCAACGCGGATCAAGTCCGCGGACGGCTTTGGTTTGTCTTTTTCGATACGGTAGGGGACTGGCGTAACTAGACATGGCAGGTAGACGGCGCGCCGGCGCTCTTTTCGCCGGACGGTGTTGTATTGCCCTGACATCCCAACGCGGACTGGCTTCCATGGGCCGGCACCGGTTCCCGCGGATAATGGGCGACGTTCATCTGCCGGCGGCGGCAGCGGACATCGTAGCAAAGACTTAGGTCGCCGGAACCGGATGCAGGAGGCGCATCCCCGGTGGAAAACAGGTACGGAAGGACAAGGAAAAGATCATGCAGAGCGGCATTGAAAGGGAACTTACGGGCGACCTCCCATTTCCTGGAACTTTGATCGGAGCAAACGACATGGCGGTGTCCAGCGACGCGGAACAGAAATTCGACCGGGTCAAGACCCAGTTGAAGGCGCGCCTGGGAACCGAAGTCTATTCGAGCTGGTTTGGCCGCATGAAGGTCGCCGAGGCTTCCAAGGGCATCGTCCGCATCTCCGTGCCTACCGCCTTCCTACGCTCATGGATCAACGGCCACTATCTCGACCTCATTTCCGAGCTGTGGAAGCAGGAGGATGCCGATCTCCTCAAGATCGACATCGTCGTGCGCACGGCAACCCGTCAGGGACGCAGCCAGGCCGAGCCAGAGGTAACGCCAGCACGCAGCAAGATGACACGGCAGACGCAGACGGCACTTGCCGCCGGCACAGTCAGCCCCAGCCGGGTGGAGCGCGCACCGGCTCCGCGTCCGGGCACACCGATCGAGAGCGAATTTCGCCACAACGTGCTGGGGTCGCCGCTCGATCCGCGCTACACGTTCGGGTCCTTCATCGAGGGACCGTCGAACCGGGTGGCCTTCGCCGCCGCCAAGGCGGTAGCGGAATCGCAATCGAGCGCAGTGCGCTTCAATCCGCTTTTCCTTCACGCAACCGTCGGGCTCGGCAAGACACATTTGCTGCAGGCCATCGCTGCGGAATCGCTGAAGCAGAACCCCAAGTCGCGCGTCGTCTATCTCACGGCCGAGTATTTCATGTGGCGCTTTGCCACCGCGATCCGCGACAACAACGCGCTGACGCTCAAGGAACAGCTGCGCGACATCGACCTGCTCATCATCGACGACATGCAGTTTCTGCAGGGCAAGTCGATCCAGCATGAATTCTGCCACCTCATCAACATGCTGCTCGACAGCGCCAAGCAGGTCGTCGTCGCCGCCGACCGGCCGCCATCGGAACTGGAATCGCTCGAACCGCGGGTCCGTTCGCGCCTCAATGGCGGTGTCGCGCTTGAAATGTCGGCGCCCGATTTTGCCATGCGCCTCGGCATGCTCAAATTGCGCCTTGCCACGGCCAGGGGGGACGACGCATCGCTCGACATTTCGGAGGAGATCCTCAATCACGTCGCCCGCACCGTGACCGGCAGCGGACGCGAGTTGGAAGGCGCCTTCAATCAGCTTTTGTTCCGTCAATCCTTCGAGCCGCAGATCACCATCGACCGGATCGACGAAATCCTCGGCCACATCTATCGCACCGGCGAGCCGAAGCGTGTCCGTATCGAGGACATCCAGCGCATCGTGGCGCGTCACTACAATGTGTCGAAGACCGAATTGCTGTCCAACCGGCGCACGCGCACCATCGTCAAGCCGCGGCAGGTCGCCATGTACCTGTCGAAGGTGATGACGCCGCGCTCGCTACCCGAGATCGGACGGCGTTTCGGCGGCCGCGATCACACCACGGTGCTGCATGCCGTGCGCAAAATCGAGGACCTTTCCGGCAACGACAACACGCTGGCGCAGGAACTTGAGCTTCTGAGGCGGTTGATCAACGACCAGGCCTGATCCTCCGGGGATGGCTGAGCCGGAACAATACCGGAATTCAATGGCTTGCCAGTGCGGCGCTGGGCCTGGATCGGGCTCGTGGCGCCGCCTGGAAGCGATCTGGATTTCGGTTTTACGACACTGGCTCGCGGACTTCGGGCGCGTTATCCCCAGAAAGCCCGCGTAGCCGGCCTGAACCGTTGGCGCGGGCTTGCGTTTGCTGGTTTTTTCCTGTCAGTTTACGCAGATTCTGAGCCTGTTCAGACCTTTCGCGGGACGCCGCTCACTGGTGACCCGTCATTCATTCAAGCGAGCCTGTTTCGTCATGCGTGTTATCCTGGAACGGTCAAATCTCCTGAAGTCGCTCAACCACGTCCATCGTGTGGTCGAGCGGCGAAACACCATACCGATCCTGTCCAACGTGCTGCTCAGCGCCGAAGGCGCCAGCCTTGAAATGAAGGCGACCGATCTCGACCTCGAGGTGACCGAAGCGACACCCGCCAAGGTGGAGCGCGGCGGGGCGACGACAGTCCCGGCACATCTGCTCTACGACATCGTGCGCAAGCTTGCCGATGGCGCCGAGGTGATGCTGAAGACGGACGAGGACGGCAACGCCATGACGGTGACGTCCGGCCGCTCGAGCTTCCGCCTTCAGTGCCTGCCGCAATCCGACTTCCCGGAGCTCTCGGCCGGATCGTTCTCGCATATCTTCCGTCTCGACTCGGTTGCCCTGAAAGGCCTGATCGAGAAGACCCAATTCGCCATCTCCACCGAGGAGACGCGTTATTACCTGAACGGCATCTATCTGCACACGCATGAGGTCGGCGGCAAGTTGAAGCTGCGCTCGGTAGCGACCGACGGCCACCGCCTGGCGCGCGCCGAGATCGATGCGCCAGCGGGTTCCGAAGGCATGCCGGGCATCATCATTCCGCGCAAGACGGTGAGCGAGCTGCAGAAGCTCGTCGACGATCCGGATGTCGCGGTCACCACCGAACTGTCGGACACCAAGATCCGCTTCACGATCGGCAGCGTGGTTTTGACCTCGAAGCTGATCGACGGCACCTTCCCCGACTATCAGCGGGTCATTCCGACCGGCAACGACAAGAAGCTGATCATCGACCGCCAGAGTTTTGCCGCCGCTGTCGATCGCGTCTCGACCATCTCTTCCGAACGCGGCCGCGCGGTGAAGCTGTCGATCAGCGAGGGTCAGGTGACGCTTGCGGTCAACAATCCCGATTCAGGCAGCGCCACCGAAGAGCTGTCCGCCGACTATTCATCCGATCCGATCGAGATCGGCTTCAACGCCAAGTACCTGCTCGACGTTGCCGCGCAACTGACCGGCACGGAAGCCAAGTTCATGCTGGCCGACGCCGGCTCGCCGACGCTGATCCACGACATGGCCGACGAGACCGCACTCTATGTGCTGATGCCGATGCGGGTGTAGCGGCGCGGTGTCAGCACTTCGGTCCTGTTGTGGACCGGCAAGCGCGATATTTACGGCAACTTCTAGAGCAATTCCAGGAAAAGTGTGAAGCGGTTTTCCCGGGAAAAGCGCATAGCGCTTTCCCTTGGGAATTGCGTTAAAACAAAGAGATAGATTGGTTTTGCGTTTCCGTGAAACGATGGAACGCTCTATAGGCGGATAGCGGTTGCCGGCACAGAACCACATAAGTAAGCTTACACTTACCAATTTCCGAAACTACGCGGCGCTGACGATCGATCTGGCGCCAGGTGCCGTGGTTTTTTCCGGCGACAACGGCGCCGGCAAGACCAATCTCCTCGAAGCAATCTCCCTTTTGACACCGGGGCGTGGTTTGCGCCGCGCCCCTTACGTGGATGTCGCACGCGACGGCGGCGACGGCGGCTTTGCATTGCATGCCCGGCTCGACGGACCTGACGGCCAGGTCGAGATCGGAACAGGCATTTCCGGCGGCGACACCGCCGGCGAAGGCGGCAGGCGGGTGCGCATCAACGGAGCGTCGGCGCGCTCGGCCGAGGACATGCTGGAATGGCTGCGCGTGGTGTGGCTGACGCCAGCCATGGACGCGTTGTTCACCGGACCGGCCGCGGATCGCCGGCGATTTCTCGATCGGCTCGTGCTGGCGATCGATCCCGGGCACGGGCAACGTGCGATCGACTACGAGAAGGCTATGCGCGGTCGTAACCGGCTGCTTACCGAAAACTCCCGGGACGACCGCTGGTTCGACGCTATCGAGACGCAGATGGCCGAAACCGGTGTGGCGATAGCCGCGGCGCGGGCCGAAATGGTGCGGCTGCTCGCCACCATGATCGACAGGCTGCCCGACACGGGACCATTTCCGCGGGCCGATATCGGCCTTTCGGGCGATCTGGAAGCCGAAATCGCCGCCGCGCCGGCGGTCGATGTCGAGGAACGCTTCCGTCGGACGCTTGCCGAGGGCCGTGAGCGCGATCGCGCCGCCGGGCGCACCCTCGACGGCCCGCACCGTTCGGATCTGGTGGTTCGACACCGCCCCAAGGCGATGCCGGCCGAACTCTGCTCGACCGGCGAGCAGAAGGCACTGCTGGTCGGCATCGTGCTGTCGCACGCAAGGCTGACCGGCGAAATGTCGGGCATGACGCCGATCCTGCTGCTCGACGAGATCGCCGCGCATCTCGACAGCCGGCGGCGCGCGGCGCTGTTCTCCATCCTGGAGGAACTGAACTGCCAGGCGTTCATGACAGGAACCGATGCTGCGCTGTTTTCCAGTCTCCAGGGACGCGCGCAATTCCTGACTGTCGACCATGGGACGGTTGGGCCAACCGAAGGCCCCTGACAAGGTTTTTCCGTCCCTGTATGATCAGGCAATGACCACTGCCGCCCTGACCGCAGACGAGATCGAACGCTATGCCCGCCACATCGTGCTGCCGGAGATCGGCGGCGCCGGCCAGCAAAGGCTGAAACAGGCCCGGGTGCTGGTCATCGGCGCTGGCGGACTGGGCGCGCCGGTGCTTGAATATCTTGCCGCCGCCGGCGTCGGCACACTCGGCGTGGTCGATGACGACACCGTTTCGCTGTCCAACCTGCAGCGCCAGGTCATTCACGGTACCGACACTGTCGGCCTGCTGAAGACCGATAGCGCCAAGGCGGCAATCGCTCGCATCAATCCCAACACCACAGTCGAACCGCATACGTTCCGGCTGACCACGGACAATGCGCCCGCCCTCGTCGCCCGCTATGACATCGTCGTCGACGGTTCCGACAATTTCGAAACGCGCTATGCCGTGGCCGATGCCTGCGCGAGCGAAGGCAAGCCGCTGGTGCATGCCGCCGTCGGACGCTTCGATGGTTCGGTGACGGTGCTGAAGCCATTCGAAGACGCCAAGGACGGCAAGCCCAACCCAAGCTATCGCGATCTGTTTCCCGAGGCGCCGCCTCCGGGCCTGGTGCCGTCCTGCGCCGAAGCCGGCGTGCTTGGCGCGCTGACCGGCGTCGTCGGCACGCTGCAGGCCATGGAGGCGATCAAGCTGATCACCGGCATTGGCGAGCCGCTGGTCGGCCGGCTGCTGCTCTATGATGCGCTGGCAGCGCGCTTCGACACCATCCGCTACAAGAGAAGCTGAATTCTTGGACCGGAACGAAGCTGTCTCCATCACGCGGATCCCGACCGATTTCGACCGTTGGGACGATGTGCTCGCATTGATCATGCGCGCTTTCGCTTCGATGGACAGCGTTGTCGACCCGCCCTCCTCGGCCCACCATCTGACCGCCGACACCCTGAGCGACAAGGCGCGGCTGGAGACCGGCTTCGTGGCGGTGCAGGGCGACAGGATCGTCGGCTGCGTCTTTGCCCTTGAGAGGGCGGCGGACCTTTATGTCGGCAAGTTCGCGGTCGCGCCGGACCGCCAGGGACAAGGCATTGGCCGGCGGCTGATGCAGGCAGTCGAAGACCTTGCCCGTAGCCGCGGCAAGGCCGCCGTCGCGCTTCAGACGCGGATCGAGCTGACCGGGAATCATGAGGCCTTTGCTCGCCTCGGCTTTCGCGAAACTGAACGGACGGCGCATGAGGGCTATGCCAGGCCGACCTCGATCACCATGCGCAAAGCTATCTCGTAAGGTTTATCTTACGGTTTGTGGGCCGCGACAGCGTCAGGTCCTGAGCGGCAGCACCCGATCCGGCGGGCGGTGGCCGTCGACGAAGGCACGGATATTGATGATGACCTTCTCGCCCATATCGATGCGGCCCTCGAGCGTCGCCGAGCCCATATGCGGCAAAAGCACGACCTTGTTCTTGGCGGCGAGCTTCAGCAGCTTGCTGTTCAAAGCCGGCTCATGCTCGTAGACGTCGAGGCCGGCCCCGGCGATCTTGCCGTCCTGGATCAGCTTGACCAGCGCTTCCTCGTCGATGATGTCGCCGCGCGCGGTGTTGACGACATAGGCGGTGGGCTGCAGCAGCGCCAGCCGCCGCGCCGAAAGCAGATGGAAGGTTGCCGGCGTCGAGGGACAGTTGACCGAGATGATATCCATGCGGGCCAGCATCTGGTCCAGGCTTTCCCAATAGGTCGCCTCCAGCCCGTCCTCTACGGCCGGCAGCACGCGGTGGCGGTTGTGGTAGTGGATCGACAGGCCGAAGGCCTTGGCCCGTCTGGCGACGGCGGTGCCGATTCGCCCCATGCCGACAATGCCGAGCCGCTTGCCCCAGATGCGCCGGCCCAGCATCCAGGTCGGCGACCAGCCAGCCCATTTCTTGTCACCGGTGAGCACATTGGCACCTTCCGCCAGCCGCCGCGGCACCGCCAGCATCAGCGCCATGGTCATGTCGGCGGTGTCTTCGGTCAGGACATTCGGCGTGTTGGTGACGGTGATGCCCCTCTTGGCCGCGGCCGCGACATCGATCTTGTCGACGCCATTGCCGAAATTGGCGATCAGCTTGAGGTTGTCGCCTGCCTGGGCGATCAGTGCGGCGTCGATCTGGTCGGTTACCGTCGGCACCAGCACGTCGGCCTCCTTGACTGCCGCGACCAGTTCCGGCTGCGTCATCGGCCGGTCCTCGACATTCAGCCTTGCGTCGAACAACTCGCGCATGCGGGTCTCGACCGGGTCGGGCAGCTTTCGCGTGATGACGACGAGAGGCTTCTTTTTGCCTGCCATTGTTTCCCTCCCGAGTACTTGCCGCAATTCCGAACGCAAAACCGCATCACACTTTTGCTGGAATTGCTTCTAACCCGATCTCGTTGAGACCTCTTTAACCAAGACCGGCGAAACTGAAAGCCGGTCGCGGTGCCGATTACTCCCTGTAACAAGCGGTGCCGCCGAAGACAAAGAAAAAGGGGCGCCGAGGCCGATGGGCAAGCGCCGAAAGGAATGAAAGTGTCTGGTTTCGCGTCGCTTCGCCTGACCCTCAGCGCAGCATTTCTCGGCGCTCTGCTTTATTCTCCGCTTGTGGCCGCGCAGAGTGCCGCAGCACCTGCCCAGGGCGTCGTCACGCTTGGTCCGAGTGGCCTGCCGCTGCCGCGCTTCGTCAGCCTGAAATCCGGCCGTGTCAACTCGCGCGTCGGTCCCGGGGCCAACTACTCGGTCGACTGGATGTATATGAAGGCCGGCCTGCCGATGGAGATCATCCAGGAATTCGACACATGGCGCCGCGTGCGCGATGCCGATGGTTCGGAAGGCTGGATCAACCAGTCGCTGCTTTCCGGCCGGCGCACTGCAATCGTTGCCCCGTGGCAGCGCGGCAAGGGTGCCCAGATCAATCTTCTCAACAGCCCCAACAAGGACGCAAGGGTGGTCGCGATGGTCGAGCCGGGCGTCATGGGCACGATCAAATCCTGCGACGGCCAGTGGTGCGAAATGACATTCGATGGCCACACAGGCTGGCTTGCCCAGTCGATCGTCTGGGGCGCCTATCCCGGCGAACGGGTCAAGGACTGATTCTTGACCCAGAATCTTAACCCCGATCCTTCACGGCCCGGTTTGGGTGTGTTGAAATTCAGGTCAGCCTAGCGCCCGATACGGCCGAGATGGGTGTCCTGAAAGCCGGTTGGCAGCTTCAGGCCATAGGCCAGCGCACGGTCGATGGCGATGTGCGCGATCCAGATCAGCGCAACCGCCATCGCGGCCGCATTGCCCCACATGTGCCCGCTGAGCAACAACAGCACGGGCACGGTAAGGGGGCCTCGCCGGTCATTCGCGGCGTTTGGGGCGCAGCCTTACCACGATATCGACATTGGCGATCTCCATCCCTTCCGGCGGCTCCGGCAGGTTGGCGACCGTCACCGGACCACTGTCGATGTCGAATATGCGGTTTTCGCCTTCGATGTAGAAATGGTGGTGGTCGGAGGTGTTGGTGTCGAAATAGGTTTTCGCGCCCTCCACGGCGAGGATGCGCAAAAGTCCCGCCTGGGTAAACTGGTGAAGGGCATTGTAGACGGTGGCCAGCGACACCGGCACGCCGGCGGCAACCGCCTCCTCGTGCAGTTCCTCGGCCGACAGATGCCGGTCGCCCTTGGCGAAAAGCAGATCGGCCAGCGCAATGCGCTGACGCGTCGGCCTCAGGCCAGCTTCACGGACCCGCTTGTCCACAGCGACATTTTCCTTCCGGCCGTCCAGGTCCATCTTCTCGTCGAACCCCACAGTTCCGCCCCAAGACACGCCCAGAATGGCAAAAAAATGAACGTCTGCCGAAACCGGACCTCTCAGGACATATATTCTGTCGTCCGAATGCGATCAATAGCGCGCATTGACCCAGGCAGACGAGCAGGCTAAGCGCAAACGCCGGTTTCCGGCCTGAAACAGATTGTGTTAGGAAACCAACGACAAGGGCACCCGATAGCCCGGAACGATATGGGGATGAGATTGATGGCGGGTAAATCCAGCTACGAGTACGACGAATTGCTGGCCTGCGCCCGCGGCGAACTGTTCGGACCGGGCAACGCCCAGCTTCCCTATCCGCCGATGCTGATGTTCGACCGCATCACCGAGATCAGCGAGACGGGCGGCGCCTTCGAGAAGGGTTTCATCCGCGCGGAGTTCGACATCAAGCCGGACCTGTGGTTCTTTGCCTGCCATTTCATCGGCAATCCGATCATGCCGGGGTGCCTCGGCCTCGACGCCATGTGGCAATTGACGGGCTTCTATCTTGGCTGGCTGGGCGAACCCGGCAAGGGGATGGCGCTGTCGACCGGTGAAGTGAAATTCAAGGGCATGGTCACGCCCTCGGTGAAGAAGGTCGAATATGGCATCGACTTCAAGCGCGTGATGCGGGGCCGGCTGGTGCTCGGCATCGCCGATGGCTGGCTGAAGGCGGATGGCGAACCCATATACGCGGCAACGGATTTGAAAGTCGGTCTGTCCAAGCAGTCGGCGGTTGGCTGACCGGCATCCCTGGCCAGCTCTCTGGCCAGCACCCCTGGAAGGAGTTGCGAATGAGACGTGTCGTAGTCACAGGCATCGGCATTGTGTCGTCGATCGGCAACAATGCCAACGAGGTGCAGACCTCTCTGCATGACGCCAGATCCGGCATCAGCTTCTCCGATTCCTTCGCCGAACACGGCTTCCGCTGCCAGGTCTGGGGAGCGCCGACGCTCGATCCATCGGCCATGATCGACCGCCGTGCGATGCGCTTCCTGAGCCAGGGGGCTGCCTGGAACCATGTCGCCATGGATCAGGCGATCGCGGATGCGGGCCTCGGCGAGAGCGACATCACCAATGAGCGCACCGGCATCGTCATGGGATCGGGCGGACCATCCACCCGCACCATCGTCGAAGCTGCCGAAACGACGCTGAAGAACGGCAGTCCCAAGCGCATCGGTCCGTTCGCGGTGCCGAAGGCAATGTCGTCGACCGCATCGGCGACGCTTGCCACCTGGTTCAAGATCCACGGCGTCAACTACTCGATCTCGTCGGCCTGTTCGACCTCGGCGCATTGCATCGGCAATGGCTATGAATTGATCCAGTGGGGCAAGCAGGACATCATCTTTGCCGGCGGCCACGAGGATCTCGACTGGACGATGTCGGACCTGTTCGACGCCATGGGCGCCATGTCGTCGAAATTCAACGACAACGCATCGACCGCTTCCCGCGCCTATGACGCCAATCGCGACGGCTTCGTCATCGCCGGCGGCGCCGGGGTGCTGGTGCTGGAAGAGCTTGAGCATGCCAAAGCGCGCGGCGCGAAAATCTATGCCGAGATCGTTGGCTATGGCGCGACGTCGGATGGTCACGACATGGTTGCCCCTTCAGGCGAGGGCGCAGTCCGCTGCATGCGCCAGGCGCTGGCCACGGTTTCCACACCGGTCGACTACATCAACACCCATGGTACCTCGACGCCGGTGGGAGATTCCAAGGAAATGGGAGCGATCCGCGAGGTGTTCGGCCCAGAGATGCCGTATATCACCTCGACGAAGTCGCTGACCGGCCATTCGCTGGGCGCGGCCGGCGTGCAGGAATCCATCTATTCGATCCTGATGATGCAGGGCGGCTTCATCGGCGAAAGCGCCCATATCGAGACCCTCGACCCCGAATTCGAGGGCATGCCGATCGTGCGAAAGCGCATCGACGACGCCAGGATCGACACTGTCTTGTCCAATTCGTTCGGCTTCGGCGGCACCAACGCCACGCTCGTTTTCCAGCGCTATTCCGCATAAGGATTTGCCGGCCATGGACGGATTGATGAAGGGCAAGCGCGGGCTTGTCATGGGTGTCGCCAACGATCATTCGATCGCCTGGGGCATCGCCCGGAAATTATCCGAACATGGCGCGGAACTCGCCTTCACCTATCAGGGTGATGCCTTCGGACGCCGGGTCAGGCCGCTGGCCGACAAGCTCGGCGCCTCGCTGGTCGTGCCGTGCGACGTCGAGGACAGCGCCTCTGTCGCGGCCACGTTCGAGACTCTGGGCAAGGAATGGGGCGGGCTGGATTTCGTCGTCCACGCCATTGGCTTTTCCGACAAGAACGAGCTGAAAGGCCTCTACGCCGACACCAGCCGGGACAATTTCGTCCGCACCATGGTGATCTCCTGCTACTCCTTCACCGAGGTCGCCCGCCATGCGGCCACCTTGATGAAGGACGGCGGATCGATGATCACGCTGACCTATGCGGGGTCGGTCCGCGTCATGCCGAACTACAATGTCATGGGCGTCGCCAAGGCAGGGCTGGAGGCGAGTGTCCGGTATCTTGCGAACGACTACGGTCCGCGCGCCATCAGGGTGAACGCCATATCGGCTGGACCGGTGCGCACGCTCGCCGGCGCCGGTATTTCCGATGCGCGCCACATGTTCTCCTACCAGCAGCGAAACTCGCCGCTGCGCCGCACGGTGACCATCGACGAGGTCGGTGGCTCGGCACTTTATCTGTTGTCGGATCTGTCTTCCGGGGTTACCGGCGAAATCCACTATGTCGATTCCGGCTATCACATCGTTTCCATGCCGACGCTCGACGAATTGAAGCAGACCGACGGCGCACGAGACTAACGCCTGCCGCCCAAAGATGCGCGGCGGTTTTAAAATGGCGACATTTGAAGACACGAAGCTTAAGCGCGCCAGTTGAATCCGTTTCAGCGCCAGGCGCGTTGATCCGCTCAAGAAATACTTTCGGTCCAATAAAATTGGATTCATTCGCGGAAACTCATTTTAAGGAGATATCCGCTAGAAAGCCCCGTACTCAGGGGAACTTTCAATGCTCGCCGTCAGCAACCCGAAGCGAACACCGGTGTTCCGACTGCTCACCATAGCGAGTTCGGGTCTCGGCAGTTTCGTCCTCGGGCTCTGGGGCCTGAAGCTCGGTCTCGGCGATGGTTTTGCCGGCATCTCCGCGGACATGATGGTCTCGGTGATGGCCGCTCTTTGCGCACTGGCGGCGTCGGTCGCCGCGATGTCCTTCTTCGCCGGCGTCGATGAATCGGCGGATTTCGTCTTCACGGAAACCCATTTCGACAAGCTGACCGGCCTGGTGGCACGCCCGGCGATGGTCGGCAAGATTGCCGAGGCGGCATGCGCGACCAGCCGGACCGGCGAGCCGATGTTCCTCATCGATATCGACATCGACCGCTTCAAGCAGATCAACGACGCCATCGGCTACAGCCAGGGCGACGAGTTGATCCGCGCCTTCACCAAGCGCTTGAAGACGTGCGTGCCACCGCGCGCGCTGATCGGACGCATCGGCGCCGGTGAATTCGCGATCCTGCTGCCCGACAATCAAGTCTCGGGGTCCTTGGAAAGCACCATAGAGAGGCTCATCGACGAGATGATGGAGCCCTATGATCTCGGTACGCACCTGCAATCGGTCAGCCTGTCGGTCGGCATCGTGGCGATGCCAAAGGACGGCGTCGATCCGGTCCTCATCCTGCGCCGCTCCAATCTGGCGCTGCAGAACGCGCGCGCCAGCGGCGTCGGCAACTGGTCGGTCTTCCATGCCGAAATGGGCAGGGTCGCCGACCATCGCCAATGGATCGAATCCGAACTGCACATAGCCTTCGAACGTGGTGACTTCGACCTTCATTACCAGCCGCAGCTCGATCTCCCGACCGGCCGCATCGTCGGGTATGAAGCGCTTATCCGCTGGCGGCATCCGGAACGCGGCATGATCCCGCCTATGGAGTTCATTCCGATCGCCGAGGAAACCGGCATGATCGGCCCGATCGGCGAATGGGTGCTGCGCAAAGCCTGCAGCGACGCCCGGCATCTGCCCGACGATTGCTTCGTCGCCGTCAACATCTCGCCCGTGCAGTTCATGACCAAGGACTTCGTCGGTATCGTGCGCGACGCCATGACGAGCACTGGCATCAAGCCGTCGCGGCTGGAGCTGGAAGTGACCGAGACAGCGATGATGCAGGACCGCGACCGCGCCGCCGCCATCCTGAAGGAGCTTGCGGATATGGGCATCTCGGTCGCCGTCGACGATTTCGGCACCGGCTATTCCAATTTGAGCTACCTGATCGATTTCTCGTTCGGCAAGCTGAAGATCGACCGGTCCTTCGTCAGCCGCCTCGACACCGATTCCAGCTCGGGTGCGGTCGTCTCGACCATCGTCGGGCTGTCGCGCGCGCTCGGCGTCAGCATCATTGCCGAAGGCGTCGAGACCGAAAGCCAGGCGACGCTGCTCAGGGCAGCCGGCTGCGAGGTGGTGCAAGGCTACCTGTACGGCAGGCCGGCCCCCCTCAAGATCAGGGTCGGCGACGTGCATGTCACCGATGAGGTCCGACGCGTCGCCAATCTGCATTGAACGCGGTGCATTGTATCAACGACGAGCGACAAGCACCTTGAACATGCCGTCGCGGGCGAGTTCGGCATGGCTCGAAAAAGCGGCCGCCAGGATCGGCTCATAGGGAAGCTGGCGGTTGGCGACCATGAACAGCCGCCCACCTGGTTTCAAGGCCTTGGCCGCCGCGCGGATCATGCCGGCGCCGATCTCCGGCTCGGCCGCCCGGCTGCGGTGAAAGGGCGGGTTCATGGCGATCGCGTCGTAGCGCTTCTCGACCGGTTCCTTCAGCAGATCGATCCAGAAGAAATTCCTGGCGATCGACTGGCCGACCCCTGCCAGATGGAGCTTTGCGGCTTCGAGCGAGGCGAAATCGGCCTCATAGAGGTCGAGCGCTGAAATGCCCGGTGAGCGGACGGCGATCTCGGCAGCCAGATACCCCCAGCCGGCGCAGAAATCGGCAATGTTGCCACGCAGATCATTGGGCAGGTTCTCGACCAGCAATTTCGAGCCGGTATCGATCCGGTCGAAGGAAAACATGCCGGGCGCGGTGCGGAACCGGTTTTCAACCAGCAGAGCGGGATTGGCGGCGCGCAGTTCTTCCGCGGCGGCGAGGTCGGCGGGACGGCGTAACCAGAAGGCGATGCCGTGATATTTCGGCAGATGGCCCTCCAGCGGCACAAGTTCGCCGACCCGCTTGCGCAGGCTGGCAATGCCATCGTCCTTGCCGCCGGCAATGACGACCAGGCCGCCCGGCGCCACACGCTCAAGCGCCTCCGCGAGGCGCACTTCGTTCAGACCCCGATGCCGGCCGGCAAGCACAAGTGCCATATCGAAGCCATCGCCTTCCACTTGCGCGGTGACGACGCAGCCAGACGCCTGCAGCGCGCTAAAATGCGGCCGGAAGCCCTGCACGAGGTGAAGCGTCGCCTCGAAGCCTTCAGGCAGGCGAAAACCCGGCTCAGCGCCGAGAAACAGGGCGCGCGTGCCCTTTCCCGGCAAAGAAACAGCCTCGGCCTCGAAGGGATGGAAAAGCGTCTTCAACGGCTCGGCGGACATTGTTCGATCTCGACTTGTCTGGGCGATTTGAAAGTGAAAACCGGGGCTGAAATGAAAACGGGCGCGACATAAGCCGCGCCCGCTTCAATTCATGAACTCAAGACGTTCAGGCGGCGTTTTCTTCGCCTTCGCTCTTCTTGTCGCGGGCGAGTTCCTTGCCGGTGGCCTGGTCGACGACCTTCATCGACAGGCGGACCTTGCCGCGCTCGTCGAATCCCATCAGCTTGACCCAGACCTTGTCGCCTTCCTTGACCACGTCCGAGGTCTTGGCGACCCGATCGTTGGCAAGCTGCGAGATGTGGACGAGGCCGTCACGCGGACCGAAGAAGTTGACGAAAGCGCCGAAGTCGGCGGTCTTGACGACCGTGCCTTCGTAGATCTCGCCGACTTCCGGCTCGGCGACGATGGTGTGGATCCACTTCTTCGCCGCCTCGATCTCCTTGGCGTTGGACGAAGCGATCTTGACCGTGCCGTCGTCCTCGATGTTGATCTTGGCGCCGGTCTTTTCGACGATCTCGCGGATCACCTTGCCGCCCGAGCCGATCACGTCACGGATCTTGTCGGTCGGGATGTGCATCACTTCGATGCGCGGTGCGAACTCACCCAGTTCCGAACGCGCGCCGGTCAGAGCATGCGCCATTTCGCCGAGGATGTGCTGGCGGCCATCCTTGGCCTGGTCCAGCGCGATCTTCATGATCTCCTCGGTGATGCCTTCGATCTTGATATCCATCTGCAGCGAGGTGATGCCGTTCGCGGTGCCGGCGACCTTGAAGTCCATGTCGCCGAGGTGATCCTCATCACCAAGGATGTCGGACAGAACGGCGAAACGCTCGCCTTCCTTGATCAGGCCCATGGCGATACCGGCGACCGGCTTTGCCAGCGGCACGCCGGCATCCATCAGCGCCAGCGAGGTGCCGCAGACGGTGGCCATCGACGACGAACCGTTGGACTCGGTGATCTCCGAGACGACGCGCAGAGTGTAGGGGAACTGGTCGGCACTCGGCAGCATCGGGCGAATGGCGCGCCAGGCGAGCTTGCCATGGCCGATTTCGCGACGGCCCGGCGAACCCATGCGGCCGGTCTCTCCGACGGAGTAGGGAGGGAAGTTGTAGTGAAGAAGGAACTTCTCCTTGTACATGCCGGTCAGCGAATCGACATACTGCTCGTCCTCGCCGGTGCCGAGCGTTGCAACGACCAGCGCCTGGGTCTCGCCGCGGGTGAACAGCGCCGAACCGTGGGTGCGCGGCAGGACGCCGACTTCGGAAACGATCTTGCGGACCGTCTTGAGGTCACGGCCATCGATGCGCGAGCCGGTGTCGAGGATGTTCCAGCGCACGACCTTGGCCTGGAGTTCCTTGAATACCGAACCGATCTGCTCGGAAGTGTACTTGGCGTCTTCGCCTTCTGCCGGGGCAAACGCTGCCTTGACCTTCGCCTTGACGGCGTCGACGGCGGCGTAGCGCTTCTGCTTGTCGACGTTCTTGTAGGCATTGCTGAGTTCGTCGCCGACGATCTTCAGCATCTCGGCTTCAAGCGCGGAATAGTCCGGCGCGGTGAAGTCGCGCGGCTCCTTGGCGGCGACTTCGGCCAGCTTGATGATGGCGTCGATGACCGGCTGGAAGCCCTTGTGGCCGAACATGACGGCGCCGAGCATCAGCTCTTCGCCCAATTCCTTGGCCTCGGACTCAACCATCAGCACGGCGTCGGTGGTGCCGGCGACGATCAGGTCGAGCTTCGATTCCTGCATCTCGTCGACATGCGGGTTGAGCACGTATTCGCCGTTGATATAGCCAACGCGGGCGCCGCCGATCGGGCCCATGAAGGGCACGCCCGAGAGCGTCAGGGCAGCCGAGGTGGCCACGATCGACAGGATGTCGGGATCGTTCTCGAGGTCATGCTGGACGACGGTGACGACGATCTGCGTGTCGTTCTTGTAGCCGGAGGCGAAGAGCGGGCGGATCGGGCGGTCGATGAGACGGGAAACCAGCGTTTCCTTCTCGCTCGGACGGCCTTCACGCTTGAAATAGCCACCCGGGATCTTGCCGGCGGCGTAAGTCTTTTCCTGGTAGTTGACGGTCAGCGGGAAGAAATCGAGGCCGGGCTTCGGCTCCTTCATCGAAACAACGGTGGCGAGAACCTTGGTCTCGCCGTAGGTGGCGAGCACCGCGCCGTCAGCCTGGCGTGCGATCTTGCCGGTTTCGAGGATGAGCGGACGGCCGCCCCATTCGATTTCCACTTTGTGGTGATTGAACATGTCTTGTCCTTAATATGAGGAAAGGGCCGCGCCGTTTCACGGTGCGCGGATGCCCTTTCCCTGGCTTCCTTTCTCGGGCAGCCACGGGCAAGACAACGGGAAGCTCGGGTGATTTCGGCGCACTGCGCGCGCGAGCGTCCTGCAATCCTGCCCCATGACCGTCCATGGGCGGTTTCGAGTGCCCTCTGCACGATCGAAACCGGGTCTGGCCAGTCGATGCGACTGGCAGAATGCGCGACCGGCGGGCTCTCCTTCGAAAGCCCGCCGGTCAATTCGTCAACGGCGCAGACCGAGCTTCTCGATCAACGTCTGGTAGCGCGCGTCGTCCTTGCGCTTGAGATAATCAAGCAGGCTGCGGCGCTGAGAGACGAGAGCAAGCAGACCACGGCGGGAATGGTTATCCTTCTTGTGGTCCTTGAAATGGTCGGTCAGGTTCTTGATGCGCTCGGAAAGGATGGCCACCTGGACTTCCGGAGACCCGGTATCGCCCTTGGCGGTTGCGAATTCACCCATCAATTCCTGTTTGCGCTCGGCAGTAATCGACATCGTGTTTTTCCTTATCTGTTTGAGGAAACGGGTCGCCCTCAGCCGGGATGTCGTCCAGCAGGGGCCGGTGCAAGCAAAGCGTCACAGCGCTATGCTGCGGCGCATATAGTGCAATTCCCCGGAAAACACCAGCCCAATTCACCAGCCGGCTTTTCAGGCCCAAAATGGCAGGTTTATCCTTGTCAAAGCCATTTCTTCCATTTGAAGAAGGCGATCAGCCCGAACGCGACAAGCGCCATGAACAGCAGCGACAAGGGATAGCCATAATAGGCCTTCAGTTCCGGCATGTTCCAGGGCGAAGACTCCGGGTCGAAATTCATGCCCCAGATGCCGACCAGGAAGGTGAGCGGCATGAAGATGACCGATACGATGGTGAGATAGCTGATGACGTCGTTGGTGCGCGCCTGGCTCAGCGACAGGTGCATCTCGATCAGGCCGGTCAGCATGTCGCGCTGGGTTTCGACCAGTTCGATCAGCCGCAGCGCATGGTCGAGCGTGTCGTTGAGGAAGATCTTGGTCTCGGCCTTCACGTAGGGCACGTCGTTGCGAATCAGCGTCGCCAGCGCATCGCGCATTGGCCAAAGCACGCCTTTCAGCACGTTGGCGTCGCGCCGCAATTCATGCAGCTGCCGCATCTGATGCTTGTGCGGCGAATGCAGCATCTCGTCCTCGATGCTGTCGACCGTATCGCCGGCGGCCTCGATCGGCGGAAAGTAGCTGTCGACGATGGCATCGATCAGCGCATAGGCGAGGTAATCGGCGCCGCGGGCGCGCAGCCGGTTGGGCGCCGAACTTTCGATGCGCTTGCGCACCGGATCGAACGGATCGCCTTCCCGCTCCTGGAAGGTGACGACGAAGTTGCTGCCGAAGAAGACGGCGATCTGCTCATAGCGATGCGAGGTGACGTCGTCGATCATCCTGACGACGACGAAGGCATGGTCCTCGAAGAAGTCGACCTTCGGCCGCTGGCCGGTGTTGACGACGTCCTCCAGCGCCAGCGGATGCAGGCTGAAAATGCGGCCGATCTCCTCGATCAGCGGGATGTTGGCGAGGCCGGTGCAGTCGAGCCAGAGGACCGGCCATTTGTCGCAATGGGTGTTGAGGTCGTCGATGCTGGCATTTTCGATGGTCTTGAATTTTTCGGGCGAGATCAGCGTCAGCCTGAGTTCGCTGCGACGCGCCGAGGGGTCGGCGATCAGCGTGCCAGGCGACGCACCGACCGGCGGCCGGCGCGTTTTCACCGGCGCCCGTTTGTTCACCGCTTCGGCCTTTGCCATGTGCCCCTCGAGCGTAAAGTCGAACTGAAGTTAGACGAGAGCCGTCACCCGGCAAAGACCCGCTTGGGCTTGAACATGCCTTGCTCGATGGCACCGATGGCGACCAGCTTGCCGCGCGCCGTGGCGCAGGCTTCCTCGGCTTCCACCGGTGCATCGCGGCCGCGGATGATGACTGGGTTGCCAAGGCGGATCTTGGTCGCCGCATCGTCGCTGATGGCGATCTGCGGCAGGCAATCGAGGGCAGCCGATGTGTCGACCAGGAGCGCATCGATGGCATCGAAGTCGATTGGCACTTCCACCTTGTCGGCAGCCTCTGCCGTGTCGGCGGCTACCGTAGCGTCGGCGATATCAGTCGCGTCCGCGTTTCCCTCCACCACGCCGAAACGGGCAGCTTCCAACTCGGCGATGGTAACGAAGTCCTCCGAGGTGAACGGTTCGACCTCGACCCGGCGCAATTCGCTGATATGGCCGAAACAGCCCATGTCGCGGCCCATGTCGCGGGCCAGCGAGCGCACATAGGTGCCCTTGCCGCATTCGACCTCGAAAACAGTGTGGTCGGCGCCATGCTCGACAACGTCCAGACGGCCGATCTCGATCTCTCGCGCGGGTATGTCGACCGTCGCACCGTCGCGGGCCAGATCATAGGCGCGCTCGCCGGCGATCTTGATGGCCGAGAATTGCGGCGGCGTCTGCATGATGACGCCGGTGTATTTCGGCAGCAGGGCGAGCACCTCGGCTTCCGACGGACGCAGATCGGACTCCTTCGTCACCGGACCTTCGAGGTCATCGGTGGAGCGCTCCTGCCCCCATGCGACGGTGAAGCGATAGATCTTGGCGCCGTCCTGCACGTAGGGAACGGTCTTGGTGGCCTCGCCAAGCGCGATCGGCAGCATGCCGGACGCCAGCGGGTCGAGCGTGCCGGCATGGCCGGCCTTTTCGGCCTGGAACAGCCATTTGATCTTGGAGACGGCTTCGGTCGAGCCCATGCCGACCGGCTTGTCCAGGATCAGCCAGCCCGAGATCGGCCGGCCCTTCTTCTTGCCGCGGCGCGCCACTATTCGGTGTCCTTGTTGTCGTCTTTGTCCTGGTGCGCGTTTTGCTGGTCCTCAGGATCCAGATCGCGCGCCACTTCCGGCGATTTCAAGAGGTCGTTGATCCTGGCGAAATTGTCGAAGGAGGTGTCGAGCTTGAAGCGAAACTCCGGCATGAATTTCATCTGCCGCAGCGCGCCGGAGACACGGCCACGGATGAATTTCGCATGCTTGTTCAGCGCCTCGACCACCGCATCGGTATCCTTGGCGCCGAGTGGCGAAACGAAAGCGGTAGCGACCTTCAAATCGGGCGACATGCGCACTTCCGAGACCGACACCACGGTGTTCTCGATCAGCGGATCGATGATCTCGCCGCGCTGCAGGGTTTCGGACAGCGCATGGCGCACCTGTTCGGCGACGCGCAGCATGCGCTGGGATGGGCTGGATGTGGTTGGACGGGGCATTTTTCTCTATCCTGAAGCGTGAGGCGCGGGATGGGACCGTGCCGCATGTCTCATATGGGTCGTTCTCAATAGACCTCGGGCGGCGGCCTTTCGGCCACCGCCCGGTATGGACAAGTCACTCGAACTCAGAGTGTCCGGGTCACCATCTCGACGCGGAAGCACTCGATGACGTCGCCGACGCGCATGTCTTCGTAGTTCTGGAAGGCCATGCCGCACTCCTGGCCGCCGGGGACTTCCGAAACTTCGTCCTTGAAGCGCTTCAGGGTCTTCAGCGTCCCTTCGTGGATGACGACGTTGTCACGGATCAGGCGCACACCCGCGCCACGCTCGACCTTGCCTTCGGTGACACGGCAGCCGGCGATCTTGCCGACCTTGGTGATGTCGAAGATCTCGAGGATCTGCGCGTTGCCGATGAAGGTCTCGCGACGCTCCGGCGACAGCAGGCCCGACAGAGCCGCCTTCACGTCATCCACGAGGTTGTAGATGATCGAGTAGTAGCGGATCTCGATGCCAGCCGCCGCTGCGGCGGCACGCGCCTGGACGTTGGCGCGGACGTTGAAGCCGATGATCGCGGCACCCGAAGTCTCCGCCAGCGACACGTCGCTTTCGGTGATGGCGCCGGCGCCGGCATGGACGATGCGCGCACGCACTTCGTCGGTGCCGAGTTTGTCGAGTGCGGCGTTGATCGCCTCGATCGAGCCCTGCACGTCGCCCTTGATGACCAGCGGAAATTCCTTCAGCCCGCTTGTCTGCAATTGCGACATCATCTGCTCGAGCGAACCGCGCTGGCCGGCATGCTTGGCAACCGCCTTCTCACGCGCCAGCCGCTGGCGGTATTCGGTGATCTCGCGGGCACGGGCCTCGTTGTTGACCACGGCGAAGCGGTCGCCGGCCTGCGGTGTGCCCTGCAAGCCAAGCACTTCCACCGGCATCGCCGGCGGCGCTTCCTTGATCTGCACACCACGATCGTTGACCAGCGCACGCACCCGGCCCCATTCGTTGCCGGCAACGAGGATGTCGCCCGGCATCAGCGTGCCGGTCTGCACCAGCACGGTGGCGACGGGGCCACGGCCCTTGTCGAGCTGGGCTTCAATGACGACGCCTTCGGCGGTACGATCCGGATTGGCCTTCAGGTCGAGAATTTCGGCCTGCAGCAGGATCGCCTCGAGCAGCTTGTCGAGGTTGGTGCCCTTGGTCGCCGACACTTCGACGTCCAGAACTTCACCGCCCATGGATTCGACGAAAACCTCGTGGCGCAGCAGTTCGGAGCGCACTTTCTGCGGATCGGCATCATGCTTGTCGATCTTGTTGATCGCTACGATGATCGGAACGCCGGCCGCCTTGGCATGGCTGATCGATTCGATCGTCTGCGGCATGACGCTGTCGTCGGCGGCAACCACCAGGATGGCAATGTCGGTCGCCTGGGCGCCACGAGCACGCATCGCCGTGAAGGCGGCGTGGCCGGGCGTGTCGATGAAGGTGATCTTGTGACCGTTCTTCTCGACCTGGTAGGCGCCGATATGCTGGGTGATGCCGCCGGCTTCGCCGGAGACGACATTGGCGTTGCGGATCGCGTCGAGCAGCGAGGTCTTGCCATGATCGACGTGACCCATGATCGTCACGACCGGCGGACGCGAAACCAGATCCTCGGCATTGTCGGCGATGTTGAACAGGCCTTCCTCGATGTCGGACTCGGCGACGCGGCGGACCGTGTGGCCGAATTCGGTAGCAACCAGCTCGGCCGTGTCGGCGTCGATGACGTCGCCCGGCTTCAGGATCTGGCCCTGCTTCATGAAGAACTTGACCAGGTCGACCGCGCGCTCGGACATGCGTTGCGCCAGTTCCTGGATGGTGATGGTCTCTGGCAGGATCACTTCGCGCATGACTTTCTCGCGCGGCTCATTGTGCATCGCGCGCTTGAATTTTTCCTGGCGGCGACGCATCGACGACAGCGAACGGGCTCGCGCGTCTTCGTCGGACAATGCTGAATTCAGCGTCAGCTTGCCGCGGCGGCGGTCTTCCTCGGCCTTGGTCGGCTTGGCCGGACGCGCCACTTCGGGCGTGACCGGACGGCGCACCGGTGCGCCGGCACCAACACGCTTCGGCTTGGCCACTTCCTCGTCATCGACCGTTGCCAGTTCGGCAGCCAATGGCGCGCGTCGACGGGCCTCTTCCTCAGCCCGACGGCGGGATTCGGCCTCGGTCTGCAACCGCGCCTCTTCCTCGGCCTGGCGGCGTGCGGATTCATCGCGTTCGCGCTTGCGGCGCTCTTCGTCCTCAGCGCGACGCTTGGCATCCTCGGCGGCGCGCTGGCGGTCCTCGACCTCGCGAACCTTCGAGCCCTCGAGCGCCCTGCGGCGCGCTTCCATTTCACTGCGCGACAGTTCGTTCAGCACCATGCCGCTGCGTTCGACCGGGGCCGGCGGCGGTGGTGGCGCCTTCGGTGCTTCCGGCACGACGACGGGTGCGGCCACGACCGCCGGCTTCGGTGTGAAGACGGGGGCGGCAACAGGCTCCGGCTTGTCGCCGGGCATCGAGAACTTGCGCTTCTTGGTTTCGACGACGACCTGCTTGGTGCGGCCGTGCGAGAAGTTCTGGCGCACAGTGCCCTGTTCCATACCGGGGCGCTTCAGCGTCAAGGTCTTCTTCGGCGTCACACTCAGCGTATTGTCGTCACCCGATTTCGTATCGCTCATTCCATATCCTCTGCGGCATCATCTTCGTCAGCAACAGCCGCAAGCATTGCCAGATCGTCCGGGGAACCGCCCCGATACCGGTCGAGCGCAACCATGCGCTTCTGGACCGCCCTGCCCGCGTCTCCCGCGAGAACGGCAGCATGTATCACATTTGTACCCCCCAATGCCAAGCTCAACTCGGCCTCGGAGAAAAGTTTGTAGGCAAGGATGGCGGGCCCGCCGAGATGGACTGTCGCCCGTCGCGCCTGGCTGATCTTGCGCACGCCGTCATCGGACGCCTCGGTCGCGTGGAGCACGAAAAGCGCCAATCCGCCGCGAACAGCACTTTCGACCTTGGTAGCACCAAGCGAAATTGCGCCTGCCTTACGGGCAAGACCAAGCATGCCCAGAGCGTGCCTGGAAAGCAGCCCGTCGATCATGCCGCCAAGATCGGGCGGCACGACCACCTGTGCCTTGAAGGCGCGGGCAAAGAGGTTCTTCGCCGCAGCCTTGTCGATATGTAGGCGGTCGGCGCTCACCCAGCAACCGCGGCCGGGCAGATTTCTCTTGATGTCGGGAACGACGGCCGAATCCGGGCCGACGACGAACCGGATCAGGTCATCCGGTTCGGCTTGTTTGCGCGTAACGATGCAGGTGCGATCGTTCATCTCGTCCAGGGGCGGGTTCGGTGCGATGCGGTTTCACCTCACGCACCAACGGCTTCGTCAGCCGAGACTTCTTCGGCTGCAAGCTCGTCTTCGGTGATCCAGCCGGCCTTGAGGCGGGCGGCCAGAACCATCTGTTCGGCGTCCGCGCGGGTCACGCCATGATTGGCCAGCACGCCCGGATAGACCTTTGTCTCGCCGTCCTTGCGTTCCTTCCAGCCGGTCAGGTCGTCGGCGGCATAGCCGGCGAAATCCTCGATCGTCTTCACGCCGTCCTCGCCAAGCGTCACCATCATGGCGGTGGTGACGCCGGGGATTTCGCGCAACTCGTCCGAAACACCGAGCGCCTTGCGCTTGTCATCGTGCTCGGCCTCGATCTTCTCCAGATATTCGCGGGCGCGGGTCTGGATTTCCGAAGCGGTGTCCTCGTCGAAACCGTCGATCGAGGCGATCTCGCCGGAATCGACATACGCGACTTCCTCGACGCTGGTGAAGCCTTCGGAGGCCAGCACCTGGCCGACCATCTCGTCGACGTCGAGGGCTTCCATGAACAGCGACGAACGCTCTACGAATTCCTTCTGGCGACGCTCGGATTCTTCGGCCTCGGTGAGGATGTCGATATCCCAACCGGTCAGCTGCGAAGCCAGACGCACGTTCTGGCCGCGGCGGCCGATGGCCAGCGACAGCTGGTCGTCGGGAACCACGACTTCGATGCGCTCGGCATCCTCGTCGAGCACGACCTTGGCGACTTCCGCCGGCTGCAGCGCGTTGACGATAAAGGACGCCGCCGAAGGCGACCACGGAATGATGTCGATCTTCTCGCCCTGCAATTCGCCGACGACGGCCTGGACGCGGCTACCGCGCATGCCGACGCAGGCGCCGACCGGATCGATCGAGCTGTCGCGCGAGATAACGGCGATTTTGGCGCGCGAACCTGGGTCGCGGGCGACCGATTTGATCTCGATGATGCCGTCATAGATTTCCGGCACTTCCATGGTGAACAGCTTGGCCATGAACTGCGGATGGGTACGCGACAGGAAGATCTGCGGGCCGCGCTGCTCGCGGCGCACATCGTAGACATAGGCGCGGACGCGGTCGCCATATTTGTAGTTTTCACGCGGGATCAGCTCATCGCGACGGATGATCGCTTCGCCGCGGCCGAGATCGACGATGACGTTGCCGTATTCGACGCGCTTGACGGTACCGTTGACGATCTCGCCGATGCGGTCCTTGTACTCGTCATACTGGCGGTCGCGTTCGGCCTCGCGGACCTTCTGCACGATGACCTGCTTGGCCGACTGGGCAGCGATGCGGCCGAAATCCATGGGCGGCAGCTGTTCGGCGATGAAGTCGCCGAGCTGGGCGTCGGGATTGCGCTCGCGAGCCGAGGAAATGGCGATCTGCGTGGCGTAGTCATCGACCTTCTCGACCACTTCCATCAGCCGCTGCAGCTTCATCTCACCGGTGTTCGGGTTGATGTCGGCGCGGATGTTGGTCTCCTGACCGTAACGCGAGCGCGCCGCCTTCTGGATCGCATCGGCCATGGCGGCGATGACGATCGACTTGTCGATCGACTTTTCACGCGCGACCGCGTCGGCGATCTGCAGCAATTCAAGTCTGTTGGCGCTTACAACCATCGTTTTTCTCCGGAGCTTGTTTGCCGGGCCTTTGCGCCCGGCAGCTCAATCATAGTTCCTGTTCGTGGTCTTCCGTGGCGTCCGCTTCCGCACCCGACTCGTCGTCGTCCGGTTCGCCGCGGCGCTTCTTGGCTTCCTTGCGCGCCCTGTTGTCCTTCGACAGGGCATCGCGGATGAGATCGTCGGTCAGGATCAGGCGCACGTCGGCAATCGCATCGTAGGGGACACGCACCGTCGGCTCCTCGCCATAGGCTGCCTTGTCGCGCTCGATCAGCACATCGTCTTCGCCGGCTTCGGCGATCTTGCCCTTGAAGCGCTTGCGGTCGGCGACGACCATCGATGTTTCCATCTTCACCAGATGACCCGTCCAGGTCGTGAAATCCGATTTACGGACCAGTGGCCGGTCGATGCCGGGCGACGAGACTTCGAGGTGATAGGCCTTTTCGATCGGATCATCGACGTCGAGCGCCGGCGACACCGCGCGGCTGACCTCTTCGCAATCCTCGACGGTCATGGTGCCGTCCTCGCGTTCGGCCATGATCTGCAGCGTCAGCCCGTTCTGGCCCGACAGATGCACCCGCACGAGGCGGAAGCCGATGCCGCGCAGAACCGGCTGGACGATCAGCGCGATGCGCGCATCGATGCCGCTTTCGCGGATGATGCGATCGTCGCCCTCGCTTGCCGTTGCAGTCATTGAAGCCCTGTCGTTCTCTACCAAGTTATCGGCAGGTAATAAAAAAGAGCGGGACCGGGTGGACCCACTCTTCGTCATACCGACCAAGAATTTGAGGCTGATATAGACGATGACGGCCTGTGTTTCAAGCCCGCTGTGCTGGTCGGGCAACGCCGCCATCGAGGCGGCCCACGCCAGCGTTGCATGGGGCGCATGGCGCCTATGCGGCGACACCCATGGGATCGGCGCTGAAACGCGCCTATTTATGTTGCGCTGCACAAATGTGGCCGTGCGCCATACGTGCGCGAAAGGACATGATCATGAGCAATCGCAAGATATTTTCTGCAATAGGCGACTTCTTCACCGTATTCGGCAGCGCCGTGGCCGCTTCACGGGCCGTGGAAGCCGGTCGCAGGCCGCGCGCCGACGACCTGCGCAATCTCGGCGTCGAGCCTGCCGCCTTCGATCGCATCGGCCGCCGCTTCTAGCTTTGACGCAATTCCGGACGGAAAACCGTTTCACACTTTTCCTGGAATTGCTCTAAGACCGCGAGCCTATTTCCGAATGAAGGTCAGATAGGCCGGCCGCCGTCCCTCGCGAATGGCCTTGGCCTCATAACGGGTGCCCGGCCAACCTTCATAGGAAAGGTGCCAGTCCGCCGCCTCGCAAGCCTGCCATGCGAACGCGCCATGCGCGCGGCAATGCAGCAGGGTCCAGTTGACATAGGTGTCGATGTCGGACGCGAAGCGGAATTTTGAACCAGGCTTCAGCACACGCGCGAACCGCTCGAGATTGACCGGGCTGACGAAGCGCCGCTTCCAGTGTTTCTTCTTCGGCCAAGGGTCGGGATAGAGCAGATCGATGCCGTCGAGCGAGGCTTGCGGCAGCCAGTCGAGCAGCCTTGTGGCGTCGTCGTCATAGACCCGCAGATTGGCGAGTGGTTTCTCGCGCACCGCCATCATCATCTTGGCCATGCCGTTGACGAAGGGCTCGACGCCGATAAAGCCGATCGAAGGCGCCTCGATCGCACGATGCAGGAGATGCTCGCCACCGCCGAAGCCAATCTCAAGGCGAACCGCGCGGACATCCGTCTCAAACAGAGCGTGCAGATCAGCCGGCGGTTCAGCCGTCAGATCGAGCCGATATGTGCCAAAGCCGCTTTCCAGTGCGGCCGCCTGCTGCGGACGCATGGTTTTGCCGCGCCGGCGACCGAAAAAGGCTTCGGTCGCGCGGCTTGGTCTGTCCTTCGGATCCATGGTGGGACTTTGCGGCGCCGCTGTCAGGCGGCGACCGCGTCCTTGAGCGCCTTGGCGAGATCGGTCTTTTCCCAGGAGAAAGACCCATCACGGCCGGCCTTGCGGCCGAAATGGCCGTAGGACGACGTCTTGGCGTAGATCGGTTTGTTGAGATCGAGGTGACGGCGGATGCCCGACGGCGACAGATCCATCACCGTGCGCAGCGCGTCCTCGAGCTTTGCCTCGTCGACCTTGCCGGTACCGTGCAAGTCGACATAGACCGACAGCGGCTGAGCAACGCCGATGGCGTAGGAAAGCTGGATGGTGCAGCGGTCGGCGAGCTTCGCCGCCACGACGTTCTTGGCCAGGTAGCGCGCCGCATAGGCCGCCGAGCGATCCACCTTGGTGGTGTCCTTGCCGGAGAAGGCACCGCCTCCATGGGGTGCGGCACCACCATAGGTGTCGACGATGATCTTGCGGCCGGTCAGCCCGGCATCGCCGTCCGGCCCGCCGATGACGAACTTGCCGGTCGGATTGATGTACCACATGCAGTTGTCGGCGATCTTCAGCTCGCCCAGCGCTTCCCGGATATAGGGTTCGACGACCTTGCGGACCTTCTTCGAATCCCAGCTCGCATCGAGATGCTGCGTGGACAGCACGATCTGCGTCGCCTCGGCGGCCTTGCCGTCGACATAGCGAACGGTGACCTGGCTCTTGGCGTCCGGGCCGAGCTTGCCGGCTTCACCGCTGCCTTCGTGACGGGCGGCAGCCAGCAGTTCGAGGATCTTGTGGCTGTAGTAGATCGGCGCCGGCATCAGATCCGGCGTCTCGCGGCAGGCGTAACCGAACATGATGCCCTGGTCGCCGGCACCCTCTTCGCCCTGACGGTCGGAGGCATTGTCGACGCCCTGGCCGATGTCAGGCGACTGGCCGTGCAGCAGAACCTCGATCTTCGCGGTTTTCCAGTGAAAGCCGGCCTGCTCGTAGCCGATTTCGCGGATCGCCTTGCGGGCGACCGACTTGAACTTGGCCGGATTGACGACCGAATGCCCAGCGGCATCCTTGAGAATATTGCCCGCCTTGTCCCTCTTGAGCAGCGTGTCGGGAACACGCACTTCGCCGGCGATGACGACACGGTTGGTGGTGGCCAGCGTCTCGCAGGCGACACGGACTTTCCACGGGTCCATGCCGGTCTTCTTGGCTTCGCGATACACCAGATCGACGATCTCGTCGGAAATCCGATCACAGACTTTGTCGGGATGGCCCTCGGCAACGGATTCCGAGGTAAAGAAGTAGTTCTGCCGCGTCACGGGTGTCCCCTCTTGAAAAACGATCGGCAGGCTGCCGATTTTGGCGCGCCACGTGTTAGCGGGGCGAAGCGCCGCTCGTCAAGCGGTGCTTCGGCTCTGGCATGAATGTCGATGCAGTTATCTTGTGCCACCAGCGGCAAGACGCCGCCGGTGCTGGCGTGATTGAGGATCAGTCGGGATCGTCGGCGGAGAGGGACTTGACCAGGTCTATAATCCTGCGGCGCACCTTGGCATCAGCGATCTTGACAAAGGCCCGGTTGAGCTGAAGGCCTTCAGGGCTGCCGCAGAACTCGACAGCGAAAGCCATCGACGCGTCCTCGGCAAATCCACGGCCCGCCACGGGCTCCTGGCCGGGCGCATCCTCGAAAAAGAAGGCGACCGGCACGCCGAGTATGGACGCTATCGCCTGCAATCGGCTGGCGCCGACGCGGTTGGTGCCCTTTTCATATTTCTGAATCTGTTGAAATGTGATGCCGAGGTTTTCTCCCAGCTTTTCCTGGCTCATTCCCAGCATGTTGCGGCGAAGCCGGATGCGACTGCCAACATGGATGTCGATCGGATTCGGTTTCTTCTTGTTGTCTTCTGTCATTTTTTCCTCGCCGAATTTTTTCGGCTTTCTCTATTTTTTCTTGCCCAAACAAAGCCGGAGGCAACTGCCCCAACAGAACGATCCACCGGCTTCGAGAAATTTTCAGGCACTTACAGTATGAGTTTCTAATGTGTTGGCTGTCAATTCACCCGTAGCCTTTGCCTTACGTTCAACAGCGCTGCCCCAACGGCAAACAGCAACATGATCAGCATTCCGTTAATGCGCCGTTGGCCGGGAGATATGAGCGCCTGTCCGGAAATCGGTATGTGGGCATCGATGGCGCCGCGTGCGTCGATCGCAAGCGCATCGACGATGCGCCCACGCGGATCGACGACGGCCGAGATGCCGTTGTTGGCAGCACGTACCAATGGCAATCCATTTTCCACCGCGCGGATCTGGGCCTGCCTGAAATGCTGATACGGACCCGGCGTGTCGCCGAACCACGCATCGTTGGTAACGTTCACAATAAGCTGCGCTGACGCAGCGTCAACTGCCACAAGATCGGGAAAGATCACCTCATAACAGATAAATGGCAGCGCACGGATGCCATCGGGCAGCGTGATGGCGTGCCGCTCATTGCCGGCCGCGAAACTCATCGGCCCGGCAACCAGTTGCTCGATGCCGAAACGCTGGAGCAGATCGGCGAAAGGCAGGTATTCGCCGAACGGCACCAGGTGAACCTTGTCGACGGCGTCAGCGATTTCACCCTTGTCGTCGATCGCCACCACGGAGTTGTAGTAACGGCTGTCGGCATTCGCGGCCGAACCGCCTTCCTCGCGAACGACGCCGGCAATCAGCATCTGGCCGGATCCGAGCATGTCTCCCAGCGCCGTCAATGCGTCCGGACGCTCGGTGAAGAGGAAAGGCACCGAGGTTTCGGGCCACAGGATCAGCTGCGGCTTTTGATGGCCTGGGTCCGGCGCCTTGGCCGAGAGCCCCATCAGGACCGCGAAGATGCGGTCGCGCACCGAGGCATCCCATTTTTCCGACAGGTCCACGGCCGGCTGAACGATGCGGACATCCAGGCTGCGTGAAGCTGGCGGTTCGGGAGCGCCAAGCCTGACATAGCCGAAGCCGACATGGGCGGCGGCGAGCATGACAAACAGTGCCGCGCCGAGGCGCAGGTGCCGACGTGCCGCCAGCAGTGCCGGCAGTGCGAAGACGAACACGGCGAGCGCGTTCATGCCGATCATGCCCGTCACCGAGACGCTCTGCATCAGCAGCGGCACGGGCATGGCCGCGTAGCCGACGGCATTCCAGGGAAAACCGGTGAACAGGAAATCGCGCAGCCATTCCGCCAGCCCGAAGCCGAAGGCAAGGGCGGCGATGCGGCCAATGTCGTTGCTCCACAGCAGCCGGGCTACGATTGCAGCAAAGCCGTAGAAAAAGGCGAGCATGAAAGGAATGCCGACCACGGCGAAGGGGAGCGCCCAGGCAAAACTGTCGGCCTCGACCAGCAGCGCCGAGCCGATCCACCAGAGGCCGGCGAGGAAATAGCCGAAACCGAACCACCAACCGACGGCAAAAGCCGGCCGCAGACGCCGGAACAGGCTGCCGGAAGCTTCGCCGGTGGCGCCGTCGAGCAGCCAGACCAGCAGCGGAAACGAGACGAAACAGGCGGCGAAGAAATCGTAAGGCGCCTGCCCAAGCACGGCAAAAGCGCCCGCGAGAAACGCCACGAGCGCACGCCGCCAACCCCAAAGCAGAATTATCCGGCCGGTGAGGCGCTCCATGCATACTTCCGAGTCGCGAATCAGGACACAAGATTTAACAGGCTGCGCTCCGCGCTCCAAACGGGCGGATGGCTGGCTGAGATGCACAGCTCCGGCCCTGCCCTACCGGTGCCAACCCTCGATTTGAACGCCCCCCAGCCGCTCGGCCTCCTCGCGCGGAACCGAACGGATGGTCTGCGTGAAGGTCCAGACATGGCCCTCGGGGTCGCGGGCACGATACTGGCGCTCGCCGTAGAACTGATCCGCCGGCTCCTGGATTATCTCAGCGTCGGTCGCCCGCGCCTGCTCGCAATGCGCATCCAGGCCGCCCTTCAGCCTGACATAGATCGACTGCATGTTCCTGCCCGAGACCGAAGCCGGGCTGGCGACATAATCGCTCCATTCGGAATCGACGATGATGTAGCTGTCGCCGAATCGCATCTCTGCATGGACGAGTTTTCCCTCGGCATCGCTGACCACCATGCTGCGCTCGAAGCCAAATGCTGCTTCAAGCCAGTCCAGCGCGGCACGAGGGTCCTTGTAGAAGACACCGGACCCCAGACTTGGATGCTTGAACGGGTCGTCGACAGTCATCGGGCGAGCGTGACGCTCACGCCTGTTCGGTGCGCGCGGTGGCGCGCCGGCGGCGCTCACCCTTCTGGCTCTGCACGATGCGCACGCGCTTGACGCGGCGCGGATCGGCATCGAGGACGTGGAATTCGAAGCCGGGTATGGCCTGCACCACCTCGCCGCGGGCCGGAACACGGCCAAGCGTGTTGAAGATCATGCCGCCGATCGTGTCGACATATTCGCCATGTTCACCGGCGGCGAAATCCCCGCCGATCATCTTGGCGACGTCGTCGATCTCGGCCTTGCCGTCGACGATGAACACGCCGTCGCCGCTTTGGGTGATCATCGGCTCGTCGTCGTCATGCTCGTCCTCGATGTCGCCGACCACCATCTCGACGATGTCTTCCAGCGAGGCGAGGCCGTCGGTGCCGCCATATTCGTCGATGACCAGCGCCATCTGGGTGCGCGTCGTCTGCATGCGGCCCATCAGGTCGGAGGCAAGCATCGACGGCGGCACGAACAGCACCGGGCGGATCAGATTGAGGTCGCCAATGGTGCGTGCGAGGTCGACCTGGGCAAGATCGAGAACCGTGGCAGCGGGGGTTTTCCTGGTCGTGCGGCCCTTCTTGACGCGCGCGATCTTGGTGATGTGGGCCAGCACGTCACGGATATGGACCATGCCGCGCGGATCATCGAGCGTCTCGGAATAGACCGGCATGCGGGAATGGCCGGATTGTTCGAAAGTGCCCAGGAGATCGCCGAGCGTCGTCGTGATTTCGACCCCCTGAATGTCGGCGCGCGGTACCATGACGTCCTCGACGCGCACTTCGCGCAGCCGCAGGATGTTGTTGAGCATGGCGCGTTCGCCGGGCGAGAAGGCGCCGGCATCGCTCGTCGTCTCGGCAAGCGCGCCGGCAATTTCCTCACGCAGGCTGGTTCCGTTTCGTTGCCGAAAGAGGCCCAGAACGCGGTCGAACAGGGAGGGACCGGCAGGCAACGTCTCGCTGGCAGCGCTGCCAGCACCGGCAACAGCAGAGGTACTGTTAGCACCAGAGGTAACGGTACTCGGACTTGATCCCTCTTCCGACGTGTCGGAAGCCTTGGTCGCACTGCCGGCGTCGGGGCGGGCGGCAGTTTCTGGTTTGTCGTTCATCGTCGTCCGGTCAATTGATCAGATGTAGTTACGCGTAGGGGTCGGGAATGGCAAGCCTTGCAAGCGCCGCGCGTTCGACGGCTTCCATCGCCTCGGCTTCAGTGTCGGTCTCGTGATCGTAACCCAGCAAATGCAGCAGGCCGTGGATGACGAGATGGGTGATATGGTTCTCGACAGGCTTGTCTTCCAGTGCCGCTTCACGCGCGACCGTCTCGGCGGCGAGCACGATGTCGCCCAGCATCGGCGGCAACGGTCCGCCTTGCACAAACGGAAAAGCCGGGAAAGACAAAACGTTGGTCGGTTTGTCCTTGCCTCGCCAGCCGGCGTTGAGCGTCCGGATATGGGCGTCGTCGGTAAAAACGAGGCTGAGTTCGGAACGGCCCGCCACGCCGGTTTCGGCAAAAGCCGCCTTGACGGCGCGATCGACCAGCCGCGTCAGGCTTGCCTCGTCGGGCCAGTTGCCCGCCTCAACCGATATGTCGATGTCGACGGGAACATTCCCGTCGCCGGATGTTATGTCCTCAGGCATGAAGCCGCATCGTCAACATCAATTCTCGGCGCCGAGGCCGCGCGCCAGCTTGGCGTCCCGGTCGTAGGCCCTGACGATTTCCGCCACCAGCGGATGGCGGACCACATCGCCGTCGTTGAAGCGCACGGTGACCGCGCCCGCCACGCCGTCCAGCACCCGCAAGGCTTCGACCAGTCCCGATTTGGTGTTCGAAGGAAGGTCGATCTGGGTCGGATCGCCGGTGACGATCATGCGCGAATTTTCGCCCAGACGCGTCAGGAACATCTTCATCTGCATCGGCGTGGTGTTCTGCGCCTCGTCGAGGATGACGGCGGCATGCGCCAGCGTGCGGCCGCGCATGAAGGCGAGCGGCGCGATCTCGATCACTTCGGCGGCAATGGCGCGCTCGACCTTGTCGGCGGGCATCATGTCGTAGAGCGCGTCATAGAGCGGCCGCAGATAGGGATCGACCTTCTCCTTCATGTCGCCGGGCAGGAAGCCCAGCCGTTCGCCGGCCTCGACCGCAGGCCGCGAGAGAATGATGCGCTCGACCATGCCGCGCTCGAGCAGCATCGCCGCATGGGCCACCGCCAGATAGGTCTTGCCGGTGCCGGCCGGGCCGATGCCGAACACCAGTTCCGACCGTTCCAGCGCCCGCATATAGGCGTCCTGGTTGAGTGAACGGGCATAGATCGTCTTCTTGCGGGTGGCGATCTGGGCGGCGGAAACCTTGCCCTTGCGCTCCAGCGTCGGCAGGGTCAGCTGATCGTCGGCGGCGATCGCCATGCGCACGGCGCCGTCGACGTCGGACTGGCCTATATCGACGCCTTTCTGGAGAATGCCGTAGAGGTTGTCCAGGGCGCGGCGCGCCTGCTCGGCGGCCGACGCCGAACCCTTGATGGTCAGCTGGTTGCCGCGTGAGCGGATGTCGACGCCAAGCTTCTGCTCCAGCCTGGCGAGGTTTTCGTCGAACTGACCATAAAGGGCGCTGGCAAGCTTGTTGTTGTCGAAAGTCAGAACGATGTGCGCCATGTCAGAAGCCCCAGATGCCGGTACCGGGGGCAGGTTCTTCAGCTCTGCTGCGCTCAACCGTCTCTCCTCATCTGCCGAGACCCTCAGGCCAATTCGGCGAACAGGCTGTTGTAGCCCGTCTTCGTGATTCGCACCTGGATAATGTCACCGATTTCGCCGGCCTTTTCATCAACAATAACCGGCTGCAGCCAAGGCGAGCGGCCAACCTTCTGGCCGGCCTGACGGCCGGGCTTCTCGATCAGCGTGTCGATGGTGCTTCCGACGAGGCTCAAACCGAAATCCTGCTGCTGCTTCACAAGCAGAGCCTGCAGTCTCTGCAAGCGCTCGTCCTTGACCGTTTCCGGCACGTGATCGGACATTTCGGCGCCCGGCGTGCCGGGGCGCGGCGAATATTTGAACGAAAAGGCCGAGGCGTAATTCACCTGACGCACCAGCTCCATGGTCGCCTCGAAATCCGCCTCGGTCTCGCCGGGAAAGCCGACGATGAAGTCGCCGGAGAGCGCAATGTCAGGCCGCGCGGTACGGATACGGTCGAGCAGCGCCAGATAATCCCTCGCCGTGTGCCGGCGATTCATCGCCTTGAGGATGCGGTCGGAGCCGGATTGCACCGGCAGATGCAGATAGGGCATCAATGCCGGCAGATCGCGATGGGCCGCTATCAGTTCGTCATCCATGTCGCGCGGGTGGCTGGTGGTGTAGCGCAAACGCGCCAGCCCGGGGATTTCGGCCAGCCTGAACAGCAGGCGGCCAAGCCCCCACTCCTGACCGCTCCCGCCCTGGCCATGCCAGGCATTGACGTTCTGGCCGAGCAGCGTCACTTCGCGCACGCTGGCTTCGGCCAGGCGCTCAGCCTCCGCGACAATCTGCGCCACCGGCCGGGAGACCTCGGAGCCCCTTGTATAGGGCACAACGCAGAAGGTGCAGAACTTGTCGCAGCCTTCCTGCACGGTGAGGAAGGCGGTGACGCCGCGCTTGATGACCTCGGCCCGCTTGGGCTGCGGCAGGTGCTCGAACTTGTCTTCGATGGCGTAATCGGTCTCGACGATCTTTTCGCCGCCGCGCACCCGCGCCAGCACGTCCGGGAGCCGGTGATAGGTCTGCGGACCGATGACCAGGTCGACTGCCGGCGAACGGCGGATGATCTCGGCGCCTTCGGCCTGCGCCACGCAGCCGGCGACGCCGACCAGCATCTCACGGCCGGCCAGGGCACGTTCGGCTTTCATATCGCGGATACGGCCGAGCTCGGAATAGACCTTTTCAGCCGCCTTCTCCCTGATATGACAGGTGTTCAGCAGCACCAGGTCGGCCTCGCCAATGGCATCGGTCGCGGAATAGCCGTCGGCAGCCAGCGCATCGGCCATACGCTGTGAATCATAGACATTCATCTGGCAGCCATAGGTCTTGATGAAGACTTTTCTCGCTGCCGCGGGAAGCACCGCCGGCTGTCCAGCCGTAGTGCCGATGTCGTCGCTTTCTATCGTGTTCAAGTCCATAAGGCGGCTTCTAACGCCTTTCCGTGACAAAAAACAGACGATTCTCGGCCCGCGCCAGCAAGAGCGTGCCGGAGCTACCGGCTCGGCCGCGGGTCGGCAAGCGCCGCCTGCATCATCTCACGCACCTGGCTTTCCATCAGTTTCGACGTCTCCTTGCGGTTCGAACCCTTGGAAAAGGCGATCGCCTCGCCGAAATGCACCTCGACGTCGAGCGCGCCCTCCGCCAGCAGAACCTTGAGATGCGGCATCAAATCCTCATCGCCGATCCAGGCGGCAAGCGGGCGATGCCGGCGGCCGAGCGGCACGCCGTGCAGACGCGTATAGGCGATCGCCACCGGCTGGATGAACACCTGTTCCGCCGCGCCTTCGGAAATCGCCATCGAGGCGGCGCCGAACAGCGTGCTCTTGAACGGCAGGACCATATTGCCGTCGCCGGTCGAGCCCTCGGCAAACAGCACCATCGCATCGCCCTTGGCCATGCGGCTGGCAATCTCGCTTGCCTGGTCGCCCGACGAACGCTTGCGCTCGCGCTCGATGAAGACGGTGCGCTGCAGCTTCGACAGCATGCCGATCAGCGGCCAGCCTTCCATATCCGCCCTGGCGATGAACTTTACGTCGGCAAAAGAGCCGAGCACCATGATGTCGGTCCAGGAGATGTGATTGGACGCAACCAGCAGCGGGCGCTTGTCGGACAGCGCTCCCTTGACATGGATGCGCATGCCGAGCGCCCTGACGATCAGCCTGTGCCAGACCTTGAGGATGAAGGTTTCCGGCCACCAGCCAGTCTTCATCGACAAGATCTGTAGCGGCACGAGGACCAACGAACCGGCGACAACGAGGCCCAGCGCCAGGAAAATCCTGATTTTCTTGATCATCGCCCCATCCCGGCCGTCTCGCTAGCGAAGATCGCGGCGCATGACAAGCGCGCCGGTCGGTCCGTGTTCGGTCGATCTGTAGTAATTCGGCCGCTTGCCGACCTCGCGGAAGCCCAGCCGACGGTAAAGCGCGATCGCCGCGACATTGGTCTCGTCGACCTCGAGGAATAGCGCTTCGGCGCGCTGCGCGTGCAGTTCGCGCAACACCGCGTCCATCAACTGCCAGCCCAATCCCTGCCGGCGATGCGATCGCGCCACCGCGACGGTCAGGATCTCGCCCTCGCCTGCCGCGAGCCTCGCCAGCACGAAGCCGACGGGCGGCTTGGAGCCCTGTCCGGTTTCGCGCGCCGCATAGCCGAACACGGTGTCCTGTTCGAGAAGAGCGGCGAATTCGCCATCGGTCCAGGGGCGGACAAAGTCCTCGCGATGCAGCAGTGAGACCGCCGGACTGTCGGCGATCCTCAGCGGCTCGAGCGCATAGTCCCGGCGGCGTGGTTGGAGAAAAGGTATGCGCATCTAATTTTCTTGCCTTGAAAGAATGAACCCGGCCTGCGGCTTGGCGTCGGCGCCGCGCATATAGAGTGGTTTCGGCCGTTCGCCCGCGCCCTTGGCGGCAGCCAGGCGGGCGTAGGTGACAATGTCGGCGGTGGCTGTCCGAGGGCCGACATCGAATTCGCGCCCGGCCGATGCGCTGATGAGCGCTGCCGCGGTGCCGGCAAGCACCGGAGACGCTTCCATCGCCATGGCCACCACGTCAGTCAGCGTGGCCACGGCCGGACCGTAAGTCAAGACTGACATTTCATCGTAGAAGGCCGCGTGGATCTCTTCACGGCCGGCATCGAGCGCCGCCAGCACGGCGCGACCGGGAAATGCCGCTGACGCTTCGGCGGCCAGCGCCTCCAGCGTCGTCACCCCGATTGCGGGTATCTTCAGCGCCAGCGCCAGGCCACGCGCGGTCGAGACGCCGACGCGCAGACCGGTGAAGGAACCCGGGCCGACAGAGACGGCGATGGCGCCAAGACCTGCATAGTCGGTTGCGCTTGCCTCCAGCGCTTCGGCGATGACCGCCATCAGTTGCTCGGCATGGCCCTTGCCGAGATCGAGCACCGAACGGCCAAGCTCCCGCTTCGCCACCACGTCATAGACGCAAGCGGCGCAGAGGTTGGCGGCACAGTCGATGGCAAGCAATTTCATGAGGCAACCGGTTCGAAAAACAATTCCCTGTGCCCGCCACGGCCCGCCACCGCAAGGGGATAGTGCATAATTCGTTAAGCGGCTTCGCTTGTAGCCTATGCGGCCTGTTCGATACGTAGCATGTGGTTGTCCCAGACATAGTCCGGTTCGGAGCGTGTCGCACCGCTGCCCTCGACGATCTCGCCGGCGCCGGTGGTGGCCATGAAGCCGGTTCCATCGGGCGCCACGCCGCAGACCTCGACCAATGCGCTGTTCGCAACGACCCGGCCGCTGGCCGCATCGATCACGACGAGCGAGTTGCCTTCCGGCGAGGAAACGGCGACAGTTCCGGCAGCCCGATTGGCGGCTACCGAGCCTATGTAGTTGCGGAAGCCGGACAAAACGTCCTGCGGCATGTCCAGCAACTGCAGCTCCTTGCCGCGCGCGGCGCGACCGACCAGCAACGGTCGATCGGTGCCCGGCCCCCTGTACTGGCAGCCGAACCAGACGCTTCCGGACCGATCGGTGTCCATGTGGCGGATCGACAGCTGATGCAGTGCGGCCGGCAATTCGTGCTTCTCGATAAGATCGCCGGTGACGCGGTCTATCAGCACATAGGACGGCTTCATGGTTGCAATGTTGAGCTCGGCGCGGCCGTAATCCGGATGGGTCTCGATGCCGCCATTGGCAACCGCGATCGTCCTGCCATCGCCCAGGAGCAGAAGCTCGTGCGGACCCATGCCATAGGTCGGGAATTCGCCGACACGGCTGAATTTGGCCCGCGCATCGTAGACGCCGACGACGCCGGCGGCGTTGTCGAAGTCGTTTTCGGTGGCATAGAGCAGCGCACCGTCGACTGAGAACACGCCATGGCCGAAGAAATGCCGGCCGGCGATGCTGGCGATGGTCAGCGGCGCGTCACGGCCCGAGTGATCGAAAACCACGGCGAAGGTGCCGGGCTGACGCGCGAAGACCACCGAGCGTTTCGATATGGGATCGAAGGTGACATCGTGGCCGCGATCGGGCAGGTCGATCGCATGCAGGACCTTGCCGGCCTCGGACAGGACGGCAGCGCCAAAGCTGCCGTCGCGTTTGACGAAAGCCGTGGCGAAGACGGCGTCGGCCACAAGCGTGGTTGCCCAGGCCGAGGGCGTCATCGTCGCCATGAAGCCAACGCCTGCAGCTCTCAGGAAATCGCGGCGATCTATCAGAGGGGTTTTCAATTCAGTCCCCATCCAGCGAAGAGAAGCCTGCGGTCAGTCCGAATTCGGCGGTCAACCTGGTGCCGATCAAGGCCGAGAGGCTGGAGGTGATCAGCGCGAAATGATCGAGCTTGTCACGCAGCGCCGGATCGGCAAGCGCCTTGTCGATTGGACCGCCGACCGCCTTGGCGGTGGCGACACCGTTGACCAGCTGGATGTGGATCGATTCGGCCATCCAGCGCGCATCGGTCTGCAGGGCATCGCCCAGCTTCGAGGCCTGGAACAGCGTATCGATGCCGGAGAGATTGCCGGCCAGTGACGCGGTGGTGTTTTGCGAGCGCCAGTAGATTGCCTGTTTCGGCTTGTCCGCATCCGGCTTGCCGCCGAAAAACCCTTTCAGGCGCACGTCGCGCACCATTTCGAGCTCATTGATGAAGACGCCGACCAGTTCCGTCACCGCTTCGTTGCCGTCGCGGTAAAGTGGGTTCTGCGGCCCCGGATTGGCCCAAAGCGCTGCAAAGCCGTCCGGCTTGTTCCAGGCGGCGCTGACCTCACCGGCCATGGCTTCGATGTTGCCGGCAACCGCCGCGCCATATGCGCAGCGGTAGGGATCATCCTTGCCGGCAAGTGCATCGGCGCCGTCGCCGTAAAGAACGAATTCGAGCGCGCCCAGCCCCTGCATGGCAACGCTCTTGCCGGCCAGTTGTGCCGGATCGGTCGCGGTCGGATCCTTGTCGGACAGCGCCGCCTGTACCTGTTTCAGGCCGATGCTCTTGCGATCCGGCCAGAACAGCATGCGCTCCAGCCGGTTGTTCTCCTTGATCGGTCCGAAGCCGATGATTTCGGCTGACGACCAGGCATAGACGGTGGCGGAGAATTCGGCGCGTGCGGCATCGAGTTCTCCTTGCGAGGGCGTAACGCACAGCTCGCGCATGGATCCGGTCAGGGCTTCCGCATGCTCGTGCAGGCCGGCATAGGCCGGGCGGACGAAGCCATCGATCGCGCGCTGGATGATATCGGAGGCTTTGACCGCCGCAGACGCAGGGACAACGCCCAGCAGGGCCAGCGGAAGAACGAGAAACAATGCAGAACGCTTGAACATCACAGTGACTCCAGGAATTTGAGCAGCGCGTCACGCTCAGTCGCACTGGCGGCGGCAAAGCGGTCGCGCGCTTTCTGCGCCTCGCCGCCATGCCACAGGATCGCCTCGGTCAGGCTGCGCGCGCGCCCGTCATGCAGGAAGAAGGAATTGCCGTTGACCGTCCCGGTCAGGCCGATGCCCCACAGCGGCGGCGTGCGCCATTCATTGCCCGTCGCATCTCCCACGGCTTGGCCATCGGCCAGATCAGGCCCCATGTCGTGCAGCAGGAAGTCGGAATAGGGCCAGATCAGCTGGAAGGCCTGCGCCTTGTTGGGCGTATCGCGGCGCGTGACGAATTTCGGCGTGTGGCAGGCAATGCAGCCGATCTCGTAGAATGTTTTTTTGCCCGCGAGCACGTCGGGCCGGTCGAGGTCGCGGCGCGACGGCACGGCCAGGTTCTGCGAATAGAAGGTGACGAGATCCATCACCGGCGGCGGCGCCTCGACCGGGCCAAGACGCTGCTGCACGCCGTTCGGCATGTCGAGGCATTTTGCCTCCGCAGCAGTGCAATCGCCCCAATGCTTCGGCTCTTCGGGCGTCGAGATGCCGATGTCGCCGGCAAAGGCGTCCGCCGCCTGCTGGCGGATCGACGCGGTCTGTGCCTTCCAGCCGAAACGGCCAAGCGTCAGTTTTCCGTTCAGGCTATCGCGCACGATGTTCGGCCTGCCGGAAATGCCGTCGCGGTCCCTGTCGTCCGGATCGGCGTGGGCGAGAATATCAGCCGGCGCGATCTGTTCGATCAGGCCCAAGCCGATCATCGGCGGGGTCAGGCGCGGCGACAGCGTGGTGCGTGGGTCAAGCGGCCCGTAGCCAAGGCCGTCAACCGAATAGCTCGGCTTGCGCAAGGAGATCACAGTGCGGTCCGTCAGCTCTACCTTACGTTCTTGGTAGTCGACATGCATCCTGCCTTCACCGGGCAGGCCGGGTACGGCGAGCTCCTGCAATTGCCTGCCGTAGACCGGGTCGGGGAAGTTGAGCACCTCGTGGTCGGCAAGCGCCGCCTTCTCTTCCGCGCTGCTGGCGTCACGGGCCAGCCGCAGGAACATCGACGTGGTGCCGACGTCGCCTTGCGGCGGGCGGCCGCGGCCATCCTTCAGATGGCAGTTCTGGCAGGCACGTTCGTTGAACAGCGGGCCGAGCCCGTCCGACGCCTGCGTCGAGGATGGCGACGAGACCCAGTTCTTGCGGAAAAGGGCATTGCCGAGCTTGAAGTCGCCCTCTTCCTCGAAGGTGATGTTGGCCGAGGATTGCGAGAAGGAATCGCGGCTGACGTCCTTCCGGGACGTGCCGGCGCCACCTTGCATCAGTTCGAACTGCTCTGGCCTGGAAAAATTCGCGGTCGGCCTCGTGACGGCGATGACGCGCGCCTGGTCCTTCGCATTGAGGTCGGTGCGAGTGGTGGCGAGCCCGGCAGGCTGAAGATCACCGGCCATCGCCGAAGAGGCAAGCGCCAACACGAGCACGACATAGCGCCGACGCGCCAATCCGGCCGGCGTCTTGCGAAGGAGCGGCGAGCCATTGGCCCGCCGCGAGCGGCGCACGAATTCTAGCAGGCGCCGCATTCCCGCATGCCCTTACTCCGCCTCGTCCGCCGATGCGGCGTTGAGCTGGCCGTATTTTTCCTCGCCGATCGAGGCAAGCAGGTCGAGCTGCGTCTCGAGAAAGTCGATGTGACCCTCCTCGTCGGCGAGCAATTCCTCGAACAGCTTCATCGTCACGTAGTCGCCGGCGTCGTTGCAGATTTCGCGCGACCGCTTGTAGGCGGTACGTGCGTCATATTCGCCGGCAAGATCGGATTCGAGCACTTCCTTGACGTTCTGCCCGATGCGCAGTGGCGCCACGGACTGCAGGTTCGGATGGCCTTCGAGGAAGATGATACGGGCGACGAGCTTGTCGGCATGGTGCATCTCCTCGATCGATTCCGCCCGCTCCTTCTTTGCCAGCTTGGCGTATCCCCAGTCCTCAAGCAGACGGAAATGCACCCAGTACTGATTGACGGCCCCAAGCTCCAGAAAAAGAGCCTCGTTAAGCCGCTCGATGATCTGCGGATCGCCTTTCATGAATTCTGCTCCCGTATTGGACGCGCAGGCCTCTGACGCGATCCAGGTGTGAAACGACATCCACGCCGCTCGCCTCCGAGCGGGCGTGGTAATTTTCGGTGACCCGAATGATCGTTTCCACCACATTTGGGAAGCAGCCGCAACAGCGACCGCGCTTTTGCATGGCATGATAGATCTTCGCCGGCACGATCAGCTGCCAGGGATCCTGGTCCAGCAGCCCGACGATCGTCTGCTCGATCTCCTTCTCGGTGATGATATTGCAATGACAAATCAGCATTGGCTTGCTCGGCTGGCTGACGGCGTCTCCCGCGCCGTGTGGCTTGATTTTCTAGCGGAGGCCGTTCCAGAGCCGGTTGTCCGGCTCCGGATCAGTCTCCTGTCTTTCGGCCCTTACTTGAACACCTTGTCCGGCGCGTCGAGGCTGTCGGACCCTTCGAAGGCGATGGTGCTGAGCTTCAGGGAGCCGACGGCACGCTCAATCGACTTGGTCTGATCGATCAGCGCATCGATCGCCGCCTGCACGGTGGCGTTGCCTTCAACGTTGCCCTCGGCGATCTGCTGGTCATAGGCCTCGCCGGCCAGTGCACGCGCCTTGATCGCCTCCATCTTGGCGACCGAAACATCGAGTTTGTCGGACAGTTCCTTGTCGATCGCCGGATCGGCCGCCTTCACCATATCGGCCACCGAGGGACCCGAAACGACGGTGCCGTCGAGACGCGTGTAGCTCGCATGATAGGCCGCGCGAATGCCGATGGCGTCGTAGAGATGCGAATTGTAGGTGTTGTCGGAGAAGCAATCGTGCTCCTCTTCCGGATCATGCAGCAGCAGGCCGAGCTTCATGCGCTCGCCGGCCAGCTCGCCGTAGGACAGCGAGCCCATGCCGGTGAAGATGGTCGAGATCGCCGTGTTCGGCTCACCATCGACAAGAGCCTTGCGGGCGGCGCCGTCTTCCTTCCAGTTGCCGACCATCTCCTGAATATCCGAAACCAGAAGGTCGCTGGCCGATTTCAGATACTCGGCGCGGCGATCGCAATTGCCGCCGGTGCAGTTCTTGAGGTCGTAGTCGGTATAGGGGCGCTCGCCGGCACCCGGGCCGGTGCCATGCAGGTCCTGGCCCCAGAGCAGGAATTCGATGGCGTGGTAGCCGGTGGCGACATTGGCCTCGATGCCGCCGGCTCCCTGCAGCGTGCCGGAGAGGAACTCCGGCGAAAGCTTCGATGCATCGACCTTCTTGCCGTTGATCTCGATCTCCTTGTTGGCGATCACATTGGCCGTGTAGAGCGCGTTCGCGTCCGATTCGGAGCCGTAGCTCTTGGCGACGTAGTCGATCAAACCTTCATCCAGCGGCCAGGAATTCACCTTGCCTTCCCAGTCGTCGACGATCTTGTTGCCGAAGCGGTAGACCTCGGTCTGCTGGTAGGGAACGCGCGATGCCTTCCAGGCGTCACGGGCAGCGTTGAGGGTTTCCACCGATGGCGCGGCGAGCAGCGCGTCGACCGCCTTGTCGAGCGCCTGCGCGGTGGTCAACGAATCCTCGTATTTGGCGAGTGCGATGTCGGAATAGGTCTTGATGACCGCCTTTGCATCGGTTTCCGCCTTTGCCGGCAACACGAATACCGCCACCGTCAGCAGGGCAGTGGCGCCGATCGCCGCAAGCCTGCTGCCATATCGTGCTGTCATAATCACTCTCCAGTTTCTCGGAAATTCTGTAAACGGCGCGCGCAACAACCGGCGCCAGGCCATCTGTGGGCCATTGGGCGCAAGAGATGCCGCGCCATCGCGCGGTTCGCGGAAGAAAGACACCAAAATGCCTCCAATCGAAAGGGTTCAAGGCCCAGACATTAAAGGGATGCGCTGACGCGCGAGCCTCCATAAAGCTGCGACATCGTCGGATGTCAATGACAATCCGTAGGAAAAGTCAATTGAAACAACAGTTTAGAATTATTCTAAACTACGACTGTCAACTTTATGCATCTTCTGCACCGGTCTTGCCACTGAACTGTACGATTGACAGCCGCCATTCCGGGTGCGACCCGCAAAAGCTCTCTTGCGGCGGCACCAGACAATTGCCACTTGGCGAGACATCCTAGGATAGAAGCGGGATTGGAATGCGATGAAGAACGGTGTGGTCATTGTCGGCGCGGGTCATGCGGGCGTGCAAGCGGCCGCCAGTCTGCGCGAAGACGGCTATGACGGGCCGGTGATCCTCGTCGGGGATGAGGACGAACTTCCCTATCACAAACCGCCGCTGTCGAAGACTTTCATCAAGGATGCAGAGGCCAAGCCGCAACCCTTGCGCGGCGAGGCCTTTTACACCGGCAGCGCCATCGATTACCGGCCTGGCGTCAGGATCGATCGAATCGATGCCGGACGCCGCAGTTTGGATATTGCCGGCGGTGGTGCGCTGGCCTTTGGCCACCTGATCCTGGCGACAGGCTCGCGCCCGCGCACGCTGCCGCTGCCCGGTGCCGACCTGTCCGGTGTGCTGTCGCTGCGCTCGCTGGCCGATGCGCGGCTGATCCGCGACCTCAGCGCGCAAAGCGACGAAGTCGTCATCCTCGGCGGCGGTTTCATCGGGTTGGAGATCGCAGCCACGTTGAGGGCCGCCGGTCGCACGGTGACAGTGGTCGAGGCGGTGGACCGGCTGCTCGGCCGCGCCGTGGCGCCGGTCGTGGCGAGCCACGTCCGGCAACGGCTGGAGGCGACAGGCGTGCGCATCCTCACCGGCACCTCGATCGCCAGGCTCGATGGCGAAAACGGTCATGTCACGGCCGCCATCACCTCATCAGGCGAAAGGCTGCCGGCGCGCATGCTCATCGTCGGCGTTGGTGCCGTGCCGAATTTAGAACTGGCGCAGGCGGCCGGCCTCAGCATCGCCAACGGCATTCGCGTCGATCATCAGATGCGCACGTCGATGCCGGAGATTCTCGCCATTGGCGATGCTGCCTCCTACCGGCACTGGTTCACCGGCGGCGACGTGCGGCTGGAATCGGTGCAGAATGCCACCGACCAGGCGCGGCTTGCCGCGCGCACGATATCGGGCCATGCCGACGCCTATTCGGCGGTGCCATGGTTCTGGTCCGACATCGGCGACATGAAATTGCAGATGGTCGGCCTGACCGCCGGCGGCGACAGCCATGTCGTGCTGGGCGACCTGCCCGACAACAAGTTCTCGATCTACCACTATGCCGGCGACCGGCTGCTCGGTATCGAATCGGTCAACCGTCCCGGCGACCACATGCTTGGCCGCAAGATGCTCGGCGCCGGCTTCTCGCCGACGCCGCAGCTGGTTGCTGAGGGACCTGACGGTCTGAAGGCGGCGCTGGCCGCATTCCAGCAGGATGAGCCTGCAAGGGCTGCGGGCTAGCCCCCCGCTTACCCTCCCCCTTGTGGGGAGGGTCGCTGCGAAGCAGCGGGGTGGGGGTGGGCGCCAAGCCCCCACCCGGACCTTCGGCCCGACCTCCCCACAAGGGGAGGGTAGAAGTTCAGGCGGCGCAGACTTCGCGGATCGAGCTTTCCAGGATGTCGAGTGCTTCGTTCATGACCTCGTCCTGGATGGTGATCGGCGCCAGGAAGCGGATGACGTTGCCGTAGACACCGCAGGTCAGCAGGATCAGGCCCTTGTCGAGCGCCTTCAACCGGATCGCATTGGCGATCTCGGCCGACGGCAGGCCCTTCTTGACGTCGTTGAACTCGACCGCATTCATGAAGCCGAGGCCTCTGATGTCGACGATCTCGGGCACGTCGTCACGGATCGACTGCAGCCGCTGCTTCAGCCTTGCGCCCAGCGTGTTGGCGCGGTCGCACAGGTTTTCGTCCTCGATCACGTCGAGCACGGCGTGCGCGGCGGCAACACCGATCGGGCTGCCGCCATAGGTGCCGCCGAGCCCGCCGGGGCCGGGCGCATCCATGATTTCGGCGCGGCCGGTGACCGCGGCCAAGGGAAAACCGCCGGCCAGGCTCTTGGCCATGGTGGTGATGTCTGCGGCCACCTCATGGTGATCCATCGCAAACATCTTGCCGGTGCGGGCAAAGCCGGTCTGCACTTCGTCGGCGATCAGCAGCATGCCGTGCTGGTCGCAAAGCTTGCGCAGCGCAACCAGGAAGTCACGCGGCGCGTCGTAGAAACCGCCCTCACCCTGAACCGGCTCGATGATGATGGCGGCAACGCGGGCAGGATCGACATCGGCCTTGAACAACCGGTCGAGGGCCGCCAGCGAATCGGGGACCGAGACACCGTGCAGCGGCACCGGGAACGGCGCATGATAGACGTCGCCCGGCATGGCGCCGAAGCCGACCTTGTAGGGCACGACCTTGCCGGTCAGCGCCATGCCCATGAAGGTGCGGCCATGGAAGCCGCCGGCGAAGGCGATGACCGCCTGACGGCCGGTGGCATTGCGGGCGATCTTGATGGCGTTCTCGACAGCCTCGGCCCCGGTGGTGACGAAGATCGTCTTCTTCTCGAACTTGCCGGGCAGCATGCCGTTCAGCCGTTCGGCCAGGCGCACATAGCTCTCATAGGGCACCACCTGGTGGCAGGTGTGGGTGAAGCGGTCGAGTTGTGCCTTGACCGCCTCGATCACCCTGGGATGGCGATGCCCGGTGTTGACGACGGCGATGCCCGACGAGAAATCGATATAGCGACGCCCCTCGACATCCCAAATTTCCGAATTTTCAGCCCGGTCGGCATAGATCTGCGTGGTCATGCCGACGCCGCGGGAAATCGATTGGTTCTTGCGTTCGGAAATGGCTGAATTCTTCATCGTATCCCTCACCGGGCCGGCGCCCGTCCTGTTTGATGCCGTTGAGACGTCTTCTGACCTTATTTCACGTTTTCCTCAAGTCGGCACCACCGGCAGGCGATTGGGCCTGCGACGGGTGGATCCCGGCGCTTAGCCAGTTGCCCGATACACGTACGAGACCGGTTTCCTTTTCCCGGGGATCGACTATCCTCCAGATATCCGCGAGGTCTCGCGATCCGCGCGAGCCGCCCACGGGGCTGGGGGAGTCCATGAGCAGGAACGCGACATCGTCCGTCTCGCGGCCGTCGGTCAAAACCCCCTGCCTGTTTTCTTGTCCGATCGCCTCGGTGCTTTTCGCTTGCACGGCGGCTCTTCTGCTAACCGGCTGCCAGAAGCAGGAGGCGGCGGACAAGAAATTGCCGGTCATGGTGCGCACCGAAACCGTGGCGATGGCCGACTATGCGCCGAGAACCTCGCTGACCGGGGTGATCGCGGCGCGTACGCTGAACAATCTGTCGTTCCGGGTCGGCGGTCGCGTCGCCGAACGGTTTGTCGATGTCGGCCAGCATGTCGATCAAGGCACGGTGCTCGCCCGGATCGATCCGCAGGAGCAGGAATCCGATTTGCGCTCGGCGCAGGCCGATCTCGACGCGGCGCAGGCGCAATTGACCCAGTCCGCCGCCGCCTTCGAACGGCAGAAGACGCTGCTCGCCCAGGGTTTTACCACCAGGCGCGATTATGACGCCGCGGACCAGGCCCTGAAGGTGGCACAAGGCAGCGTCGATGCCGCGCAGAGCGCTTTCTCCAACGCCCAGCAAAACCTGTCCTTCACCGAGCTCAAGGCCGGCGCCGCCGGCGTGATCACCGCCCGCCAAGTCGAAACCGGCCAAGTGGTGCAAGCCGCGCAAACCGTCTTCACCGTCGCCGAGGACGGTGACCGCGACGCCGTGTTCAACGTGCAGGAGACGCTGATCGCCAAGACACCGGCATCGCCTGCGGTGACGATCACGCTGTTGTCCGATCCGCAGGTCAGGGCGACGGGCAAGGTCCGCGAAATCTCGCCTGCGGTCGACCCGGCTTCGGGCTCGATCCGGGTCAAAATCGCCATTCCCGACACGCCCGCCGGCATGCCGCTTGGGGCAGCCGTCATCGGCACGGTAAGCGCCAAGCCGGCGAAGGCGATCCTGCTGCCCTGGCAGGCGCTGACGTCCAGCGGCGGCAAGCCGGCGGTCTGGATCGTCGATCCCTCGACCAAGTCAGTGACGATGGCGCCAGTCGAAGTGCTGGCGTTCAATTCGGGCACGGTCGTGATCGCCAAGGGGCTGGACGCGGGCCAGAGCGTCGTCACCGCTGGAGGACAGCTGCTCAGCCCTGGACAGACGATCGAGATATCGGGAGCGGGCCAATGAGCCGGACGCCACGCATCCTGCTCGGCGTGCTCATGCTCGGCGCGCTGGCATCCTGCTCCAAGTCGGAGGAAAAGCCGCCCGAGATCGTCCGACCGGTGCTGTCGATGGTGATCGAGCCGCGCACCACGCAAATCTTCGGTTTTGCCGGATCCGTCGAACCGCAGGTCAGCGCCGACCTGGCCTTCCGCCTGCTTGGCCGGGTCGTCTCGCGCGACGTCCAGGTCGGCGACATCGTCAGCAAGGGCACGACGATAGCGGCACTGGATCCGACCGCACTGGAGTTGGGCCTCCAGGCGGCCAAGGCGGAACTGTCCAATGCCGAGGCGCAGCTCGCCAACGCCGCCGCCAGCGAGGAACGGCAGCGCCAGTTGCTCGCCTCGGCCAACGCCACGCAAGCTGTCTTCGATGCCGCGCAGCAGGCGCGCAAAGCTGCGGAGGCAGGTGTCGAGCGGGCCAAGGCTTCGCTTGCCAAATCGCAGGAACAACTCGGCTATGCCAGGCTGTTCTCTGATTTCGACGGTGTCGTCACCGCGGTCGGCGCCGAAGTTGGCCAGACGGTCTCGCCCGGCCAGACCGTCGTCACCGTGGCGCGTTCGGACCTGCGCGAGGCGGTGGTCGACATTCCCGATCAATTGACCGGTGATCTTGAGGCCGGCACGCCCTTCCAGGTGATCCTGCAGTCGCTGCCGACGATCCAGACCGGGGCCAAGCTGCGCGAGATCGCACCGCAATCCGAGGGCTCGACCCGCACGCGGCGCGTCAAGCTGACGCTCACGGATCCGCCACAGGCCTTCCGGCTCGGCTCGACGGTGACGGCGACCCGCGAGACCAAGGTGGCACTGACGATCGAACTGCCCATGTCGGCGCTGTTCGAAAAGAACGGTTCCGCGAAAGTGTGGATCGTCGACCCGCAGACATCCAGCGTGAACGCACGCGACATAAAGGTCGCGTCGAAGAATGGCGGCACCTTCACGGTGGCCGAGGGGCTGGAGGCCGGCATGCGTGTTGTCACGGCGGGCGTCCACAGCCTGAGCGAAGGCCAGAAGGTGACAGTGCCCGAGGGAGGGGCCTCATGAAAGGCTTCAATCTCTCCGACTGGGCGCTCAACCACCGCTCCATGGTCTGGTATTTCATGCTGGTCTTCGTCGTGGCTGGCGTGTTCTCCTACCTCAATCTCGGCCGTGAAGAAGACCCCAATTTCACCATCAAGACGATGATCATCCAGGCCAACTGGCCGGGCGCCTCGGTCAGGGAAACCGTGCAGCAGGTGACCGACCGTATCGAGAAGAAACTCGAGGAACTCGACAGCCTCGACTACACCAAGTCCGTCACCACGGCCGGCCAGACCGTCATCTTCGTCAACCTGAAGGACACCACCAAAGCACGCGATGTCGTGCCGAACTGGATTCAGGTGCGCAACATGGTCAACGACATCGCGGCGCAGTTTCCGCAGGGGGTGCAGGGACCCTTCTTCAACGACCGCTTCGGCGACGTCTATGGCAACATCTACGCCTTCACATCGGACGGGCTGACGCCGCGCCAGTTGCGCGACTATGTCGAGGACGCCAGAACAAAAATCCTGACCGTGCCCAACGCCGGCAAGGTCGACCTGGTCGGCGCCCAGGACGAGGCGATCTATCTCGAATTCTCGACCCGCCAGATCGCCGCCCTCGGCCTCAACCAGCAAGCGATCGTGGCGAGCCTGCAGGCGCAGAACGCGATCACGCCGTCCGGCGTCATCCAGTCCGGGCCGGAGCGCATCAGCGTGCGTGTCGGCGGGCAGTTCACCTCCGAGGACAGCCTGCGCGCCATCAATCTGCGCGTCGATGACCGTTTCTTCCGCCTCAGCGACGTGGCGACGATCACGCGCGGCTATGTCGATCCGCCTACGGCACTGTTCCGCTTCAACGGCCAAGACGCCATCGGGCTCGCCATCGGCATGAAACCCAACGCCAACCTGCTCGAATTCGGCGAGGCGCTGCACAAGGAGATGGACAAGGTGCTGGCCGACCTGCCGGTCGGTGTCGGCGTGCATCTGGTGGCCGACCAGCCGGTCATCGTCGAGGAGGCCGTCTCGGGCTTTACGCGCGCGCTGTTCGAGGCGGTCGCCATCGTGCTCGCCGTGTCGTTCATCAGCCTCGGCATGCGCGCCGGCTTCGTCGTGGCGCTGTCGATCCCGCTGGTGCTGGCCATCACCTTCACGGTCATGGCCTATCTCGGCATTTCGCTGCAGCGTATTTCCCTGGGGGCGCTGATCATCTCGCTCGGGCTTCTGGTCGACGACGCGATGATCGCGGTCGAGATGATGGTGGCGCGGCTGGAGGTCGGCGACAATCTGCGCAAGGCGGCGACCTATGTCTACACATCGACCGCCTTTCCGATGCTGACCGGTACGCTGGTGACGGTCGCCGGCTTCATCCCGATCGGCCTCAACAACAGCGCCGCCGGCGAATATACCTTCACCCTGTTCGTGGTCATCGCCGTTTCGCTGCTGGTGTCATGGATCGTTGCGGTGCTGTTTGCGCCACTGCTCGGCGTCACCATCCTGCCGGCGACGATGAAAACCAAGCATCACGACCAGCCCGGCCGCTTCACCTCGCTTTTCCGGCGCGTGCTTGTCGGCTCGGTGCGCCATCACTGGCTGACCATCATCGTCACCGTGCTTTTGTTTGCCGGCTCGATCGCCGGCTTCGGGCTGGTGCAGCAGCAGTTCTTTCCGCCATCGGACCGGCCGGAGCTGATCGTCGACTGGAACCTGCCGCAGAATGCCTCGATCGCCGACACGCGCGACCAGATGGAGCGGTTCGAGCAGCGGGCGCTGGTCGGCAATCCCGACATCGACCATTTTTCGTCCTATATCGGCCAGGGCGCGGTGCGTTTCGTGCTCGCCTATGACGTGCAGCCGGCCAACCCCTATTTCGGCCAGACCGTCATCGTCACCAAAAGCATCGCGGCCCGCAACCGGGTCAAGCCGGCGCTTGAAAAACTGCTGCGCGAGGAGTTCGTCGGCACCGACGCCTTCGTCAAGCCGCTCGAACTCGGACCGCCGGTCGGCCGCCCGGTGCAATATCGCGTCGGCGGTCCCGACATCCAGACGGTGCGCGAACTGGCGCAGCAATTCGCCGGTGTCATCTCCGCCAATCCAAAACTTGCCGCGCCGACCTTCGACTGGAACGAGCCGCAGCGTGTGCTGAGGGTCGACGTGCTGCAGGACAAGGCACGCCAGCTCGGTATCACCTCCTCCGACATCGCCAGCGCGCTGAACAGTACGGTCGGCGGCGCCACCATCACGCAGGTGCGCGACGCCACCTATCTGATCAATGTCGTGGCGCGCTCGCGTGGGTCCGAACGCGGCTCGATCGAAACCTTGCAGAACATGCAGCTGCCGACCAGTACCGGCGAGGCTATCCCGCTCGCGGCCGTCGCCAACTTCCGCTACGATCTGGAGCAGCCAACGGTGTGGCGACGCGACCGCATCCCGACCATCACCGTGCGCGCCGGACTGGTCGGCGACGTGCTGCCGGCCACCGTCGTCAACGAGTTGAAGCCGTCGGTCGATGCCTTCACCGCCAAGCTGCCGCCGGGCTATTCGATCCCCACCGCCGGCTCGGTCGAGGAGAGCGCCAAAAGCCAGGGACCGATCGCCGCCGTCGTGCCGTTGATGCTGTTCGTCATGGCGACGATCCTGATGGTGCAGTTGCAGAGTTTTCAGCGTCTGTTCCTGGTGGTGGCCGTGGCGCCGCTCGGCCTGATCGGCGTGGTGGCGGCCCTGGTGCCGAGCGGAGCACCGCTCGGCTTCGTCGCCATCCTGGGCGTGCTGGCGCTGATCGGCATCCTGATCCGCAACTCGGTCATCCTGATCGTGCAGATCGAGGATCTCGTCCGGGAAGGCAAGGACCGCTGGGCCGCTGTCATCGAAGCGACGGAACACAGGATGCGCCCGATCGCGCTGACGGCGGCCGCCGCCAGCCTGGCGCTGATCCCGATCGCACGCGAAGTGTTCTGGGGGCCGATGGCCTATGCCATGATGGGCGGCATCATTGCCGGCACGGCGATTACGTTGCTGTTCCTGCCGGCGCTTTATGTGACGTGGTTCAGGATCAAGGAGCCGAAAGCCCAGGAAGAGCCACCCGTGGAGAGCGGCGAACCGGTGCAAGCCCAGACTTAAGGCTTTGGCGGGTCATTCGTTGTCGTTAGAGGGTACGGGACGTGACTTTGCACGCCGCCATGGCGATGATTTCGAGGCGCGCCAAGCATGCCAACCTTTAGGCAAATCGGCCAACTCCAGGATAGTTTGATCCCACCTCACCACCTCTTGCAGGCCGACCAGCATTATGTCGCCGTCATCCACAGGTCCGGGTTCGCTGTTGTGGAATTGCCAAGTGCCACCTTCGTCGTTGTAGCTGTCGTCGTCGTCATCTTCATGCACAACGTATGCGATCCAGTCGCCACGTTTAAATATGCTCTTGTCCGAATACACTGCGAGATTGGGCGGATCCGCAAACTTCCATTCCTCCATAGGAATTCCCCGAGATGGTTGTTCGACGCAAACGAGAAAACGAATTCAGGCGGTTCTCACAAACCCGTCGCTGGCCCGCAGCAGATTGCGCGTATAATCCTTGGTTACGCGGCGTTCGACAAGGTCTGCCGCCGCCAGATTCTCCACAGCCTCGCCGCTTTGCATCACCATCAGCCGTTCGCACATATGGGTGATGATGGCGAGGTCGTGGCTGACCATCAGGAAGGTCAGCTTGCGCCGCTTGCGTACCTCTTCCAACAGGTTGAGCACTTCCGCCTGCACCGAGGCATCGAGCGCCGAGGTCGGCTCGTCGAGCAGCAGGATCGACGGTTCGAGAATGAGTGCACGCGCAATCGCCACGCGCTGGCGCTGGCCGCCGGAGAGCTGGTGCGAATAGCGGAACCGAAAACCGTTGCCGAGGCCGACCTCGTCGAGCGCCCGCTGGATGCGCTTTTCGCCGTCGGCAAAGCCATGGATGGCAAGCGGCTCCTGCAGCAGACGGTCGACGGTCTGGCGTGGGTGCAGCGAGCCGTAGGGATCCTGGAAGACCATCTGCACTTCGCGGTAGAAGGCCTTGTCGCGGCGTGGCCCAAGCGTCTTGCCGTTGACGACGATGCCGCCCGAAGCGACCGGCGCAAGACCGGCGATGGCCCGCAGCAGCGTCGATTTGCCGGAGCCGGATTCACCGACCAGGCCGAAGGATTCGCCCGGCTGCACGTCGAGGCTGACACCCTTCAGCGCGCGAAAACGGTCGAAGATCACTTCCAGCCTGTCGACGGCAATCGCGGAAGTCATGCCGCCCACTCCGGCTTGCGGTCGAGCACCGGCAGCGGGTGGCGGTCGGCGCCGATCTTGGGCATGCAATTGAGCAAGCCGCGCGTGTAGGGATGCTGGGCATGGCCGAGTTCGGACGCCTTGAGCTGCTCTACCACCTTGCCGGCATACATGACGATGACGCGGTCGCAGAAGGACGAGACCAGGCGCAGATCGTGCGAGATGAAGATCAGCCCCATGCCGCGCTCACTGACCAGCCGGTCGAGAATGCCGAGCACATCAAGCTGCACGGTGACGTCGAGCGCCGAGGTCGGCTCGTCGGCGATCATCATTTCCGGACCGGCGATCAGCATCATGGCGATCATGGCGCGCTGGCCCATGCCGCCCGAAACTTCATGCGGATGCAGGTTGAAGACGCGAGAGGGATCACGGATCTGCACCGCCTCCAGCATGGCCAATGCGCGGTCGCGTGCCTCGGCCTTGCCGACCTTTTCATGGGTGCGCAGCGTCTCGACGATCTGGCGGCCGATGCTCATGACAGGGTCGAGCGAATATTTCGGGTCCTGCAGGATCATGGCGATGCGTTTGCCGCGCAGCTTCCGACGTTCGCGCGGCGAGACGCTGAGCAGGTCGATGCCGTCGAAGGCGAGCTTGTTGGCCGATATCCGGGCCTGCGGCGGCGTCAGGCCCATGATGGCGCGGCCGGTCTGCGATTTTCCCGAGCCGGACTCGCCGACGATGCCGAGCCTTTCGCGGCCGAGCGAAAAGGAAACGCCGCGCACCGCCTCGATCAGCCCGGTGCGGGTCGGGAAAGTGACGCGCAGATCATCGACGTCGAGAAGCGCGCTCATTGGTCACCACTACGGGGATCGAGCGCGTCGCGCAGGCCGTCGCCGAGCAGGTTGAAGCCGAGGCTGACGATGAGGATGGCGAAGCCCGGCGCACCGGCCACCCACCACTGGTCGAGCACGAAGCGGCGGCCCGACGCGATCATCGTGCCCCATTCGGGCAGCGGCGGTTGCGCGCCGAGGCCGAGGAAACCGAGCCCGGCGGCGGTCAGGATGATGCCGGCCATGTCGAGCGTCACCCTGACGATCAGGGACGAAATGCAAAGCGGCATGATATGGCGCAGCACGATGCGGAAGGGCGAGGCGCCCATCAGCTGCACCGCCTTGATGTAGTCGGAATTGCGCACCGTCAGCGTCTCTGCCCGCGCGATGCGGGCGTAGGGCGGCCATGAGGTGATGGCGATGGCCAGCACCGCATTCTCGATGCCGGGGCCAAGTGCTGCGACAAAGGCCAGCGCCAGGATCAGCTTGGGAAAGGCGAGGAAGATGTCCGTGATGCGCATCAGGATGGCATCGGTCCAGCCGCCGGCATAGCCGGCCACCGTGCCGACCAGAAGGCCGATCGGTGCCGCGATGATGGCGACCAGGATGACCACATAAAGGGTCCAGCGCGAGCCGTAGAGGATGCGCGACAGGATATCGCGGCCGAGATCATCGGTGCCGAACCAGTGCTCGGCGCTCGGCGCCAGCAGGCGCGCGTTCTTCAGGTCGCCGAACGTCGGAGAATAAGGTGCCAGCACGCCGGCAAGGGCGGCAACGACCAGCAGGGCAACGATGATGAGCAGGCCGAGAAAGGCCAGACGGTTGGCGGAAAAGCGCCGCCACGCCACATAGGCGCGACCGAGCCTTGCCTGCATGCGCGAGGCCGGCCTCTCGCTGAGCAGCCAATCGCGACGGCTCTGGATGGTCTCGACGCTCATGCGGACTTCGTCCTCGGATCGAGCACCCGATACAGCAGGTCGGAGAGGAGATTGATGGCGATGAACACCGAGCCGATGACGATGGTGCCGCCGAGCACCGCATTCATGTCTGCGTTCTGCAGCGAGTTGGTGATGTAGAGGCCGATGCCCGGCCACGAGAACACGGTTTCGGTGAGCACCGAGCCTTCGAGCAGCCCGGCATAGGAGAGCGCGATCACCGTCACCATCGGCACCGCCGCATTGCGCAGCGCGTGGCCCCAGATGATGCGGGTTTCCGACAGGCCCTTGGCGCGTGCCGCGACGATGTATTCCTGGGACAGTTCGTTGAGCATGAACGAGCGCGTCATGCGGCTGATATAGGCGAGCGAGAAGTAGCCGAGCAGCGATGCCGGCAGGATGATGTGGCGGAAGGCGTCGTAAAACACGTCCCACTGCCCCTGCATCGCGGAGTCGAGGAGATAGAAGCCGGTGATCGGCGTAAAAGTGTACTCGTAGACGACGTCGAGCCGCGCCGGGAAGGCAACCCATTGCAGCTTGGCATAGAACAGCACCAGCGCCAGCAGGCCGAGCCAGAAGATCGGCACGGAATAGCCGATCAGGCCGATGATGCGCACGATCTGGTCGATGAGACTGCCGCGCTTGACCGCCGCCAGCACGCCGAGCGGCACGCCGAACAGCGCCCCGATCAGCGTTCCGAGCGTCGCCAGTTCGGTGGTTGCCGGAAGCGCCCGGCGAATGTCGGTCATGACCGGATTGGTGGTCAGCACGGAGACGCCGAAATTACCGTTCAGGGCATTTTTCACATAGATGTAGAACTGCTCGATCAACGGCAGATCGAGGCCCATCTCGCGGCGCGTGCGCTCGACGACATTGGCCGGCGCCCGGTCGCCGAGCACCGCCAGCACCGGGTCGATCGGAATGACGCGGCCGATGAAGAAGGTGACCGCGAGCAGACCAAGATAAGTCGTGATCGCGATGACCAGGAAACGGCCAAGCGATGATGCAATAACGACGGCGCGGGGGGGGGCCCCCCCCCCCCCCCCCGGCGTTTTAAACCGGCTCAATACCCCGGTGCGCCGGGCCCATTAATTTTGCAACCGCCCCCCCAAAATTGTTTGGGAGCGAGGGCCGAGCGCCGGGGGAATATT
>NZ_JBVVQM010000010.1:0-127890 GCF_055811155.1 Mesorhizobium sp. WSM4822 | reverse complement strand
GGTCTATCGTAATCCCGCGCCCTATTAACATGGTCCCCGCCCCCACACAAATAAACGTCGTCACCGCTATCCCCCGCAACCCCCCACGCTATCATCAAAAACCCCCGGCGGGGGCGCGGCCGCCCCCCGCCGCCACTTCCTTTTCAACCGTGCTCATGCCGCGTGTCCGCGGGCACTATTCCTTGGACACCGGCCCGACGAAATTGGTGTCGAAGCTCGGGCCGAGCGCAAAGCCCTTGAGGTTCTTGCGCAGGCCGGCGACTTCCAGCTGCTGGTGGATGACGACGAAGGGGCTGGTGTCGAGGATTTTCTTCTCGAGATCCTTGTACATGTCGGCGCGTTTGCCGGCGTCCTTCTCGAGCAGTGCTGCTTCCGTTTCCTTGGTCAGGTCCGGAATGTCCCAGGCGTTGCGCCAGGCCAGCGTCTTGGACTTGCCCGCATCCGAATTGTCCGGGTTCGAGGCAAAGGTCTGGGCGTTGGAATTCGGGTCGAAATAATCCTGGCCCCACTGGCCGATATAGATGTCGTGGTTGCGGGCGCGATATTTGGTCAGCGTCTGCTTGCCGTCGCCCGGGATGATCTCGAGCTTGATGCCGGCCTGGCCAAGCGTCTGCTGGATCGATTCCGCCATGCCGGTCGTCGGCTGGCCGGTGCGTACGTCCATGGTTACGCTGAAGCCGTCGGGCAAACCGGCCTTGGCCAGCAATTCCTTGGCCTTGGCGACATCGAGCTTGAACGGATTCTCATCCAATTCGCCGAGCACACCCTTGGGCAGGAAGGTCTGGTGGATTTCGCCGATGCCCTTGAGGATGGTGGAACTCAAGGCATCATAGTCGACCAGATATTTGAAGGCCTGGCGGACCTCCGGCTTGGCGAGGTTCGGGTTCTTCTGGTTGAGGCTGATGTAGTAGACGGTGCCCTTCGGCGCGCTGGTCGAGGTCAGATCAGCATTCTTGGCGATGGCGTCGAGATCGTTCGGCTCGAGATTGCGGGCAACGTCGATGTCGCCGGCTTCGAGCGCCAGGCGCTGGCCCGAGCTTTCCTTCATGTTGCGGTAGATGACGCGGGCAAGTTTGGCCTTCTCGCCGTAGTAATTGTCGTTGCGCTCGAGAACGACTGCCTCATTGGCACGCCATTCGCGCAGCTTGAAGACGCCGGAGCCGGCATAGCCGGTCTTCAGCCAGGCATTGCCGAAATCATTGTCCCATTTGTAGTCGGCGCTCGGCGTCACCGCAGCGACATGTTCCTTGACCAGCTTGGCGTCGACCACCGACGCGACCGTTGCCGACAGACAGTTCAGCACGAAGCTCGGGGCATAGGCCTTGTCGACGGTGAACTGGAAGGTGGTCTCGTCGACCGCCTTGGCCTTCTCGGCGACGTTGTCGCCGCTGATGCCGAACTGGCCGATGATGAAGGCCGGGCTTTTGTCGAGCTTGACCACACGTTCGAAAGACCAGGCGACGTCGGCGGCGGTGATCGGATTGCCGGAGGCGAATTTCAGGCCGGGCTTGAGCTTGAATGTGTAGGTCAGGCCGTCGTCGGAGACGGTCCAGCTTTCGGCAAGGTCTCCCTTGACCTTGGAGGTGTCGCTGAGGTCGAGACGGACAAGCAGATCATAGGTGTTGCCGGTGACCTCGGCGGTCGACAGCTCGAACGCCTCGCCCGGATCCATGGAGATGATGTCGTCGATCGCGAAACCTTCGACCAGCGTGTCGGCGGGCGTGACCGCACCGGCGGGTGCGCCGGCCAGAAGCAGCGCGGACATGGCTGCACCCGCGAGCAGGAAGCGAGAGCGTAGAGCAAACTTTTCCATCATCATCGTGATTGTTCCCTGTTTTGTTGTTTGTTGACCTGAGTTCCCGGCTCAGGGTTGTGGAATTCTTTTCGGGCCTTGAGACGGCCCCACTGACCTCTTACCGTTGCGGTTTTTGTCCAGTTGGTCAACACCATATCCGGCGGCCTCGTGGCGGGCAACGAGCATTTATGCGACGGCTCAATGGGCCAGAAAGGCCGGCGGGATGCCGACGCACAGGCCAGCCAATAGAGGCTGCCGATCGGGAAAATCTGGCGAATGTCGCGACTACTTCAGAGCCGCGACAAGGCCGGCGTCAGGGAAGCAGGTGGCGGCGCGCCCGTTCTTGGCTTGCCAAGTGCCGATCGAACGGCGGGTCTTGAAGCCGGGCAGGCCATCGGCGCTGCCGACATCATAGCCCTGGGCTTCCAGCGCGCGTTGCAGAGCGGCGATGTCCGAACGGTGGAGCCCGCCAACCGCGCCCCAGCTGCCGGCGAAATTGCCATCGCCATGGGCGATGCGGTCGGCGCCGTGGCCGATGAACAGCGCGTAGAGGTCGCTGGTGTTGTATTGCTTCAGCACGTAGAAATTGGGTGTGGCGATAAAGGCCGGGCCGCTGCGCCCTGCCGGCATCAACAGAAAACCCTCGGCCTTCAGCTCACTTGCTGGAAACGGTTTGCCGCCGACGCGCTTGATGCCCATATCAGCCCATTGCGAGATTTTCTTGCCCTGGTCCGGGCCTTCCAGCGAACAGGAAACGCTTTCCGGCACCGTCACCTCGAAACCCCAGCCACGGCCCTTTACCCAACCGTAATGGACGAGATAATTGGCGATCGAGGCCAGCACGTCCGGCGTCGAGTTCCAGATGTCGGCGCGGCCGTCGCCGTCGAAATCGACGGCATGTTTCAGGAACGAGGTCGGCATGAATTGCGGCTGGCCAAGCGCTCCGGCCCAGGACGATTTCATCGCGCCGACCGGAGCCAGCCCGCGCTCGACGATCTCGAGTGCAGCAAGCAACTCGGTGCGGAAGAAGTCCTTCCTGGTCGACATGAACGCTTTGGTGCCCAGCACTTCGAAGGCGTCGTAAGGCATCTTCGCCGCGCCGAATCCGGTTTCGCGGCCCCAGATCGCCAGCAGCACTTCGCCCGGCGCGCCGTAGCGCTTTTCGATTGATGCAAGTGTCCTGGCATTGGTGGCTTCGCGCGCACGCCCGCCCGCCGTCACCGCGCGAACCGTCTTCTCGGCGAAATAGGCGCCGGGTGAGCCGAATTCGGCCTGATGCTGCTTCCGCGGCGTGGTCGCCTTATCGCCCGGCTTGACCAGGTCGGGCAGCTTCAGATTGGGCTTGATGCCGTCGAAGGCGGCATCGAAGGTCTTTTTGGAAATGCCATTCCCCTTGGCTTGCGGCCACAGGTCGTTCTGCAGCCAGGCGCGGAACTGATCGTCGATCTTCGCGGCGGAGGCGGGAGCGGAAATGAAGAGACTGGCTAGCGCGGCCAGAAGAAATGCAGAGATGACGTTGCGAAGGTCGCGTTCTGCGGCAGTCATCTCAGCAAGCATCCCCGCCAACTTTGTCAAAACGCCGTCCGCGAGCGCAGCGCCGCGGCCAGCGTGCCCTCGTCGAGATAGTCGAGTTCGCCGCCGACCGGCACGCCATGCGCGAGCCGTGTCACCTTGATGTCGAAGCCGGACAGCTGATCGGTGAGGTAATGCGCGGTCGTCTGGCCCTCCACCGTCGCATTGACGGCGAGGATGATCTCCTTGACCTCGCCACCGGCGACGCGGTCGACCAGCGAGCGCATGTTGAGCTGGTCGGGGCCGATGCCGTCGAGCGGCGACAGCGTGCCGCCGAGTACGTGGTAGCGCACATTCATCGCCGCCGCGCGCTCCAGCGCCCACAGGTCGGAGACGTCCTCTACGACGATGATGGTGCCGGCGTCACGGCGCGGGTCGGTGCAGATCATGCAAGGGTCCGATGTGTCGACATTGCCGCAGGTCGAGCAGATGCGCACCTTGTCGGCCGCTTCGGCCATGGCGGCGGCCAGCGGCGACAAAAGCTGCTCCTTCTTCTTGATCAGATGAAGGGCCGCACGCCTGGCCGACCGGGGACCCAGCCCCGGCACCTTGGCCAGGAGCTGGATCAGACGTTCGATCTCGGGACCGGCGATTCGCTTCGACATCGCTCTGATCTAGGATTTTTCAGAGCGCTTTGGAACATCCGCATACGCATGACCGCCATATTGGCCTTGGCGGACCAAATGGGCGGGGCCTATGGGGACCATGGAGAGCAGATCAGTTGGTTTCGAGCGGCCGGCCCTGGCTGACGATCATCGCGCCGACAGCGTCGGTGTTCTCAGGCGTCGACTGGAATCCCATAGACGCCTCTTGCGGCGCTTCCTCGACCGAGGAGATGACCCTTGTCCTTGTGTTCAAGGTTCCGCCAAAACGGGCGGCATCCGGTTCCTCCATCGGCTCCTGCATCGCCACCACCGTCGGCTCCGCCGAGACACGCGCGGATTTCGCGGCCGGCACGGCGGCCGCGGTCATATAGGTCTGCTGGGCAGGGACGGACCGGACGGTCGCCGGCTTGGCCGGACGCACCGGCTCGGCGGACGCGACCATCATCGTGACCGGCTCCGCTGGCTTCTGCGGCGCCGCCGAGGCAATGGCGACCTGCGGCTCGTCCGGCAGCGGCTGCCAGTTGCGGCCGCGCTTCTCGTAGAAGGCATTGCCGCCGGCAACCATGGTGTAGTGCATGTTCTTGTAGGGGAAGCGTAAGCCGGCGGTGTGGAAGAACATGGTGTTCTTGAGCTTGGCCTTGCGCTCACCCTTGAGCACCGCCTCGGCAGCCTCTTCGACATCGGGCATTGCGCGTGAATTCATCGGCCTTGTCATGACGCCGGGGGCGAACTGCCCGCGCTCGCCCACCACCTGGCAGATGGTGCTGCCGTGCTTGCCGGAGCGCAGCCGGTTCATCACCACAGTGCCGACCGCTATCATGCCATCGCGGCTCGAGCGGTTGGATTCAAAGAACATCGCCCGTTCCAGGCATTCCTTGTCCTTCGGCGTGTGGCTGTAGGCCCGGGAGTTCAGGAAACCCGGCGTGATGGCGTCGGTCAGGCTGGCGACGGACATGCCGTGTGACGTGGTCTGGCTGCAGGCAGCCAAAAACAGGGGTGAAATGACGGCGCAGAGCAACAGCGGCGTCTTCCATCGCGTGGCAATCAACAGGTAACCCTCTCACTTCCATGCCCGCCCCCAGGCTGCGGCAAGAATGAGACACTTTCGGGCAAAATGATGGCCAAAACGTTATTGATGAGGCTCTGTTGCCAAATTGGTACAGCTGCATGGCCTAAAAGTGAATTAGTGCCCCACTGTGATGGCCGCCGGCTGGCCGGGCTCAAGCTCCTCGACCTTCTCCGAAAACAGGCCGCGCCGGAGGAACAGCGTCCGCGCCTCCCTGGCCGTCGGCGCGATCTTTCCCGGCCAGTCGCTGTCTATGAACTCAGCCTTGGTGAAGTCCGGATTTGTCTCGCTCGCTGCCTCCAGGAATTCGGCGATCTCCAGCACGATCGCGCGCTCGTCCTTTGAAAGCGCCGATGTGCCGGCTTCGATCGACGGGCGATGGACGAAATCCTCGAACAGGTAGAAATAACCCTTGATGCCGACGAGATCGACGCCGTCGTCACAATCGGCCAGGATTTCCAGGATCTCGTAGATCCTGTTGCGGATACGCTGCTCGATCAGTCTTTCGGAGGGCTCTTCGGTCATGGCGATCATGGGCGCCTGCGCCGAATGCTAGAAGGGCAGTTTCATTCCCGGCGGGATCGGCAGACCTGCGGTCAGCGCCTTGGTCTTTTCCTGCATGATCTGCTCGACCTTGGTCTTTGCGTCGTTGTGAGCGGCCAGCACCAGGTCTTCCAGGATCTCGACATCGTCTTCCTTGAACAGAGACGGATCGATCTTCAGCGACTTCATCTCGAATTTTCCGGTCAGCGTCACATTGACCAGACCGCCGCCGGCCTGGCCGGACGCTTCCAGCGTGGCGATCTCGTCCTGCATAGCCTGGAACTTGGCCTGCATTTCCTTCGCCTTGCCCATCAGGCCGAGAAGATCTTTCATGGTCGGGTCCTTTGCGGATTCGTGACTGGATCAGGTTTCATCGTCGTCAGCCGGCGGCTCTACCGGCACTTCAGCCTCTGTCGTTTCGGCTTCCGGCGCGTCTGGAATGCGCACGTCGATGATCTTGGCACCGGGAAAGCGCGCCAGGATGGCGGCCACGGTGGGATCGCTCTTGGCATCGAGAAATGCCGTCTCGCGCTTGGCCGATTCCATTTCGGCGAGCGTCTGGCCGCCCTCTTCCTTCGACAGGGAGACCAGCCAGCTGCGGCCGGTCCAGGCGCGAAGCTTCGTCGTCAGGTCGTTGAGCAGCATCTTGGGCGCATCGCTGGTCAGGCCGACGTCGATGCGGCCGGGCTCGATGCGCACAAACCGGATGCAGCTCTTGACCAGCACCTTGAAGGCGATGTCGCGCTGCGCGTCGGCGAGCGCAATGATGTCGGCCAGCGATTTCAGCGGCGCCGATTCCATGGCCGGCTCCGGCGGAGCGACGTAGGCAACGGCAGCAGGCGAGGCTTCGACCAGCCGCATGCTCTGTGCCCCGCCGGATCCGGATGGCATGCGCGTCTGCGCCACCGCGCCGGCACCACCGCCATTGCCGGAACTTGCCGGCGTCCCATTCGGGCGCGGCGCGCCATTCTGCATGGGCGCAGCGCCCTCGAGCGATCTCAGCGCCTCGTCCAGCGTCGGCAGATCGGCGGCATGCGCCAGCCGGATCAGCACCATTTCGGCGGCACTCACCGGCCGGTTGGAAGACTGCACCTCGGGGATGCCCTTGAGCAGCATCTGCCATGTCCGTGACAGCACCCTGACCGACAGCGTTCTGGCGAAATCGGCGCCGCGCTGCCGCTCGTCCTCGGACAGCGAGGCATCCTCGATGGCCGTCGGCACGAAACGCAGCCGGGTGACGAGATGGTTGAATTCGGCAAGATCGGTCAGCACGGCTGCCGGATCGGCGCCGGTATCGTATTGCGCGCGGAATTCGCCAAGGGCTGCCGCCACATCGCCCTTCATCACATGTTCGAACAGGTCGACGATGCGGGCGCGGTCGGCAAGTCCCAGCATCGCCCGCACAGCCGCGGCACCGACAGTGCCGGCGCCATGGGCAATCGCCTGGTCGAGAATGGAGAGCGAATCACGGGCCGAGCCTTCGGCGGCGCGCGCGATCATCGCCAGCGCGTCGTCGTCGACAGAAATGCCTTCCTGGGCCGAGATCGAGGACAGATGCGCGACCAGAGCGCCGGCGTCGATGCGCCTCAGGTCGAAGCGCTGGCAACGCGACAGGACGGTAATCGGGACCTTGCGGATTTCGGTGGTGGCGAAGATGAATTTGACGTGCGGCGGCGGCTCTTCCAGCGTCTTCAGCAGGCCGTTGAAGGCCTGCGTCGACAGCATGTGCACTTCGTCGATGATGTAGACCTTGTAGCGGGCCGAGACCGGAGCATAGCGCACGCGCTCGATGATATCCCTGATGTCGTCGATGCCGGTGTGCGAGGCGGCGTCCATCTCGATGACGTCGACATGGCGGCCTTCCATGATCGCCTGGCAATGTTCGCCGAGGACGGCGAGGTCGACCGAAGGCTGGTCGATATCGGCGGTTTTATAATTCAGGGCCCGCGCGAGTATGCGCGCCGTCGTGGTCTTGCCGACGCCGCGCACGCCGGTCAGCATCCAGGCCTGGGCGATGCGGCCGGTGGCAAAGGCGTTGGTGAGGGTGCGCACCATCGGCTCCTGGCCGACCAACTCGGAAAAATTCGAAGGACGGTACTTGCGCGCCAGCACGCGATAGGCGGCGGCCTTGCCTATCTCCAGGCTTTTTGGTCCCGAATTTCCGGCTTCGCTCATACGCCCGTAAAGCTCCAAATGGCCGCGCCCGAAGGCGGCCGATTCCTGCGCATAGTCTCGCCCGCGCTGCAATGCGTCGTCAATGTCGCGAGAGGGGCCGATGAGGTGGGAGGCTGGAACAATGACCCGTTCCGGGCTCGTTAGGGCTGCTTCCTTCCGGACCTGACCCGGTTGGCGAGTGGATCGTCCACCACCAACCTCCCGCTTTCCATATCGGCAATTGCGCGACGAAATGCAAGTCCGCCGAAGAAATCGTTAAATGTCGAATCGGCGCACCAAACCGTGAGGGCGCAATGATTCGCTTGCAGCCCCCTTGCCGCCGCTCTAGCCTTCATGTGTTGAGCAAACCAAGAAAAGCAAGGGAAACGCCGATGCTGCCGGGCCTGGAGGCCGGATTTACGCTGGACGCACGGCTGGAGGCGGACAGCGAACAGTTGATGTGGCTTGGGCTGTGCGAATTGCGGGTGATGAACGACCGCCGCTGGCCATGGCTGCTGCTGGTGCCGCAGCGGCCCGGCGCGGAGGAAATCCATGATATGACGCCGCTCGACCAGGCGATGCTGACCTTCGAAACCAACATGGTGGCGCAGGCGCTGAAGAAGGCGACCGGCTGCACCAAGATCAACACCGGCGCGCTCGGCAACATCGTGCGCCAGCTGCACATCCATGTCATCGCGCGTTCGGAAGGCGATCCCGGCTGGCCAGGCCCGGTGTGGGGACATGGCCTGCGTGAGCCCTATCAACGTTCCGACCTGCGACGGTTTGCCGAAACGATCAAGGCGGCGCTATAAGCGTTCCCAGTGTCCATCCCTCAACATTCCAGAGTCCCCATGAGCTTCCGCCTGTTTGACGCGCCTTTGCGCGAGCCGAGCCAGTTCGTCGGCTTCGCCGGCAACACGATCGACCGGCAGTCCGAGAACCGCGCCGACGATTCGGTCGACAAGGCGCTGGCCGATCCGGCGACGCGGCTGCTTCTGATGCATGGCGGCCGGCTCTATCTGAAGCTCGGCGATGGCGGCGCTCTCGATCCCTGGTTCGGCGCCACCGAGAGCGAGCCCTTCAAGGTTTCCCTGGCGCAAGGCATCCTGCTCGGCTTTTCCGAACGAGGACCGGTGCTGGCCGTGCCCGCCGGCGTCGAACCCGAACAGCTTCCCGAAACAGTCAAGGCCATCGACTACCGCTCGGTCTACATGCAAGGGCTGATCGACGAGGCGGCGGCTGGCGCGATGGCGCAAGGGGCGGCCCTGCTCGCCTGGCATGCCAGCCATCGCTTCTGCAGCAAATGCGGTACAGAATCGCAGATGCGGGCGGGCGGCTACAAGCGGCATTGCCCGAATTGCGGCACCGAGCATTTTCCGCGCACCGACCCGGTGGCGATCATGCTGACGGCAACGCGGGAGAAGTGCCTGCTCGGGCGCGGCCGGCATTTCGCGCCGGGCATGTACTCGGCCCTTGCCGGCTTCATCGAGCCGGGCGAGACGATCGAGGCGGCGGTGCGTCGCGAGACGCTGGAAGAGGCCGGCATCAGGCTTGGCCGCGTCGTCTACCACGCCAGCCAGCCCTGGCCGTTTCCCTATTCGCTGATGATCGGCTGCTTCGGCGAGCCGCTCAATGACGATATCCAGGCCGACCTCAACGAGCTTGAGGACTGCCGCTGGTTTTTTCGCGACGAGGTGCGCCTGATGCTGGAAAGGACGCACAAGGACAATCTGGTCACGCCGCCGAAAGGCGCCATTGCGCATCACCTCATCCGCGCCTGGGTCGATTCACAATGATGGCAGCGATTATTCAAAGACATTGCAGGAGCAGGACATGATCCGTCACACCGTCGTTTTCACGCTGAAGCATCCGCCGCATTCGCTGGAGGAAAAGCGGTTCCTGGTCGACGCCAAGAAAATCCTCACCGCGATCAGGGGCGTCACGCATTTCGAGCAATTGCGGCAGATCAGCCCCAAGAACGACTATCGTTTCGGCTTCTCGATGGAGTTCGCCGACCAGGCCGCCTACACCAGGTACAACGACCATCCCGACCATGTCGCCTTCGTGCGCGACCGCTGGGTGCCGGAGGTCGAGACCTTCATGGAGATCGACTATGTGCCGCTGGGCGCGGTGATTTAGGGCATGGTCCCGAAAAGTGGAACCGGTTTTTGGAAAGGATCATGCCCAGTAGCGATCAGTCCGCCACCTTCCACTGCTCACGCGACTCACTGGCCGGATAGACGCCCAGAATCCGCACTTCGCGCGAGAAGAAACGAAGCTCGTCCAGCGCCAGCTTGACCAGCGGGTCGTCGGGATGGCCCTCGATGTCGGCGTAGAACAGCGTCGCCGTGAAAGCGCCCAGCTGGTAGCTCTCCAGCTTGGTCATGTTGATGCCGTTGGTGGCGAAGCCGCCCATCGCCTTGTAGAGCGCGGCCGGCACGTTGCGGACGCGGAAGATGAAAGTCGTCATCATCTTGACGTCAGGCGACGGGCGCTCGGCCCATTGCTTGTTCTTGGTCAGGACGACAAAGCGGGTGACGTTTGAGTCGGTGTCCTCGACGTTTTGCTCGATGATATCGAGCCCGTAGAGGGTCGCTGCCAGTGCGGGCGACAGCGCCGCCATGGTGCGGTCCTTGACCTCGGAGACCATCTTGGCGGCGCCGGCCGTGTCGCCGGCGACGATCGCCTTCCAGCCGTTCTTGCGGATGTATTTGCGGCACTGGCCAAGCGCGTGGATATGGCTGTGCACCGTCTTGATCTCGTCGCGCCTGACGCCCGGCAGCACCATCAGCTGGAAATGGATCGGCAGGAAATATTCGCCGATGATGTGCAGCTTCGATTCCGGCAAGAGATGATGGATATCGGCGACGCGCCCGGCAATGGTGTTCTCGATCGGGATCATGGCGAGGTCGGCCTTGTTGGTCTCGACCGCGTTGAGGGCATCCTCGAAAGTCGGGCATGGCAACGGCTCCATCGAAGGGAACATGTTGCGGCTGGCGGTGTCGGAATTGGCGCCCGGCTCGCCTTGGAAGGATATTCTGTTGGTCTTTTCAGGCATGCCGATATCTCAGGTTGAAAGGATCTGTCTGGCGCGTTCGAGGTCTTCCGGCGTGTCGACGCCGAGCGGCAGCGACTGGACGATCTCGGCGTCGATGCGCATGCCGGCTTCCAGCGCCCGCAACTGTTCCAGCCGCTCGCGCCGTTCGAGCGGCGACGGCTTCAGCGCGACGAAACGCTCGAGTGCTTCGCGGCGATAGGCGTAGAGGCCGACATGATGGTAGAGCGGCCCCTCGCCCCAAGGCGCCGTGGCGCGGGTGAAATAGAGCGCCCTCAGCCTGGTGCCGGAAAGCGGCGAGCCGACGATCTTGACGACATTGGGATTGGTCTTTTCCTCGTCACGGACGATCTCGACGCCGAGCGTGGCGATGTCCACCGCACTGTCCTCGAAAGGCCTGAGCGACGCGGCGATGATCTGGGGATCGATCGTCGGCAGGTCGCCTTGTACATTGACGATGGTTTCGACCTTGCGCCCGGGGTCCAGCGCGATCAGCGCCTCGTGGATCCGGTCGGAGCCGGATTCGTGATCCATGCGCGTCATCACGGCCTCGAAACCGTGCGCGCGCACCGCCTGCGCCACGCTTTGCGTGTCGGTCGCCACCACCACCCGTCCAAGGCCGGCTTCGGCGGCACGGCGGGCGACATGGACGATCATCGGGGCGCCTGCGATGTCGGCCAGAGGCTTGCCCGGCAGGCGGGTCGAAGCCATGCGGGCCGGGATCAGGATCAGCGTGGACATTTCGGGTGCAAGGCGTCTCGAAAGAGGACAGGGAAAGTGGCAAAAGGTCTCACTGGAAGCGCCCTTATAGGTGTTGCAACGCCGCAGCAAAAGACCTAGTTTCCGCCCGATTTGACCGCCCTGGCAGGACGGGTCACGATACCGACGGACGGAGTGGACGGTTCTGTCCGCCGGAAAAGGGAGCAAGGGGCGTATGGATTCCAACGAAGTCAACAAACTGCTCGCCGGATTGCTCGGAACCGTTTTCGTCGTCTTCTCGGTCGGCATTGTGTCGGACGCGCTGTTTGCCTCGCCGGCGCCGGAAAAGCCCGGTTTCGCCATCGAGGCCGCCGAGCCCGCCGAAGGCGGTCCGGCCGCGCCTGCCGCCGCAGCCAAGCCGATCGCCGAACTGCTGGCGACCGCCAATGTCGAGCAAGGTGCTGCCGTCTTCAAGAAGTGCCAAGCCTGCCATTCCGGCGAAAAGGGCGGCCCCAACAAGGTCGGCCCGGACCTGTGGGACCTCATCGACCGCCCCGTTGCCGAGCATGAAGGCTTTGCCTATTCGGCCGGCATGAAGGAATTCTCCAAGGGCGGCGCCGAGAAGTGGACGTACGACAACCTCAACCACTTCATCACTTCGCCGAAGAAACTCGTGAAGGGCACCGCGATGGGCTTCGCCGGCCTGCCCAAGGACGAGGATCGCGCCAACGTCATCGCCTATCTGCGCACGCTGTCCGACAATCCCAAGCCGCTGCCGGCGCCGGGTGCCGCCGCCGATGCAGGCGCGCCCGCCGATGCAGCCGCTCCGGCAAAGCCGGCTGAGGGTGCCGCACCTGCCGCCCCGGCTCCGGCCGCACCGGCACCGGCGCCTGCCCAATAGCCAGATATCATCTCGACGACCTTGAAAAAGCCGGGTTCAGCCCGGCTTTTTTGTTGGGAAAACCGCATAGGGCGGCGACAAAGCCGCGCATGGCGGTTTTCACGAGCGCCAAATCATCTAGATTGCCCATGAACGGGCATTGCAAAGAGGATAGTGCATGACGGTTGGCCGAACGCTTCTCAAGTCGTTGCTGTCGGCTGCCCTTCTGGCGGCGGGATTGCAGGCTGCCCGCGCCGACGAATGGCGCACCACCTCATCGCTGATCGGCGAGTCCAAATACGGCGCCAATTTCCAGCACTACGACTACGTCAACCCGAACGCGCCCAAGGGCGGCACGCTGAATTCGGTGGTGCCAGGTACATTCGACAGCTTCAATCCCTACGTCGTCCAGGGATCACCGGCCGCCGGCCTCGTCGGGTTTGGCGGCGGCCTGCTCTACGACACGCTGATGGAGCAGGCGACCGATGAAGGCAGCACCAGCCATCCACTGATCGCCGATGCCTACAAATATCCTGATGATTATTCCTCCGCGACCTACCGGCTCGATCCGCGCGCCAAATGGCATGACGGCCAGCCGATCACCGTCGATGACGTGATCTGGTCGTTTCATGTGCTGAAGGCCAACAGCCCGCAGTACAGCCGCTATTTTGAGAATGTCACCGATGCGGTGGCGATTTCGGATCGCGAGGTGGAGTTCCATTTCAACCAGAAGGGCAATCGCGAATTGCCCAAGATCATCGGCGACCTTGCCGTGCTGCCGAAACATTGGTGGGAAGGCACCGATGCCAACGGCAAGAAGCGGGACGTAACCAAGCCGACGCTGGAAATTCCGCTCGGTTCGGCCGCCTACAAGATCACCAGCTTCAAGCCGGGTTCGGAAATCATCTGGCAGCGTGTGCCGGACTATTGGGCGGCCAAGCTGCCGGTGAAGATCGGCCGTGAGAATTTCGACACCCGACGCTACACCTATATTCTGGACGACAACGCTGCCTGGCTCGCCTTCACCAAGGGTGGGCTGGAAGACATCAACCGCGAATACAGTTCGCGCAAATGGGCGACGGCTTACAATTTCCCGGCATTCCAAGCCGGCGATGTCATCAAGAAGGATTTCCAGACCCAGGCGCCGGAACCGATGCAGGGCTTCGTCCTCAACCAGCGACGGCCGCTGTTCCAGGACCGGCTGGTGCGTGAAGCGCTGACCATTCCGTTCGATTTCGAGAGCATGAACCGCACACTGTTCTTCGGCTTCAACACCCGCACGTCGAGCTATTTCCAGGGCACCGAACTGGCCTCGAACGGGTTGCCGCAGGGCAAGGAACTGGAAATCCTGGAAAAATACCGAGACAAGCTGCCGCCCGAACTTTTCACGCAGGAATTCAAGCTGCCGGTTTATGATTCACCGCAGGCGGAACGGAAGTACCTGAAACAGGCGGTCGATCTCTTCGCCAAGGCGGGCTGGGTGATCAAGGGCGGCAAGATGGTCAATGCCAAGACCGGCGCGCCGTTCAAGTTCGAAATCCTTGGCTGGAACGACACCGACCAGGTGATCGCCAGCCCCTACATCGCCAATCTGCGCAAGATCGGCGTCGACGCCACTTTGCGCATCATCGACCAGACGCAGTACATCAACCGCGTCAACAATTTCGATTTCGATGTCGTCACCGGGATGCTGCAGCAGTCGGATTCGCCGGGCAACGAGCAGCGCGACTTCTGGAGCTCTAAAGCTGCCGACTCGCCCGGTTCGCGCAATCTGATGGGCATCAAGGACCCGACCGTCGACGCGCTGGTCGATCGCATTATCTTCGCGACCGATCGCGACGATCTCGTCGCCGCCACCCATGCGCTCGACCGCATCCTGCTGTGGAACTTCTACGTGGTTCCCCAATATTACCGGTCGGCGGTGTGGCTGGCCTATTGGGACAAGTTCAAATTCCCCGACAAGCAGCCTGCCTATGCCGGAGCCGACATCGATTCCTGGTGGATCGACCCGGACAAGGAGAAGGCGCTGGCGGCCAAGTACAAGGGTGGCAATTGATGGCGGCCCTTGCCCGCCGCGACTTCCTGGCCCTGGGCAGTGCCGCGGCAGCCGCCGCCTTGCTGCCCGGCAAGGCCTTCGCCGACACTGCGACCGGCACCAAGCTGCACGGCCTGTCGGCCTTCGGCGACCTCAAATACAAACCCGATTTCGCGCATTTCGACTACGTCAATCCTGACGCCCCAAAGGGCGGCCAGATGAATTTCGCGCCGCCGAACTCGACCCTCAATCAGAGCTTCCTGACCTTCAACACCCTGAATTTCCTGGTGTTGAAGGGAGAGGCTCCGCCGCGCGCCGAACTCTGTTTCGATTCCCTGATGACAAGCGCGCTCGATGAGCCGGATGCGGCCTACGGCCTGCTCGCCGAAACCGTTACCCTGTCGCCAGACCGCAACGGTTTCCGCTTCGCCCTGCGACCGCAAGCGCGTTTCCATGACGGCTCGCCGCTGACCGCGGACGACGTTGTCTTCGCGCTGAAGCTTTATAAGGACAAGGGCCATCCGAACCTTTCCCAGGCGTTGCGGTACATGACCGACGCGGTTGCGGTCGATCCCGCCACCGTCAACCTCACTTTCAACGGCGAACAGTCAGCGCAAAACATCCTGGCGATCGTGGGGATGCCGATCGTCTCCAAGGCCTTTTACACGGCCAATGATTTCGATGCCTCGACCATGACACCGCCGCTTGGCTCGGGTCCCTACAAGATTGGACGCGTGGCGGCCGGACAGACTGTCGAATATGACCGCGTGGCCGACTATTGGGGCCGCGATCTGCCAGTGAACCGCGGCCTCTACAATTTCGACCGCATCCGCATCGACTTCTATCTTGACCGGCAGGCGGCGTTCGAAGCCTTCAAGAAAGGCGACACGCATTTTCGCGAGGAATTCACCTCGCGGGTATGGGCGACCGGATATGACTTTCCGGCGCTGAAGGACGGCAAGGTCGTCAAACGGGAATTTCCCGGCGAGAAGACGCCGGATATGCAGAGCGTCGCACTGAACCAGCGTCGTCCGCAATTCCGCGATGAGCGGGTGCGGCGGGCGATCGCTAGGTGCTTCGATTTCGAATGGATGAAGCGGGCGCTGTTTTACGGCTCCTACGAGCGTTCTCAATCGAACTTCGAACGGTCGGATTACAAGGCCGAAGGCCTGCCCTCGCCTGAGGAATTGGCCCTGCTGGAGCCGTTCCGGGCCGAATTGCCGCCAGAGGTTTTTGGTGAAGCGGTGACGCAGCCCCTTTCCGACGGTTCGGGCCATGACCGCAAGCTGCTGGGCGAGGCTTCGAGATTGCTTGCGCAGGCCGGCTGGAAGCGCGATGGCAGTTTCGTCGTCAGCGACAAGGGTGAGCGGCTGCGGGTCGAAATGCTGGCGGAGGACGACGGCATCGTTCGCATCTACACCCCTTGGTCCGAGAATATGAAGGCGATCGGGATCGACGCATCGATCCGGCAAATCGATTCGGCGCAGTATGAGCAGCGGCACAGCAATTACGACTTCGATCTTGCCTTGCTGCATTGGTCGATCGGGGCGACGCCGACCGACGACAGCCTGCAGATGCTCTATGATTCCCGGATGGCGAAAATCCCGGGGCAGCGCAACTATCCGGGCACGGAAAGCAAGGCCATCGACGCCCTGATCGCGGCAGCCGGCAAGGCGAAAGACCGTATAGAACTCGTCACGGCGCTCAGAGCGCTCGACCGGGTCTTGCGCGCGCGGCTCGACTGGATTCCAACATACTATCTGGCGAATCACCGCGTCGCCTATTGGGACATGTTCGGCTTTGTCGAACAGAAGCCCGATTTCGGCTTTCCGGTCGAGACGCTGTGGTGGTTCGATAAGGGCAAGGCGGCAAAAATTGGCAAAGGCTGAGATGTTCGCTCAAGCGGGGCAAAAGGCCTGATGGGCGCCTATATCCTGCGCCGCATCCTGTTGATGATCCCGACCCTGTTCGGCATCATGGCGATATCCTTCGCCGTTATCCAGTTCGCCCCCGGCGGCCCGGTCGAGCAGGTTATCGCCCGGCTGACCAATCAGGGCGGCAGCGACCGCCTCGGCGGCGGTGGCGGCGACGCGGGTTCTGGGGGCAGCCTGGATGTCGCCGGTGACGTCAGTTCGAAATATCGCGGGGCGCAGGGGCTCGATCCGGAATTCATTAAGAAGCTGGAAAAGCAGTTCGGCTTCGACAAGCCGCCGCTCGAGCGCTTCGGCATGATGCTGTGGAACTATGCCCGCTTCGATTTCGGCGACAGCTATTTCCGCGACATTTCGGTGCTCGACCTGATCCTGGAGAAGATGCCGGTGTCGATCTCGATCGGGCTGTGGATCACGCTTTTGTCCTACCTGATCTCGATCCCGCTCGGCATCCGCAAGGCGGTCAAGGACGGCACTCCCTTCGACGTCTGGACCAGCGGCGTCGTCATTGTCGGCTATGCCATTCCGGGCTTCCTGTTCGGCATCATGCTGATGGTGCTGTTTGCCGGCGGGTCTTTCTGGGACTGGTTTCCGCTGCGCGGCCTCACCTCGGACAATTGGGATCAATTGTCCTGGTGGGGAAAGATCGTCGACTATTTCTGGCACATGACCTTGCCGCTGACCGCGCTGGTGCTGTCGGCCTTCGCCACGACGACGCTATTGACCAAGAACTCGTTCCTCGAAGAAATCCGCAAGCAGTATGTGGTGACGGCGCGGGCCAAGGGCCTGTCGGAACGGCAGGTGCTCTACGGCCACGTCTTCCGCAACGCCATGCTGATCGTCATCGCCGGCTTTCCCGGCGCCTTCATCTCGGCCTTCTTCACCGGCTCGCTGCTGATCGAGAACATCTTCTCCCTCGATGGCCTCGGCCTGCTCGGCTTCCGGTCGGTGGTCGAGCGCGACTATCCGGTGGTGTTCGCCAATCTCTATATCTTCTCGCTGCTGGGGCTGTTCGTCGGTCTCTTGTCCGACCTGCTCTACACCTGGGTCGATCCGCGCATCGATTTCGAGCGGAGAGACGTCTGATGTCGGAGGCTACAGTCCCCGTGGGCGCGGCTCCCGCGCGGATCAAGCGGCCGTTTCTGTCGCCGCTCAACAAGCGGCGCCTGCAGAACTTCAGAGCCAACCGGCGCGGCTACTGGTCGCTGTGGATCTTCCTCGTCCTGTTCGTGCTGTCGCTGTTTTCCGAGTTCATCGCCAACGACAAGCCGATCATCGCCTCCTACAAGGGCGAGATCCTGTTTCCGGTGCTGGTCGCCTACCCCGAGGAAAAATTCGGCGGTTTCTATGCCGTCACCGATTATCGCGACCCGGTCATCCAGGACGAGATCAACGCCAATGGCTGGATGATCTGGCCACCGGTGCGCTACTCCTATCAGACCGTCAACAACGCCATTCCGGAAGCAGCGCCGGCCAGGCCGTCTTGGCAGTATGACGCCACGAAGCGCTGCAACCAGTATCCGAAGGGTGCCGCCGACCCGGCCTGCATGGTCGGCAACTGGAATTGGTTAGGCACCGACGACCAGGCGCGCGACGTGCTGGCGCGCGTCATCTACGGCTTCCGCATTTCGGTGCTGTTCGGCCTGATCCTGACCGCCGGCTCGGCCTTGATCGGCGTCGCGGCCGGCGCCGTGCAAGGCTATTTCGGCGGCTGGACGGATCTCTTGTTCCAGCGTTTCATCGAAATCTGGTCTGCCATCCCGGTGCTCTATCTCCTGCTCATCGTCGCCGCCATCCTGCCGCCGGGCTTCTTCATCCTGCTCGGCCTGATGCTGCTGTTCTCCTGGGTGGCGCTGGTCGGTGTGGTGCGGGCCGAGTTCCTGCGCGCCCGCAATTTCGAATATGTCAACGCGGCCCGGGCGCTCGGCGTGCCCAACCGCACCATCATGTTCCGGCACCTGCTGCCCAACGCCATGGTGGCGACATTGACCTTCATGCCCTTCCTGCTCTCAGGCTCGATCTCGACGCTGACCTCGCTCGACTACCTCGGCTTTGGCCTGCCGCCCGGCTCCGCCTCGCTCGGCGAACTGCTCAAGCAGGCGCAGCGGAACCTCAATGCGCCGTGGCTCGGCATTTCCGGCTTCGTCGTCATCTCGCTGATGCTGTCGCTGCTGGTCTTCGTCGGCGAGGCGACGCGCGACGCCTTCGATCCGCGCAAGACGTTCAGATGAGCGAAGCCCCCTTGCTCAGCGTACAGGACCTCAGCGTCGCCTTCAGCCAGGGCGGCAGCCAGTCGTTGGCCGTCGACCACATCTCGTTCGACATCGCCAAGGGCGAGACAGTGGCGCTGGTCGGCGAATCCGGTTCCGGCAAATCGGTCTCGGCGCTTTCGGTGCTGAAGCTGTTGCCTTATCCAAGCGCCAGCCATCCCTCGGGAAAGATCCTGTTCCAGGGCGCCGACCTGCTGGCGATGAACGAGAAGCAGTTGCGGCAGGTGCGCGGCAACAAGATCACCATGATCTTCCAGGAGCCGATGACCTCGCTCAATCCGCTGCACACGATCGAGCATCAAATCGTCGAGATCCTGAAGCTGCATCAGGGCATGGCCGACCGCCCGGCCAAGGAGCGCACGCTGGCCTTGCTCAACGAGGTCGGCATCCGCGATCCGCACAAGCGCCTCGATGCCTATCCACACCAGTTGTCCGGCGGCCAGCGCCAGCGCGTGATGATCGCCATGGCGCTGGCCAACGAGCCCGAACTTCTGATCGCCGACGAGCCGACGACGGCGCTCGACGTCACCGTGCAGGCGCAGATCCTCGAACTGCTGGCCGGCTTGAAGAGCCGCAAGGGCATGTCGATGCTGTTCATCACCCATGATCTCGGCATTGTGCGCAAGATCGCCGACCGTGTCTGCGTGATGACCAAGGGCAAGATCGTCGAGACAGGGCCGACCAAGGAGATCTTCGCCAATCCGCAGCATGCCTATACGCGGCATCTGCTGGCGGCCGAGCCGAAGGGCAAGCCGCCGGCCGCCAATGCCGATGCCAAGCCTGTCATGACCGGCAAGGACGTAAAGGTCTGGTTCCCGATCAAGCAGGGCTTCTTCCGCCGCACCGTCGACAATGTGAAGGCGGTGGACGGCATCGATGTCACCGTGCGCGCCGGCCAGACGCTCGGCGTGGTCGGCGAATCCGGCTCCGGCAAGACGACGCTCGGCCTGGCGCTGGCGCGCATGATCTCGTCGACCGGCACGATCCAGTTCAACGGCCGCGACATCAACCAGCTGTCCTTCAACGCCATGCGGCCGCTCAGGCGCGAATTGCAGATCGTCTTCCAGGATCCGTTCGGCTCGCTCAGCCCGCGCATGTCGATCGCCGAGATCATCGAGGAAGGCCTGAAAATCCACGAGCCGAAGCTGTCGCCCGACGAGCGCGACGACAAGGTGGCCGCCGTGCTGAAGGAGGTCGGGCTCGATCCGGCGACACGCAACCGCTATCCGCACGAGTTTTCCGGCGGCCAGCGCCAGCGCGTTGCCATCGCACGCGCCATGGTGCTCAACCCGCGCTTCGTCATGCTGGACGAGCCGACATCGGCACTCGACATGAGCGTGCAGGCGCAGGTCGTCGATCTGCTGCGCAGCCTGCAGGCCAAGCACGATCTCGCCTATCTCTTCATCAGCCATGATTTGAAAGTCATCCGCGCGCTCGCCAACGACGTCATCGTCATGCGCAATGGCAGGATCGTCGAAGCCGGTCCTTCCCAGCAGATTTTTGAAAATCCGCAAACCGACTATACTCGGGCGCTGATCTCGGCCGCCTTCAAGATCGAGACGGCACCGGTCGGCATCGTCAGCGAGTGATTTGCGTAGAGAGGGACTAAAAGACCGCAATGGAAAAAGGCCGTATCCTGCTTGCCGTCACCGGCTTTCATCCGCAGCGCTGGCGCGAGCTCCTGTCGGCCGAGCGCGAGGTGGTGCTGGAGCCCGACGGCGCCAGCGACCCGTCGATCACCTATGCCGTGGTGTGGAAGCAGAAGCCGAACCTGTTGTCGTCGCTGCCCAATCTGCGAGCCATCTTTTCGATCGGCGCCGGCGTCGATCATATCTTCGCCGATCCCGGCCTGCCCGATGTGCCGATCGTCAAGGTCGTCGCCGACAACCTCACCCAGTACATGACCGAATATGTCGTCTGGCGGGTTCTCGACCATCACCGCCAGGGCCTGCTCTACCGGTCGCAGCAGCCGAAGAAGATCTGGCACGAGCCGCAGCAGAGGCCTGCCGGTGACATTTCGGTCGGCATCATGGGCCTCGGCAGTCTCGGCCGCGCCGCGGCCTCGGTGCTTTTGTCGCTCGGCTTTGCCGTCAATGGCTGGTCGCGCACCGACAAGGCCATGGAAGGCGTCGCGACCTATTCCGGCGAAGCTGGACTGATCCCCTTCCTCAAGGCCACCGACATCCTGGTGGTGCTTTTGCCGCTGACGCCTGAGACCAAGGGCATTATCAACTACGGCGTGCTGAAGGAATTGCGGAAGCGCAACGGCCTCGGCGGTTCGGTGCTGATCAATGCCGGGCGCGGCCGTCTGCAGAAGGATGCCGACATTTTGCGGGCGCTGGATGACGGCACATTGAAGGAGGCGAGCCTCGACGTGTTCGAGGTCGAACCGCTGCCGAAGACCAGTCCGCTGTGGGGGCATCCAAAAGTGTTTGTGACGCCGCACGCGGCAGCGACCTCCGATCCGGTGCATCTGGCGCCGATCATGCTGCGCCAGATGGACGCCTTCGAACGCGGTGAAAAGCTGGACAATCTGGTGGACCGCAAGGCGGGGTACTAGCCAGGCAGAGCGATCTTCTTCTGCTTGTCCGGCTGGCCGCAGTCGCGTCGATCGATCGACCGGTTCATGGCATCGATCTCACCGCTTGCCTTGTCGGTATCGCGTTTGGCCTTGGAGCGCATGTCAGGCGTGAACGGGCCGAAGCCCATCGCCGGGTTGGAGAATGTCGGCTTGGCCTTCGCCGGAAGGTTGTATTGCTGCGCCAAGCCGTTGCGCTGCGCCAGCAACTGATCGCACGGCACGGTGTCGTATTGCAGGGAGGACTGGACGTTCGCATCCTGCTGTTCCGACATCGACGTGCCGCCGACACAGCCGGCGGTCAGCAGGCAAGAGGCCAAGATCATCATGTTCCAGCGCATCGACTATGCTCCTCCTGATATCCAGCCCTGACTCGACCAGATCGCAAATATCAGTCGCGCATGCAAATCGGACTTTTTCACAGCAAGAATGTTTGCGAGGCGGCGAGGCTGCCCCTCCGCTGGCGCGTGGCTGACGGAGCATCAAACGAAAAACCCGCCTGCGCGGCGGGTCACTGGCGCAAATCAGCACCATGAGCGAAAATGTACCATAGCTGAGGGCAGGGTGTCAAGAAAAAATTCCTATCGCTGCCGGCAAAAGCTGCCGACACCGCCGAACTGGCTGTCGTCAGGTCCTTTGTCGGGCTGAGTTCGGAGCCCCGGCCACAACGACCAACCCGTTGACGTGTTCCCCACGATCCTGCCGGATGACGGTTGGCTCCAGTGAGAGGACCGAAAGCCCGTTGGCGGCCAGGACGTCGCGCACATAGTGTTGTGCATGCGCATAGCGGCGCGACGGCTGCAGCACGAAATCGCCATCGCCAGCCAGCGTCTCGACGGAAAACGCGAACAGGCCATCCGTGGCCAGCAAGCCGGCAATCGTCTTCACCACGCCGTCCAGCGCGCCGACATAGATGAAAACATCGGCCACCGTCACCAGATAGGCTTTCGGACCGGCATAGGGAAAATCCCGCAGATCGGCCTTGTCGAGGAAATCGTAGACGCCCTTGGTCCGCGCCTTTCTCAGCATTTTGGCCGAAATGTCATACCCCTCCAGCCGGTCGACGATCGGCCGCAGCCTCTGCCCCATCAGGCCGGTGCCGCAGCCGAGATCCAGAGCGAGCGGGAAGCGTCCCGGCCTTGCCGCTCGAATGGCCTGGTCGAGCATCCCAGGCAGGCGGTAACCCAGCCTGCCGACCAGGGACTCGTCGAAGCTCTCGGCATAATGGTCGAACAGTGTCTCGACGAAGGCGCTGGGGAGCGCGTGGAGCGCCGGCGCCTTGCCGATCAATTGCAGGTTCAGCGCAGCGCCTTGACGATCCGATGGATCGAGTTGCAGCGACATCGTCCAGGCCTGCACGGCCAAATCCGCCGCGCCCGCCGCCTGCTGCATCTCGCCGAGGCGAAACCAGCCCATCGCCCATTGCGGTGTCATTTCCAGCGCGCCGAGCAGCAATTCCGCCGCCGCCGCGTGATCGCCATCCGCGTGCAGCATCTCGGCATAATCGGCACGGCGATCGGCGTTCAAGTCGCCGGACGAGGCCTGAAGCGGTTTCATGGCGATGGGTCCTGCCGGCGGATCGAGCCGGCGGTGCTCTATGCGGGAGTCAGCAATGACTTACAACAGGCTTCCCGCCGCGGAATTATATCCTATCTTGGGGATCATGCGCGCCAGCGACCTGCTTCATCCCCGGCCCGAGGGCCTCTATTGCCCGCCGGGCGATTTCTTCATCGACCCGGTGCGGCCGGTCGATCGCGCGTTGATCACGCATGGCCATTCCGACCATGCGCGTTCCGGCCACCGCTCGGTGCTGGCGACGCGGCAGACGCTGGACATTATGGGCCTGCGCTACGGCGAGGATTTCGCTGGCACGACGCAGGCAGCTCGGATCGGCGAAACGATTGCGCTCAACGGTGTCAGCGTCAGCTTCCATCCAGCCGGCCATGTGCTGGGCTCGGCGCAGATATCCGTCGAGCATCAGGGCACGCGCATCGTCGCTTCCGGCGACTACAAGCGGCGGAGGGACGCGACCTGCGCGCCATTCGAGCCGATCCCGTGCGATGTGTTCATCACCGAAGCGACCTTCGGCCTGCCGGTGTTTCGCCATCCACCCGACACAGAAGAAATCGCCCGCCTGCTGAAATCGGCAGCGCAGTTCCCTGAGCGCTCGCATCTGGTCGGCGCCTATGCGCTGGGCAAGGCGCAACGGGTGATGCGGCTGTTGCGCGACGCCGGCTACGACAGGCCGCTCTACATCCATGGCGCGTTGGCCAAACTCAGCGAATATTACCACAGCCAAGGCATCGATCTCGGCACCCTCGAACCGGCAACCGTCGAAAGCGGCGGCAAGGATGATTTTACCGGCGCCATCGTCGTCGGCCCGCCATCGGCCTTCGCCGACCGCTGGGCACGGCGTTTTCCCGATCCGATCTCGTGCTTCGCGTCGGGCTGGATGCGCATTCGCCAGCGCGCCAAGCAAGGCGGCGTCGAGCTGCCGCTGATCATCTCGGACCATGCCGACTGGGATGAGTTGACCGCCACGATCAAGGAGACCGGAGCCGAGGAGATCTGGGTGACGCATGGCCGCGAGGAAGCGCTGGTGCGCTGGTGCGAGCTCGAAGGCATCGCCGCCCGGCCACTGCATCTGGTGGGGTACGAGGACGAGGGCGATTGAAGCCATGAACCGCTTCGCCGAGCTTCTCGACCGCCTGGTGCTGACGCCGTCGCGCAACGGCAAGCTGACCTTGCTGACCGACTATTTCCGCGCCGTGGAGGATCCCGATCGCGGGCTGGCGCTGGCTGCCATCACCGGCGATCTCCACATCGCCGCGGTCAAGCCGGCGATGTTGCGCATGCTGGTCACCGAACGCATGGATCCGGTGCTGTTCGGCTATTCCTACGATTATGTCGGCGATCTCGCCGAAACGGTGTCGCTGGTCTGGCCGCAAACGCCCGGAAACATCGCGAACCGCGAGCCGACGCTTGGCGACGTCGTCGCCAAACTGCAGGCGGCAAGCCGCTCCGACGGGCCGAAGGTGCTGGCAGGGCTGCTCGACAGCGCCGGCATCTCGGCACGCTTTGCCATCATCAAGCTGGTCACCGGCGGCCTGCGCATTGGCATGTCGGCGCGGCTGGCCAAACAGGCGCTGGCCGATTTCGGCAAGGTCGACATCGCCGAGATCGAGGAGCTCTGGCACGGGTTGACGCCGCCTTACACAGCGCTGTTCGCGTGGCTGGAGGGCAAGGCCGAAAAACCCAGGAACACGGCGTTGGCATTGTTTCGCCCGGTGATGCTGTCGAACCCGGTTGGCGACGGCGATCTCGAAAAGCTCGATCCGGCGGATTATGCCGCCGAATGGAAATGGGACGGCATCCGTGTCCAGGCGGTGGCCGAGGGCGGCATCCGCCGGCTCTATTCGCGCACCGGTGACGATGTTTCCGGCGCCTTTCCGGACCTCGCCGATGCCATGCATTTTTCCGCAACGCTGGACGGCGAACTGCTTGTCGGCGATCCCCGGGAGGCGACGGGAACCTTCTCGGATCTGCAGCAACGGCTGAATCGCAAGACGGTGACACCGAAGATGCAGCAGCAATACCCGGCCTTCATGCGCTGCTACGATCTGCTCCAGGTCGGCGGCGAGGATCTGCGTGCGCTGCCGTTTCGCGAGCGGCGCGGCCGGCTGGAAGCGTTTGTCGGAACGCTCGACCCGAGCCGTTTCGATCTTTCGCCATTCGTCGACTTCACGGATTGGCAAACGCTTGAGGAACTACGCCGGGTGCCGCCGCATCCGATCATCGAAGGCGTCATGCTGAAGCGCTGGGACTCAGCCTATGTCGCCGGCCGGCCGAAAGGTCCATGGTTCAAATGGAAACGCGATCCGCACACGGTGGACGCGGTGCTGATGTATGCCCAGCGCGGCCACGGCAAACGCTCCAGCTTCTATTCCGACTATACGTTCGGCGTCTGGACAGGTGCCGAAGGCGAAGAGGAACTGGTGCCGGTCGGCAAGGCCTATTTCGGCTTCACCGAGGAGGAGTTGAAGCAGATCGACAAATATGTCCGCGACAACACGATCGAGCGTTTCGGGCCGGTGCGCTCGGTGCGGGCTGACCGCGACAACGGCCTGGTGCTGGAAGTCGCCTTCGAAGGGCTGAACCGCTCGACCCGGCACAAATCCGGCGTTGCCATGCGCTTTCCCCGCATTTCGCGGCTGCGCTGGGACAAGCCGGCCAACGAGGCCGACCGCATCGAGACGCTGCAGGCGCTGCTCGACCGCTAGACCGTTCAGCGCTCTTACGGCTCGATCGAAACGCGGATTTCGTAGATGTCCGCGGCCTTGCCCTGCTTGTCGAAGTCGGAATTGATGGCAATGGTGCCGGCCGAGCCCGGACGCTTGTCGGGAAACTGCACATCGAACAGATATTCGTTCTGCTGCTGGCCGACCGCATAGCGCTTGCGGCCGCAGTCGCCGAGTTCGCCGAAATTGCAGTCGACCGAAATCTGCGTCTCCTTGCCTTCTTCGGAGCGGGCAATGATGTCGAACACGGCATGTTTGCCGGCCAGCTTCTCCAGCACGCCTTGTCCGACGTCGAAACTGATCGCCGAACCGGACGCGCCGGAACGGATGCGCAGGAACGAACCGGTATCGTCCTTCATCACCTCGGCCCTGGCGTCAGACGGCGCGCTGACATGGGATGCATCGGCCGGCGAAAACACATTGATCCAGTCGCGCGCCTGGTCCGCGGCGCCGGGTTTTGCCGGACCGCCGTCGGCCGGTGTGAAATCGTCGTCCTCGACGGTCGGCGGCGCTTGCGGCGGGGCGGTGTCGAGTTGCGCGGATGTCTTGAACACGCCGGTCTGCACGGCGAAGAACAGGCCGATGCCAACCGCGGCGAGCAGTGTCACGGTCAGGAAGATGGCGGTCAGCGGCAGGCGACGCCCCCTTATGCGCCGTTCATCGCGGTCGGGCGCCACTTCCGTCGTCGCGCCGGCCGAGGCCGGAACCGACATGTCGATGGCCGGAGCATCGGGAAGCGTGGCGTCCGGCATGATGTCGGGAACGACGGGCAGAACGCGGGAGCGCGGCGCATCGGCAGCGGATTGCACGGGTCCGTCGACGACGACATCGGGGGACGATGCCTGTCGGCCGGTTTCGACCGCGGGCGCCGAGTCCGCTCCGAGTTCGACCGCCGGTGCATCGCCCTGCGGACCGACATCCGGCACCGCCGGCAGGAACTCGGATTCGATTTCGGTGATTTTCGCCTGGATTGCCTTGCGGCGCTTGATGGCGACCTCAACGGTCACACCGGGATTGGCCTGGAGCGCGCGATCGAGCGCGGCAAAAGCCGAGCGATAGACCCTCTCGCGGAACGCGCGGTCCTCGGCATTGCCTTTCTCCAAGGCGTTCCGGATCGCTTTTTCGATCGCGTCCAAGCGGGTCCCTCTGTCTTTGCCAACCTTGCCGTGATCGTTAGCCGCAGGCGACCAATCAATCAACGGGCGAGCGGCGTATTCTGCCTCGCAGAGGTGTGCAAAGTCCATTCCGGCGCTGTTCCGGCAACAAAATCAGCATGTTTCGCCGATTTTCGCGCACAGGGAGCACACGCACCGTGCGCCGCATTCCCTTGGCGATTGATTGGCGGACAAGGCGGCGGCCGGCTTTCGAGGGTGCCACGACGCCGACGCAGGAATTGCCAAGTCGCATCTTGAATTCGCGCCCGGTTGCGTCTATCACCGCCGCATCCTGGAGGCCTTGGCTTCCTGGGCCGCTTTAGCTCAGTTGGTAGAGCACCGCATTCGTAATGCGGGGGTCGCGTGTTCGAGTCACGCAAGCGGCACCATTCCTCCTCCATTTTTGTCGTCTGTCTGCCCCTTCGCAGCTGGTGCAAAGGATTGCGGCGCCGGCCTGGCAGATCTGCCATTGTCGAGACACCGGTTTGGTGTGAAAATCATTGCCTCAGCATGGGAGGTCAAAAATGCCCAACAATTTCAAGACCGGAGACGTCGTCAGGCTGAAATCCGGAGGTCCCAGGATGACGATCAGCGATGGGGCAGCCTCGGGCATGTATCTGTGCCACTGGTTCAATCGCGAGGGCGAGGTGTGGACCCCGCAACATGCCGGGTTCAAGCCCGAACAACTGATTGCGGCCGACCAGTCGGACTAGAGTTCCTTCCATCCCGATCGAGCCGGGATGGGCACCCTCTTTTGTCCGGGCGTGAACGGATCAGCAGGCGCGACCGACGGATTTTCCGGGTCGCGGCGTTTAACGGTTGAAGCGCGATGGCGGCACAAGCCGTCTGCGTCGCGCCAACCTGGAGACGCACAGCATGATCCGCCGTTCGATATTGGTCGTTGCCTTGAGTTTGCAGACCGTTGCGGCTTTCGCCCAGGCAACGACGCCGGCTGCACCGCCGACCGCCGCGCCACTTGCCGCGCCAGGCGCTTCGGGGACAAGGTCCGACATCACGCTGGCCAAATTCCAGAAGCGGCGCGAAAAGGCGATCATGGCGGCCGACACGGATGGCGACGGCAAGATCAGCCTGCTAGAATGGGAGGCCTTTCAGACGAAGCGCAACGCCAAAGGCGACGCCGCCAAATCCTTCGCGCGGATCGATTCCAACCATGACGGCTTCATCGACCGCGTCGAACTCGGTGCATTCTTCGCCAAGCGCTTCGCCCGGCTGGACAAGAATGCCGTCGGCATTTTGACGGCCGACGAACTGCCGGGCCACAAAACCGCTCCCAAGCAAGAGCAATGACCAAGAGGCAATGACGCGCGATGAACATCGGGAGTGCGCCGACTGATGGCTGCGGATCCGGACGAGGAGCTGGTTCGCCGTGTTGGCGCCGGCGAGCCCGCAGCCGTGCAAACGCTCGTCGCGCGCAAGCTGCCGCGTATCCTGGCGCTTGCCGTGCGCATGCTCGGCGATGCGGCGGAGGCCGAGGATGTCGCCCAGGAAACCTTCGTGCGGATCTGGCGCCATGCCGCGAGCTGGCGGCGCGGCAATGCGCGCTTCGACAGCTGGATCCACCGGGTGACGCTCAACCTTTGCTACGACCGGCTGCGTCGCAGACGCGAGTGGGTGAGCGGCGACCTGCCGGAAATGGTCGACCCTGCGGCACTTCCCGACGCCCCTCGCCAGGAGGACGCGGTTCGGGTCGAACGGGCGCTGCAAGCCATAGCGCCGCGCCAGCGCGAAGCGATCGTTCTGGTCTACTATCAGGAGATGTCCAATATCGAGGCGGCAGCGACATTGCGGGTCAGCGTCGATGCCTTGGAAAGCCTGCTCGCGCGCGGCCGGCGGTCGCTGCAAGCGATCCTGGCGGGGGATGGCGCCGATGAGTAAGCACCGGGCAAGCACCAACGCACCAAGGCCATTGCGCCTTGCTGGTGCCGCCTGGCGCTCGGCGCCGACCGGCAAGGGGAAGACACATGGCTGAAGGATCCAGGAACGAACCCGCAATGGATGCCAGGCGCTTTGCCGTCTTGGCCCAGGCCTATGGCGGCGACTTGCGGCGATGGCCCGAGGCTGAGCAGATGGCCGGCACGGTCTTTGCGGCAAGCGGCGCGGGCAAGGCCATCTTGAGGCAGGCCGGGACACTTGACGCGCTGCTCGACAGCTACCGCGTCGACACCCCGGACAAGGCACTGCACGGCAGCATCTTGCAGGCTGCCGGCCGGCACCTCGTCCAGCGCCGGCGTCGGTGGTTCTGGTGGCTGGGACTCGGACTTGCCGGCATTGGTCTGGCCGGTGCCGTGGCAGGGCTGGCCCTGGTGACCATCGTCACGCCGGAGGTCCAGCCGGACCATTATGTGCTGGATGCCAATGCGACGGCGTTTGGCGATGCCGGCCCCGCTGCCGAGAACGGTGAGGAAAGCCTATGAGCACGCGCTGGGTCCGTGGTCTGGTCATTGCTTCCGTGGTGCTGAACGTCTTTCTTGCCGGCGCATTCGTCGGCGGTGCGGTCTGGCTGAGAAATGCCAAAACAGGTGTCTCGCTGGAATCGGCCGGCCGACAACTTCCCGACCAGGATCGCAAGGCGTTCCGCGAGGCGCTGCGCCAGGTTCGCGTGCAGTCCCGTCAGATCATTCTCGATGGCCAGCAGGCCAGGCAGCAGGCAGCGGACCTGCTGCAACAGCCTGTCATGGACAAGGCCGCCGTGTCGGCGGCCCTGGAGCGGGCACGCAACGCCGACGCGACGGTTCGCACCCGGCTCGAGCAGGCCATTGTCGACTTCGCGGCGAACACATCACCCGAAAACCGGAGCGTGCTGGCACAGGCATTGCTGCGCCACATGGAGCGCCGCGCTGCCGTGGCGCCGAAAAAATCGCCATGACGACCGACGGAAAAGGCGGGAGACGCCGTTTAACGAAGAGAAGGGACAAGCCTGCCCGATCGCATTGTGCCGGGCGGCCATCTTCAAACTCGAATGCACTCGGAGCCCAATTATGAGTCGCCTGAAAAACTATGCAGCAGCCGCTATCCTGGCGGTCAGTGGAACTGTCGTGACCGCCACCGCGTCCAACGCAATGCCCGTCATGTCTGTAACCCATCCGGCCGCCCCGGCATTGGTCGAGCATGTCCGCTGGGGGTGCGGCATCGGCTGGCACCCGAACCGATGGGGCCGTTGCGTGCCGAACGGCGTCGTCATCGTGCGCCCGCACTACCATTACTGGCACGCTCCGGTCTATGGCTGGCACCCGCACCATCACTGGCGCCGCTGGCACCATAACTGATCGAAGCACGGCGGGGCCAGGCACCTGGCCCCGCGTCAGCGCCGGCGCACGGGCAATCCTGTCAGCCAGCCCGGAGTTAAGGTTAGCGCCGCTCCAATCCGTGGACGCCCGCTAGATATCTCAGCCGATTGGGTCCGGCCCCAGCGTCGCCACCGTCTTCAGCGCGCCGTCGAGCATGTCGCCCTTCTCATCCTTCAGCGCCATCTCGCGCAGGCGGCGGATCCAGTCGGCGGCGTCCGTCCGGCCCTTGACCAGGTCGAGCGCCGACAGCACGCGGTCGAATTTCGACTGTGCCCGGACATGGGTGTCGCTGTAGCCCTTGATCAGCCGGCGGCAGTTGAGGATCTCGACGGCCAGTGCGTAATCCTGGGGCACATGGTCGAGAGCCAGCGCGTACCAGCGATCGAGATGCGCGACCTCGACCTTGTGGCGCAGCAGACTGCGGCGCCAGCGGCGCAGGCCGCCGATGAACCACAAAGCGGCAAAGCCGGCAAAACTGTCGGTGCGGATGCGGCGGCCATGATTGATGCGGCGATCGAGAAAGGCGGCGAGCTTCGGGCGGCTTTCGATATAGCTTCCCAGTCCCGCCGGCAGCGTGCCGCAGAACTCCTCGATGCGCGGGTGGAAATATTCGGTCACCTGCAGGATCGAGCCGTCCTTGACGCCGACCTCGCGGCGCACACGTTTGCCGCGCGTCGAGCGCGTCTTGAGATCGGCGACGCGGATCATGTCGTCGTAGCACAGCGCGTTGGCCAGATGCTTGGCGGCGGCGATGGACAAGCCATAGCCCTGAAGCGGCCCGTCCAGCGCGACGGCCTTGTCCAACCGGTCGAGATACTCGCGCCCATAGGCGATGTCCTGATAGTCGACGACCTTTCTCAGACCCCGAAGTGCCATGTCGCGCACGGCCACCGGCAACAGGTCGATGCGGGCAGCCAAGGCCTGCCAGCCCTGCAGCAGGTTTTGCGGGCCACTCACCTGTCCTGTGCCCAAGGCAGATTCGACTATCGCTGGCTCGGCCGGCTTCGGCGCCGGTGCTGCCGTGCCGCGCGCACGATCAAACGCGGCACCGAAGGCGGCGAGGCTGGCCTTGACGCCCCGGCCGCCGGCACCGATCGCCTGTTCGTAGCTCTCGCGCGTGAAGGGCAGCGCGTCGGACCCCGCCAGCGCGCCAAGCAGGCTGGCCGAGATCATCGAACCATTGTCGGCGGCGATCTTCTCCATGTCGAAAGCGATGAAGCGTTTCGATGCGGCTTCCGCCGTCGCGTGCACCTTGGACGACGAGGCGCGGCCATCGCCCGGTTCGATTTTTTCCGACACGGCGGCAATGCGGTGCGAGGAGGCGATCAGCGTGGTCCGCTCGGGCGTGACGAAGCCGCGAATGATGGCGCGGCCGGCTTCCATCAGCTCAGCGGCGATCAGGATGTCGACATCGCCCTGCGACGGCGACAGCGCGAAGACCGGCAGCCGGCCGGTGTCGCGGGCCATCTCGACATAATAGATGGTGGCGCCGGTACGCTGGGCGACGCCGGCGACCGAGGTCGATTGCGCAACATAGCCGTTGCGCTCGGCGACATCGGTGATCCAGTCGGCGAGCACGCCACCGCCCTGGCCGCCGACCGCCAGCACGGCGAGCTTGATGACACGCTCGCTATCCTGAGCGCCGGCGCGGGCGCGAAGTGGGGGGACGGCGTCAAGCATCGGCGAAGGTCAGCCGCCGGCTTTCGCGGCGTCGCTGCAACAGGCTGATGGTGGCGCGGCGCGCGGCTTCCAGGAAACGGTCCCAGCGGCTCGGATTGTGGACGACGTCGGCGCGGTAGAAGGATGGGCAGAGCACCGCCGCATCGGCGACCTCGCCGCAATTGCCGCAGCCGACGCAGCTCTGGTCGATATGCGCGACCGGATCGTCGCGCAGCGGATCGTCTGTTGACTTGACCGACAGCGAGGGACAGCCGGACAGCCGCATGCAGGCATGGTCGCCCGTGCAGATATCCTCATCGACACCGAATTTCGGTTTCACGACACGGGTCCCGCCCTTGATCGCCTTGTCGACCAGCGGCTTTTCGCGGCGCTGCCGGTTGAGCATGCATTCGGACGAGGCGACGATGACCTTCGGCCCCTTCTCGTCTGTCGTCAGCGCCTCGCGCAGTGTGTCCTGCATCTTGGTGACGTCATAGGTGCGGTCGACATGGCGCAGCCATTTGACGCCCATGCCTTTCACCGCCTCGGTGATCGGATGTTTCGTCGACTTGGTCTTGTTGCCCGCGCGGGACGAGAGGATGTCCTGGCCGCCGGTCGCGGCCGAGTAAAAATTGTCGACGATGACGATGACGCCGTCGTTCTTGTTGAACACCGCATTGCCGATCGAGGAGGTCAGGCCGTTGTGCCAGAAGCCGCCGTCGCCGACGAAGGAGATCGAGCGGCGCTTGGCATTAGGCGAATTGAACGCCGAGGCGGAAGCCGGCCCCAGGCCATAGCCCATGGTGGTGGCGCCGAGCTCGAAAGGCGGCATGATCGAGAACAGATGGCAGCCGATGTCGGAGGCGATGTGGTGCTTGCCGAGTTCCTGCTCGACCAGTTTTGTCGCGGCAAAGATCGGCCGCTCCGGGCAGCCGATGCAGAAACCCGGCGGACGGCCCGGGACGACATTGATCAGGTCGGCGGCATCGACGCCGTCGCCGACCTTGTTGGGGGCGCGCACTTCGCCAGGCAGCAGATGCGGCGCCTCGGCGCGCAGGAAGGCGCCGATGCCGTCGAGCATGACCTGGCCGGTGTATTCGCCGGCCATCGGCAGATGCTCCTTGCCGACCAGCCTGGTGCCGCGGCCGGCCTTGTGCAGCATCGAAGCGAAAGCCTGTTCGATGTAGTTGGGCTGGCCTTCCTCGACGACCAGCACCGACTGCTTGCCCTCGCAGAACGACAGGAACTCGTCATCGATCAAGGGATAGACGGCATTGAGCACATAGAGGGGCACGTCGGTGTCGCCATAGATGTCGGCAAGGCCGAGCCGCTGCAGCGCGCGGATGACCGAGTTGTACATGCCGCCCTGCATGACGATGCCGACCGAACCATGATCCGAGCCGAAGAACTCGTTGATCTTGTTCTTGGCGATGAAGTCCACCGCCGCCGGCCAGCGCTTCTGCACCTTCTCCTTCTCATGCAGGAAGGAAGCGGGCGGCAGCACGATGCGGCCGGTGTCGCGGCGCGGGGCGTCAAGTGCATCGGCGACCGTCATCGGCGGCCGCTTGTTGTCCTTGGCGATGAAATGGCCGTGGACATGGCAGCAGCGGATGCGAACCTGCAGCATGACCGGCGTGTTGGAAATCTCCGACAGCTCGAAACCATCCTCCACCGCCTTGACGATCGATGGCAGGTTGGGTCGCGGATCGAGCAGCCAGACTTGGCTCTTCATGGCGAAGGCATGGCTGCGCTCCTGCATGATCGAGGAGCCTTCGCCATAATCCTCGCCGACAATGATCAGCGCACCGCCGGTGACGCCGCCGGAAGCCAGATTGGCCAACGCGTCGGAGGCGACATTGGTGCCGACGGTCGACTTGAAGGTGGCCGCACCACGGATCGGATAATGCACCGAGGCGGCCAGCATGGCGGTGGCGGTGGCTTCCGAGGCACTGGCCTCGAAATGCACGCCGAGTTCGCCCAGAATGTCCTGCGCGTCCGCCAGCACGTCCATCAGGTGACTGATCGGCGCGCCCTGATAGCCGCCGACATAGCCGACGCCGCATTGCAGCAGCGCCTTGGTGATGGCGAGGATGCCTTCGCCGGCAAATTCCTCGCCGGCGCCGAGCCGAAGCTTTTCGACTTCCTTGGCAAAAGACCGTTCGGCCATTTTTTCAATCCTTCCGTTACCGCCTGAGGCCGTTATCGCCCGGCATTGGCGGCGCGTAGGTTTAGATGTCGTGCTTGCGAATGTTCTTCAGCATCTTCAAAAGCGTGGTGATGAGTGCGGAATATTCGGCGTCATCGATATCGTCGAACATCGCCTCGAAGGCGTCATGCATGGCCGGCCAGGCGCGCGCGAATTCGGCGCGGCCCTCATCGGTCAGGAACACATGGCGGATGCGGCTGTCGGTGACGCCCTGCTCGCGCCGCACAAGGCCCTGGCCCTCCAGTGAGTCGAGCGTCCGGCTCAAGGTCGACTGCTCGATCACCGTATAGACCGAGAGGTCGTTGACGGTGATGCCGTCGGTGACCGACAGCACGGCCAGCGTGCGCACCTGCGGAATGGTCAGGCCCTGCTTGCGGAAATCGTCGCGCAAGGTGGCATTGTAGCGGCCCATGATGCGGTTCATCAGATAGGGCGCGAATTGCTGCAGGCCGATCTGCCCCAGGGTCGAAATGCGCTGGCGCTTTTCCGCGACCTTCTCTTCCATCACAGCCTCCCCGCCAGGAGAAAGCCGGAACCGCCGCCGAGACCCGCACCCGGATGGGTCGAGGCGCCTATGTGGTAGAGGTTCTTGATGCCGGTCTGATGGTTGCGGCTGCTCTTGAACGGCCGCCACAGGAAGGACTGGTCGATGGTCGAGGAACCGCCATAGGGATCACCACCCACCAGATTGATGTTCATCGCCTCGAGATCGGCCGGCGAATAGGCGCGGCGCGCGATGACGCTGTCCTTGAAGCCCTCGATATGGCTGGCAAGGATCGTTTCTGCGCGGTCGGCATAGGCTTCCCGCAAAGCGTCGGTCCATTGCCCGTCAGCCGGCGCCTGCAGCATGCCGGCGGCATCGCCCTTGATGTGGCGGGGAGCTTCGGGCAGTTGCAGCCACAGGATGGCCTTGCCCTCCGGACAGCGCGACGGATCGAGCGCATGCGGCTGGCCGACACAGATGGTCGGCACCTCCGGTAGCATGCCGCGCGCCGCTTCGTTGCAGGCTTTCGAGACGCCATCCAGCCCCGGCGTCAAATGCAGCAGCGCGACCTTGTCCAGGCCTTCGCCGCGCCATGCGGGCGGTTTGTCCAAGGCGTAGTGGATCTGGAAATTGCCTTTGCCGTAGCGATATTTCTGCGTCGCCTCGACATCGGCTTTGGGAGCCTCGCTGCCGAGCAGCCGACCATAGAGTTGCGTCGGTGTGACCGAGCAGATGACGCTCTTGTTGGCCGTGATCGTTTCGCCCGATGCCAGTCGCACGCCGGTTGCGCGACCACCACTCTGGACAATCGAAGCGACATCGGCGTCGGTGCGGATGTCGCCGCCGCGTTCCCGGATCAGGGCCTCGAAGGCCGCCAGCAGGTTTTTTGCCCCGCCCTTGACGATCGGCGCGCCCGCCGCCTCAAGCGCGAAGGCGATCACCTTGGCGATCTGGCCGGAAAAGGCGTCTTCGGGGCCGAGCCCGGCATGCAGCACCCAGGGCGCCCACAGCGCACGAATGGTTTCGGACTGGTAGGTGCTTTCCAGCCAGCCACGCGCCGGCACCAGTGCCTCGCCGAGAAAGGCGGCAAGGCCACGCGGACCACGGCGCCAGGCATCGCCGGCCAGCAGCCTGGCGGTCAGATAGGACCACAGGCTGCCGCCGAGCAGGCCGAACAGCAGGCCGGCATTGCGCTCGATGCCGCCGACATCGTCCGCGTGCCGGTCGCCGTCGCCTGCCGCGATCGCATTGAGGGCGGCGACGTTGGCAGCGCGGTCGGTGCGCAGCACGGCATGGCTGCCGTCCGGCCGCAGCACGCCGGTCGGCGTGCCGGTGTGGCAGAATTCCAGCCCGTGCCGCGCAAGGTCGGCGCCCAATGCGGCAAAGGCCGGAGAAGTGATGAACAGCACGAAGGTCGTCGCCATCACATCATGGATGAAGCCGGGCGCGGTGATCTCCTCGGTGCGCATGCAACCGCCAATGCGGTCGTTGCGCTCCAGGACGAGCACACGCGCCCCTTTGCCGCCAAGCATCGCCGCGCAGACCAGCGCATTGATGCCGCTGCCGACGATGATGTGATCGGGGGCGTTCATTGGGGATTTCCTGTGGGCAGCGGGTCGGCTCGCGAGGTTAGCCCTCTACGGCCCCCCCCTCTGTCCTGCCGGACATCTCCCCCTCTAGGGGGGAGATCGGCCGTCATCACGGCTTTCGCCAATTTGTAACGCTGCAGGAATGAATGGGGCGCCGAGGCTGCCAATCTCCCCCCTAGAGGGGGAGATGTCCGGCAGGACAGAGGGGGGCGCCGTAAAACGCCGGCGCCACAGGATGATCGCCCCCTTGCTGTCACCAGAACTTCACCTTCGCGCATGATCTTCTCCCGAAGACCCACCTCACCCTATTGCTTCGACACCAGTGCCAGCGCGCGGATCGGGCTGCCGGTGCCGTGCTCGATCTTGAGCGGCGCCGCGATCAGGATGGCGCCCTTCGGCGGCAGCTGGTCGAGGTTGCAGAGGCTGGCGAGACCGTAGCGGTTGGCCTTGTGCATCAGCGTGTGCGCCGGGAATGGCGGCTCCATGCCGCCGGCTTTGCCGGCGTCCGTGCCGATCGTCTCCGAGCCCCAGCCCTTGATGTCCTTGCTGATCAGGAACTGGATGGCTTCGGCCGTCGGCCCCGGCGTGTGCGGGCCGGTCTCGTTGGCGTTGAGGAACTCGGCTTCCGAACCGTTGCGCTTGTACCAGTCGGTGCGCATCACCACCCATTCGCCGGCATTGATCGCGCCATGCTCGGCTTCCCAGGCCTTGATGTGGTCGACGGTGAGCAGGAAATCGGGGTCGGCGGCGGCTTCCTTCGAACAGTCGATGACATTGACCGGGCCGACGAAATTCTGCGCCGGAATGGTGTCGGTAGCGCCGTCCGGATAATCCTTGCCGGAGATCCAGTGCTGCGGCGCGTCGAAATGCGTGCCGGAATGCTCGCCGAGCTTCAGCCAGTTCCAGGCCCACCACGGACCGTTCTTGTCGTAACGGGAGATATTGTGGATCTCGACCTTCGGCGTGTCGACGGCGAGTTCCGGCGGCAGCTTGATCAACGGCGTATCCGGCCCGAGCGGCGCCGACAGGTCGACCACCTTGATGGCGCCTGAAAGAAGCTGGCTGGCGACTTCGCCGAGGAGTTTTTGGGTGTCCATGGTCTGAAGTTCCCTCTTTCGTGTGATGATCAAGGCTCGTCTCGGCCCTTAATATCCTACTAGACGAAAACATATGCATCTGCAATTATCTTTAAGCATAAAGGAAATGGGGACGGGGCGTGAGCGAGTTCGACGCCATCTTTGTCGGGGCCGGCCACAACAGTCTGGCATGCGCCGCGCATTTGGCGCTCAAAGGCTGGAAAACCGGGATTTTCGAGGGCAGTGCAACAATCGGCGGCGCCGTCCAGACGCGCGAATTCACCCTCCCTGGCTTTCGCCACGATTTCGGTGCGATGAATCTGAGCCTCTTCGCCGGCTCGGCCTTCCACCGGAAATATGCAAATGAATTGAAAGCGCGGGGGCTGGAGTTCGCCCCGGTCGCCGACTGTTTCGCCAGCGCATTCCCCGACGGACGCTGGTTCGGCGTCAGCAACGATCTGGAAAAGACCGCCGCGCGCATCGCCGCCTTCTCCGCTGCTGATGCCCAGACATGGCGCAGGCTGGTCGCCGCCTTCCCGGCGGAAGCCGAGCATCTGTTCCGGCTGCTGGGTTCGCCGATGAGTGCCCGCGCGCTTGCCGGCACGGCGTGGAACCTGTGGCGCAAGAAGGGCATTGCCGGCGCGCTCGATACGGGCCGGCTGCTGCTGTCCTCGCCCCGCGCCTGGCTGGAGGAGAATTTCGAGTCGCCGCATATCAGGGCAACGCTCGCCACCTGGGGCATGCATCTCGACTTCGCGCCCGACATCGCCGGCGGTGCCGTCTTCCCCTATCTGGAATCGATGGCCAACCAGAGTTTCGGCATGGTGCTGGGCAAAGGCGGCGCCGACACCATCATTAAGGCGCTGTCGGGCATGGTCACATCTGCTGGAGGCAAGATCGTCACCGGCGCCGAAGTGGCCGAGATCACGGTTTCCGCCGGCAGGGCGACCGGCGTGCGGCTTGCTTCCGGTGAGACCCATACCGCCACAAGGGCAGTCATTGCCGGCGTTGCGCCCAAGGCGCTGACTGGCAAGCTGCTGCCCAATGGTTCGGGCGACGCCGGCTTCGACACGGCGATGCAAAAGTTCCGCCATGCGCCGGGCACGATGATGATCCATCTGGCACTCGACGATCTGCCCGACTGGCGCGCCGGAACGGAGCTTCGGCAGTTCGCCTATGTGCATCTGTCGCCCTCGCTCGACGCCATGTCGCGTACCTATCAGCAGGCGATGGCGGGCATGCTGCCGGACGGGCCGGTGCTGGTGGTCGGCCAGCCGACGGCGATCGACCCATCGCGGGCGCCTGAGGGAAAGCATGTGCTGTGGGTGCAGGTGCGCATGCTGCCCGCCGAAATCCTGGGCGATGCCGCCGGCAAGATCGCGCCGGACCATTGGGACAAGGTGAAGGAAGCCTACGCCGAGCGTGTCCTCGACATCATCGAGACCTATGCTCCCGGCCTGCGCAACAAGATCCTCGGCCGTGCCGTCTTCTCGCCCATCGATCTGGAGCGCGAGAACCCCAACCTCGTCGGCGGAGACCAGGTCTGCGGCAGCCATCATCTGGCGCAGAACTTCCTGTTCCGCCCGGCCCGCGGCTATGCCGGCTGGAACACGCCGGTGGCGCATCTGCACCTCACTGGAGCCGCGACATGGCCGGGCGCCGGCACCGGTGCGGCGTCGGGCTTCATGCTCGCACAACAGCTTGGCGGGAGGTAGGAGCCGAGGATTTCCTTGAGGCTACAAGGGGCAAGGCGCTGCTGCCCAAGAAGCCTGAACCAATGAACTAAGACGCCGCGCGCAGAAACAAAACCAACAAGGGGAACGACCATGACAATCAACAGACGTGAATTGCTGGGATACAGCGCCGCGGCACTCGGGGTGGCCGCCGTCGGCCTGCCGTCGATCGCTAGGGCGGCTGCCGGCGAACTGACCATCGCCTACAACGTCAACTTGCCATCCTGGGATCCAACCACCGGCCCCTCGGCCGTCAACCCGACCATCCAGGGGCTGTACCAGTCGGTGTTCGACCAGTTCATCCCACAGAAGCCCGACCTTTCCTTCGCGCCGGGCCTGCTCACCGAATGGGGCTGGAACGACGACCGCACCAAGATAATGATGACGGTGCGCGAGGGCGTGACCTGGCATGACGGCTCGCCGTTCACTGCCGAGGACGTCGTCTGGTCGCTGCAGCGGGCAGGCGACGAAAAGACCGGCAATCCGATCCAGTTCGTCTGGAAGAACGTCAACAACTTCAAGATCGACGGCAACAAAATCACGGGCGACGTCGTGCAGTTCGACCCTGTCTATTTCAAATGGATGTCGTTCCTGACCGGCTACATCATGCCGAAGGCCTATTACGAGAAGGTCGGCACCGAAGGTTTCGAGAAGGCGCCGATCGGCACCGGCCCCTACATGGTCGAAAAATTCGAGCGCAACGCCTTCCTGCGGCTCAAGGCAAACCCGAACTACTGGGGCGGCAAGCCGGCCTTCGAGAATGTGACGATCAAGTTCGTCGCCGACGCGGCAAGCCGCGTCGCCGAGATCGAATCCGGCTCCTCGCAGGTGACGCTCGAAATTCCCTATGAGGAGTATGACCGGCTGATCGTCAAGGACGGGCTTGCCGGCTCGTGCAAGAACGTTTCCGACATCGGCATGATCTTCTTCAACGACATCGAGGCGATGCTGGACAAGAACGTCCGCCAGGCCGCCGTGATGGCCGTCGACAAGAAGCTGCTGGTCGATCGCCTGCTACGCGGCTACGGCCAGCCGATCGATACGCTGGAAACGCCGGAATACGCATCCTACGACGCGTCGATCAAGGTCGAGCACAATCCGGAAAAGGCCAAGGAATTGCTCGCCGCTTCCGGCTATTCGCCGGAAAAGCCGGTCAAGTTCACCATCCAGACGACCAAGGGCTTCAAGCCCAAGGACTATGAGATGATCCAGGCGATCGTCGGCATGTGGCGCAAGGTCGGCATCGAGGCGACGATCGAAGTCTACGAGATCGCCAAGCACTACGAACTGCGCGCCGCCGACAAGCTTGCGCCGGCCGCCTTCTACAATTGGGGCAATGCCATCGGCGATCCGACCACCTCGACCGGCTTTGCCATGTACGGCCCGAGCCCGCATTCGGTGTGGGACAGCCAGGATTTGATCGACATGATCAACCCGCTGTGGGGCGAAAAGGACGAGGCCAAGCGCATCGCCGGCTGGAAGGCTGTCGACAAATACATCGCCGAGCAGGCCTATGTGCTGCCGCTGATCCAGTATGCGCAGCCGATCGTGCATGCCAAGGGCGTCAATGTGGTGCAGCATGTGTCCGGCGCGCTGCTGCCGGCCCTGATGACCCCGGCCTGATATCGGCCTGGAATTGCCGCGCGCCGTCATCAATGACGGCGCGCATTTTCCATCGGGCATACGAGCCCACGGGCTCCTGCAAAGATTTACATGCTCCTGCAAAGATTCCTGATCCGTCTGCTGACGATGCTGATCACGCTGTTCGGCGTGGCCGTCGTCGTCTTTGTCGTGATCCGCGTCGCGCCCGGCGATCCGATCGCCATGATGCTGCCGCCCGGCGCGACGGATGCCGACATCGCCCGGCTGCGCGCGCTCTATGGGCTCGACAAGACCATCGTGCAACAATTCTTCATCTGGCTGTCTGGTGTCGCCCAGGGCGATTTCGGCACCTCGATCTCGCTGCGGCAGGATGTGCTCGGGCTGGTCTTCAACCGGCTGCCGGCGACGCTGGAACTCGCTATCGTCGCGCTCATCATGGCGGTGGCGATCGGCGGCACGACGGCGATCATCGGCGCGCGCGAACGCGGCACGGCGGTCGAGGCCGGCATCGACATCGCCAGCGGCGCGGCGCTTTCCATTCCCGATTTCCTGTGGGGCCTGGTGCTGATCCTGCTGTTCGGCGTGCTGGTGCCGATCTTCGACATTTCCGGCCGGGTGTCGCCGCAACTGGACCTGCCCTTCGTCACCCAGTTCTATCTGTTCGAGAGCCTGTTGCGCCTGCGCCTCGACCTGACCTGGGATCTGCTGAAGCACATGCTGATGCCGGCCGTGGCGCTGGCACTGCCGCTGGCAGCAATCATCTCGCAGCTGCTGAAACAGTCGCTGAAGGAAGTGCTCGACCTCGACTACGTCGTGCTGGCACGGGTGAAGGGTTTTTCGGAAACGCAGGTCATCCTGCGCGAGGCCTTGAAGAATGCCGCTTTGCCGACACTGACACTGGTCGGCGTGCAGTTCACCTTCCTGATCGGCGGCACCGTCATCGTCGAACGGCTGTTTTCCTATGAGGGCCTCGGCAATATGGCGATCGACGCGGTCATCAACCGCGACCTGCCTTTGATTCAAGGCATCGTGCTGGTCTTCGCGCTGCTGTTCGTGCTGATCAACCTCAGCGTCGACATGATGTATGCGCTGCTCAATCCGAGGCTGCGCCATGGATGAGGGCCGTGCTCGAAGACGAGGTGTGTCGCCACGCCTGTGGCTGGCCGGCGGCTGGCTGCTGCTGGCGCTTCTGGCGGCAATCTTCGCGCCGCTGGTCGCGCCGCAGGATCCGCTGGCGCAGGATCTGATGCTGGAGCGGTTGCCGCCATTCTGGATGAATGGAGCCGAACCCGGCTATTGGCTCGGCACCGACAGCCTCGGCCGCGATCTGTTGTCGAGGCTGATCTTTGGCGGCCGCATCGCCTTCATCGTCGCCTTTTCCGCAGCCGTCGCTGCGTGCCTGGTCGGCTCGACGCTAGGCCTGATCGCAGGCTATTTCGGCGGTTGGGCCGACCGCATCATCTCGCGCGTCGTCGATGTCTGGATGGCCTTTCCGCCGGTGCTGTTCGCCATATTGCTGGTGGCGGTGCTCGGCACGGGCTTGAGTTCCGTCATCCTGGCCATCGCCATCATCGACTGGACGCGTTTCTGCCGGGTGATCCGTGCCGAGACAATGGGTCAGTCGCGCATGGACTATGTCGAGAATGCCCGCATTGCCGGCTACGGCCGCATCGGCATCATGCTGCGCGAAGTGCTGCCCAATGTGGTGCCGTCGATCGTCGCATTGCTGTCGCTGGAAATGGGCATCGCCGTTATCGTCGAGGCGATCCTGTCCTTCGTCAATCTGTCGATCTCGACCGACGATCCGACCTGGGGAGGCATCATCGCCGAGGGCCGGCTGTCGATCCATCAGGCCTGGTGGGTGCTGGTGTTCCCGCTGATCACGCTGATCCTGACCGTGCTGTCGTTCAGTCAGTTCGGCGAGGCGCTGAAGACGCGTTTCGATCCGGTGCTGCGATGAGCGCCTGCCTCGACATCAGGGGGTTGAGCGCGGTGCTGCCCAACGGCCAGCGCGTATTGCGCTCGGTGTCGCTTGCCGTTCAGCCCGGCGAAGTGCGCGCGCTGGTCGGCGAAAGCGGCGCCGGCAAGACGATGATCGGCAAGGCGGTGCTCGGTGTGCTGCCGTCGAGCGTGCGCATTGTCGAAGGCGACATGCTGCTCGAGGGTGAAGACCTCGGCAAATTGCAACCCAAGGCACGACGCACGCTGATCGGGGCGCGCACGGCGCTGATCCCGCAGGACCCGCTGACCGCGCTCAACCCGTCGCGGCGCATCGGCTCGCAGATGACCGACCGGCTGGTGCGCATCCTCGGCTGGAGTGGCGAGAAGGCCGATACCCGCATCCGGCAATTGCTGGACGAGGTGCAAATCCGCGATCCCGACCGCGTGCTGAAAAGCTATCCGCACGAACTGTCCGGCGGCATGCGCCAGCGCGTGCTGATCGCTGCGGCCTTCGCCGCGGAGCCAAGGCTGATCGTCGCCGACGAGCCGACCACGGCGCTTGATGTGACCGTGCAAAAACAGATCCTGCGGCTGATCGTGCAGTTGCAGCGCGAGCATGGCACGGCGATCCTGTTCGTCACCCATGATCTCGGCGTCGTCGCCAAGATCAGCCAGAGAGTCTCGGTGCTTTATGCCGGCAAGGTGGTGGAGGAGGCCGACACGGCTGCCCTCTTCGCAGCACCGCAGCATCCCTACACGCGAGCGCTGATGGCGGCGACGCCACGCTACACCGATCCTTTCGCCTCGCTGAAGCCGGTGGACGACGAAGTCCTCGCAGGGCTTGCTTCAGAGATCGCTGCCGCAGACCAGGCCTGGAGGCGGTCGCATGGTTGAACCGTTGTTCTCCGTGCGCGGGCTGAAGGTCGCGCTGCCCGACATGACGCGCAAGCCACTGATCGGCCGCGCGCCATTGGTCGAAATCCTGAAGGGCCTGGATTTCGACCTGCCCAGGGGCTCGGTGACCGGCATCGTCGGCGAATCCGGTTCCGGCAAGTCGACGCTCGGCCGCGCTTTGGTGCGCCTGCTGGAACCCAGCGCAGGCAGCATCACTTTCGACGGCCGCGACATCACCCATCTGCCGGAAGCGGAGCTCAGGCCTCTGCGCCGCAATCTGCAGATGATTTTTCAAGATCCGATGTCGTCGCTCAACCCGCGCCGCACCATTTCCAGCATTATTGCCGCGCCGCTGAAACAGAACGGCCTTGGCGACAATCTGAAGGCGCGAGTCGCCGAGGCGCTGCAGCGTGTCGGCCTGCCGCAAAGTTTCGCCAGCCGCTATCGGCACGAACTGTCGGGCGGCCAGCGCCAGCGCGTCGGCATTGCGCGGGCGCTGGCGCTGTCGCCGAAATTCGTGCTGGCCGACGAGATCGTCTCCGGGCTGGATGTGTCGACCCAGGCGCAGATCCTGACCCTGCTGGAGAAGCTGGCGGCGGAAATGGGGCTGACCGTCGCTTTCATCAGCCACGATCTGTCTGTCATTCGGCGGCTGTGCCGGCAAGTGATCGTCATGCGCGAAGGCATGATCGTCGAAGCGAGCGCCACCGACGCCTTGTTCGACAAGCCGCAGCAGGCCTACACGCGCGATCTCATCGCGGCCATTCCGCTGCCCGAGATCGATGCGAGCTGGCTGGACATTCCTTCCGCCGCCAAGGCGCCGACATGAATGCATACGCACGCCGAAGAGCGGGCCTCGAACGTGCGACCACAAAGACCCAAGTCCCGCCAAATGGAGAGGACTGACATGAAGACGACAATTGCAATTGCAACGCTGGCCGCCGGGATGCTCGGCAGCGCCGGCATTGCCTCGGCGGATTCGATCCCGGGCATGCGCGGCCACGACCACACCGGCATCACCGTTCCCGATATGAAGCAAGCGGTCGACTTCTTCACCGAAGTGGTCGGCTGCAAGAAGGCGATGTCGTTCGGTCCGTTCGCCGACGACAAGGGCACCTTCATGCAGGATCTCCTTGGCGTCGATCCGAAGGCGGTGATCGAAGAGGTCACCATGGTCCGCTGCGGCTATGGATCGAACATCGAGCTGTTCAAATACACCGCGCCCGACCAGAAGAACCTGACGCCGAAGAACAGCGACATTGGCGGCTTCCACATCGCCTTCTATGTCAACGACGTCGCTGCCGCCAAAGCCTATCTCGAAGGCAAGGGCGTCAAGACGCGGATGGGGCCGCTGCCGGTCAAGGAAGGGCCGGCCGCCGGCCAGACCATCCTCTATTTCCAGGCGCCGTGGGGGCTGCAACTGGAAGCGATCAGCTATCCCGATGGCATGGCCTATGAGAAGGGCGCCGAGACGGTGCTGTGGAGCCCGAAGAACCCGGAAAAGTGATCCAGCAGCGCGCTTGCGCGATGACACGCAGGCGCGCTTTCGCCATGTCAGGACAATCGTTTTGATATAAAACTTTAAGCTTGAAATATCGTGTCGCCGGCGCGATACTGAACTCCAGCAAGCGAAGAGGAGATCGCAGACATGAAGGTTGCGGTTCTCGGCGGCGGACCAGCCGGCCTCTACTTTGCCATTTCGATGAAGATCCGTGACGCCGCGCACGATGTGACGGTGTTCGAGCGCAACCGCGCCGACGACACGTTCGGCTGGGGCGTCGTGCTGTCGGCCGAGACGCTCGATAATCTGTCGAAAAACGACCCGGTCAGCGCCGTCTGGATCAAGAAGCACTTTGCCTATTGGGACGACATCGCCGTCATCCATGACGGCGTGCGCACGGTCTCGTCAGGTCACGGTTTCTGCGGCATCGGCCGCAAGCGGCTGCTGGTCCTGCTGCAGCGCCGGGCGCGCGAACTCGGCGTCAAGCTGATGTTCGAGACCGACATCGCCGATCCAAAACCTTACATGGAGACGCATGATCTGGTCGTCGCGGCCGACGGCCTGAACTCCAGGGCGCGCAACGCTTTCGTCGACATCTTCAAGCCCGACATCGACACCCGCAAATGCAAGTTCGTCTGGCTCGGCACCAACCAGAAATTCGACGACGCCTTCACCTTCATCTTCGAGAAGACCGAGCATGGCTGGGTTTGGGCGCACGCCTACCAGTTCGACAGCGACACCGCGACCTTCATCGTCGAATGCAGCGAACAGACCTGGGCTGCTTTCGGCTTCGGCGCGATGTCGCAGCAGGAATCGATCGCTGTCTGTGAGCGCATCTTCGAAAAACATCTCGGCGGCCACGCCTTGATGACGAATGCCAACCATATCCGAGGTTCGGCCTGGATCAATTTCCCGCGCGTGCTGTGCGAGCGCTGGTCCTACAAGAATCTGGCGCTGATGGGCGATGCGGCGGCCTCAGCGCATTTCTCGATCGGCTCCGGCACCAAGCTGGCCCTGGAAAGTGCCGTGGCTCTGGCCGAGTATGTCGAAACCGAGCCGGACCTCGACGCCGCCTTCCGTAGATATGAGGATGCCCGCCGCACCGAGGTGCTGAAGCTGCAATCGGCGGCGCGCAATTCGCTCGAATGGTTCGAGGAGGTCGAGCGCTATCTCGGCCTCGATCCGGTGCAGTTCAACTATTCGCTTTTGACCCGCTCGCAGCGCATCAGCCATGAGAATTTGCGGCTGCGCGATGCCGAATGGCTTGAAAGCGCGGAGGAATGGTTCCAGCGCCAGGCAGGCGCCGGCGGCAACAGCCTGCGCCGCGCGCCGATGTTCGCGCCGTTCAAGCTGCGCGACATGAGGCTGCAGAACCGCGTCGTCGTCTCGCCGATGGCGCAGTACAAGGCCGTCGACGGTTGCCCGACCGACTGGCATTTCATCCATTATGCCGAGCGGGCCAAGGGCGGCGCCGGCCTCATCTATATCGAGATGACCTGCGTCAGCCCGGAAGGCCGCATCACGCCTGGTTGTCCCGGTTTCTATGCGCCCGAACATGAGGTGGCGTGGAAGCGGCTGGTCGACTTCGTCCATACCGAAACCGAAGCCAAGATCTGCGCCCAGATCGGCCATTCCGGCGCCAAAGGTTCGACCCGGCTCGGCTGGGAGGGCACCGACGTGCCGCTGGTCTCAGACAACTGGCCGGTGATGGCGGCCTCAGCCGTGGCGTGGTCGCCGCAGAATCAGGTGCCGAAGGCGATGGATCGCGCCGACATGGACCGCGTGCGCGACGAATTCGTGGCTTCGGCCGAGATGGCCGATCGTTGCGGCTTCGACATGCTCGAGATCCACGCCGCGCATGGCTATCTCTTGTCGTCCTTCATCACGCCGGTCACCAACCGGCGCACGGATGAATATGGCGGTTCGCTGGATAATCGGATGCGCTATCCCCTCGAAATCTTCCGCGCGGTGCGCGCTGCCTGGCGGGCGGAGAAGCCGATCTCGATGCGCATTTCGGCCAATGACTGGGTCGGCATCGAGGGCGTCACACCGGCCGACGCGGTGGAGATCGCACGGCTGCTGCACGAGGCCGGCGTCGACATCTGCGACGTCTCGGCAGGCCAGACCTCGGCACTGGCCAAGCCTGTCTATGGCCGCATGTTCCAGACGCCGTTTTCCGACCGCATCCGCAACGAAGTCGGCATGGCGACGATGGCGGTCGGTAACATCTACGAGCCGGACCATGTCAATTCGATCCTGATGGCCGGCCGCGCCGACCTCGTCGCACTGGCACGGCCGCATCTCGCCGATCCCTACTGGACACTGCATGCCGCCGTCACGCTCGGCGACCGTGGTGTCAAATGGCCGGATCCCTATCTGCCCGGGCGCGACCAGCTCTACCGTCTGGCCGAGCGCGACGCCGCAGCGGGGCTGAAAGTATGACGGCCGCCGCGACGATCCCTGGCAAGCATGCGCTGGTCACAGGCGGCGGCTCCGGCGTCGGGCGGGCCATCGCACTGGCGCTGGCTGCTGCCGGCATCGACGTCACCATCTGCGGCCGCCGGGAAGCGGAACTCGCCAAAGTGGCCGGCGAGAACGACCGCATCTTCGGCATCGCCGCCGATGTCACCGACGAGGCGGCAATGGCGGCGCTCTACCAGAGGGCGCAATCCGCGCGCGGACCCTTCGACATCGTCGTCGCCAATGCCGGCATGGCCGGCAGCGCCCCGGCGCACAAAACCGCGCTCAGCGACTGGCAGCGAACGCTCGACGTCAATCTGACCGGCGCCTTCCTGACGGTGAAGCCGGCGCTGGCCGGCATGGTCGTGCGGAAAACAGGACGAATTGTTTTCATCGCCTCGACCGCCGGCCTGAAAGGCTACGCCTACGTCGCGTCTTACGTCGCCGCCAAGCATGGCGTCGTCGGCCTGATGCGAGCTCTTGCCGCTGAGACGGCGAAATCGGGCGTCACCGTCAACGCGGTGTGCCCAGGCTTTGTGGAAACCGAAATGCTGGAAAAGTCCATCCAGCGCATCATCGAGAAGACCGGCCGCTCGGTCGAGCAAGCGCGGTCAAGCCTCGCCTCGAACAACCCGCAAGGCCGCTTCATCCAGCCGGATGAGGTCGCCGCCGCCGTGCTGTGGCTGTGCGGCGACGCCGCCCAATCGATAACCGGACAGGCGATTTCCATCTCAGGAGGCGAAACATGGTAGCCGGCCCCCTGCCCGCGCCGTCGGGACCCGGCAAGGACCGCTTGCGGCTGTGGATCAGGCTGCTGCGAGCCTCGCGCACGATCGAGGCCGAGCTGCGCGAGCGGCTGAAGAAGGAGTTCAACACGACGCTGCCGCGCTTCGACGTGATGGCAGCACTCTATAGGATGCCGGAAGGCATGCTGATGAGCGACCTGTCGCGCTTCCTGCTGGTCTCCAACGGCAATGTCACGGGCATCGTCGACCGGCTGGTTTCGGAAGGACTTGTCGCCCGCGCGAGGCGCAATGGCGACCGCCGCACGTCGATGGTGCGGCTGACCGAGGAAGGCACGCAGGCCTTCGCCACAATCGCCGCGGCGCATGAAGGCTGGATCGGTGAATTGCTGGGCAAGGTCAGCGAGGACGACGCGCGCCGGCTGACCGGCATGCTGACCTCGTTTCGCAGCAACTGGGAGGGACGCGAATGACCGCAATGGCCGGGCGCAAGCCGAAGCATTTCCTGTGGGAGGTCGAGGGCAGGATCGCCAAGGTCCGGCTCGACCGGCCGGAGCGCAAGAACCCGCTGACCTTCGACAGCTATGCCGAGCTGCGCGACACGTTCCGCGACCTCGTCTATGCCGACGATGTCGACGCCGTGGTGTTCCTCTCCAATGGCGGCAATTTCTGCTCCGGCGGCGATGTCCACGACATTATCGGCCCGCTGGTCAAGATGGACATGAAGGAGCTCTTGGCCTTCACCCGCATGACCGGCGATTTCGTCAAGGCGATGCTGAATTGCGGCAAGCCGATCATTGCTGCGGTCGACGGTGTCGCGGTCGGCGCCGGCGCCATCATTGCGATGAGCTCCGATATCCGCATCGCCACGCCGGAAGCCAAGACCGCATTCCTGTTCACCCGCGTCGGCCTCGCCGGCTGCGACATGGGCGCCTGCGCGATCCTGCCGCGCATCATCGGCCAGGGCCGCGCCGCCGAACTGCTCTACACCGGCCGCACCATGATGGCTGATGAAGGCGAACGCTGGGGGTTTTATAACCGGCTGGTCGATGCCGCCTTGCTGGAGGCCGACGCGCTCGACATGGCGGCGCGCATCGTCTCCGGCCCGACCTTTGCGCACGGCATCACCAAGACGCAGCTCAACCAGGAATGGTCGATGGGTCTCGACCAGGCGATCGAGGCGGAAGCCCAGGCACAAGCGATCTGCATGCAGACCCGCGACTTCGAGCGCGCCTACAAGGCGTTCGTGGCCAAGGAAAAGCCGGTGTTCGAGGGGGATTGAGGATGATGCATTCCGTGGAGATGTTGGCGGGACAGCGCCCCCCTCTGTCCTGCCGGACATCTCCCCCTCTAGGGGGGAGATTGGATGTTGCGTCGGTTTTCGCCAACCACCAGCGTGGCAGGATGAGCCGTGGCGGCGAAGCTGCCAATCTCCCCCCTAGAGGGGGAGATGTCCGGCAGGACAGAGGGGGGCGCCGTAGAGCGCAACGCCTCAATTGCGGAGGCACCCATGCCTGACCGCTCCTTCCTCAACTGGCCCTTCTTCGAAGACAGCCATCGCGAGTGGGCCGAGCGCCTCGACGCATGGTGCTCAAAAAACCTGCCGGTCGATCACCATGATGTCGATGCCGCTTGCCGCGAACTGGTGGCGCAGTTGGGCCGGGACGGCTGGCTGAAGCCGACGGCGATCGACCCCGACAATCCTGGCCCCCTCGACGTCCGCACCCTGTGCATCACGCGCGAGACGCTGGCGCGCCATGACGGGTTGGCCGATTTCGCCTTCGCCATGCAGGGGCTTGGCACCGGCGCGCTCAGCCTGTTCGGCACGCCGGAGCAGCAGCAATGGCTTGCGAAGACACGTGCCGGAAAGGCGATATCCGCCTTCGCCCTGTCGGAACCGCGCTCGGGATCGGATGTCGCCAACACGGAGATGACGGCGACCCGCGACGGCGACAATTACGTTCTGTCGGGTGAAAAGACCTGGATCTCCAATGGCGGCATCGCCGACCTCTATGTCGTCTTTGCCCGCACCGGCGAGGCGCCGGGCGCCAAGGGGCTTTCCGCCTTCCTCGTGCCTGGCGACGCCAGGGGCCTTGGCATCGCCGAACGGCTGGAAGTGATCGCGCCGCATCCGCTGGCGCGCCTGTCTTTCGATCAGGTCCGCCTGCCCGTCGCCGCGCGGATCGGCAAGCCCGGCGACGGCTTCCGTATCGCCATGTCGGTGCTCGACGTGTTCCGCTCGACCGTCGGGGCGGCGGCACTCGGCTTTGCCCGCCGCGCGCTGGATGAAAGCATCAAACGGGTGGCCGAGCGCAAACTGTTCGGCGCGCCGATGGCCGAGCTGCAGATGGTGCAGGGTCATATCGCCGATATGGCGCTCGATGTCGACGCGGCAGCCCTGCTGGTCTACCGCGCCGCGTGGACCAAGGACATGGGTGCCGCGCGGGTTACCCGCGAGGCGGCGATGGCCAAGCTGTTTGCCACCGACAAGGCGCAAGAGGTGATCGACAAGGCTGTGCAACTGCATGGCGGCGACGGTGTCCGCAAGGGCCATATCGTCGAAAGCCTGTATCGCGAGATCCGCGCGCTGCGCATCTACGAGGGTGCCTCCGACGTGCAGAAAGTGGTGATCGCGCGGCAGGTGATGGGCGCGGCCTGACGGCAGAGATTTTGACGAGCGTTCGATTTTGAAAATTGGGTTTTGGAATACCGGGAGGTTTTGAATGCACAGGATTCTGCAGCCCGAAGGCTGGGCAAAACCTGTCGGCTACGCCAATGGCGTCGCGGCACGCGGGCAGCTCGTCTTCGTCGGCGGACAGGTCGGCTGGAACGGGCAATGCCAGTTCGAGACCGACGATTTTGTCGGCCAGGTGCGGCAAACGCTTCAGAACATCGTCGCGGTGCTGGCGGAAGCCGGTGCCGGGCCGCAGCACATCACCTCGATGACTTGGTATTTCACCGACAAGGCCGAGTATTTGGCCAACCTCAGGGGCATCGGCGAGGCCTATCGCGAGGTCATCGGCCGGCATTTTCCGGCGATGGCCGCCATGCAGGTGATGGCGCTGGTCGAGGATCGCGCCAAGGTGGAGATTCAGGCGACTGCCGTCATCCCGGAATAGGGAGTTCGTTCGTCCGGAGTAAACGCCCCTCGCTTCGTCATCCACGGGCGGAGCAAGGAGCGAAGCGACGCGGCGCAGACCCGAGGATCCATGCCGGGACCTCAAAGCGTTGCAGCAATGCATGGTTCTGCTCCGTCGCACTTGCTGGCCGATGTCGCGGCATGGATCCTCGGGTCTCCGCGACGGAGCTTCGCTCCTGCTCCGCCCGTGGATGACGAAGTTGGGGAGGCTTCGGCAAATTCCGAATGCTCTACCTAAACTGATGATGAAATCCCTGACCGCCAACAGGCAGCCGCTTCCCGGAGCAAAGCTACTATGCGCGAAGGCCCGCCTGTCTCAAAATCGGCAGCACGTGATCGCAGAAATAGGGCAACTCCCTGGTGTAGTTGACGAAGGACAGCGCGATGCCCTGGTAGCCATGCCCGGCGATGGCGGCCATGTCGGCAGCGATCGTTTCCGGCGTTCCGATCAGCGGGTAGGTGCCGGCGCCGCCGGCGAAGCGTTGCCGGTAGCGGTCATAGGCGTGCGGGTCGTGCGACTGCGAGAATTCCTTCTTGCCGGCCATGTGAGCATCGACCGCATCGTGGTCGGCCATATCGACCGCATAGCTGTTATAATAGGCCTGCGCCTCTTCCATCGTCGGGCGGCAGACGACATGCGCAACCGTGTAGACGCCTACGTCGCGGCCTGCCTTGTCGGCCCGTTCGCGGATATCGGCGACATGCTTGCCGGCATCGCCCATTTCGGAAAAGGTCGTGAACAGATAGTCGCATCGGGCGGCGGCGAAATCGCGGCCCGGCCCACCGAAGGCGGCGTTCATGGTCACCGGGCGCGGAACCTGCAGACTGGCCGGCCGGCTGACGGCTTCCTTGAGGCGGTAATAGGTGCCCTCATAGTCGAGCGGCTCGGCCGAGGCATAAAGCTTTTCCAGGATTTCGATCCATTCGGCCGCCTGATCGTAGCCCTTCTCGACCAAAGGCGTGCCAAACATGCCGAATTCCTTCGGGTTCCAGCCGCAGACGATGTTCAAGCCCGCGCGGCCCTGGCTGATATGGTCGACCGTCGCCAGCGCCTTGGCGGCATAGAGCGGATGCACCAGCGGCACATGCACGGTCATGAACAGCCCGATCTGCTCGGTGGCCATGGCAAGAGCCGCCGCCCAGGTGAAGGTCTCGAACGACCATTCCCGCACCTTGTTGCGGCCGCCAAAACCGCGCCAGCGCGCGATCGGCAGCATGAACTCCAGCCCGGCGCGGTCGGCGATCTGAGCCGCCGTCACATTATCCTGCCAGCTCGCCGTCCAGCGTTCCGGAACGTCTGTGATAGCAAGGCCGCCATCGGCATTGGTCGAAAAGACGCCAAGCTTCAATCTGTTCGGGCCGTGCAAAGGGTGTGGTTTGTTCATGTCGCGACCTCCCGGCGAGAGAGCACACGCTAGGCCCGCGCCGAGATATTTCAAGCCTGAAATAGCTTCGGGTCGCCATCGCTCGCGGGTATCGGTTCCAGCGGGCCGCACGGTGTCCGCCACGCAACCGACAACGCAGCTTTTTAAGCTTAAAACTTTCGCCTTGAAAAGCGCCGTACTTTGGATAAGCATTCCACAGTCGATGGCGATTGCCTTGCCGGACGGGCTTGCCGGCCAGTCCATCGTGCAGACCAGTCCATCGTGCCGGCCAGTCCATCGTGGGTGCTCCGGGTGGGAGTCTCAGTTCTTGTCGTTCATACTGCCCCAGTCATCATCCAACACGCGCCGTGCCTTCGATGACGTGCGCGCGCAGATCCGCGATCTGCAACAAAAAACGTCGCCAACCATGACCGCATTGGTCGCTGCCATGAATTGACGCCCTGCGGTGCGGGGCGGCAAAAAACCGTGCGGGAGCAACCCGCCCGATCAACAACAGAGGGAACACAAATGAGCTTCACACGTCGCAAATTGCTTCTTCTCGCCGCCGCCATCGGCATCGCCGCCGGCCCCGCCACCGCTTATGCCGCCGATGTGCTCAATGTCGGCGCCTACCCGACCAATCCACCCTTCGAGTACAAGAACGAGAGCGGCACTTTCGAAGGCTTTGAAGTCGACATCGTCAACGAAGCCGCCAAGCGCATCGGCATGACCACCGACATCGCCGACCTCGGCTTCCAGGCGCTGTTTGCCGCCACCACCTCGAAGCGCATCGATGTCGCCATCTCGTCGATCACCATCACGGCGGAGCGGCTGAAGTCACAGTCGTTCACCCAGCCCTATTACGATTCCGACATGGGCATCGCCACCAAGACCGACAGCGCGATCAAGGCCGAGGCCGACCTCAAGGGCAAGATCATCGGCGTGCTGTCCGGCTCGACCGGCGAAACCTGGGTCAAGGCGCATCAGGAAGTCGATGGCTTCAGCGACGTGAAGGGCTACGACACGCAGCAGAATCTGCTGCTCGACCTCAGCGCCGGCCGCGTCGATGCGGCCGTCAGCGACATTCCGGGCATGGAGTATTCCTTCACCAAGATGAAGGACCTGGTCGTCAAGGAGCGCATCAAGACCGGTGAGCAATACGGCCTGATGATGACCAAGGACCACCCGCTGCTGGGCAAGCTGAACGATGCGCTGAGCGCGATGAAGAAGGACGGCACCCTGGCCGCCATCCACAAGAAGTGGTTCGGCAGCGACGCGCCGGCCGACTCCTCGACCATGAAGGAAATGCCGCTGCCGAAGGCCTGAGCTGAAAGCTGCGCTGACATCGTGCCGGCTTTCCAGGCTGGCACGATTCATTTCACGTTTTGGCGCCGGCTTCTGCCGCAGATCACCTCGCCGTCGACGAGGCCAATTGATTTTAACGTGAGCACTCTTTGCTCTGGGGTTCGGGAACGCTCCGATGTCGCTGATCGACACCTTCTTCAACCCCGATGTCATCATGTCCAGCCTGCCGGCGCTGCTGCGCGGCTTCCTGAACACGCTGCTGCTCGGCATTTTGAGCATCGGCATCGGGATCCCCATCGGCCTGGGGATCAGCCTGGTGCGGCTCTATGCGCCGAAGCCGCTGCGCTGGCTCGCGGTCGGCTACACCGACATCTTCCGCGCCCTGCCGGTGCTGGTCGTGCTGATCCTGATCTACTACGCGCTGCCCTTCCTCGGCATACGCCTGTCGTCCTGGGCCTCGGCGGTGACGGCCTTCGCCTTCATCATGTCGGCTTACTCGGCAGAAGTGTTCCGCTCCGGCATCGAAAGCATTCCGCGTGGCCAATTCGAGGCGTCGCAGGCGCTTGGCCTGCCGTTCCTCCTGACTTTGCGCAAAGTGGTGCTGCCCCAAGCGATCCGCGTCGTCATCCCGCCGATGACCAGCAACTGCGTTTCGATGTTCAAGGACACCTCGCTCGCCTCGACCGTGGCGCTGCCGGAACTCTTGAAGGAAGCGACCAACGCGCAGTCGCTTTACGCCAACCCCTCGCCGCTGATCGGCGCAGCCCTTGTCTATCTCATCTTTCTCTGGCCGATGGTCCGCCTCGTCAGCCTGCTTGAAGAGCGCTTCAAGACCGAAAAGAAGCGCTGACCTCGTCAACCGATCCCACCCCGCCCAAGTCCTCCGCAGGAGCCTACCCCGTGAACAAGCATCAAACCGACAATGCGAATGCCACCGCGTTCCCCGTCGACGCCATCCGCGCCATGTTTCCAGCCCTGCAACGGGCCGGCGACTTCATCTTTTTGGACAATGCCGCCGGCGCGCAAATTCCGCAGAGCGTGCTCGACGCGGTGACCAACCATCTGGTTTCGCACAATGTGCAGCGTGGCGGCCGCTATGGCCGCAGCGTCACGGTCGACCAGTCGGTCGCCGATGCGCGGACAAGCGTCGCGCTGCTGATCAATGCCTATAGCCCGGCGGAAATCTGCTTCGGCATGAACGCCACCTCGTTCATCCGCCTGGTCAGCCTCGGCATCGGCCAGATGCTGCAGGAGCGCGACGAGATCGTCGTCACCGACATGGACCATGACGCCAACATCGCGACCTGGCTGGCGCTGGAATCGGCCGGCGCCAAGTTCAAATGGTGGCGCATGCGCGAGGACGGCAATCTGCATGTCGACGATCTGCGCCCGCTGGTTTCCGACCGTACCCGCCTCGTCGCCTGCACGGTCACCGCGCATTCGATCGGCTCGATCGTCGATGTCGCTTCGGTGGCAGAGATCGCGCACGCGGTCGGCGCCGAAGTGTTCCTCGACTGCGTGCATTACGGACCGCATGGGCTGATCGACGTGCAGGCCTGGGATTGCGACTATCTCGTCTGCTCCGGCTACAAGAATTTCTCGCCGCATATGGGCTTCCTGTGGGGCCGCTTCGAAACGCTGAAGCGGCTGCCGACCTTCCGCGAGGATTTCATCCCCAACGAGCCGCCGTACAAGGTCGAGGCCGGCACCTTCATCTACGAGAACGTCTCCGGCATGGATGCGGCCGTGCAGTATCTGGAACTGATCGGCCGCAATCTGGCGCCGTCCAACAACCGCTCCCGGCGCGACAACATCGTTGCCGGCATGGGCGCCATCCGCGACTATGAGCTGGTGCTGGCGCGTGAGATGCTGGCCGTGCTGAAAAGTTGCGGCGCGACCATCTACGGCGTTGCCGACGAGGCCCGCATCACTGAGCGTGTGCCGACCTTCTGCTTCAACATCGGCACACTGTCGCCGCAGCGGGTCGTCGAGGAAATGGCCGAGATGCAGATCGGCATCCGCGACGGCCATATGTATGCGCCGCGACTGATGAAGCGTCTCAACCTCTCAATGGACAGCGGCGCCATCCGGGCCTCGCTGGTCCACTACAACACGGTCGAGGAGATCCACCGTTTCGGCGAGGCACTGCGCGCGATTATCGCGAAGCTGTCGTGAGAGGCGGCCTCTCCAGCGTCGTCATCCACGGGCGGACAAGGAGCGTAGCGACGCAGTGCAGACCCGAGGATCCATGCCGTGATGTTCGAGTGTTGCCACGGTGCAGAATTCTGCTCCGCTGCACCCTTCGGCTGAGGTAACGGCATGGATCCTAGGGTCTGCGCGACGCTTCGCGCCGCTCCGCCCTAGGATGACGAAGAGACGTTAAGCCGCCTTCTTCTTCGCCAGTCTTGCCTTGATCGAGGCGACGTCGGCACGCGGCGTCGCGGCGAACAGCGTCCTGGTGTAGCTGTGCTTGGGGTCGGCGAAGACCTCGTCGCGCGAGCCGTATTCGACCGCCTCGCCGAAATACATCACCATCACATCGTCGGCGATGTAGCGCACCACGGACAGATCGTGGCTGATGAAGACATAGGTCAGCTGGAACTCGTCCTGCAGGTCAGCGAGCAGGTTGAGCACCTGTGCCTGCACGGAAAGATCGAGCGCCGAGACCGGCTCGTCCAGCACCAGCAGGCTTGGGTTGAGCATCAGCGCACGGGCAATGGCAATGCGCTGGCGCTGGCCGCCCGAGAACATGTGCGGGTAGCGGTTGTAGTGCTCGTGACCGAGGCCGACCTTCTTCAGCATCTTCATCGCCAGGTCGCGCCGCTCGGCCGCCGGCTTGTCGGTGTTGATCAAAAGCGGCTCGCCCAGCACGTCGCCGATCTTCTGGCGCGGATTGAGCGATCCATAGGGGTTCTGGAAGACGATCTGGACCTTGCGGCGCATCTCTTTGGTCAATCCGCCCTTGGCGATGTCGACCTTGTTGCCGTCGATGAACAGGTCGCCTGACGTCGCCGGATCGATCAGCGTGATGATGCGGGCGAGCGTGGACTTGCCGCAGCCGCTTTCGCCGACGATGGCCAGCGTCTTGCCCTTGTCGACCTTGAACGAGACGCCCTTGACCGCGTGCACGGTACGCGGCCCGGTGAACATGCCACCACCGATGTGGTAGTCGCGGACAATGTTCTTGCCTTCGAGGACCGTGGTGTTCATGAGGCGGCTCCCGCGGCAGAGGGGGCCGGCTCGAACAGCATGTCGGAAACGGTCGGCAGCCGGTCGCCGACGGCGTTCTCCGGCAAAGCCGACAACAGCGCCCGCGTGTAATTGCTTTTCGGCGATTCGAACAACGACAGCACGTCGGCCTCTTCCATCTTGCGGCCCTTGTACTGGACGATGACGCGATCGGCGGTCTCGGCTACCACGCCCATATTGTGGGTGATCATGATCAGGCCCATGCCGTATTTGGCCTGCAGCGAAACCAGCAGATCGAGGATCTGCTTCTGGATGGTGACGTCGAGCGCCGTCGTCGGCTCGTCGGCGATCAGCAGCTTCGGATTGCAGGCGATGGCTATGGCGATCATGACGCGCTGGCATTGGCCGCCCGACATCTGGTGCGGAAACGAGCTCAGCCGCTCTTCCGGATCGGCGATGCCGACCAGCTTCATCAATTCGATGGCGCGGGCCCGCCGCTGAGCGCGATCCATACCCATATGGAAACGCAGCACCTCCTCGATCTGGAAGCCGACGGTGAAGCACGGATTGAGGCTGGCGATCGGCTCCTGGAAGATCATCGAGATGTCCTTGCCGACGATCTTGCGGCGTTCGGACGGACTGAGCTTCAGGAGATCGACGCCGTCGAAGGCCATGCGGTCTGCCTTGACGGTTGCCGTGTTGGGCAACAGGCCCATCACCGCGAGCATCGCCACGGACTTGCCGGAACCGGACTCGCCTACAATCGCCAGCACTTCGCGCGGCTCGATCGAGAGGTCGATGCCTTGCACGGCCATGAACGGTCCGGCCGCGGTGTCGAAGGAAACGGTGAGGTTCTTGATCTCGAGCAGAGGCATGCTCACGACCTCTTCAGCTTGGGGTCGAGCGCGTCGCGCAGGCCGTCGCCGATCAGGTTGATGGCGAAGACGGTGATCAGGATGGCGAGACCCGGGAAGGTCACCACCCACCAGGCGCGCAGGATGAACTCGCGCGCTTCGGCCAGCATGGTTCCCCATTCCGGCGTCGGCGGCTGCGCGCCCATGCCAAGGAAGCCAAGGGCCGCCGCCTCGAGGATGGCGTTGGAGAAGGACAGCGTCGCCTGCACGATCAGCGGCGCGATGCAGTTGGGCAGGATGGTGACCAGCATCAGCCTGAGATGGCTGGCCCCGGCGACCTTGGCCGAGACGACATATTCGCGGGTCTTCTCGGCCATCACGGCGGCGCGGGTGAGCCGGGCGAAATGCGGCTGCAGCACAAAGGCGATGGCGATCATGGCGTTGACGAGGCCAGGGCCGAGAACCGCGACAAGCACCAGGGCCAGCAGCAGCGACGGGAAGGCCAGGATGATGTCCATGATGCGCATGATCAGCGTGTCGACCCAGCCGCGGCAGTAGCCGGCGAGCAGGCCGAGAATGACGCCTGAGATCAGCGCTGACGTGACGACGACGAAGCCGATGGCGAGCGAGAACCGCGAGCCGTAGATCAGCCGCGACAGCATATCGCGGCCGACAGCGTCGGTGCCGAGCAGGAACTGCGCGTTGCCGCCTTCCTGCCAGGCCGGCGGCGTCAGGAAGAAGTCGCGGAACTGATCGTCCGGCGAATGCGGCGCCAGCAGCGGTGCGAAGATGGCGATCAGGATCAGCAGCGCGAAGACGAAGAGCCCGATCACCGCGCCCTTGTTGACGGAGAAGTAGTGCCAGAACTCGCCGAACATCTGCAGCCTGGCGTCCTGCGGCTTGACGACGGTCGCGGCTTCGATGGTGGCTGGGCCTTCGTTGCTCATGTCAGTTGGCCCGGATGCGTGGGTTGATGACGGCGTAGAGCACGTCGACGATGAGGTTCACCGACATGACGATCAGCGCGATCAAAAGCAACCCGCCCTGCACGGTGAAATAGTCGCGCTTGGAAATGGCGTCGATCATCCATTTGCCGATGCCGGGCCAGGAGAAGATGCTCTCGGTCAGGATGGCGCCGGTCAAAAGCGTGCCGACCTGCAGGCCGATGGTGGTGACGACCGGGATCAGCGCGTTGCGGAAGGCGTGCAGGCCGATGACGCGGCGCGGCGCCAGGCCCTTTGCGCGCGCGGTGCGGACATAGTCCTCACCCAGCACTTCGAGCATCGCCGAGCGGGTCTGCCTGGCGATGACTGCGAGCGGGATAGTGCCGAGAACGATCGTGGGCAGGACGAGGTGCGACAGTGCCGAGCGGAATGCGCCCTTCTGGCCCGAGATCAGCGAATCGATGGTCATGAAGCCGGTCACCGGCTTGAAGAAATAGAGAAGGTCGATGCGGCCGGAAACCGGCGTCCAGTGCAGCGTGCCAGAGAACACGATGATCAGCAGCAGGCCCCACCAGAAGATCGGCATGGAATAGCCAGCCAGCGCCGTGCCCATGGTCAGCTGGTCGAACCAGGAACCACGGCGGATGGCGGCGAAGATGCCGGCGGCGACACCCAGGACAACGGCAAAGATCATGGCGAAGATGGCGAGCTCGACCGTTGCCGGGAAGCGAACCAGGAAATCCTTGAGCACCGGGGTCTTGGTTGAAAACGAGGTACCGAAATCACCGCTCAGCACATTCATCAGATAAGTCAGATATTGTTGCCAGATCGGCAGATCGAAACCGAACTGGTGCATCAGCGCCGAGTGACGTTCGGGCGACAGGCCGCGTTCGCCCGCAAGCACCAGCACCGGATCACCGGGCAGGATGCGCACGAAGCCAAAGGCGAGGATGGTTATCCCGATGAAGGTCGGGATGATGAGGGCGAGCTTGCCGAGGATATAACGCAGCATGGCGGGCGAGTGGGGGCGTCACCACATGGTGGCGCCCCCGTTTCGCAACCTTATTCGGCGATATCGACGCCGTCGAAGCGGTGGATACCGAGCGGATCCATCGCAAAGCCGGTGACGGTCTTCTGCATCGGCATGAACACCTTGGAGTGAGCGAGCGTCGCCCAGGGTGCCTGTTCCTTGAAGATGACCTGTGCCTGTTCATAGAGCTTGGTGCGCTCGGCCTGATCCGAAACGGTCTTGGCCTTGTTGATGAGCGCATCGAAGTCCTTGTTGCACCATTCCGCGCGGTTGTTCGAACCGACGGAAGCGCAGCTCAGGAGCACGCCGAGGAAGTTGTCCGGATCGCCATTGTCGCCGGTCCAGCCGACGATGACGGCGCCGTCGTGATCGACCGCGGAAGCGCGCTTGAGGTATTCACCCCAATCGTAGCTGACGATCTCGACGGTGACGCCGACCTTGGCGAAGTCCGCCTGGATCAGCTCGGCGGTGCGGCGCGCGTTCGGCATATATGGGCGCGACACCGGCATGGCCCAGACGTTCATCTTGAGGTCCTTGACGCCGGCCTCTTCAAGCAGCTTCTTGGCTGCATCCGGATCGTAAGGATCGTCCTTCACTTCCTTGTTGTAGGACCACATGGTCGGCGGGATCGGATTGATCGCCACCTGGCCGGCGCCCTGGAAGACGGCGTCGATGATGGCCTTCTTGTTGATGGCCATGTTGAGCGCCTTGCGGACGCGCACGTCGTCGAACGGCTTCTGCTGGGTGTTGTACATCAGCGCGCCGACATTGAGGCCTTCCTGCTCCTCGACCTTCAGGTTCGGATCGGCCTGCAGGCCGGCGATGTCGGCCGGTGCCGGGTACGACATGATGTTGCATTCGCCGGCCTTGAGCTTCTGCGCGCGCACCGCCGGATCGGTGGTGATGGCGAAGACCAGATCGTCGATCTTCTGCTTGCCGCCCCAATAGTCCGGGTTGGCCTTGTAACGGATGGCGGCGTCGGTCTGGTAGTCGACGAAGATGAACGGACCGGTGCCGATCGGCTTCTGGTTGAACAGCTCAGGCGTCTTGTCGGCCTGCAGCTTGTCGGCATATTCCTTGGAGACGACCGAAGCGAAATCCATGCCCAGCGTTGGAATGAAAGTGATCGCCGGCTCCTTGAGGGTGAACTTCACCGTCAGGTCGTCGACCTTCTCGACCTTGGCGATGTTTTCGCCGAACTGGTCATTGTAATACTGGTATGCAATGCCCGGAATGTACTGAAACCAAGGGCCGTTCTTGTCGACCTGGCGTTCGAACGAGAACACCACGTCGTCAGCGTTGAAGTCGCGCGTCGGGGTGAAATAGTCGGTCGCGGCGAACTTGACGCCCTTGCGCAGCTTGAAGACATATTCCTTGCCATCGTCGGAGATCGTCCAGCTCTCGGCCAGGCCCGGCGAGGTCGTCGTCTTGCCGTGATCGAATTCGACAAGGCGGTTGAAGACGGTGCGCGATGACGCGTCGAACGTCTGGCCTGCGGTATACGGCGCCGGATCGAAACCCTCCGGCGAAGCTTCCGCGCAGTAGACCAGAGTTTTCGCATTGGCCACGCCGCCCAGGACGCTTGCAGCCAGCAACGCGGCTGCAAAAGTCAGCTTCTTATTCATTGAGCACTCCCTGATGTTCTTCCAAGCCCCTCTATCAGGCTCGCGAAGCGCGCATATAAGCACCGTTTTTCCGGCTTTGGAACACCCCGTTTGCTTACCCCGCGGGAAGCAGGAAAAAAATCCGCTATTTTGCCAAATTGCAGAAAAAATTAGCAGTTTCTTCCATTCACGAGATTATTAACAACCGCATTTTTTTATTGATCGCCAAGCTGACGATATAAATGTTCCCCGCGCTTCCGAGCGGCCGAGGGATGCGCCAGGACACCATTTGGCAGCGCCGGCGGCGGCAAGGACTTTCGACGGCAAATCTTTCGCCGTGTTGCCGCAAGGGCAAGACTTGCACGGTCACCAAGGGAGGCAATACATAGGGTATAACGGCCGCAGCGGAGGGCGCCCTTGTCAATTCAGAGGCGAGGTCAATTCAGGGGCGAGCGCGGCGCGAATGAACAAACTTGTCCAGGGAGGAACGGGTGGCAAAAGCATCAAGGACGACGACGGTGAAAGCGGGAGCCAAGGCGCCGTCGAAAGCAGCCGGTACTGCCAAGCCGAAAGCACCCGTTGCCAAAGCCGCCACGCCGAAGGCGGCCGCGGCGCCCGTAAGGGCAAGCACAAAGCCGGCGGTGAAAGCCCCGGCTAAGGCTGCGGCCGGAAAGACGGCACCGGGGAGTACGGCAAAGCCTGCTGTCAGGCCGGCGTCGAAGGCTGCGGCGGCGGTGAAGGCCCCACCGGCGGCAAGGCCGACCGCCGCCACCGCCAACCGATTGCCGAAAGCATTGACGGCGCTGGCCGCCGGCTTGCCGGAAAAGCCGTGGCTCAAGAGCTATCCGAAAAACGTGCAGGCGGAGATCGGCGCCCTGCCCTACAGCTCGATCGGCGATTTCCTCGTCGGCGCCTGCAAGCAGTTTTCCGCGCAGCCGGCCTTCACCTGCATGGACAAGTCCATCAGCTACACCGATGTCGAGCGGCTGTCGGCGGCCTTCGGCGCCTACCTGCAATCGAAGGGCCTGCAGAAAGGCGCGCGCGTCGCGCTGATGATGCCGAACGTGCTGCAATACCCGGTGGCGATGATGGCGATCTTGCGCGCCGGCTATGTCGTGGTGAATATCAATCCGCTCTACACGCCGCGCGAGCTCGAACACCAGTTGAAGGATTCCGGTGCGCAAGCCATCGTCATCCTGGAAAACTTCGCCAACACCTTGCAGGCGGTGATCGCGAGGACGGCGGTCAAGCATGTGGTGGTCGCCGCGATGGGCGACATGCTCGGCGGCCTGAAGGGCACCATCGTCAATTTCGTCGTGCGCCGCGTGAAGAAGATGGTGCCGGCATGGTCCTTGCCCGGCCATGTCAAGTTCAATGCCGCCATGAAGGCCGGCGCCGGCATGGGCTTCAAGCCGGCCAAGGTGGAAGCCGACGATGTCGCCTTCCTGCAATATACGGGCGGCACCACGGGCGTGTCGAAGGGCGCCACACTGCTGCACAGAAACGTGCTCGCCAACGTCGCGCAGAACGCGCAGTGGATGGAGGACGCCTACACGATCAAGCCGAAACCGGCGCACCCCAACTTTATCTGCGCGCTGCCGCTCTATCATATTTTCGCGCTGACCGTGAACGCACTGATGGGCATGCAGCAAGGCGCCCGAAATGTCCTCATTCCCAATCCGCGCGACATTCCCGGCTTCGTCAAGGAACTGCAGAAGTATCCGGTGCACATCTTTCCCGGCCTCAACACGCTGTTCAACGCGCTGCTCAACAATGAGGATTTCCGCAAGCTCGACTTCAAGCCGCTGGTGCTGACGTTGGGCGGCGGCATGGCGGTGCAGAAGGGCGTCGCCGAACGCTGGAAGACGCTGACCGGTTGTTCGGTCACCGAAGGCTACGGCCTCTCGGAAACCTCGCCGGTCGCCACCGCCAACAAGTTCACCGCCGGCGACTTCACCGGCACCATCGGCTTGCCGCTGCCCTCGACCGAGATCGCCATCCGCGACGACGACGGCAACAATTTGCCGCTCGGCGAGGTCGGCGAGGTCTGCATCCGAGGACCGCAAGTGATGGCGGGCTACTGGAACCGGCCCGATGAGACCGCCAAGGTGATGACCAAGGACGGCTACTTCAAATCCGGCGACATGGGCTTCATGGACGAGCGCGGCTACACCAAGATCGTCGACCGCAAGAAGGACATGATCCTGGTCTCGGGCTTCAATGTCTATCCGAACGAACTCGAGGAAGTCGTGGCCATGCATCCGGGCGTGCTCGAAGTGGCGGCGGTCGGCGTGCCGGACGAGCATTCGGGCGAGGTGCCGAAACTGTTCGTGGTCAAGAAGGATCCGGCGCTGACCGCGGAGACGCTCACCGCCTTCTGCCGCGAGAACCTGACCGGCTACAAGCGGCCCAAATACATAGAATTCAGGACCGAGCTGCCGAAGACGCCGGTCGGCAAGATCCTGCGGCGAGCACTGCGCGAATAGTGGACGGCGATCTTGCCGACAACGATGCTCCGGATCGATGCTCACGCCTCGACCCGGCAACCTTCATCAAGGCGAACATGCGCCTTGTCCCCGTGCCTGCGCTTCCAGAAATCCAGTTTTATACAGCTCACCCCGGCAGCGGATTGAGGCGGCTCGTCGAGCCCGAAGACGATGCGGAAGACGCGCCGGAGCCACAACCGCCCTACTGGGCCTATGCATGGGCCGGCGGCACCGTGCTCGCACGCTATGTCCTTGACCATCCAACAACCGTGGCGGGACGCCGCGTGCTCGACCTTGGTGCCGGCTCCGGCCTTGTCGGCATCGCCGCAGCTAAGGCTGGGGCACGCGAAGTGATCGCCGCCGAGATCGACCGCAACGGCGTTGCCGCTCTTGAGCTCAACGCGGTCGCCAACGGCGTTGCCATCACGATAATAGGCGAAGACATCACCGCCGGCCCGCCGCCGGCAGTTGACCTCGTGCTCGCAGGCGATGTTTTCTACGGGTGCGACGTTCCTTTACGCATCACCCCGTTCCTCGATCGCTGCCTGGCAGCCGGCATCGACGTGCTGGTCGGCGATCCCCGTCGCAACGATCTGCCGCTGTCCCGACTGCGGTTGCTCGCCGAATACCAGGTGCCGGATTTCGGCGACGCGAAGGGTGCTGCGACCAAGCCGAGCGGTGTCTTTTCGTTTGAGGCGGAAGAGCGCTGACGCTGAGATCAATCCCAGTCACTCGGAATGGCCGGGTTCGACCTCGTTCCGGACCTTTGTCAGGTGAGTACGACTGCCAGAAGGCAGCCATACAGAGCTGACATTCGGCGGCGCAAAATTGGGGTATGATCCAAGGCGCGTTATTCGGGCGTCGTAGGGTGGCTCGGCGAGTCGCAAAACGGCGGGATGGCGCGTTGCTGCCATCACCCCGGCAATGTCGATGTTGCGTTGTCTAACGCTCAGTTCTTCAAGGTCCCCGTCTCAAGCTTGGAGTGCCGCATGGTTGGCCCGCAAGAACTCGGCCGCTGTCATCGGCTTGCGGCCCAAGAGTTTCTCGAGATCCCCCGCCGTGCCGCCCCATTCTCCGGCGTTGATGCCTTGCACCCACACAAGCGCGAAGCGGGCGGCCTGCTCGGGCAGACCCGCCGCCACTAAGTGGGCGATGTAATCGTGATCCGAGCCGGAAACAAACGGCACTCGCTTGCCGCTGACATCCGACAGGATCTGTGCGACATCCGCGAAGGACACGGCGGGATCGCCATACAGCGAGTATGTCTTGTATTCATGGCCGTCTTGGCTCAGCACAATGGCATGCGCCTCTGCTAGGTCGTCACGGCTGGCATAGCCCGCCTTGCCCGCACCAGCCGGCACGTGAACCCCGGTCTCTATGGCGTTTCCGCCGATGTAGAATGGGATGCTCTCGATAAAGGGCGGATGACGGACGAGCGTGTAGGCTAGGCCGGACGCCTTCAGTTTTTCCTCGACGAACAGATCCTGCTCGGTGATATCCGACAAGGTGAAGGCGGATCCTGCTTCGTGGATGATCGGCATATAGACGATGTGCTTAACGCCCGCCTGCCGAGCTGCGCTAATGGCATTTTGGTGCTGGGTATTGCGATCGGTAAAGGCCGTGGCGGATACGAGCATTAGCTTATCAATGCCCTCGAACGCGCGCACCAGTCCGTCATAGTCGAGATAGTCGCCTTGGCGGATCTCAATCCTATCGGCCGCCAGATCGGCCGCCTTGGCGGGATCGCGGGCCAGGCCGACGAGATCGCTGGCGGGCAACCGCTTCAGGAGATGTTGGAGAGTTTTTCGGCCGATATTGCCGGTTGCGCCGGTTACGAGGATCTTGGCCATGGTGATTTCCTTTGGGCTTTTGCACATCGACACCGTCGTCCGATCCAGGTAAGTCAGAACAGACCTGCAAACCAGTACCGACTATTTGGTAAGTGCCAAATTCGGAGATCGACGTGACCGAGACAAATTTCCAATGCGGCCTGGAAGCGGTTCTTGCCATCCTTGGAGGCAAGTGGAAGCCGCTTGTCGTCTATCATCTGGCCAGCGGGCCCAAACGCACCGGTCAACTCCGCAGGCTCGTTACCAACGTGAGCGAGAAAATGCTGATCCAGCACCTGAAAGAACTGACGGATGATGGCGTTATTCGTCGCATTGACTTTCAGACGGTGCCGCCGCACGTCGAGTATGAACTAACCGACTTTGGTCAAAGCCTGGCCGGAGTACTCGCGCCCTTGTGCGAATGGGGAACTCATCATACGTCCGAGGTGGCCCTGATCGTGCAAAATCGATCGCGCCCTTCTGCAGGTGCGTAGCGGTCCCAAATCTGGCGGTGGACCAAGGTCCGCCTTTGAGGGAACAGCCCGTCTCCTTTCCACCAATCTCAGCCGTTGGCGGGAAAGCCCAAGTTGATTTTGCCCCGCCCCGGCCGTCAGATCGTCTCCTTGACCCGCGCCGAGAGAAAATCCGGCAGGTCGGCGACCGAATCCAGGATCACATCGGCAATGCCGGCCAGCGATTCGCGGGTGCCGGTGCCGGAGAGCACGCCGACTGCCAGCCCGCAGCCACCGGCACGCGCCATTTCGAGGTCGTGCCTGTTGTCGCCGACCATGGCGATCTCCGCCGGTCTGAGGCCGGTGAGGTCGCTGAAAGCCAGGATGGTGTCGGGCGCCGGCTTCGGATTGGCCACCGCGTCGTAGCCATAGGCCGCGTCGAACAGTTGGGCGACGCCGAGCGTGACCAGCGTCTTTTCCGCACCGCTGGTCGAGTCGTTGGTGGCGACGCCAAGCCGGTAGGACTTCCTGTGCAGTGCCGTCAGCGTGTCGACGATGCCCGGCAACGCCACTGCCATTGCCGAGCCCTGCACCGAGGTGATTTCGTTGAAGCGGGCAACCGCAAGCATCTGGTCCTCGTTGGACAGGCGCGGGAACCACAATTCGACGACGTCGAGATTGGTGCCGGAGGCAAATATCGAGTCCGGTTTGAAGCGCTTGTTGGCGAAATCGAAGCCGGCGGCGGCCAGCAGCCTGTCGGCTTTCCAGCGATCGCCTTCGGACGCATCCATGGCCATGAAGTCGGCAACGCCGAGCCAGGTTGCGTTGAAGTCGACAAGCGTGCCGTCCTTGTCGAACAATATTCCCTTGATGTCTGCCAAGCTTTTCACTCCGCGCCACGCAAATGGTGGATGAATCCCACAAGGCCAGCGGTCGATGCATCCCGCTTGGCGGCACTTTCCTTGCCCTCCACGACAGGCAGAAGGCCGGTGGCCAGTTCCTTGCCGAGCTCGACGCCCCACTGGTCGAAGGAGTTGATGTCGAACAGCGTGCCCTCGACGAAGACGCGGTGCTCGTAGAGCGCGATCAGCCGGCCGAAGGTGCGTGGGTCGAGTTTGCGGTAGAGGATGGTCAGCGAGGGCCGGTTGCCCGAGAAGACGCGGTGCGGCGCTATCTTGTCGACGTCGGCCGGCTTCATGCCCTTGGCCAGCATCTGGGCGCGGGCTTCGTCCAGCGTGCGGCCCTTCATCAGCGCTTCCGACTGCGCCAGGCAGTTAGCGAGCAGCAGATCGTGCTGGTGTTTGAGTTCCGGCTCGTGGCCGACCGCCGCGGCGAGGAACTCGACCGGGATGAAATCGGTGCCCTGGTGCAGCAGCTGGAAGAAGGCATGCTGGCCGTTGGTGCCGGGCTCGCCCCAGACCAGCGGTCCGGTCGGCGTCGTCACCTCTGTGCCTTCGAGGGTGACGCTCTTGCCGTTCGATTCCATGTCGAGCTGCTGCAGATAGGCCGGCAGCCTGGACAGGCGCTGGTCATACGGGATGACGGCGCGCGCCGGGTAGCCGCAGATGACGCGATGCCACCAGCCGACCAGTCCAAGCAGCGCCGGCAGGTTCTCCTGCACCGGCGCGGTGCGGAAATGCTCGTCCATCTCATGCGCGCCATCGAGGAAGGCGCGAAAATTCCGCGGGCCGACAGCGATCATCACCGGCAGGCCGATGGCGCCCCAGAGCGAATAGCGGCCGCCGACCCAGTCCCAGAAGCCGAAGACGCGATCCGGCTCGATGCCGAACTTGGCCACCAGGTCGAGTGCGGTGGAGACGGCGGCAAAATGCTTGCCGACCGCTTCCTTACCCAGTGCTTCCTGCACCCATTTCCGAGCGGTTTCGGCGTTGGTCATCGTTTCGACGGTGGTGAAGGTCTTGGAAGCGATGATGAAAAGCGTGGTTTCGGCGGAGAGGCCCTTCAGTGTGTCGTGGATATGGGCGCCGTCGATGTTGGAAACGTAATGTGCGCGCGGCCCGTCATGATAGGGCGCCAGCGCCAGCGTCGCCATGGCCGGGCCGAGATCGGAACCGCCGATGCCGATGTTGACGATGTCGGTGATCTTCTTGCCGGTGGCGCCGGCCGCCTTGCCCGAGCGCACGGCATCGGCAAAGGCGCCCATGGCGTCGAGCACGGCGATGACGTCAGCCTTGACGTCCTGGCCATCGACGGTGACGCCCTTGCCGGTCAGGTTGCGCAGCGCCGTGTGCAGCACGGCACGGTCCTCGGTGACGTTGATCTTCTTGCCGGCGAACATGGCGGCGCGGCGGCCTTCGAGATCGGCGGCCTGGGCGAGTTTTTCCAGCAACTCCATGGTGGTCGCGTCGACCGCGCATTTCGACCAGTCGAGCAGCAGATCGCCGTCGGTGGCGGAGAATTCCACGAACCGCTTGGGATCGGCGGCGAAGGCCTGGCGCATGCTGGCGGGCACCGCCGCGCGGTGGTCACGCAAGGCGGCGAGTTGTTTTTGAAAGGACGATTGATCCACTGCCAAACTCCGAGACCTCGAGCCATCATTACGGACCGGATGTTTCCGGCGCGTGTCGTCGCGACAATCTATCGGGCCGAACTCCACCCGATTCAATGCGCAGCGATGACGCACACCGTCACCCAGCGATGACGCAGACGTCACGCGGCGATGACGCAGACGTCACGTACGGTGTCATCGCCGGGATGAGGCGCCGCGTCACCCCAGGATGCCGCAACGCGGCATCAAAAGGACGTGAAGGATCACTGGCATAAATCCCAACGATCAGAAAAATTGATTGGCGCAACCCCTTGTGCCACGGTTACGTTCGGCTGGTCCAGCCAAGCGAAAAAGGCTGGCCATCGAGGAAATCTCCCATGCCACAGCGAAACGACACGGCGATATGGTCCGGCCTGTTCCGGATTTCGGCCGAATCCGGCCAAACCCTGCAGGCGCAGATCCGCCAGGCCATCGTAGCCGCCATTCTCGACCGCCAGATCGCCGCTTCGATGCCGCTTCCTTCCTGCCGGATCCTGGCAGAAAAACTTGGCGTGGCTCGCGGAACCGTGGTGCTGGCGTTCCAGCAGCTCGTCGACCAGGGTTTCCTGGTGGCGCGCGAGCGGCGTGGCCATTTCGTCAATCCCGATGTGCTGGCGACACCGGCCAAGCCGCACCAGAAGGCGCCCGACCAGGCCAACGAGATCGACTGGAAGGCACGCCGCAAGATCGCCGCAAGCGACATGCCGCCGCCAGCCAAGCACGAGAACTGGATCAAGTCGTCCTATCCCTTCGTCTACGGGCAGTTCGACCCGGCGCTGTTCCCGACCGCCGAGTGGCGCGAGTGCAACCGCATGGCGCTTGCCGTGCTGGAAATCCGTAACTGGGCGTCCGACATGGTCGACCGTGACGATCCGCTGCTGATCGAGCAGATCCAGGCGCGGCTCCTGCCCCGGCGCGGCATCTTCGCCAATCCGGACGAGATCATCGTCACGCTGGGCGCTCAGAACGCGCTCTACATGCTGGCGACGCTGCTGATGTCCAAAGGCTCCAAGGTGGCGATGGAAGACCCGGGCTATCCCGACGCCCGCTCGATCTTCCGCCTTGCGGGCGCTGAGATACAGCCGGTGCCGGTCGACCAGTCCGGCATCGTAACTACTTCTATTGCCAACGATTCCGGGTTCGTCTTCGTCACGCCAAGCCATCATTGCCCGACCATGGTGCCGTTGTCGGCGGAGCGGCGGCAGGATCTTCTGGCGCGAGCCAACCGCTACAACCAGATCATCATCGAGGACGGCTATGACAGCCAGCTTCTCGACGAGGCACCGCAGCAAGCACTGAAGAGCCTCGATCGTTCTGGCCGCGTCGTCTATGTCGGCTCGATGTCCAAGACGCTGGCTCCGGGCCTGCGGCTCGGCTACATCGTGGCGTCCGCCGGACTGATCGCGGAGCTCAGGGCGCTGCGCCGCTTCATGCTGCGTCACCCGCCGGCCAACAATCAGCGCGCCGTAGCGCTGTTCCTGTCGCTCGGCCACCACGAGGCGCTGGTGCGGCGGCTGTCTTCAGCCTTCGACGAGCGGCGCAAGCGGCTGGTCCATGCGATTTCCGCCTTCCTGCCGGAATGGCGTTCGACCGATTCGGCCGGCGGCACGTCGCTGTGGCTCGAAGGGCCGCGCGGCACCGATTCGCGTGGGCTGGCCGAGGCAGCCGCCTCGCGCAGCGTCATCATCGAGCCAGGCGACCGTTTCTTCGATCGCACTGAAAAGCCTTCGCGTTTCATGCGGCTGGGCATCTCGTCGATCGCACTGCAGCACATCGAGCCAGGCATTCGCGAGCTGGCCACGGCCGCCGGACGCAGACCCGCGGCCGCCTGATCCATCGTCGATCTCTCGTGACCGGAGCCGTTCGCAGCGGCTCCGGTATTTTAGCTCTGGCACATGGAACTGGGCCAGCTGGCCCATAGGATGGGCCAGTGCCAGCGGCATAGTCGGCGTCAGGGGAAGAAGCAGGCCGATGGTGGACCAACCGCCACGAGTTCCTGCCGACGAAGGTGGAGTGCTTCCATGCCAGTGGCTGTCGAACAGCAGGACACGCCGGCGAACCGTCCTCCGCAGCGCTCCGGTCTTCGCGAAACAGGACATGCCATGCGATCATCTCCCCTGGTGGAGGATACCAGACCACAGCACAAGGCCATCGAGGGTGGCGGCTACGGGCCGCTGCGCGGGGATGACCGCGAGCGTATCCACGAGGGCGTGCTGACGCTTTTGGAGACAGTGGGTTTCGCCAACGCCATTCCTTCCTGCATAAAGGTGCTGACCAAGGTGGGGGCGGTCCACGGCGACGATGGCCGGGTCCGCTTTCCGCGCGCGCTCGTGCTCGACACCATCAAGCGGGCGGCACGACATTTCACGCTTCATGGCCAGGACCCCAGGCACGACATGGTGGTCCAGGGCAAGCGCGTGCACTACGGCACGGCAGGCATCGCCGTGCACCTGGTGGATCTGGAGAAGCGCGAGTACCGCGAGTCCAAGCTGCAGGATATTTATGATGCCGCCCGCATCGTCGACGGGCTGGACAACATCCATTTCTTCCAGCGGCCGATGGTGGCGCGCGACATCGCCGATCCGCTCGAGATGGATTTCAACACGCTTTATGCCTGTGTGATGGGAACATCGAAGCACGTCGGAACATCCTTCACCGTGCGTGAGAACGTGAAGCCTGCGCTTGAAATGCTGTACGCCATCGCCGGCGGCGAGGAGAATTTCCGTGCCCGGCCGTTCGTTTCCAACTCCAACTCATTCGTCGTGCCGCCAATGAAGTTCGCCGAGGATGCCTGCGGCGTGCTTGAGGCCTGCGTCGAAGGCGGCATCCCGATCCTGCTGCTGTCGACCGGCCAGTCCGGCACCACAGCACCCGCGGCGATGGCCGGCGCCGTCGTGCAAGCAGTGGCCGAAGTGCTGGCCGGCCTGGTCTATGTCAACGCGCTCAAGCCCGGCCATCCGGCGATCTTCGGCGCATGGCCGTTCATGTCGGACCTGCGCACCGGCGCCATGGCGGGCGGGTCGGCCGAGCAGTCGGTGGCAACGGCGGCCTGTGCCCAGATGGCGCAATTCTACGACCTGCCCGGTGGCTCCGCCGCCGGCATGACGGATTCGAAATTGCCCGATATTCAGTCCGGCTACGAAAAGGGCATCACCAATGTGATGGCCGGCCTCTCCGGCCTCAACCTCGTCTACGAGGCGGCCGGCATGCATGCCTCGCTGCTCGGCTTCTGCCTGGAGAGCCTGGTCATCGACAACGACATGCTCGGTCATTGCCTGGGCTGCGCGCGTGGCATCGACGTGACTGACGAGGCCCTGTCGATCGACAGCATCGCCGAGGTCTGCCTCAAGGGTCCGGGCCACTATCTCGACAACGAACAAACGCTCAAGCTGATGCAGACCGAGCACTTCTATCCCGCCCTCGGCGATCGTTCCTCGCCGAAGGAATGGAACGAAAAAGGCCGGCCTGATATATTGCTGCGTGCGATCACCGAGAAGAAACGCATTCTTGCCGAACGATTTCCGCGCCACGTGCCAAAACAGGTCGACGACAGATTGCGTGCCCGCTTCGGCAACCTGATCCACCTGCCGCGCACGCAAATGGGCGGCTGACCGGAGACGAGTTCGTGCAGCCATACAGCCACCACCCGGAGCCAATTCAGGACGGAAAACCGCTTCACACTTTTCCTGGAATTGCGCTCTTCGTTTGACGCAATTCCTAACAGAAAACCGCTTCACACTTTTCCTGGAATTGCTCCGGGATCAACCATCGGGCAGAACGACAAATGAGTGTGCATCCTATCCAGCAAGCACCCACCGACGGCGACGCGATCGATCGGCTGGTGGCATCTCATCGGCCAGGTCACGGCCTGGTGCGTGCCTTCTATCATGATCCGGCGATCTTCGAGCGCGACATGGAACGTGTCTTTCGCCGCCACTGGCACTGCCTGGCGCATGCCAGCGTTATCCCGAACCCCGGCGATTTCGAGCTGTTCAAACTGGGCGACGAGGCGGTCATCCTGACACGCGGCATGGATGGCACCGTGCATGCCATGCTCAATGTCTGCCGCCACCGTGGTGCCGAGGTCTGCACCAAGGAGAAGGGCAATGCGAAGATGTTCGTGTGCCCCTACCACGCATGGGCCTATTCCAATGACGGATCCTTGCGTGCCGCGCGCCTGATGCCAAAGGATTTCGACCGCTCGGCGCACGGGCTGAAGAAGCTTCATGTCCGCGTCGCTTCCGGGCTGGTCTTCATTTCCTTCGCCGAGACGCCGCTCGATTTCGATCCGATCGAACAGTCGCTGCGCACGAGTTGCGGCCAATATGGCTGGGGCGACGCCAAGGTGGCGTATCGTCAGTCCTATGCGCTCGACGCCAACTGGAAGCTCGCCGTCGAGAACTATGTCGAATGTTACCATTGCGGGCCGGCGCATCCGGAATATTCGCAGACGCATGCGCTGGAAAAACCGGCCGAGATGATCGAGCAGCTCAATGCGGCGATGGAGCAACGCACCTGCGCGCTCGGCATCGAGATCGGCAGCGCCAACCGCTGGCAGAACTCGGCCGCCGGACAGGAGGCGATCCACACTTTCCGCTATGCGCTCTATGACGGCGTTTCCAGCGGCAGCAAGGACGGCTCGCCGGTCGCGCCGCTGATGGGCCGTTTCACCGACTATGATGGTGGCGTGACGTCGATCCATCTTGGCGGTACGACCTTTCTCGTCTGTTATCCCGATCACGGCATGATCTATCGTTTCATCCCGAAAACAGCTGGTACCTGTGAGATGGAGCTGATCTGGCTGGTGCGCGGCGACGCGGTCGAAGGCCAGGACTACGATCTGGAGAAGCTGACCTGGCTGTGGAAGGTCACCACCGAAGAGGACAAGAAGATCATCGAGCACACCGCGCGCGGCGTGCGCTCGCACTATTTCGTGCCCGGACCGATCGCGCCGATGGAATACAACGAACTGCGCTACATCGGCTGGTATCTCGAGGAGATCAGCCGGGCCTGATCGGCTCGGCTGCCGCGGGGGATCAGGCAGATCTTGCCTTTCGCGTCATTCCGCGCTGAGCCCGTATCGGTCGACGACTTCAGCGTTGATGAGCTTGGCATGCAGCGTCATCAGCACGATCTGCGCGTCGAGGCTGTCGCCGGTTTCAAGCGCCGCCTCGATGCGACGTTCGGCTTCCAGCGTCCGCTGATGGCCATTGGCTTGCTCGAAGGTTTCGGGACCCGCGATGCAATAGCTGCATAATTGCGCCACCGACGCATAGGTGCCCGGTGGCGGCTCGTCGGGCCAGCGATCCTTCATGAGATTGACGATGGTAAGCTTCACGCCCTCCGGCACAAGGGCTGGATGCAGATCGGCGCCGCGCAAGGCATCGTCGAGCTGCCTCAAGTCGCCCGAACGGCCGAACATTCCGAGGAAGCCGAGGGAAGAGCGCCGTCCGGCCATGATGTTTCCTTCCGTTTCCAGCCCACTTAGGTGGTGGGCAAGCGGATTACAAAGGCGGTGCTGTCTAACCAGCCGCCGCCAGCAAGACCCCTGCAAGGGCGGATAGCGCGAGTGTCGGCAGCATGCCGACTTTCAGCTTCAGGATGGCGACCATGGCGGCCACGGATAGCAAGGCCGCACGCCAGTCGATGGACGAAAGCACCGGCACGTTCATGCCAAGCCCCGTCGCGTGCACCTCACGGAAAATGACATGCAAAGCAAACCATAGGGCCAGATTCATGATCACCCCGACAATTGCGGCGGTGATCGCGCCCAGTGCGGCCGACAATGCCTTGTTGCCGCGCAAGGCCTCGATGTAGGGCGCCCCGAGGAATATCCAGAAGAAGCAGGGCGTGAACGTCACCCACAGGGTGAGCAGCGCCCCCAGCGATCCGGCAAGTAACGGGTCGAGCGAGCCGGAATGGCGGAACGCGGCGATGAAGCCGACGAACTGCAGCACCAGGATGAGCGGTCCTGGCGTCGTTTCTGCAAGTCCAAGACCGTCCACCATTTCACCCGGCGCCAGCCAGCCGAAGGACTGGACGGCTGCCTGCGCGACATAGGCGAGCACCGCATAGGCGCCACCGAAGGTGACGACAGCCATCAGGCTGAAGAACCGGCCTATCTCGGTCCAGACGCTTGCGGAGCCGGTGAACCACCAGATCAAAAGAACAGGCCCGAGCCAGATCGGCAGCCAGATGGCGAGGGTGCGCGGCGCGTGCCATTTGGTCGGTTTGACATGGGCCAGTTCGCCACGCTCGAACATCAGGTCGACCGCTCCCTTGGAGTCGGCAACACCGTCCTTGCCATGGGCCGAGCCGGAAAACAGGCCGGGAGCAACGCGGTCCCCCAGCCATCCCGCCAGGCCGGCGAGAAGGACGATGAGCGGAAACGGCACATTCAACGCATAGATGGCAATGAACGCCGCGACCGCGATCGACACCATGACCCGGTTCTTGAGGGCGCGTCGCCCGATCCGGATCACCGCCTCGATGACAATGGCGAGCACCGCCGCCTTCACCCCGAAAAACAGCGCCGCGACGAGCGGCATGTCGCCATAGAGGACGTACAGGCTGCTCAAGGCGAGCATGACGAGCGCGCCGGGCACGACGAACAGGATGCCGGCAACAAGGCCACCGGCCGTCCTGTGCAGCAGCCAACCGATGTAGATGGCGAGTTGCTGGGCTTCCGGGCCAGGCAGCAGCATGCAGTAATTCAACGCATGCAGGAAACGCCGTTCCCCGATCCAGCGCCGCTCCTCGACCAGTTCCTTGTGCATCAGCGCGATCTGCCCGGCCGGTCCGCCAAAGCTGAGCAATCCGATTTTCGCCCAGACCTTCACCGCCTCGGTGAAGGTCGGTGCAGCCGGAACCGGGATGTTTTCCGCTGTATCCGCCGGGACGAGAGCGCTCATGTCGGTTTCCCCGCAGCCGGCCAGTTGTGCGTTTCTTCGGTGGCGTCGCGACACCAGCGGAAGAACGCGTCGTAGAGCAGCATGCCTGCTTCCAGTTGTTCCAAATCGTCGCGGTACATACGCGACAGGCCCAGCGAGGCAGCCAGAAAGCCGGCCGCCTGGGGCACCAGGTCGAGGCTTGCGGTGTCGGCCGCGCGCACGATTGCGGCGAGGCGATCGAGCGCCCCGGATTCCAACCCGAACTCCTCGATCATCGTGTCGAAGGTGCAGCGTTCGCCGCGATGGCTCCAGAACACATTGTCGATGTCGAACGGCACGGCCTGAAAGCGGTCGGCAACAGCCAATACTTCAGCGGGTTCGACAAACAGGAACACCGCGTCGGGGTCGAGGAAACGCCGGATCAGCCATGGGCAAGCGATGCGGTCGACCTTCGGGCGGGATCGCGTCACCCAGACGGTGGCGCCCTTTTCATTGCGTGGCGGCAACTTGGCGGTGCGGACCAGAAGCCCCCCGGCATCGCGCCAGGCCTCAAAGCCGCCTTCAAGGGATTCGGCTGATATCCCCTCATGGCGCATCCATGCGACGACGCCTTGCGAGAGCTTTTGCCCCTTCTGACAGACGACGGCCACCGGCTTGTCGGCAAACTCGGCCGCCCAGGTCGAAACGGTTTTGAAATCGCGCCGGCACGAGGCCGGCAACAGGCGCGGATCGGCTTCGAAATCTTCTTCGATGCGAACATCGATGATGACAGGTGCACCCGGCAGACCTATGAGCCGGGACAATTGCGGTACGGTGATAGCGGTTGTTGACGGCATGGCGTCCACCTCCTGAAAAGAGAAGCTTGGACGCGAACGTTGGGCTGACGCCTCACGGGGTCGTCGCGATGCACCCCTTGTCATGATGGTGGATTTGTTGGGCGCGCTTGTCAAGGACGGTGACCGTTCTCGACCTACCCGGCCGGGATGCGACACGCCGACCGGAAAAACCGATGGCGGCCTGATTTGATCAAGCCGCCATCCGTCGATCCAGAATCAATGATTGTCTCTGGGGACACCGCTGGTGTGTGCGACATCCTGGTATTTCACCGCCGGCTTCAGCACCATTCCCTCCGAGAACTGCGCGACCATGCCGCGCTGGATCTCCTGCCAGGGTGTCTGGTGCTTGGGATAGTGGAAGCCGCCATTGTTCTGCAACTCTGCGCGGCGCCGGGTGATCTCGTCGTCGGTGACGAGGATGTCGGCCGTACCCTTGCGCAAGTCGATGCGGACACGATCGCCCGTCTTGAGCAGCGCCAGTCCGCCGCCAATCGCCGCTTCCGGCGAGGCGTTGAGGATCGAGGGCGAACCCGACGTGCCCGACTGGCGGCCGTCACCGATGCAAGCGAGCGCGTGGATGCCCTTCTTGATGAGATAGGCCGGCGGCTGCATGTTGACGACCTCGGCACCGCCGGGATAGCCGACCGGGCCAGCGCCGCGCATGAACAGGATGGTGTGTTCGTCGATGCCTTGCGCCGGGTCGTCGATGCGGGCGTGGTAATCCTCCGGCCCGTCGAAAACCATGGCGTTGCCTTCGAAAGCCTCGGGATCCTTGGGGTTGGAGAGATAGCGTTCGCGGAATTCCGGCGAGATGCCGCTGGTCTTCATGATCGCCGAATCAAACAGATTGCCCCTGAGGTTGATGAAGCCGGCATTGGCCTTCAGCGGCTTGGCGACAGAGCGGATGACGTCGGGGTTTTCGTTGGCGACGCCCTCGCTGTTCTCACCGATCGACTTGCCGTTGACGGTGCGCGCGCCGGGATGCGGCAACAGCCCGCCCTTCATCAGTTCGGCAATGACCGCCGGCACGCCGCCGGCATGATGGTAGTCCTCGCCGAGGTATTCGCCCGTCGGCTGCAAATTGACCAGCAGCGGCACATTGAGGCCGACCGTCTGCCAGTCGTCATTGTCGAGCTTGACTCCAAGGTGGCGGGCGATGGCGTTGAGATGGATAGGCGCGTTGGTCGAGCCGCCAATGGCCGAATTGACGACGATGGCGTTCTCGAAAGCCTCTCTCGTCATGATGTCGGACGGCTTCAGATCCTCATGCACCATCTCGACGATGCGTTTTCCGGTCTCATAGGAAATCTGGCCACGCTCGCGGTAGGGCGCGGGAATGGCGGCCGAGCCCGGCAACTGCATGCCAAGCGCCTCGGCCAGCGAGTTCATCGTGGTGGCGGTGCCCATGGTGTTGCAATAGCCGGTGGACGGCGCCGACGAGGCGACGATGTCCATGAACTCATCATAATCGATTTCGCCGGCCGACAGGCGCTGGCGTGATTCCCAGACGATGGTGCCTGAGCCGGTGCGCTTGCCCTTGTGCCAGCCATTGAGCATCGGGCCGACCGACAGGGCGATCGCCGGGATGTTGACGGTGGCCGCCGCCATCAGCAGGGCCGGCGTCGTCTTGTCGCAACCGATGGTCAGCACGACGCCATCGAGCGGATAGCCGTAGAGCACTTCGACAAGGCTGAGATAGGCAAGGTTGCGGTCAAGTGCCGCGGTCGGGCGCTTGCCGGTCTCCTGGATCGGATGGCAAGGAAACTCGAAAGGAATGCCGCCCATCGAGACGATGCCTTCGCGTACACGCTTGGCGAGTTCGATATGGTGACGGTTGCAAGGCGACAGATCCGAGCCGGTCTGGGCGATGCCGATCAGCGGCTTGCCGGACATCAGTTCGGCGCGCGTCAGGCCGTAATTGAGATAGCGCTCGAGATAGAGCGCCGTCATGCCCGGATTGTCGGGATTGTCGAACCACTCCTGCGAGCGAAATTTTTTCTTATGGGTGGGGGCGCCTGCCATCATGGTCTCCGTATTTGTAAGACAAATCGATATGGCAACGCGCGGGAGCAGGCAAGAGGGCGTGCGGTCGCAACCGGACTTTGGTGCGATAGACACGCACCGAGCCGTGCGTTACGGGTTCGGGCAGTCTTGTCCGGGAGGTTTTCATGGCTTTGGTGATCGAAGGCGAGGAGCGCATTGCCGCACCGCTGCAAAAAGTGTGGGAAGCGCTGAACGATCCCGAGGTCTTGAAGGCGACCATTCCCGGCTGCCAGAGCCTGGAGATGAAGTCGACGACCGAGATGGCGGCAACCGTGGTGGTGAAGATCGGACCGATCAAGGCGACGTTCAACGGCGAAGTGACGCTGAAGAACCTGAAGCCGCCGCACTCCTACACCATCCAGGGCGAAGGCAAGGGCGGCATTGCAGGCTTCGCCAAGGGGGGCGCCGACGTGACGCTGACGGCGGATGGACCCGACGCCACGATATTGAACTACGCGGCCAAGGCCGATGTCGGGGGCAAGATCGCACAGCTTGGCAGCCGCCTGATCGAATCGACCTCGAAGAAACTGGCTGGACAGTTTTTTTCCAGCTTTGGCGAGAAGGTCGGCGCGGCCTAGGCTGCAGCACGGCGGCGCCTGCTATTCAAACACAATACTCGGCACGGCAGCAGCAGCCGCACCACGCTCTTCGTTGACCCGGTCCCAGACCTTCGAGGCGATGTCGCGGTAGATTTTCGCTTCGGGGCCATCGGGCTTGGAGACGACAACCGGCGTGCCGGCATCCGAGCTTTCGCGAATGCCCATTTCGAGCGGCACCTCACCGAGGAAGGTGACGCCGAGGCGCTCGGCCTCGCGGCGGGCGCCGCCATGGCCAAAGATGTCGTAGCGCTTGCCGGTGTCCGGGGCGATGAAATAGCTCATGTTCTCGACGATGCCGAGCAACGGGACGTCGACCTTCTTGAACATGTTGAGGCCTTTTCGCGCGTCGATCAGGGCCAGGTCCTGTGGCGTCGAGACGATGACAGCACCAGCCAGCGGCACCTGCTGGGCCATGGTCAACTGCGCGTCGCCAGTGCCGGGCGGCATGTCGACGACGAGCACGTCGAGACGGCCCCATTCGACCTCGCGCAGCATCTGCGTCAGCGCCGACATCACCATCGGGCCGCGCCAGATCATCGGCGTTTCCTCGTCGACGAGGAAACCCATCGACATTACCTTCAGGCCGTAATTCTCCATCGGTTTCAGGACCTTGCCGTCGACGGTCTGCGGCCGGCCGTGGATGTTGAGCAGCCTGGGCATGGACGGTCCGTAGATGTCGGCATCCAGCACGCCGACGCGCAGGCCGTTGGCGGCGAGGCCGAGCGCGATGTTGACGGCGGTGGTCGACTTGCCGACGCCGCCCTTGCCGGAAGCAACGGCAATGATCGCCTCGATACCGGGCACGCCACGTTTGCCCGAACTGTGCGAGGCGGGCGCGTGCGGAGCCGCACGCGGCGCGGCGGCAGCGGGCGCAGCCGGCGGAACGGGCCTGGGTGCGGGGCGCGACGGAACCGGCGCCTCCATGCCGCCGCCCTTCTTCTCGGCCGTCAGCGCGACGACCGCGCCGGCGACCCCGGGGATTGCCTTGACGACGCGCTCGGCGGCGGCGCGCAGCGGCTCCATTTCCTGGGCACGAGCGGCGGGAACGGTAATCGAGAAGAAGACCTTCCCGTCGGCGATGAAAATCTCCGAAACCATGCCGAGGTCGACGATGTTGCCGGTGAAATCCGGCCCGTTGACCGTCTTCAGACGCTCGGTGACGATTTCCTTGGTGACGGACATGGCAGTTTTTCCTTACGCAGCTTGCGCCTGAGATGCAGCTTGCACCTGAGATAATGCAGTTTCCGGACAGAACCAAGCCGTGGAGCAATGGCTGCCTTGGCGTGCCTGGAAAAGCGGCGGGTCCTGTCGGATTTCATCCGCGCCAAACGTCTTCCAGATAATCGAGCGCCGATGCGGCCAACAATCAGGTCGAGCGACAGTCGTCAAACGATCGCGGCGACCTATTTCGGTGACCAGCACGGGGTCGACAACCAGGAAAGGAGACCATCATGCTCGCAAACAGCAATGCAACGGCCAATCTCGCGGTGAAGGATCTCGCGAAAGCCAAGGCTTTCTATGAGGGAACGCTTGGCCTGAAACAGGTGCACGATGAGGGCGGCGAACTGATCGTCTACAAAAGCGGCGATACCACCATCAACGTCTATCACTCCCAATTTGCCGGAACCAACAAGGCGACAGCGGTGACATGGATGGTTGGCGACGAGATCGGCAGCATCGTCAAGGAACTGAAGACGAAGGGCGTCACCTTCGAGCACTATGAGATGCCGGGCTTGACGCTGGAGGGCGATCTCCACGTCGGTTACGGAATGAAGGTCGCCTGGTTCAAGGACCCGGACGGCAACATCCTGAACCTTGTGGACAGGTAGATTTCTTTACGTCACCTCGCCAGGCCAACCGCCAGGTAGGTGAGCGCCGAAATCAAAGCGGTGGCCGGCAAGGTGACGATCCAGGCAATGACGATGTTGCCGGCAATGCCCCAGCGCACGGCCGAGACGCGGCGGGCGGCGCCGACGCCGATGATGGCGCCAGTGATGGTGTGCGTGGTCGACACGGGAATGCCGAGCCAGGTCGCGGCAAACAGCGTGATCGCCCCGCCGGTCTCGGCGCAAAAACCCTGCATCGGGTTCAGCCGCGTGATCTTCGAGCCCATGGTGTGGACGATGCGCCAGCCGCCGAACAGGGTGCCGAGCGCCAGTGCCGCCTGACAGGTGAGGACAACCCAGAGCGGTACATGGAAAGTCGCGCCGAGCATGCCTTGCGAATAGAGCAGCACGGCAATGATGCCCATGGTCTTCTGCGCGTCATTGCCACCGTGCCCGAGCGAATAGAGCGAGGCGGAAAAGAACTGCATGACGCGGAAGGTACTGTCGACCGCAAAGGGCGTCTGGCGCACGAAGAGCCACGAGACGACGAAAATCAGGATGAGCGCCAGGATAAAGCCGGTCGCTGGCGACAGGACGATTGCCGCAACCGTCTTGCCAAGCCCTGTCCAGACGATGGCGCCCACGCCTGCCTTTGCCACACCGGCACCTACCAGGCCGCCGATCAACGCATGCGAGCTGCTCGACGGGATGCCGGCGATCCAGGTGACGATGTTCCAGACTATGGCGCCGACGAGCGCCGAGAAGATGACCGCCGGGGTGACGATGCTGACATCGACGATACCCTTGCCCACTGTCTCGGCGACGTGGAGGCCGAAGAACATGAAGGCGATGAAGTTGAAGAAAGCCGCCCACAATACCGCGTATTGCGGCCTTAGCACGCGGGTGGAGACGATGGTGGCAATGGAGTTGGCGGCATCGTGCAAGCCGTTGAGAAAGTCGAAGAACAGCGCGACGCCGACGAGGCCGACCAGCACGGGAAAGGCAATGGTGGCTTCCATCACCTAGACATTCTCAATGACGATGCCGCTGATCTCGTTGGCGACGTCCTCGAAGCGGTCGACCACTTTTTCCAGTTGGCCATAAATCTCGCTGCCGATCATGTACGCCATCGGATCGCTGCTGCCGTGCTTCCTGAAGAGATCCTTCAGCCCTTGCTCGTGCAGGTCGTCGGCCCGGCTTTCGACGCGCATCACCTCTTCGGCGATGGCGTTGAGGCGCACCGTGTGCGTCGCGACCTTGTTGAGCAGCGGGATCGCCTCGGCCACCAGCTTGGCGGCGGCGACGATGACGCCACCCATTTCCTGCATCAGCGGATCGAATTCCTTGCGCTCGAACAGCTTCACCGTCTTGACCGTCTTGTGCATCATGTCGATGGCATCATCCATCGACTGGATCAGGTCCTTGATGTCGCCGCGATCGAAAGGCGTGATGAAGGAGCGCCGCACCGCCAGCAGGACTTCCGCGGTGATGTGGTCGGCCTCATCTTCGAGATCGACGATTTTCTGGCACCAGAGGTCGATATCCCTGCCCTGGAGAAGCTGCTCCAGCGCCTCGGCGCCGCCGACCACGGTGCGCGAATGTCGTTCGAACAGGTCGAAGAAGCGATCTTCGCGCGGCAAAAGCTTGCGGAACCAGCCCAGCATGGTCGATCTCCCAGTTTCATCCACATAGCGCCGCATCGCGCCGCGGGAAACAGGTAGCCGGCTTAAAGGTGTGGATGCAGGGCAATTGTGCATCGCGCTTGCGGTAAGGCGCGATTTCCCCGACCTTGCAGCGAACCACCGGAAAGATCGCATGATCGACAAGCTGGAATTTTTCATCGCGCTCGCCAGGGAGGAGCATTTCGGCCGGGCGGCGGAGGTATGCGGCGTCACCCAGCCGACGCTCTCGGCCGGCATCAAGCAGTTGGAGGGCCAGCTTGGCGTCATGCTGGTCCTGCGCGGCTCACGCTTCCAGGGGCTGACGCCGGAGGGAAAACAGGTGCTGGTGTGGGCACGCCGCATCGTCGGCGACACCAGGACCATGCGCGAGGAAATGCGCGCGGCGCGCCACGGACTTTCGGGCCGTATCCGCATCGCCGCCATTCCGACGGCGCTCGCCATGCTGCCGCGGCTGACGACGCCGTTTCGCGAAAAGCATCCAGGCGTCACCTTTTCGGTGCTGTCGCGGACCTCGATCGAGGTGCTGTCGCTGCTCGGCAATTTCGACATCGATGCCGGCATCACCTATCTCGACAACGAGCCGCTGGGGCGGGTGACCAGCGTGCCGCTCTATGACGAGCGCTACCAATTGATCACCGCGATGGGAAATCCCTATTCCGACCGCGACAAAGTGACATGGGCGGAGCTCTCAAGCCTGCCGCTGTGCCTGTTGACGCCGGACATGCAGAACCGCCGCATCATCGATCAGCATCTGGCCGAAGCCGGCGTGCAGGTGCGGCCGACGCTGGAATCCAATTCGATGATCGTGCTGTTTTCGCACATCCGCACCGGCAAATGGTCGTCGATCATGCCGCTCAACCTTGCGGAAACATTCGGTTTTTCCGAGCCGATCCGGGCCATTCCGATCGTCGAGCCAGACGCCAGCCACACGGTCGGCCTGGTGGCGACACCGCGCGAACCGCACACACCTTTGGTCTCGGCGCTGCTGGACGAGGCAATGGCGCTGGCGGACGATTTCCACGCAAACCGTTCCGCTAGACAGAGTTAGTCAAACGGAACGATAGAAAATTTCTATCGTACAACGAAACCGCTTTATTGATTTCAGAGGTTTTCTCTGGTTTCTTAAGCACTTAGCGATAAAGCGGCACGCGCATGTCGTTGTTCCAAAACAGCTTGATGCTCTTGGCCGATATGTATGGGTCGCTATGATAGGGAGGGCGCTGCATGACAATGCAGCCTGCAAGTACCGAGATTACATCGCGCACGGCCGCGATCATCCAGGAGATGAAGGGTCTCGAAGGCCCATTGCTGCCGATCCTTCACGGCATCCAGGAAGAGTTCGGCCATGTGCCCAAGGATGCGCTGCCGGTCATCGCCGAGGCGCTGAACATTTCCAGGGCCGAGGTGCACGGCGTCGTCAGCTTCTATCATGATTACCGCAGCCACCCGGCAGGCCGGCATGTGCTGAAGCTCTGCCAGGCGGAATCCTGCCAGTCGATGGGTTCGGACGCCATCGCCGCCAAGCTGAAGCAATTGCTGGGCATCGGCTTCCATGAGACGACCCGCGACGGTTCGGTGACGCTGGAGCCGGTCTATTGTCTCGGCCTGTGCGCCTGTTCGCCCGCCGCTATGCTGGATGGCGAGGTGATCGGGCGGCTCAATGACGAGAAGCTCGACGAGATCGTTGCAGAGGTGCGCTCATGATCCCGCGCATCTACATTCCCGGCGATTCCGGTGCGCTGGCGCTTGGCGCCGAAAAGGTCGCCAAGGCGATCGCCGGCGAACTCGCCGAGCGCGGCATCGAAGCCAAGATCGTGCGCAACGGGTCGCGCGGCGCCTATTTCCTCGAACCAATGGTCGAAGTTGCGACAGCGAACGGCCGCGTCGCCTATGGGCCGGTAAAGCCGTCCGACGTCAAAAGCCTGTTCGACGGCGGCTTTCTCACCGGCGGCCATCACAAGCGCTGGCTGGGCTCACCGGACAAGATCCCCTTCTTCGCCAAGCAGACGCGGCTGACCTTCGCGCGCTGCGGCGTCACGGATCCGCTTTCGCTCGAATCCTACAAGAAGCATGGCGGGTTGAACGGACTGACGAACGCGCTGGCGCTGACGCCTGCCGACATCGTCGCCCAGGTTACCGAATCGGGCCTGCGCGGGCGCGGCGGCGCCGGCTTCCCGACCGGCATCAAGTGGAAAACGGTGCTCGATACCGCAGGCGACCGCAAATACATCGTCTGCAACGCCGACGAAGGCGATTCAGGCACCTTCGCCGACCGCATGATCATGGAGGGCGATCCGTTTGTGCTGATCGAAGGCATGACAATCGCCGGTATAGCCACGGGCGCGACCAAGGGCTTTGTCTATGTCCGCTCGGAATATCCGCATGCGGTGGCGGTGATGAACAAGGCCGTCGCGGTCGCCCGCAAGGCCGGCGTTCTTGGCGCCAGCGTGCTGGGTTCACCTTACGCGTTCGACATGGAGATCCGGGTCGGCGCCGGAGCCTATGTCTGCGGGGAGGAGACGGCGCTGCTCGATTCGCTCGAGGGCAAGCGCGGCATGGTGCGCGCAAAGCCGCCGCTGCCGGCGCATAAGGGGCTTTTCGGCAAGCCGACGGTGATCAACAATGTCATCTCGCTGGCCTCGGTGCCTGTCATCATGGACAAGGGTGCGGCCTTCTACAAGGATTTCGGCATGGGCCGCTCGCGCGGCACGATCCCGATCCAGATCGCCGGCAACGTCAAATATGCCGGCCTGTTCGAAGCCGCTTTCGGTATGACGCTGGGCGAAATCATCGACGATATCGGCGGCGGTACGGCCACGGGACGTCCGGTCAAGGCGGTGCAGGTCGGCGGGCCGCTCGGCGCCTATTTCCCGCGCGCGCTGTTCGACACGCCGTTCGATTATGAAGCCTTCGCGGCCAAGGACGGGCTGATCGGCCACGCCGGCATCGTGGTGTTCGACGACACCGCCGACATGCTGAAACAGGCGCGCTTTGCCATGGAGTTCTGCGCCATCGAAAGCTGCGGCAAGTGCACGCCCTGCCGCATCGGCTCGACGCGCGGTGTCGAGACCATCGACAGAATAGTTGCGGGCATCGAGCCGGAGAAGAACCTCGCTCTGGTCACCGACCTCTGCAACACGATGAAGTTCGGTTCGCTCTGCGCGCTGGGCGGCTTCACGCCCTATCCCGTGATGAGCTCGATCACCCATTTCCCCGACGACTTCAAGCCCGCGCCCGTGCGCGTGGCTGCCGAATAGGAGCTGGCAGATGAACATCAAGGCCGACTTCCCTTCCCTCGTCGAAGAGATCGACTACGGAACCCCCCAATCGAAGGCGCAGAAGCAGGTCACGCTGAACGTCGACGGGCGCAGCATCACCGTGCCGGAAGGCACCTCGATCATGCGTGCCGCGATGGAAGGCGGGGTCGAGATCCCGAAGCTTTGCGCCACCGACATGCTGGACTCCTTCGGTTCGTGCCGTGTCTGCCTTGTCGAGATCGAAGGACGCGGCGGCACGCCGGCATCGTGCACGACGCCCGTCGGCGAAGGCATGATCGTGCGCACGCAGACCGAGCGGCTCGATGCCATTCGCCGCGGCGTCATGGAGCTCTACGTCTCCGATCATCCGACCGGCTGGAACGAACAGGCCGGAACCGGCGCGAGCGAGTTCGATGCGGTGGCGAAGTCGATCGGCCTGACCGAGAACCGCTACGGCATCGAAGGCCGCAACCACGTCAAGCCAGAAGGTGGCGTGGCGCCCGGCCATGGCTCGCTGGCGGTCGACTACATCGCCCGCGATGAATCCAACCCCTATTTCACCTATGATGCCTCGCAATGCATCGTCTGCTCGCGCTGCGTGCGGGCCTGCGAAGAGGTGCAGGGCACCTTCGCGCTGACCATCGAGGGACGAGGCTTCGAATCCCGGGTTTCGGCGGGGATGCACGAGGCGTTCATCGATTCGGAATGCGTGTCCTGCGGCGCCTGCGTGCAGGCCTGTCCGACCGATGCGCTGCGCGAGAAGACGGTGCTTGCCAAGGGCCTGCCGGAGCGCTCCGCCGTCACCACCTGCGCTTATTGCGGCGTCGGCTGCTCGTTCAAGGCCGAGGTGAAGGGTGACGAAGTCGTTCGCATGATGCCCTATAAGGAGGGGAAGGCGAACCACGGCCATTCCTGCGTCAAGGGCCGTTTCGCCTATGGCTATGCCACCCACAAGGACCGCATCCTGTCGCCGATGATCCGCGAAAAGGTCACCGACCCGTGGCGCGAGGTGAGCTGGGAAGAGGCGATCGCCCATACGGCCAAGGAATTCCGCCGTATCCAGTACCAGTATGGACGCACCTCGATCGGCGGCATCACCTCGTCGCGCTGCACCAACGAGGAAACCTACCTCGTCCAGAAGATGGTGCGGCAGGGTTTCCGCAACAACAATGTCGACACCTGCGCACGCGTCTGCCATTCGCCGACGGGCTACGGGCTCGGCCAGACCTATGGCACCTCGGCCGGCACGCAGGATTTCGATTCCGTCGACTTCACCGACGTCGCCGTCATCATCGGCGCCAATCCGGCTTCCGCTCACCCGGTGTTCGCCTCGCGGCTGAAGAAGCGGCTGCGCCAGGGCGCCAAGCTGATCGTGCTCGATCCGCGCCGCACCGAGATGGTCAAATCGGCCCATATCGAAGCGGATTATCACCTGCCGCTGAAGCCCGGCACCAATGTGGCCGTGCTGACGGCGCTGGCGCATGTCATCGTCACCGAGGGCCTGTTCGACGAAGCCTTCATCCGCGAACGCTGCGACTGGACGGAGTTCCAGGATTGGGCATCGTTCGTCGCGTTGCCGGAAAACAGCCCCGAAACCGTCGGCAAATTGTCCGGCGTCGATCCCGAACTGATCCGCGGTGCCGCCCGCCTCTACGCCACCGGCGGCAACGGTGCGATCTATTACGGCCTCGGCGTGACGGAACACAGCCAGGGCTCGACCACTGTGATGGCAATCGCCAATCTCGCCATGGCCACCGGCAATATCGGCCGGCCCGGCGTCGGCGTGAACCCACTGCGCGGCCAGAACAACGTGCAGGGCTCCTGCGACATGGGCTCCTTCCCGCACGAACTGCCGGGCTATCGCCACATCTCCGGCGAAGCCGTGCGCGATATCTATGAGACCTTGTGGGGCGTGAAGCTGGACGACGAACCCGGCCTGCGCATCCCCAACATGCTGGATGCCGCCGTCGACGGCAGCTTCAAGGGCATCTACATCCAGGGGGAGGACATTCTGCAGTCCGATCCCGACACCAAGCATGTCGCCGCCGGCCTTGCCGCGATGGAATGCGTCGTCGTGCATGACCTCTTCCTCAACGAGACGGCGAACTACGCGCATGTCTTCCTGCCGGGCTCGACCTTCCTGGAGAAGGACGGCACCTTCACCAACGCCGAGCGCCGCATCAACATGGTGCGCAAGGTTCTTGAGCCGAAGGCGCGCTACGCCGATTGGGAGGCGACGCAGGAGCTTGCCCGTGCGATCGGGCTGGACTGGAACTACCAGCACCCCTCCGAGATCATGGACGAGATCGCGATGACCACGCCGAGCTTCGCCGGCGTCTCCTTCGAGTTGCTCGACCGTGTCGGATCCGTGCAATGGCCCTGCAACGAGAAGGCGCCGCTCGGCACCCCGATCATGCATATTGACGGGTTCGTGCGCGGCAAGGGCAAGTTCATCCGGACCGAATATGTGGCGACGGACGAAAGGACGGGACCGCGCTTCCCGCTGCTGCTCACCACCGGCCGCATCCTGTCGCAGTACAATGTCGGCGCGCAGACCAGGCGCACCGACAACAGCATGTGGCACTCGGAGGACCGGCTTGAGATCCATCCGCACGATGCCGAGAACCGGGGCTTGCGCGACGGCGACTGGGTTCGGCTGACCAGCCGCTCGGGCGAGACGACGCTGCGCGCGCTGATCACCGACCGGGTGTCGCCCGGCGTGGTCTACACGACGTTCCATCATCCGGACACGCAGGCCAACGTCATCACCACCGACTTCTCCGACTGGGCGACCAATTGTCCGGAATACAAGGTGACGGCGGTGCAGGTCGGCGCCTCCAACGGACCGTCGGAATGGCAGCGCGACTATGACGAGCAAGCCAAGCAGAGCCGGCGCATCGCGTCTTTGCAGGCGGCGGAGTAGTCTTGAGCCCGCGCCGCAAAGCCACGACGCAGGTATCGCGGCTGGCGCACCGCGCGGTTGGAACGACGGCTGCCGACCGGATGGTGCCGGAGGAGACGCCGGTGGCGTTCTCCTTCGCCGGCACCACGCATGCGGTGATGATGGCAAGCCCGGCCGATTTCGAGGATTTCGCGCTTGGCTTCTCGCTGACCGAAGGCATTGTGGCTGCGCCGGAAGAGATCGAAGCGATCGAGGTCGAGGACCATGGCGCCGGCATCGACATTCAGATCCGCCTGAAGGACCGAGCCGACACACGTTTCGAAGCGCGGCGGCGAAGGCTCGCCGGCCCGGTCGGCTGCGGGCTTTGCGGCATCGAATCGATCGAGGAAGCAATGCGCTCGGTCGATGCGGTTGGTGCCTCAAGCCTTACGCTTGATGCCGACGACATCGCTCGTTCGGTCAAGCTTTTGTCCAAAGTGCAGCCGCTGCACACCGAGACCGGAGCGGTACACGCCGCCGGTTTCTATATGCCTGGCAAGGGCATCGTCATGGCGCGCGAAGATGTCGGCCGTCACAATGCGCTCGACAAGCTGGCCGGCGCGCTGGCCAGGGCCGGCATCGATGGCGCATCCGGTGCCGTGGTGGTGACATCCAGGGTGTCGGTCGAAATGGTGCAGAAGACGGCTTCTATCGGCTCGGCCTTCATCATCGCCGTCTCGGCGCCGACCGCCCTTGCCATCCGCACGGCGCAAGAGGCTGACATGACGCTGGTGGCGCTGGTTCGCGGCGACGATTTTGATATTTTCACCCACCCCGACCGGGTGGTTTGCGGAGTTGCCAAGCATGTCGCATGACGAAGAACACATTATGAGCACCGCCGAGAAGCTGGTGCGCATGGCAAACCAGATCGCCGATTTCTTCCATTCCAAGCCGCGCGAGGAAGGCATTGCCGGCGTCGCCGAGCACATCAACAAGTTCTGGGAGCCGAGGATGCGGCGGCAGTTCTTCGAAATGCTGGACGACGGCACCGGGAACTTCAACGAGTTGGTGGTGGCCGCCTCCGCCAGGATCAGGCGGCCGATCACGCCGGCTGCGGCCGACCTCAAACTCGGACTCGAGCCCTCCCCTGCCGACGTCGCCGCCTCGCAGGAATAATCGCCAAGCCGCGCCGGCTTACATTCGTCATCGCTAAAGTTTAAGCTGCCGCATCCGCGCTGTTCTGCTATGGTTTGACGACCAGAAATCGTCAGGCCGGGGTGGAAATCTCGTGAGGCCGATCGAGACGCGATACGCCCGTAGCGGCGATATGAGGATCGCCTATCAGGTGGTCGGGCAGGGATCGCTCGATCTGGTCTTCGTGCCGGGCTTCATTTCCAACCTCGACCTGCACTGGGAAGACGAGGGCTATACCAGGCTCTTGAAGCGGCTTTCGGCATTCTCGCGGCTGATCCTGTTCGACAAGCGCGGCACGGGTCTGTCCGACCGCGTCGACGCGCATAACCTGCCCAGTCTCGAAACGCGGATGGACGATGTGCGCGCGGTTATGGACGCCGCCGGCAGCGGCCGTGCAGCCCTGCTCGGCTCCTCCGAAGGCGCGCCTATGGCGATGCTGTTCGCCGCCACCTATCCGGAGCGGACGCGGGCGCTGGCGCTCTATGGCGGCTATGCGCATTTCCACAAATGGGTGATGTCGCCCGAACGCCTCGACGCTTTCATCGAGATGGCGGAGACAGCCTGGGGCACCGGCGCCACTCTGCCCCATTTCGCGCCGAGCCGGGTCGACGACGCGCATTTCACCCAGTGGTGGGCACGTTTCGAACGATTGTCGGCGAGCCCGACGGCGGCGGCGGCGCTGGCGCGCATGAACGCCGACGTCGACATCCGCCACATCCTGAGCGTGATCAGCGCGCCGACGCTTGTGATCCATCGCCGCAACGATGCGCGAGTCGACCCCGATGCCAGCCGCTTCCTTGCACAGAAGATCCCCGGCGCCCGGCTGGTCGAGATTCCCGGACGCGACCATCCGATCTGGACCGGCGATGTCGACGGGGTGGCCGACCTGATCGAGGAATTCCTGACCGGCGAGCGCGCCGTAGGCGAAGTGGACCGCGTGCTGGCGGCACTTTTGGTGACACGCATCTACGATACGGCGCGGCTCGGCGACCGCATGTGGAGCGAACGCAGCCAACGCTTCCAGGAAACCTGGCGGCTGCTGGTCGGACGCCATGGTGGGCGCTCTGTGGGCCTGCATGGCGAGTTGATGATTTCGCGCTTCGACGGCCCGGCACGCGCCATACGCTGCGCGGCAGCCCTGCGCGAGGCGGCGCAGGAAATCGGCGTGGCAAGCGCGCAAGGGGCGCATGTCGGCGAGATCGAAATGCGCGGTCCGCCCGTCGGGATGACGGCGCGGGTGGCGATGCAACTGGCCGCCCATGCCGGCCGCGGCGACATTATCGCGTCGCGTCTGATCGCCGATCTGGCGGCTGGGTCGGGCCTGCATTTCACCGACGCCGGGCGCATCAGCGTCGACGAGTTGGAGGAGCCGCTGGCGCTGGTCCATGCGACGTCCGAACAGCATCTGGAACCCGCCTGCCGGCCCAAACCCAAGGTTGCCGAGCCGGCCGCATTGACGGCGCGCGAAAGCGAGGTGGTGAGCCTCGTCGCCGACGGCAAGAGCAATGCCGCGATCGCCGCCGAATTGAGGCTGAGCGAACACACGGTCAAGCGCCATGTCGCCAACATACTGCTCAAGCTGGACCTGCCGTCGCGGGCGGCGGCGGCGGCGTTTTCGGCCAGGCACCCTGGCCCGCACGGGCCATGAGAGCCATGGCACTTTCGGGCGAAGCGGCCATGGGCGGGTAAGCGCTATCAATTCTCTCCATGCAGGCCAGGCGGATGTCGTCGGGAAAGGTGCTGCGAACGGAGGAGGAAATGCTGACGTCGAACCGGACACTCAAATCGCTTGTGATAGCGGCAAGCGTCGGAGCGCTGTTCGCTATCGCTCCCGCAAAGGCCGAGGATGCGTCCGCGGCGGCTGCCTACAAGGATATCGAGACGACGCTCGGCTCGGTGCCGGACATGTTCAGAACGCTGCCGGATGTGGCCGTTGCCGGCGCTTGGGCCGAGATCAAGGGCGTGCAGCTCAACCCGAAGACGGCGCTTGACAGCAAGACCAAGGAGCTTTTGGGCCTCGCCGTCGCGGCGCAGATCCCATGCCAGTATTGCATCTATTTCCACACCGAGGCGGCCAAGCTCAACGGCGCCAGCGACGAGGAGATCAAGGAGGCGGTCGCGATGTCCGCGATCGTGCGCCACTGGTCGACGATGCTCAACGGCAGTCAGGTCGATCTGACGACCTTCAAGAAGCAGGCCGACGACGTGTTCGCGGCCGTCAAGGCGAAGTCGCAGTGAGGAAATCCCTGCCCGGGCGACGAGCGCCGGGCAGCCCTTCGACCATCAACCGCCCGGTCGCAAGACGGGCCAATGGAGGATGACATGCTGACCAAGACCCAAACAGTGGATGGCGCATCGATCAAGAAGGCCATCGAAACCCGTGACGGCAAGATGCTGTCGAGCTTCTATGCCGACGACGCGCTGGTGCGGGTGATCGACCGCAACAACCCGCCGAGCAAGCCGCGCGAGATCCGCGGACGCGCGGCGATCACCACATTCTGGGACGACATCTGCAGCCGGGCGATGACCCACAAGGTCGACACCACCATCGCCGACGGCGACAGCCTCGCCTTCACCCAGGCCTGCGCCTATCCGGACGGCACCAAGGTGTTCTGCGCGGCGATGCTGGAGCTGAAGGACGGGCGGATCGCAAGGCAGACCGTCGTGCAGGCCTGGGACGAGTAGACCAACAGCCGGTGGATCAATCGCGGCCTGGGCCGCAAACCTGGAGGAGAAGACGATGTTCAGCGCCAGATGGCAGATCGACGCCAAGTTCGGACACAAGCAGACCGTGCTCGACCTGTTGAAGAAATGGGAACGCGAGATCGGCTCGCAGGTCGGCATCGACGAGCTGGAATTCCAGATTATGACCGGTTCGATCGGCGCGCGGGAGGCGACGGTAGAGTCCCATCATCAGGTCGAAAGCCTGGCCCAGCTGGAGGCGTTCTTCGCCAAGATCGGCAAGATCGACGCGCATGCCAAATGGGGCAAGGAGATCGAGCCCTATGTCGTGTCGGGCACCAGCCTGTGGAATATTTATCGCATTGTGGAGTAGTGATTCTTCTCCTCGTTTCACGGGGAGAAGATGCCGGCAGGCAGATGAGGGGCGGAGCCCGCTTTGCCAGGGACGCGCTGCCCCTCATCCGGCCCTTCGGGCCACCTTCTCCCCGTAAAACGGGGAGAAGGGAAGGCGCTAGCTGTGAGCCACCATCACATGGCGCACGGCGGTGTAGTCTTCCAGCGCGTAGAGCGACATGTCCTTGCCGTAGCCGGACTGTTTCAGCCCGCCATGCGGCATCTCGTTGGTCAGCATGAAATGCGTGTTGATCCAGGTGCAGCCATATTGCAGGCGGGCGGCCGTCGCCATGGCGCGCGAGACATCCTTGGTCCATACCGATGACGCCAGGCCGTAGTCGCTGTCATTGGCCCAGTTCACCGCCTCGTCGACCTCCGAAAAACGAGTAACCGAGACGACCGGGCCGAACACTTCGCGGCGCACGATCTCGTCTTCCTGCAGCGCGCCGGCAACCACGGTCGGCTGGTAGTAGAAGCCGGAACCCTCGCCCGGCTTGCCGCCGGTGGTGATCTCGATGTGCTTCAGTTCCGAGGCCCGCTCGACGAAGCTCGACACGCGGTCGCGCTGGCGGCGGGAGATGAGCGGGCCGATCTCGTTTTCAGTGTCGTCGGGACGGTTGTACTTGATGGTCGAGACGGCCGAGGAGAGATCGGCGACGAGCTTGTCGTAGATCTTCTTGCCGGCGTAGATGCGGCAGGCGGCGGTGCAGTCCTGGCCGGCATTGTAATAGCCGAAGGCGCGCAGGCCGTTGACCACGGCACCGAGGTCGGCGTCATCGAAGACGATGACCGGCGCCTTGCCGCCGAGCTCGAGATGCGTGCGCTTGACCGACTTGGCAGCCGCCTGCAGCACCTTCTTGCCGGTTGCGACATCGCCGGTGATCGATATCATGTTGACCTTGGGATGATTGATCAGCGTGTTGCCGACGCTGTCGCCGCGGCCGAGCACGACGTTGACCACGCCCACCGGCAGAATATCGGCGAGGATTTTCGCCAGCTTCAGCGCCGTCAGCGGTGTCTGCTCGGATGGTTTGAAGACGACGGTATTGCCGCCGGCGATCGCCGGCGCCAGCTTCCAGGCCATCATCATCAGCGGGTAGTTCCACGGCGCGATGGAGGCGACGATGCCGATGGCATCGCGGCGGACCATCGAAGTATGGCCGGGAATGTATTCGCCGGCCACGACGCCCGGCATCGAACGGACGGCGCCGGCGAAGAAGCGGTAGCAGTCGACGATGGCGGGGATTTCGTCATTGAGCACAGCGTTGATCGGCTTGCCGCAGTTGAGCGCCTCGAGCGTGGCGAACTCCTTCGCGTCGGCTTCGATGCGGTCGGCGATCTTCAGCAAATAGCTGGAGCGCTGCGCCGGCGTGGTGCGCGACCACAAGACGAACGCCTGTTCGGCGGCGGTGACCGCCGCCTCGATCTGCGCCTGGCTGGCCTCGGGCAGGCTGAAGATGGTCGCCCCGGTCTTTGGATTGAGGATCGGCTCCTCGGTCTCGGTGCCCTTCTCGAATTTCGAGCCGATCAGCATCTGGGTGTCCATTGGATTCTCCCTTAACAGGAGCGAGTGGCGAGTAGCTGAAAGCGAGTAGGGTTTGACCATCAATGATCCCTATTCGCTATTCGCCACTCCCTATTCGCTGTTTTTCATTTCCCGCTTCCAGCGATCTGGTCGCCATCGCGGGTAAGGTAATAGGCCGCAAGGATCGGCAGCAGCGTCACCAGCATGACGACCATGGCGACGACATTGGTGACCGGGCGCTGGCGCGGACGGATCAGCTCTTCCAGCATCCAGATCGGCAGCGTCTGCTGCTGTCCGGCGGTGAAGGTGGTGACGATGACCTCGTCGAAGGACAAAGCGAAAGCCAGCATGCCGCCGGCAAGCAGTGCCGTGGCGATGTTGGGCAGCACGACATGGCGAAAAGTCTGAAAACCGTCGGCGCCGAGATCCATCGACGCCTCGATCATCGATCCGGAGGTGCGGCGGAAGCGGGCGACGGCGTTGTTGTAGACGACCACCACGCAGAAGGTGGCGTGGCCGAGCACGATCGTCCAGAACGAGAACGGGATATCGGCGAGCGAAAAGGCCGAGCGCAGCGCGATGCCGGTGATGATGCCGGGCAGCGCGATCGGCAGGATGACCAGCAGCGAGATGGTTTCGCGGCCGAAGAATTTTGTCCGCGACACCGCCGCCGAACAGAGCGTCCCGAGGACCAAAGCAATCGCAGTCGATATGGAGGCAACCCTGACCGATAGCGACAGCGCCTGCCAGACATCCGGCCGGTTCCAGGTCACGGCGAACCATTGCGTGGTCAGCCCTGGCGGCGGCCAGACGAAGCTCTTCTCCTCGGTGGTGAAGGCGTAGACGAAGATCAGCAGGATCGGCAGATGCAGGAACAGCAGGCCGCAGGCGGCGGCTATCTTCAGGCCGAGCGGAGCCGATTGGGAACCATCAGAGCGCATCGAAGGCCCCCATGCGCTTGGCGCCCCAGAGGTAGAAGCCCATGATGACGATCGGCACCACGGTGAAGGCGGCGGCGAGCGGGATGTTGCCGGCGGTGCCTTGCTGCGAATAGACGGCCTGGCCGATGAACAGGCGCGAGGTGCCGATGATCTGCGGGATGATGTAGTCGCCGAGCGTCAGCGAGAAGGTGAAGATCGACCCGGCGACGATGCCCGGCAGCGCCAGCGGGAACAGCACGTTGCGGAAAGTCTGCCCCGGAGAGGCGCCGAGGTCGGACGAGGCCTCGACCAGATTGCCCGGCACGCGCTCGAGCGCCGCCTGTACCGGCAGGATCATGAACGGCAGCCAGACATAGACGAAGACGATGAAGGTGCCGGTGAACGATACCGACAGCGAATTGCCGCCGACAATCGGCAGCGACAGCCATGCGTCGAGAACCCACAACAAATGCAGCTTGGCGAGCAGCCAGGTGAGGATGCCCTCCTTGGCCAGGATCAGCTTCCAGGCGTAGATCTTGACCAGATAGCTCGACCACAGCGGCAGCATGATGCCGAGATAGAACAGCGCCTTCCAGCGACCGCGCGCATAGCGCGCCGCGTAATAGGCGATGGGGAAAGCGATGACGGCCGAGGCCAGCGTGACCAGGGCCGCCATCGTCACCGTGCGCAGGATGATGTCGAGATTGGCAGCCTGGAACAGGTCGCCATAAGTCTTCAGCGTGAACTCACGGTTGATGAGGCCGGAAAACTCGTCGATGGAGAAAAAGCTCTGCGCCAGGAGCGCAAACAGCGAGCCAATATAGACGATACCCAGCCACAGAACCGGAGGCAGCAGCATGAGCAGCAGCAGGACCTTCGGCTTGCGCCAGAAAAGGTCCGATAGCGCGCCGCGCAAGCCGCCGCTGCCGGGCAGGATGGCGGGCGCTGTTGCACGCATCATGGCGGCGTCGAGGCTCATGCCGGCTCGTCCATCAGATGCAGGTGCTCGCGGTTGAAGGTGAGCACCACCGCCTCGCCTTCCCCAGGCAAGGCCGTGCCGGCGGGCACGATGGCGTGCAGCCGCAGCCCGTCGGCGTCGAGCGCCAGCTTCGTCGTGGCGCCGAGATAGTTGGTCGAGACGAGGCGGGCGGATACGCCTTCGCCACTTGTGCCCGCGCGGCCGACACGAATGGATTCAGGGCGCAGGCTGCCCCAGCGATGCTGGCCGGAATAGCGCTGGACGAAATCCGGAGGCAGCACGTTGGAAGAGCCGACGAAATCGGCGACGAAGCGGGTCTTCGGTCGCTGGTAGATATCCTCAGGCGTGCCGACCTGCATGATCTTACCGTCGTTGAAGACGGCGACGCGGTCAGCCATCGACAGCGCCTCGCCCTGGTCGTGGGTGACGAAGACGAAGGTGATGCCAAGCGCCTTCTGCAGCGACTTCAACTCCTCCTGCATGTTCTCGCGCAATTTGAGGTCGAGCGCGCCGAGCGGCTCGTCGAGCAACAGCACCTTTGGCTGGTTGACCAGCGCACGGGCGAGTGCCACGCGCTGGCGCTGGCCGCCGGAAAGCTGGCCGGGGCGGCGGGCGCCATAGCCGGGCAGCCGCACCAGTGACAGCGCTTCTTCCGCCGCCTTGTGCCGCTGAGCCTTGCCGACACCCTTGACCATCAGCCCGTAGGCGACGTTGTCGAGCACGTTCAGATGCGGGAACAGCGCATAGTCCTGGAACACGGTGTTGACGTTGCGGCGATAGGGCGGAACGCCCTCGGCGCGTTCGCCGAAGATCGAGATCGAGCCCGATGTCGGCTGCTCGAAGCCGGCGATGAGGCGCAGGCAGGTGGTCTTGCCGGAACCTGACGGGCCGAGCATGGCGAAGAATTCGCCCGGCACGATGTCGAGATCGACCGCGTCGACGGCGCGCACGCTGCCGAAATGGCGCGAGGCTTTCTGGAAGGAGACGGCGGAGGTCATGGGCTGTCCTGATCTGTCAGGCAAATCAATTCGGGCTGCGGTGCAGCGTTCTTCTAGCGGGCGTTTGCGCTGCCCCTCATCCGCCTGCCGGCACCTTCTCCCCGTACAGTGACGGGGAGAAGGGAAGCACTCCAAGGCCGGTGCCCCCCTCTCCCCGCTTCTTCACGGGGAGAGGGTAAGGTGAGGGGCGGCGCTGCACTCTCAGGCGAAGCGCGGAATCACCTTCCGCCGATGACGCCGATATAGTCCGACACCCAGCGGTAGTACGGCACGCATTGGTCGTTCTGGGTGGCGCATTTCGACACCGGGGTCTTCCAGAACTTGATCTTGTCGAAGTTCTCGTAGCCGTTGGTCTTGCAGCCCTCGTCGGTCAAAAGCTCATTGCCCTTGCAGGCGGCGGGCACCACGGGCAGCGAACCGAACCAGGCCGAGACGTCGCCCTGCACCTTGGGCGACAGCGAATGTTCCATCCACATATAGGCGCAGTTGGGGTTGGCCGAATCGGCTTCCATCATCGTGGTGTCGGCCCAACCGGTCGCGCCCTCCTCCGGAATGGTGGACGCTATCGGCTTCTTGGCGGCGACCAGCGTGTTGACCTGGAAAGGCCACGAGCCGGAAGCGACGACGCCCTCGTTCTGGAAATCGTCGACCTGAATGGCGGCGTCATGCCAGTAGCGGCCGACCAGCGTGCGCTGGACGCGCAGCAGGTCGAGTGCCGCCTTGTACTGGTCCTCGTTCAATTCGTAGGGATCCTTGATGCCGAGTTCCGGCTTGTGGAACATCAGATAGTTGGCGGCGTCCGCGACGTGGATCGGCCCGTCATAGGCCTGGACGCGGCCCTTGTTGGACTTGCCGTCCGGCAGCTTCATTTCCTCGAAGACGACATTCCAGCTCTTGGGAGCTTCCTTGAACACGTCGGTGTTGTACATCAGGACGTTCGGACCCCACTGGTAGGGAACGCCGTAATGGGCGCCGCCAACGGTGAACCACGGCGCGTCCTTGAGGCGCTCGTCGACCGTTTTCCAGCTCGGGATGAGATCGGTGTTGATCGGCTGCACGCGCTTGCCGGCAACGAGGCGCAGCGAAGCATCGCCCGAAGCCGTGACGAGATCGAAACCGCCCTCATTCATCAGCGAGACCATCTCGTCGGAGGTGTTGGCGGTCTTGACGTTGATCTTGCAGCCGGTCTCCTTCTCGAAGGAGGTCACCCAGTCATAGCCCTTGTCGGTTTCGCCGCGCTCGATGTAGCCCGGCCAGGCAACGATGTTGACCTGGCCCTCGCCCTTGCCAAGTTCCTTGACCTGGGCGATGGCTTGACCGGAGAAGGTCAGCGCGACCGTCAGAGCAGTGCATGACTTCAGGAATGAATTCATTGTCGATCTCCCATTTAGGCGCCTGGCCCCGAAGGCCGGTTTCGGTCTTCGCTAGGGGTCACGCGCGGACTGAAAACTGTCAGTTCGTCCGTTGGGCTTGATGCCGCTCTGATGGCGGCTTTGGTCCCTGAACCGAAAGTGCTTTGAAAATTCCGGTTTCGCAAATTCATTTATCAGAAGGGCGATATCGGTTTTTCCGATAGGTTGCAGCCGATCTCTCAGGGACGCTGGCGAACCGTCCGTTGCGACTGGGCAAGGCCGATGAAATCGCGCGCGGCCTGCGGCAGACCGGAGCCGCGCCGCCAGACCATGCCGACCTGGACCACCGGCAAGGAGCCGGAAATATCGCGCGATTCGATGCGGTCGCCTTCCAGCGACCAGGGCCGGTAGACGAGGTCGGGCAGCAGCGCCACGCCGGCGCCGGTGGCGACGAGACTGCGCACGGCTTCCACGGAACGGGTGCGGAAGGCGACATGCGGCTTGGCGCCGATTGCCGTCAGCAGCTTGCCGGTATTCTCCTCGATCTCGTCGACGGTCAGCATGATCAGCGTTTCGGAGGCAATGTCGCCAATGCTGATGATGTCGGCGCCGACGAGCGGATGACCGAGCGGCAGCCACAGCCGATAGGCCGAGACTTCGAGGATTTCCGACTGCAACGCGGTGCGGTCGCGCAAATTGGAGGTGACCATGACGGCAATGTCGAGCTTGCCGCCGATCAGGAGGTGTTCGAGATAATCGCCATTGTCCTCGATGGCCGAGACCTCGACACCGGGATAGGCGCGGCGGTAGCGGGCAAGCAGATCCGACAGCACATAACCAGCAACCAGCGAGGTGACGCCGAGCTGCAGCCGGCCGGCCGCCACCGCCTGCTCGCCGGAGAAAGAGCGGCGCGCGTCGGAAACGTCCGCGAGGATCTTCGTCGCGTGGCGCAGGAACTGGTGGCCCTTGTGGGTGATGTTGAGGCCACGCGGATGGCGCTCGAACAGTTCGACGCCGAGATCGCTTTCGAGCTCCTTGATCGCTTCGGTGACCGACGATTGTGAGATCGACAGGTTCTGCGCGGCGCCCGAGACCGTGCCTTGCTCGGCGACGGCGATGAAGAACTGCAGCTGGCGGATGGTGAAAGCCATGGCCGGACTAAACACGGCGGAGGCGATGCTGGGAAGTGGCGACCGGCGAACACTTGACGGCATCGCCAATCGTAACTAACTAAGTTACATGAAGCGCAACAGCCGACTGTCCTCGACCTTGCACATTCTCGTCCACATGGCCGAGAAGCCCGAACAGGCGTTGACCTCCGAGCAGCTTGCCACCTTCATCCACACCAATCCGGTTGTGGTCCGCCGCACCATCGCAGGCTTGCGCGATGCCGGCATCGTCACCTCGTCGCGCGGGCACGGTGGCGGCTGGCTGCTCGGGCGGGCGCCCGAGAAAATATCCCTGGCCGAGATCAGCGTCGCCCTTGGCGAGACGCTGCTGCCGTTCAGCACAGAGCCGGAAAGCCCCGGCTGCCTCGTCGAGCAGGCGGTGATCGCCGTCCTCGACGATTTTCGCATCGCCGCCGAAAGGCTGCTGGCGGAGAAGCTGAGCCGCATCACGCTGGCCGACCTGACCGCCGATTTCCGCCGCCGTTTTGATCTCATTGGAGTCTCCAGCCATGCAGTATGATCTTGCCGTCATCGGCGGCAGCTTTGCCGGCCTGTCCGCCGCCATCCAGGTGGCGCGGGCAGGACGCAAGGTGCTGGTGATCGACGCCGGCCAGCCGCGCAACCGCTTTGCCGAGCATTCGCACGGCTTCCTCGGCCAGGACGGGCGCGCGCCTGGCGCAATCCTGGCTGACGCAAGGCGGCAGCTGCTGGCCTACCCGACAGCCAGGGTTGTCGACGGGCGCGCCGACAAGGCCGTTGCCGCCGGCAGCAGCGATTTCGAAATCACCACCGATGGCGACGAGACATTCGGTGCCGCACGATTGGTGCTGGCCACCGGGGTGCGCGATATCCTGCCGGAGGTTGCCGGGCTTGCTGAGCTCTGGGGCAGGAGCGTGCTGCACTGCCCCTATTGCCACGGCTACGAGGTTTCCGGCGGGCCGCTCGGCGTGCTCGCAACCGGCCCGATGTCCCTGCATCAGGCACAGCTGATCGCCGATTGGGGCGATGTCACACTGTTCGGCAATGGCCTGTTCGAACCCGACACAGAGCAGATGCGCGCGCTGGAGAGCCGAAAGGTGCGGTTTGAGCCCACCAGCGTTGCCGAGCTAAGGGAAGACGGCTCCGGCGGATTGATCGTCCACCTCGACGACGGCAGAAAGGCCGGCGTCAGGGCGATGTTCACCGCTCCGCGCAACATCATGGCCAGCCCGCTGGCCGAACAGCTCGGCTGCGGCTTCTCCGAAGGCCTCCTCGGCCCGGTGATATCAGTCGATGACAGGCAGCAGACGACCGTGCCCGGCGTCTACGCCGCCGGCGACGCGGCACGCTCGATGCACAATATTGCCTTTGCGGTATCGGGTGGCACTTTTGCGGGCGTCTGCGCCCACCAGTCGCTGGTGTTCGGCTAGAACCCGGCTTCCTCGCCGGCGATACTGAGCCGCGCGCCGGCCTGGGCCAGGGCGGCAGCCAAGTCGTGCGGCGGCGAGCGGTCGGTGGCGAGTTCGGAAAAGCTGTCGAAGCCGCAGACCTGGACCAGACCAAGACGACCGAATTTCGAGTGATCGGTGATGACGAGGGACCGCTGGCCGCGCGACAGCACCATGCGGGCGAACTCGGCCTCATCCAGATCAAAATCCATGACGCCCATCACCGCGTCGACGCCGCCGGTGGAAATGATGGCGTGGCTGACCGAAAAACGACTGACAAAATCGATTGCCGAGGCGCCGAAAGCAGCGCCGGAATCGCTGCGCAGCTCGCCGCCCGCCATATAGACCTTGTTGCCGTTGATGGTGGCCAGGGTGCGGGCAATATCCGAGGAATTGGTGACGACCGTCAGGCGCCGGTGGCCGAGCAGTTCACGCGCAAGGAACGAGGTCGTCGTGCCGGTGTCGAGCATGATCGATTCGCCGTCGCGTATGGTGGCGGCGACCATGCGGGCAATGACGCGCTTGGCGTCGGCGTTCTCACGCATGCGCCGTTCGAACGGCGCTTCGCCGATCATCGACGGCAGGCCGATGGCGCCATGCATCTTGAGGACAGAGCCGTCACCAGTCAGTGGCTTGACGTCGCGGCGCACCGTCTCGAGCGACACGCCCAGCCGGTCGGCCAGACTGGCGATGGTGACGGTGCCCTCTTCCTGCAGGAGCCGCAGGATCTCGCCGTGTCGTTTGGACTGGGCCATCTGGTTTCCCGAACTGATGCTCCTGACCGATTTTAAGGTAATTCAAGTGCTTTTAAAGGAACTACCTTATGCTTTCAGGCAAAATACCCAAAAAAAGTCACACCTTTTTATTGACAAGCGGGCAGCCCTGGCGTGAAATCGAGGACATCAATAGGCTTCAGATCTGCGACTGGGGGCAGAGCCGCAACTCAGCGATCAGGCCGTTTGGAACGTGCCTGTTCAAGGAATTTTCAGATCCGCGGGGGCGGATGCCGGGCTCAAAAACCTGGCCAAGGGGCTCGTCGGTGCGGTGCGGGATACCGATCCTGGCGTCCCGCACCGACGAGATCATTTACGTTTCTCCCGCCATCGTTGCGCTGTTCACGGCGCCTTGTCGAAGCCCAGCAAACCAGGGATGTTCCGTGACCGCCGAAGATCGCATCCGCGCCCTGCCCTGCTGGACCGGTAGCATCGAGATCGCACCGCTGCCCGGCGGCCTGAGCAACGCGAATTATGTGGTCAAGGACGCGGCCGGACGACATGTCGTGCGCTTCGGCAAGGACTATCCGTTCCACCATGTCTTTCGCGAGCGCGAGGTTATGACCGCGCGGGCGGCGCATGCCGCCGGTTTCGCGCCAGCCGTCCGCCATGCCGAGCCAGGCATACTGGTGACGGAATTTCTCGGTGCGAAAACCTATCTGGCGGAAGACGTGCGCGCCAATCTCGGCCGGGTCGCTGCTCTGATGCGCACCTTCCATCGGGAGATGCCCAATCACGTCTCGGGCGCCGGCTTCATGTTCTGGGTGTTCCATGTCATCCGCGACTATGCGCGCACGCTTGAGGAAGGCGGCAGCCGCAAGCGCAGCGACTTGCCGCGCCTTTTGACACTGGCCGACGAACTGGAGCGCGCGCAGAAACTGCTACCGATCGTCTTTGGCCACAATGACCTGTTGCCGGCCAATATTCTCGACGACGGCAACAGACTATGGCTGATCGACTTCGAATATGCCGGCTTCAACACGGCGATGTTCGACCTCGCAGGCGCCGCCTCCAACGCCGGCATGAGCGACGAGGAATCCTTTGCCTTCCTGACCGCCTACTTCATGAAGGAACCGGACGAGGCGATCCGCCGTTCGCACGCGGCCATGCAATGCGCCTCGCTGCTGCGCGAGGCGATGTGGAGCATGGTCTCCGAGCTCTATCTTGACGCACCGGGCATCGACTACGTCGCCTACACCGAGGAAAACCTCGCCCGGCTCGACGCGGCACTGGAAAACTACCGGACAAAATACGGGATACAGAAATCATGACATTGCCGAGCCAGGCCGCCATCGTCGTCATCGGCGGCGGCATCATCGGCTGTTCGACGGCCTATCATCTGGCGCGCGACCACAAGGCTGACGTGGTGCTGCTGGAGCAGGGCAAGCTGACCTCGGGTTCGACCTGGCATGCCGCCGGCCTTGTCGGGCAATTGCGCTCGTCGGCGTCTATCACCCGCGTGCTGAAATACTCCGTCGACCTCTACAAGGGACTGGAGGCCGAGACCGGTCTCGCCACCGGCTGGAAGATGACCGGCTGCCTCAGGCTCGCCACCAATGCCGACCGCTGGACCGAGTACAAAAGGCTGGCGACGACAGCAAAAAGCTTCGGCATGGACATGCAATTGCTGTCGCCGGACGAGGTGAAAAGAATGTGGCCGCTGCTGGAGACCGGCGATCTCGTCGGCGCCTCCTGGCTGCCGACCGACGGCCAGGCGAGCCCCTCCGACATCACGCAGTCGATGGCCAAGGGCGCTCGCATGCATGGCGCCAAACTGTTCGAGGATGTTCGCGTCACCGGCTTCGAGATGAAGGACGGCCGCATCGCGGCGGTGAAGACCAGCAGGGGCGACATCGCCTGCGACAAGGTGGTCAACTGCGCCGGCCAATGGGCGCGGCAAGTGGGGGCCATGGCCGGCATCAACGTGCCGCTTCAGCCGGTGAAGCACCAGTACATCATCACCGAGAAGATCGACGGGCTGGCGACCGACGCGCCGACCATCCGCGACCCTGACCGACGCACCTATTTCAAGGAGGAAGTCGGCGGGCTGGTGATGGGCGGCTATGAGCCTAACCCGCAGGCCTGGGCGACTGGTCTCCCCGGCGACGACGTTCCCAATGATTGGGAATTCAGGCTGTTCGACGACGACTACGACCATTTCGAGCAGCACATGAGCCAAGCGATCGCGCGTGTGCCGGCGCTGGAAACCGTCGGCGTCAAGCAGATGATCAACGGGCCGGAGAGTTTTACGCCGGACGGCAATTTCATTCTCGGCACAGCGCCCGAATGCGCCAACATGTTCGTCGGCGCCGGCTTCAACGCCTTCGGCATCGCCTCGGGCGGCGGCGCCGGCTGGGTGCTGGCGCAGTGGGTGGTCGATGGCGAAGCACCGCTCGACCTGTGGGTGGTCGACATCAGGCGCTTTTCCAACCTGCACCGCGACCGGCAGTGGGTCTGCGACCGCACGCTGGAGGCCTATGGCAAACACTATACGATCGGCTTTCCGCATGAAGAGTACGCCAGCGGGAGGCCGCGCATCGTCTCGCCGCTGTACGAGCGGCTGAAACAGCAGCGCGCCGTGTTCGGCTCGAAGCTCGGCTGGGAGCGGCCGAACTGGTTCGCGCCCGAAGGCGTCGAGCCGCAGGACATCTATTCGATGGGCCGGCAGAACTGGTTCGCGGCGGTCGGCTACGAACACCGGCATGTGCGGGATAAGGTCGGCATCTTCGATCAATCGTCTTTCGCCAAATACGAGCTGACCGGGCCAGATGCGCTGAAGGCGCTGGACTGGATCTGCGCCAACGACGTCAGCAAGCCGGTCGGCCGGCTGACCTATACGCAGCTTCTCAACACGCGCGGCGGCATCGAGGCCGATCTGACGGTGGCGCGGCTGGCCGAAGAGAAGTTCTATATCGTCACCGGCACCGGTTTCCGCACGCATGATTTCTCATGGATCAGCGATCATATCGGCGAAGGGCTCGACACCATGCTTGTCGACGTCACCGAGGATTTCGGCACGCTGTCGCTGATGGGTCCCCGGGCGCGCGACGTGCTCTCGGTGGCGACCGGAGCCGACGTGTCGAATGCCGGCTTCCCGTTCGGCCATGTGCGCGAGATTGCCATCGCCGGCCACACGGTTCGGGCACTGCGCGTCACCTATGTCGGCGAACTCGGCTGGGAACTGCATGTGCCGATCGCGGCCACCGGCGAAGTCTTCGACGCACTGATGGCGGCAGGCGAGAAGCATGACATCCGACCGGTCGGCTATCGGGCGCTGGAATCGCTAAGGCTGGAAAAAGGCTATCGCGCCTGGGGATCCGACATCACCCCCAACGACACGCCACAGGAAGCCGGGCTCGGTTGGGCGGTCAAGCTGCGCAAGAACACCGATTTCGTTGGACGGCGCGCGCTGGAAAAGACCAGCGGCGCGGCACTGAAGAAACGCTTTGCCGGCTTCACGGTCGAAGACCCCGAGATCGTGCTGCTCGGCCGCGAAACCATCCTGCGCAATGGCGAGCCGGTCGGTTATCTCAGCAGCGGCGGTTACGGCTACACGCTGGGCAGGAACATCGGCTACGGCTATGTGCGCAACGTCGACGGGGTGAGCGACGACTTTCTCGTCTCCGGCGGCTATGAACTGGTGGTTGCGATGGAGAGGACACCAGCCAATATCCACCTCGAGCCGATGTATGATCCGGCAGGCGCCAAGGTCAAAGCGTAGGTCAAATAACGCGCAAAGCGAGGCCGCGGCTTGGCACGGTGTCGGCTTCGCCCGGCATGGAGACGTAAGGACGCGTTTCCTCAACGCGGGTGACGAGGCCTTGCGCCTCGATCTCGCCGACACGCGTGGCAAAGCCGGCATCCCACAGCGTGTTCTTGACCGTCAGCACGATCACGCCGCCCGGGCGGCAGATGCGGATTAGCTCGTCCAGCCCCTCGATGCCGACATGGCCCGAGGTGAAGACGCCGGCCGAGATTATCCCGGCATAGGCATCGTCGGCAAAGGGCAGATGACCGCCGAGCGCAAGGCAGTGGAGCGCGGAATAGACGCCCTTGCGGGCCGCCTGATCCAGCATGCCTTGTGAAATATCGAGTGCCTCGACCAGGGGATAACCAGCAATATCAAGCCATTCACCGATGAGCCCGGTGCCGGCCCCGGCATCGAGCAGCGGTGCTGAACCGCGCGGCAGATGGCGGGCCAGCAACGCAAGGCAGATCGTCGGATGGCGATAGCCGGCGGCCGACATGTCGGCGTCATAGGTTTCCGACCAGCGGTCATAGAGTGCAGCCACCTCTTCGGGCCGTTTTGCCGCGTAGGCCGCGCCGAGCGCGCCCTGATGTTTGCTGTCCGCCACTTTTATCCAGTCCGCCAATTTTGATCTCGCAGTGATGATAGCCAAAGCGCGAAAATTGTGGAACCGTCGCTGCGACAAATAACAGCGTGGGGGCGCAGGCATGGTGACAGACGAGGCGCGTGCCGCACTGGACGCCATTCCCATGCTGGCCGGCTACAGCGGGCCGCTGGAACGGCTGGGCGGCCTCACCAATCTCGTCTTCAAGGCCGGCGACTTCTGCCTGCGCATTCCCGGCAAGGGCACCGAGGAATACATCAACCGGGCCAACGAAGCGGTGGCCGCGCGCGAAGCTGCAAAAGCGGGGGTCAGTCCCGAGGTGCTGCATGTCGACCCCGGTACCGGGGTGATGGTGACACGCTACATCGCCGGCGCCGAAACGATGTCGCCGGAGAAATTCCGGACACGTCCGGGCAGTCCGGCACGCGCCGGCGAAGCCTTTCGCAAGCTGCACGATTCAGGCGCGGTGTTTCCCTTCCGCTTCGAATTGTTCGCGATGATCGACGATTACCTCAAGGTGCTGTCCACCAAGGAGGTCGCCCTGCCCGCCGGTTATCATGACGTGGTGCGAGACGCCGAGAGCGTCCGCTCGGCGCTGGCCGCCCATCCGCTGCCGATCGTCGCCTGCCACTGCGATCCGCTGTGCGAGAACTTTCTCGATACTGGCGAGCGTATGTGGATCGTCGACTGGGAATATTCGGGCATGAACGATCCGCTCTGGGACCTTGGCGACCTCAGCGTGGAGGGCAAGTTCGACGCCGCCCAGGACGAAGAGATGATACGCGCTTATTTCGGCGGCGAGGCGAGGCCGGCGGAGCGCGGCCGCATCGTCATCTACAAGGCAATGTGCGACCTGTTGTGGACCTTGTGGGGGCTGATCCAGCTCGCCAACAACAACCCGGTCGATGATTTTCGCGCTTATGCCGATGGCCGTTTCGCTCGCTGCAAGGCGCTGATGGAGACGCCGGAGTTTTCGTGGCATCTGGCAGCAATACACCGGGGCTGAGCCTGGACTAACTCACGCCCTTCGGCACGTTTTCGGGCGGCACAGTGGTTTCGACCACTTTCTGGCGATGGAAGATGAACAGGCCGGCGAGAACAACGATGGCCGAGCCGATCAGGATGCGCGGACCGGGAACGTCGCCGAAGAACACCAGGCCGAACACCACCGCCCACAGCAGCAGTGTGTAGTGCAGCGGCGCCAATGTCGAAGCCGGCGCCAGCTTGAGCGCCCTGGTGATCATCAGGTGGGCGCCGCAGGAGACGATACCGAGCAGCAGCATGGCGCCGAGATCGAGTGCCGACGGCGTCTGCCAGGCGCCGATGGTCAGCACACCGCCGACCAGCAGCGTGCCGACGGTTTGCCATGTCACCAGATTGGTGTCGCTGGTGCCACGCAGGCGGCGGTTGAGGATGATGGCGAAGGCGAAGGAGATGCTGCCTACCAGCGCAAAACCCGATGACAGCGAGAACGCCGCCGAGGACGGTTTCAGCATGATCAAAACGCCGCAGAAGCCGAGCAGGATCGCCATCCAGCGGCGCCAGCCGACCTTTTCGCCAAGCAAGAGGTGCGAGAGTGCCGCAACGTAGATCGGCCCGGCCATGTAGAAACTCATCACATCGGCAAGCGGCAGATAGACCACGGCGGCATAGAAGAGCGCGGTGTCGAGCGTGGTCATCACCACCCGCAGCAGCTGCAGCTCCAGACGTTCCATGCGAAACAGCTTGGCCGGGCCCTGATTGGCGATCATCGGGCCGAGCACGAAGAAGGCGCCGATAGAGCGGATCAGCACCACCTGACCGACGGAGAAGCTGGCCACCAGCCACTTGCCCATGGCGTCGTTCAGCGCAAACAGGAAGTCGCCGGCCAGCATCAGCAGAATGCCGGCCAGAAGCACATTCCTGATCGTCGAACTCTGCGCCACGGGCTGCGTCATGCCGATCCCGATTCCTCCCTAGTAAGCCGCGTCGTAGACGGAAGCGGCGGCTTTGACGAGGAGAAAACCGGAAATCGGCAAGGCCAGCCTCGGGAATCGGCTGGGTCTGCGCGATTCAGTTCCCTTTTGGCTGCGGCCTGAGAATAATGGGCCGATAGATCACCGGCCTGTCCCAGGGGTCGAAAGCCGGGGTGCGTCTGAGCTCCGCACGCCGCTCCAGATCGATGCGCTGCAGACACTCGGCAAAGGCGTCATTCTTCTTGACGAAGCCGTAGGACCGGCATTTCGCTTCGTCGGCGGCGCGGCGGTCCTCTGCCGTCACCGTCGTGCAGCCGGTGCAAAGCACCGTCAACGCCACCGCCATCACAGTCTTGCGCCACATGGAATCCTCCTCGAATAAAAGTGGAGGCTTAATGTAGACTTATTTCACGACGGGCGAAGCTTTGAGCTTTGATGCAGATGCGGTCTCCTATTGGTCCTGATGCGAATGGTGCCGTCGGTTCACAAGTACCGGCCTTCCGTCGATGGACAGCCTGGTTTCCTGCTTCGTCCGCTCCGCCACCACCTTGCCCCTGGCGATGACGCACAGGCGTTCGGCGCGCAGGCGCAGGGCCTCCACCGGATTGCCGGCATCGAGGACGACCAGGCTGGCGCGCTTGCCGACCGCCAGGCCGAGATGATCGAGGCCCATGATCGCGGCATTGACGTTGGTGACCATGTCGAAGCAGCGCGCCATCTCGGCCGGGCTCGACATCTGAGCGACGTGCAGGCCCATGAAGGCGACATCGAGCATGTCGGCGGTGCCTAGCGAATACCAGGGATCGAGCACGCAATCCTGGCCCCAGCCGACGCGAATGCCGAGCGCCAGCATTTCCTTGACCCGAGTCAGGCCCCGGCGCTTCGGGAAGGTGTCGTGGCGGCCCTGCAGCATGATGTTGATCAGCGGATTGGGAATGACCGAGACGTCGGCCTCGGCGATCAGCGGCAGCAGCTTCGAGACATAGTAATTGTCCATCGAATGCATCGAGGTGAGGTGCGAACCGGCGACCTTGCCCTGCAGACCAAGGCGCTGCGTCTCATACGCAAGCTGTTCGATGTGACGCGACAGCGGATCATCGGTCTCGTCGCAATGCAGGTCGACCATCAGGCCGCGCCTGGCCGCGATCTCGCACAGCTCCGTTACCGAGCGCGTGCCGTCGGCCATGGTGCGCTCGAAGTGCGGGATGCCGCCGACGATGTCGACGCCCATGTCGAGCGCGCGAATGGTGTTCTCCCGAGCCGTCGGCGAGCGATAGAACCCGTCCTGCGGGAAGGCGGCCAGTTGCAGGTCGATATAGGGGGCGACCGTCTTCTTGACCTCAAGCAGCGCCTCGACCGCCAGCAGCCTGTCATCGCAGACATCGACATGGGTGCGGATTGCGAGCAGGCCCATCGACACCGCCCAGTCGCAATAGGCCAATGCGCGATCACGCACCGCCTCATGCGTCAAAAGCGGCTTCAACTCGCCCCATAGCGAAATGCCTTCGAGCAGTGTACCCGACGCATTGATGCGCGGAATGCCGTAGGAGAGCGTCGCGTCCATGTGGAAATGCGGATCGACGAAGGGCGGCGAGACCAGGTTGCCGCGGGCGTCGACCTCGGTCCGCGCAGGACCCTGCAGGGTGGGCTCGATCGCCGTGATCGTCTCACCGTTGATGCCGATGTCGGCAACCCTGCCATCAGGCAGTGTGCCGCCGCGAACGATAAGGTCGAAAGCCATCTGTCGTCATCCCGTCAAAAGAATCATCTGATACTGCCGAGGCTGAAAATCGCATCCCGTCGATGCCGCTTGCAACAGCGGTTTGTCCGCGGCGGCCGCGGATGGTTCCATCCGGCCGCAACTCCCTCTATAAGCCGCCTTCGTTGTCCCGGTTTCAAGGATCCGCCGTTTGTTTCGTTTCTTCCGCTCGACGGAAAACCAGCGCCTCGTTGCGAGGTTGATCCGGGAATCCTTTTATCAGCACAGGTTTGGCTACGGCGCCGCGATCTTGTCGATGCTTGTGGTGGCCGCCACGACCGGCGCCAGCGCCTGGATTCTCAAAGAGATCACCGACGAATTCGTGGTCTTCAAGCGGATTGACCGCGTCAACCTGATTGCGGCGGGGGTCGCCACGATCTTCATTCTCAAGGGTCTCGCCAACTTCATCCAGGCTTATTTCATGAGCCGGGTCGGCAACGCCATCATCGCCGATCGCCAGCGCAAGATCTACGACCGAATCCTGGCGCAAGGCATCGAATTCTACCATTCGACCTCGTCGTCCGACCTGATCACACGCATGACCAACAATGCGCAGGCGGCGCGCAACGTGCTCGACCTCGTTGTCACGTCCTATGTGCGCGATCTGTTGTCGCTGGTTGTCCTGGTAGGAGTCATGGTCTGGCAGCAGCCAGCCTTGTCTATAATCTGCTTCGTCGTCGGCCCCTTGGCTATCTACGGGGTCAACCGCATCCTCAAACGTGTTCGCAAGTTCGCCGCGATGGAGTTTCGCTCGGTCGGCCAGATCGTGCAGGTGATGCAGGAAACGGCAATCGGCGTGCGCGTCGTCAAATCCTTCAACCTCGAAGGCGCAATGCGCAACCGCATGTACAAGGCCGTGTCGGACGTCGAGAACCGGGCCAATAACATCGCGACGCTGGAGGCTGCGACAAGCCCGGTGATGGAGACGCTGGCCGGGCTGGCAATTGCCGGGGCCATCTTCGTCAGCGGCTTCCTGGTCTTGCAGGGCGGCCAGATGCCGGGAAACATCATGGCCTTCATCGGGGCGCTCCTGTTTGCCTATGAGCCGGCAAAGCGCCTTGCGCGCGTGCGCATATCGCTGGAAAGCGGTATTGTCGGCGTGCGCATGATGTTCGAGCTCGCCGACCAGCCGCTGACCCTGGTGGAGAAGCCCGGCGCGAAGCCGCTTCTGGCCGGACCGGGCGAGATCCGGTTCGACGCCGTCGACTTCGCTTATCAAAACGGGCCGCCGGTGCTGGACAGATTCGATCTGACGCTTGCGCCCGGCAAGATGACGGCGCTGGTCGGGCCTTCCGGCGGCGGCAAGTCGACGATTCTAAACCTGATCATGCGCATGTACGACCCGAAGAGTGGCAAGGTGCTGTTCGATGGTCAGGATATTTCCCATGCGACGCTCGCATCGCTGCGGGAAAAGATCGCCTATGTCAGCCAGGATACGTTCCTGTTTGCCGGCACCATCATGCACAACATCCGGCTTGGGCGCGAGGGTGCGACCGACGAAGAGGTGATCGCCGCCGCCAAGGCGGCCAACGCCCATGACTTCATCAGCGCGCAGGCGAAAGGCTACGAGACGGATGTCGGCGAGAATGGCGGCCTGCTGTCGGGCGGCCAGCGCCAACGGATCTCGATCGCACGCGCCATGCTACGCAATGCCGAGATCCTGCTGCTGGACGAAGCGACCAGCGCGCTCGATGCCGAATCGGAAGCGCTGTTCCGCGACGCGCTGCAGCAATTGACGGAAGGCCGCACGACGATCGTTATCGCGCACCGTCTGTCGACGGTGCACCAGGCAGACACGATCGTGGTGCTCGAAGCCGGCAAAGTGGTGGAAAGCGGCCCGCACAAGACCTTGCTCAAGCAGGGCGGGCTCTACCAGAAGCTATATGAGTATCAGTTGATGCCGTAGTGCTCTCTTCCCTTCTCCCCTCGTGGGAGAAGGTGGATCGGCGCGATAGCGCCGAGACGGATGAGGGGTGTTCCAGCGGAGTGAGGCGTTAGCGTTCCCTGGAACACCCCTCATCCGTCGCCTTCGGCGACACCTTCTCCCACAAGGGGAGAAGGAAGAAACTGCGCTACTCCGGCACAAACCTGACCGCGCCCTTGGCCGCGCTGGTCGCCATGGCGGCATAGGCGCGCAAGGCGGTCGTCACCTTGCGCTTGCGCTTTTCCTCGGGCTTCCAGGCCAGGGCGCCCCTGGCCTCCATCGCCACCCGGCGGGCAGCGAGTTCCGCCTCATCGACAGCAAGGCGGATGCTGCGGTTCGGGATGTCGATCTCGATCGTGTCGCCCTCCTGCACCAGCCCGATCAGCCCGCCTTCCGCGGCTTCCGGCGACGCATGGCCGATCGACAGGCCCGAAGTGCCGCCGGAGAAGCGGCCATCGGTGACCAGAGCGCAGGCCTTGCCGAGGCCTTTCGACTTCAGATAGCTGGTCGGATAGAGCATTTCCTGCATGCCTGGGCCGCCGCGCGGCCCTTCATAGCGGATGACGACCACATCGCCGGCCTTGATCTCGTTGGACAGGATCGCCTTGACGCTGGAATCCTGGCTTTCGAAGACGCGGGCCGGGCCGGTGAACTTCAGGATCGATTCATCGACGCCGGCGGTCTTCACGATGCAGCCGTCGAGAGCCAGATTGCCTTTCAGCACGGCGAGGCCGCCATCTTTGGAAAAGGGATGTTCGGTCGAGCGGATGACGCCTTTCTCGCGGTCGAGATCGAGTTCGTCCCAGCGGCGGTCCTGGCTGAAAGCGACCTGTGTCGGCACGCCACCAGGGGCGGCGAGGAAGAAATCGCGCACACTCTGGCTGGTCGTGCGGGAAATATCCCAATGGTCGAGCGCTTCGCCCAGCGTTCGCGTGTGCACCGTCGGCAGGTCACGGTTGAGCAGGCCGGCATTGTCGAGCTGGCCGAGGATGGCCATGATACCGCCGGCGCGGTGCACGTCTTCCATGTGCACGTCGGACTTGGCCGGAGCAACCTTGCACAGCACCGGCACCTTGCGCGACAGCGCGTCGATGTCGTCCTGATCGAAATCGATTTCGCCCTCATGCGCGGCAGCCAGGATGTGCAGCACGGTGTTGGTCGAGCCGCCCATGGCGATGTCGAGCGTCATGGCGTTCTCGAAGGCGCCCTTCGAGGCAATGTTGCGCGGCAGAGCCGTCTCGTCATCCTGTTCGTAATAGCGCTGGGCGAGATCGACGATCAGGTGGCCGGCCTCGACGAACAGCCGTTTGCGGTCGGCATGCGTCGCCAATGTCGAGCCGTTGCCGGGCAGCGACAGGCCAAGCGCCTCGGTCAGGCAGTTCATCGAATTGGCAGTGAACATGCCCGAGCAGGAGCCGCAGGTCGGGCAGGCCGAGCGCTCGATGACCTTGACGTCCTCGTCGGAGACCCTGTCGTCGGCGGCCGCCACCATGGCATCGACCAGGTCGAGCGCCTGCGTCTTGCCGGCGAGCACCACCTTGCCGGCTTCCATCGGACCGCCGGAAACGAAGACGGTCGGGATGTTGAGGCGCAACGATGCCATCAGCATGCCGGGCGTGATCTTGTCGCAATTGGAGATGCAGACCATGGCGTCGGCACAGTGAGCATTGACCATGTATTCGACGGAATCGGCGATCAGCTCGCGCGACGGCAGCGAATAGAGCATGCCGTCATGGCCCATCGCGATGCCGTCGTCGACGGCGATGGTGTTGAATTCCTTGGCGACGCCGCCGGCCTTCTCGATCTCGCGCGCGACCAACTGGCCGAGATCCTTCAGATGGACATGGCCCGGCACGAACTGGGTGAAGGAGTTGACCACCGCGATGATCGGCTTGCCGAAATCCGAGTCCTTCATGCCGGTGGCGCGCCAGAGGCCGCGTGCGCCGGCCATGTTGCGGCCATGGGTGGTGGTGCGGGAGCGATAGGCAGGCATGTTTTTTCCTTGGTGGCTGGCCACAGCCAGGCATGGCGCGGCGGAGCTGAATTCGGACCGCAGGCGTTATAGACGCGCAAGCCCGGTCTGGCCACAATTTTGCAATGCGCCAGATTCTCTCAAAAAATGCGTGGCACTGTCGGATGGCGCACTGCATGCCCGTCCTTAGGCAGACGACATGGAAATGGCACCGCGTTCGGAGTCAGCCGTTTCGCCGTAACGCAACCAAACAACCCGAGGAGCACGACATGCAAAAGATCACCACCTGCCTGTGGTTCGACGGCCAGGCCGAAGAGGCCATGAATTTCTACGTCTCCATCTTCAAGAATTCGAAGGTGCTGAGCGTGATGCGCTGGCCCGAGGGCCACGCCGATGAAGGCAAAGTGCTGGTGACCACGTTCGAACTCGACGGCGTGCAGTTCCAGGCGCTCAACGGCGGACCGCAGTTCAAGCACACCGAGGCGATGTCGCAGTCGATCGACTGCAAGACGCAGGAAGAGGTGGATTACTTCTGGGACAAGCTCATCGAAGGTGGCGGCCAACCGTCGCAATGCAGCTGGCTGAAGGATAAATTCGGCGTCTCCTGGCAGGTCGTGCCGGAGCAGCTGCCGCGCCTGCTTCTGGATCCGGACCGGGCCAAGGCCGGCCGCGTGATGTCGGCGATGATGCAGATGAGCAAGATCGACATCGCCAGGATCGAGGAAGCGGCGAGAGGATAGTCGAGGGTCGGCGCTGCCCCTCATCCGCCCTTCGGGCGTTCCTCGTTCGAAAAGCCAAGCAATTGGCTTTTCGCCCGCTGCGCGGACCACTCCTCACCTCCCCGTGAACGGGGAGAAGGGAAAACTGGCGCCTACGCCGCCTTGTCGCGGACCTGATAGTCCTTGATCGTGGCAAACTTGATCGCCTTCCAGCGTTCCGCTTCGTAGTTCAGCGAGAAAGCGTGCTGGGCGAGGAACACCGGATCATTGTCGAGGTCGCGGGCGATGTCACCGCGATGCGCCTCGATGAAGCGAAGCGTCTCGGCTTTGTCGTCGGCCGATATCCAGCGGCAGACTGAAAACCGCGACATCTCGAATTCGACCGGCAGCGTGTATTCGAAGTTCAGCCGTTCCTTCAGCACGTCGAGCTGCAGCGCGCCGACGACGCCGACGATGGCCGGCGAGCCATCCTCCGGCGAAAACAGCTGCACGACGCCCTCCTCCGCCATCTGGTGCAGCGCTTCCTTGAGTTTTTTCGCCTTCATCGCGTCGCCGAGGCGCACACGACGCAGGATTTCCGGGGCGAAATTCGGAACGCCGCGGAACAGTATCTCCTCGCCTTCGGTCAGCGTGTCGCCGATGCGCAGCGTGCCATGGTTGGGGATGCCGACGACATCACCGGCAAAAGCCTCGTCAGCGGTAACGCGGGTCCGGGCAAAGAAGAACTGCGGCGCAGACAACGACATCGGTTTTCCCGTGCGCACCAGCTTGGCCTTCATGCCGCGCTCGAGTTTACCCGAACAGACACGGACGAAGGCAATGCGGTCGCGGTGATTGGGATCCATGTTGGCCTGGATCTTGAAGACGAAGGACGTCATCCTCTCTTCGGTCGCCTCGACCTTGCGGGTGTCGGCCTCCTGCGCGCGCGGCGGCGGTCCAAAAGCGCCGAGTGCCTCGATCAGGTCGCGCACGCCATAATTGCGCAGCGCCGAACCGAAATAGACCGGCGTCAGATGGCCCTCGCGGAAGGCCTCAATATCAAGGGGTCTGCACGCTTCTCGCGCGAGCTCCAGTTCCTCGATGAAGGCTTCGCGCTCGTTTTCCGGCAGCAAGCCGGCGACGCGATTGGAATCGGGACCGTTGACCGGCGTGCGTTCTTTCTCCGCGTCGCCCCTGCGCACGGCATTCAGCGCCAGATGATAGGTGCCGGAAAAATTCTTGCCGCGGCCGATCGGCCAGGTGACGGGGGCAGTATCCAGCGCCAGCTTCTGTTCGATCTCGTCCAAAATCTCGAACGGATCGCGGCTTTCGCGGTCCATCTTGTTGATGAAGGTGATGATCGGGATATCGCGCAGGCGGCAGACTTCGAAAAGCTTCAGCGTGCGCGGCTCGATGCCCTTCGCGGCATCGATGACCATGACCGCCGAGTCGACCGCCGACAGCGTGCGGTAGGTGTCGTCGGCGAAATCCTCGTGGCCGGGCGTGTCGAGCAGGTTGAAGACATTGTCCTCATACTCGAAGGTCATCACCGAGGTGACGACCGAGATGCCGCGCTCGCGCTCGATCTTCATCCAGTCGGACCGCGTCTGGATCTTGTCCTTCTTGGCCTTGACCTCGCCGGCGAGCTGGATGGCGCCGCCGAACAGCAGCAGCTTTTCGGTGAGCGTCGTCTTGCCGGCGTCCGGGTGCGCGATGATCGCGAAGGTGCGGCGGCGCGCCACTTCTTCTTCTATTGCTTCGGGCATTCTCTGGGATTTCCGTGTGACAGGCCGGGCTTCTAGCAGCGCAGTGCCGGCCTGTCGACCGGTCCGGCGGCTCGGGCGCTGCTGATCGCCGCCTCACCGTCAGAGCATACAGCTCAGTCGTGCTGTGGCTCCGGCCAGTGCATTGCCGCATATTTTACGCTGCGCGATGTTGGCAAGCGGCTGCCGGGATGGCACTGGATGAACATCCCTCCGGATGACGAGGCAGAGGAGCAAGCATGACTGCGGCGAAACAAGTAATCGTCATCGGCGCCGGCATCATCGGTGCCTCCACCGCCTGGCATCTGAGCAGAGCGGGTGCGCAAGTGACGGTGATTGCCGACAGTGCTGCCGGTGGGGTGGCGACGCCAAATTCGTTCGCCTGGATCAACGCCAGCTGGGGCAATCCGGAGCCCTATTTCCGGCTGCGCACCCGCGCCATGGCCGAATGGTCGCGGCTGGCGCAGGACCTGCCCGACCTGCCGCTGAGCTGGTGCGGCGGCCTGTGCTGGGACTTACCGGCGGCCGACATGGAAACCTACGCCACGGAACATTCCGCCTGGGGCTATGGCATCAGCCAAGTCGACCGCGCCGGTGCAGCGCGCATCGAGCCCAATCTCACCGGGCTTCCGGATTTTGCCCTGCATGTTGCCGAAGAAGGTGTCGCAGAGCCCGTGGCCGCCGTCCGTGCCCTATTGGCAGACGCGAAGCGACATGGCGCGAAGACCATCTCCAGCACGGTGACGGCCCTGGTCCAGACCGGCGGCAGGATCACCGGTGTCGACACATCGCATGGCCTGATTGCATCGGACGAGGTGGTGGTCGCGGCCGGCGTTGGCTCGCCGGAGATCGCCGCGACCGCCGGGATCAACCTGCCGATCGAAACGCCGCCCGGCCTGATCGTCCATTCGCGACCGCACGAAAAGCTGCTCAACGGGCTGGTGCTGGCCGAGCGGCTGCACATGCGCCAGACGGCGGAAGGCCGCATCATCGCCGGCTCGGATTTCGGCGGCGCCGATCCGGGCATGGATGCCGAAGCCACCGCCCACGCCCTGTTTGCGGCCATGAAGGCCATGCTGCGCGACAGCGATGGGTTGGAACTCGATTTCCACACGGTCGGCTACCGGCCGACGCCGATCGACGGCTTTCCGATCATTGGCCGCGCCGAGGGCTTGGACGGTGTCTATGTCGCCGTCATGCATTCCGGCATCACGTTGGCGCCGGCCATCGGCCTGTTCGCCGCTCGGGAAATCCTCGACGGCGAGCGCGACCCCTTACTTGCCCCTTATGGATTGTCGCGTTTCGCTCAATAGGCGGGCGGATGCCGAAAGCCGCCGGTCAGTGGTTCGATTGCCCTGGCGATGCCGAGCAGCTGTGACTCCGACCAGCGTTTGCCGACCAGTTGCAAGCCGATCGGCAAGCCCTCGCTGCCCTGTCCGCATGGGATGGAAAGCGCCGGATGGCCGCTGTAGTTGAAGACGGCGCCATAGGCCGGCAGCATCCAGTAGCTCTGCTCCTTGCCGTCGACCGTGATCGGCGTGCCCGGCTCGCAATGCGGGAAGGCGGAAGTCATGGCCACCGGGCAGAGCAGCGCGTCATGGTTATCGAAAAACCGGTCCCAGGCGAGAATGGACCTGTCGCGGCGGGCGAGTGCCTCGAACCAATGCGAGACCGGTGTCGGGTTCTCCGGCGACTCCGGCTGGGCGGCCTCCAGCATCATGCCGATCAGCGCGCCGCCCTGCTCCAGATCGTGGTGCAGATCGAGTTTCGGCAGTTTTGCCTCCTTAACGAGGGCACCGGCCGATTGCAGCTGCCTTGCGAGGTTTTCGACCGCGGCGCTGATGTCGCCGGCCACCGGAAAGCCGGGAAAGGACGGCGCGAAGGCGATGCGCAATGTCCTAGGGTCGAGCTTCGGCATATCCTGGACCGGCACCGGGGCAAGATCGGTGTCGCTTCCATCCGGGCCGGCGATGATTTGATAGATCAGCGCCAAATCTTGCACGCTGCGCGCCAACGGCCCGAGGCAGGACATCAGCCGCACGCTGCGCGCGGCACCGCCGGGATCGGGGAAGGCACCGGCCAGCGAGACACGATGCTCCGTCGGCTTCAAGCCATAAACACCGCAAAAGGCGGCCGGCAGCCGGATCGAATCCTGCATGTCTGTGCCCACGTCGAACGGCGTCATCCCCGAGCAAATTGCCGCTGCCGCGCCTCCGCTGGAGCCTCCCGCCGTGCGCTGGAGATTCCATGGATTGTTGGTGCGGCCGAACAGCGGGTTGTTCGATTGCCAGTCCGAAAGCATGGCCGCGACATTGGTCTTGGCCATCAGCACGCCGCCGGCCGCTTTCAGTCTGATGACGACCGGGCTGTCCTGCTTGGCGACATGGTCGGCAAAGGGCGGGAAGCCGACCGTGGTCCTTATGCCTGACGTTTCGTGCATGTCTTTCAGCGTGAACGGCACGCCATGAAGAGGTCCGGGTGCGGCGCCGCGCGCCTGGGCAGCGTCCGCCTTCTTGGCACGCTCGCGGGCGCCTTCCCTGTCGAGCGAGATGACGGCATTCACCGCATGGTTGTGCGCATCGATTTGCGCCAGATGCGCGTCGAGGGCTTCGACGGCGGAGATTTTGCGCTTTGCGATGGCTGCGGCCAGTTCGACGGTTGAGGAGAAGGCGATGTCCATGAGGAATGCTCCGGCTTGGCCGCGCGTGCCTGACCAAATGGCGGATAGCGGCGCGATTTCAAGCGGAGTTGAGCATTCGGTATTCGCTAGTGCTTGATCGAAGTTGTGCTGCCGATCTCGGCACTCTACGGCGCCCCCCTCTGGCCTGCCGGCCATCTCCCCCTCAAGTGGGGAGATTGGATAGCGTCACGGCTTTCGCCAATCTTCAACGTTGCAAGAACGCGCGGTCGGCGAAGCTGCCAATCTCCCCACTTGAGGGGGAGATGTCCGGCAGGACAGAGGGGGGCGCTGGCCCGCGACTTTGCAGCATTTGCGATCCGGCGAAGAAACTTACCCGACCAGCGCCAGCTTTGCCGCCGCTGGAGCAAACGGGCGAATGCTGATGCCGTCCCGCGTCATCGTGACAAAACTCGATGGCGGGATCGCTTGCCAGTCGCCGCCCTCGCGGTCGAACGGCTCGGACACGATGCAGCGGCCGCCGCCCTTGCGCAAGACGGAGGTGTAGAGCGTCGGCGCGTGGGCGTCGGTGGCATAGCGCACCGCATGCAGCGCCTGTCCATCCGAGAAGGCGGCGGTGAGCTTCAGCGCTGGTTCGAGGCCGGCGCGGCGCGAGGCTTCGAGCACGCGGCTAGTGGCGCGGGACACCGCGCCTTGCGGATCGCCGGCCAACCCTTCGTCGATCATCAGCAGGAAAAAGAGTTCGGAATCGGTGGTGCCTTCGCGCTGGTCGAAGACGGCGTCTGACAGCGAATTCTCCAGCGCGCGGCGGATCTTCTCGAAGCCGCCGATCTGGCCGTTGTGCATGAACGACCAGGCGCCGGAGATGAACGGATGGCAATTCATGCGGCTGGTGGCGCCGCCGGTGGACGCCCGTACATGGGCGAGGAACAGGCCGGATTTGATCTGCCGGCACAGGCTTTTCAGATTGGGATCGGACCAGGCCGGCAGGATATCGCGATAGAGACCCGGCTCCGGGCGGTCGCCATACCAGGCAAGGCCGAAGCCGTCGCCATTGGTCGGCGATTTCGCTTCCTGGGCGCAATGGCTCTGGGCGATCAGCGAGTGACAGGGCGCCGTGAGGATGTCTTCGAGAAAGACCGCTTCACCGAGATAGGCCGCCCACCGGCACATCGCTTCTGTCGTCCTCTAGGCGCGATCCATAAGAGCCGCAGGCTCCTTGATCGCGTGTGTGCCTCTGTTGTGCGTCCGCTCGTAAAGCTCGCGAACGATTCGGCTGGCGGTAGTTTCAAACAGAAATGGCAAGAAAGCATGAACGAGCGCAGCACAAGCCGCCATCAACAGGCGCGACGAAAACCAGGCGGCAAAGCCCATGTGGCTGAAATAGGTTTCGCCGACCTTGGCCGGATGAGAGGTGAAAATCTTGGCGACCGACATGCTGGTTCCCCTTCAGCGCTTCAAGTTCCTGATATGAGTATCCTGACACGCTTCGCCGGTTCATCGGTCTCAAAATGTCCTTGTATTTCGGTGATCCTTGGGACAAACATCCCACATGACGCTGGAAATTGACGAAATCGACCGGAAATTGCTCACTGAGCTGCAACGCGACGGCACGCTGTCGGTCGACCAGCTGTCGGAACGGGTGGCGCTGTCGCGCAATGCCTGCTGGCGCCGAGTGAGGCGGCTGGAAGAGGCTGGTGTCATCACCGGCAGGGTGGCGCTGGTCGATGCCGAAAAGCTCGGGCTTGGCCTTTCCGTCTTCATCCTGATCCGCACGTCCAACCACGATCCGGAGTGGCTGCAGAAGTTCCGGGCGGCGGTGACCGGCTTTCCCGAGATCATCGGCGTCTACCGCATGTCCGGCGACCTCGATTATGTCTTGCGCGCCCGCGTCGCCGACGTGAAGGCCTATGACCGGCTCTATCAGCGGCTGATTGCCAAGGTGGCGCTGTCGGACGTTTCCGCGTCGTTCGTGATGGAGGAAATCAAGGAAACGACCGTCGTTCCGATGGAACTGCGTTAGGGGCACCGCATGTGGGATTGGGTAGTGTCTCGGTATGAACTGGGCGCTTCTGGTCTTTAGGTCCGGTGGGCCTCGTGTAGCCTTAGCAATTCTGACTTGGCATCCACCAAAACCTGTTTCCAATGAGCGATATCGTCCGGCGTCGCTGGTTCTGGCAAAGCGTTTGCTGCATAGGCCTTCAACATGGCCTCAGCGAGACGCTTGCTAGACTCTGCAGTGCTTCTCAATAGGGCTAAGATGTCGGGTTGGTCATCGGCCTGATTATCCATGCGGCCAACATATCGAAATTCGAACAGTTAGGCGACACACTACCGGACCGGCCATCGTGCCGCCCAAAAGAAAGCCGTTGATAGAATTACAGTCGAGTTGACCGAATCGCCGTTCGCGCCGATAGGATCGATTTTATGCGCGCAGCCCTTCAAACTTCCTCCGTCATCGGTCCGACCGTCGGCTTCGTCAGGTTGCCGCATGCTGAAGGACTTCCCCTTCCCGCCTATGAAAGCACTGGTGCCGCCGGCATGGATCTGCGCGCCGCTGTGCCGGACGACCGGCCGCTGCTGATCCTTCCGGGAAAGCGCTCTCTGGTGCCGACCGGGCTGATCCTGGAAATTCCGGAAGGCATGGAGGGCCAGGTGCGGCCCCGCTCCGGACTTGCTTTCAAGCACGGCCTGACCGTCCTCAACACGCCCGGCACCATCGATAGCGACTATCGCGGCGAGGTGAAGGTGCTGCTGATCAATCTCGGCGACGAGGACTTTGCCGTGACGCGCGGCATGCGCATCGCCCAGATCATCTTCGCTGCGGTGGCCCAGGCGACCGTGGAAGAGCGCAGTCTGGCCGGTGGTACGGCGCGTGGCGCGGGCGGATTCGGATCGACCGGCACCGCCTGATGTCTGAACTGCCTAAGCTTGTCATCTTCGACTGCGACGGGATCCTGGTCGATACAGAGAATTTGGCCAATCGGCGTCTCGCCGAATGGCTGACCGCTGCCGGCTATCCGACAAGCTTCGAATATTGCCGCAAGAATTTCTCCGGCCGCAGCATGGCGTCGGTGCAGAAAGAGATCGAAGAAGAGACCAGCGTCAGGCTCGGCGCCGGTTTCGTCGATCGCTGGAACGCCGGCCTGCCGGACCTGTTTGCCCACGGCGTCGAAGCGATCCCCTACGTCCGCGAGTTCGTCGAAGCCGTGCGTTCAGCCGGTATCGCCTATTGCGTCGCCACCTCGGCCCGGGTGTCGAAGATGCACATCACGCTTGGCCAGACCGGGCTGCTGCCGCTGTTCGAACACGCGATGTTTTCCTCGACCATGGTCAGCCGTGGCAAGCCGTTCCCGGACCTGTTCCTGCATGCGGCCAAGACCATGGGCTTCGCGCCTGCCGACTGCATCGTCATCGAGGACAGCGTCGCCGGCACGCAGGCCGGGATCGCCGCCGGCATGCGGGTGTTTTCCTACCATGCCGATCCCTATTCCGACCGCGCCGGCCTGATCCAGGCCGGCGGCATCCTGTTCGACGACATGCGCGAGCTGGCCGGGCTGGTGCCGATCCACTGACCTGATCTTCAGCCTGCAGCTGTACGCCTCGATTGTCCGTGCTAGCTTGGCGCCGCCAACTCGAGGCCACGCATGAACCCCAGCCTGCTCCGCCTCATCCTCGCCTTGATGCTGGCGCCGTTTCTATGGACCGCGGCCGGCGCGCAAGCCATCAGCTTTCCGGAGCTCGGCAGCGCTCTGCCCGGCCGCACGGATGTCACCTATCTCGACCTCGCGAGGATGGTCATTCCGGATCTTGCCGCGGACAATCACGGCTTCTACAGGGGTGGGTTGCCGATCGAGATGCGTCATATCGAGGGACCGGACAGCGGCGGTTCGCCGCCCGAGACTTCGGGCTTTTCCAATGCCGCGGTGCTCGCCATCAAGGCCGGCGGCAAGGATCGGCTGACCATGCTGTTCGACCTTGGCGATTCTCCCGACAGCGCCGAAGGCTATGCGGTGCTGGCGCTCTACGACATCACGGCCAAGCCAAAGCTGCTCGACGCCGTCAATGTCGCGCTCGACCGCGGCACCTATTTCCGCGAACCGGGCAAGCTTTCCGTCGGCGCCAACGATGACGTCCTCATCACCATGAGCGCGCATTTCAATTCGAGCCAGAACTATGTGATCACGCCGCTGATCATGATCCGCGACGACAAGTTCGAACCGATCGACATGATCTATACGTTCGATGAAAACCTGTGCGCCTACAGCCGCAAGCAGGATGTAGCTTTTCAGGGCATTGCCGATGGTCAGCCTTATGCCGCCATCAAGGTGACCGTGACCGACTCTACTGTGCTGAACGGCGAAAGCTGCGACGACACTCCGCCCAGACCAGAGTCCCACGAGATCTCCGTCACCTATCACTGGGACAAGAAGACATCGCGCTACACCAAGGATTCCGACGCGCTGGACAAATTGGCAGGAGAGAACGCCAATCGCTTCTGAACCAACCGCATTCGTTTGCCCGGTCAAATCGGGCAGGATAAAATCCGCTTAGCCACACCGCACATGATGGGGGAACTACCATGGACAAGGGCAAGATCTTTCGCGACCTGCATGCCTCGACCTTCGTCATGCCCAATCCCTGGGATATTGGCACGACGAAGCTGCTGGCCTCGTTCGGTTTCACGGCGCTGGCGACGACCAGCGCCGGCTTTGCTTTTTCACGCGGCCTGCCGGATGGCGCCGTAACCTTCGACCAGATGATCCACCATTGCCGCGAGGTGACGGCGGCGACCAGCCTGCCTGTCTCCGCCGACCTCGAGAAAGGCAAGGGCGACAGCGCCGAGCAGGCCGCTGAAACCATCTTCGCGGCGGAAGCGGCCGGTCTTGCCGGATGCTCGATCGAGGACCACACCGGCGATCCGGACAAGCCGATCTATGATTTCGCGCACGCCGTCGAGCGCGTTGCGGCGGCGGTGGAAGCGGCGCGGGCGCTGAAGCGCGATTTCGTCTTCACCGCGCGGGCCGAGAATTTCCTGTGGGGCAAGTCCGACCTCGACGACACCATCAAGCGGCTGCAGGCATTCGAGAAGGCCGGTGCCGACGTGCTCTACGCGCCAGGCATCGCCGACGTCGAGATGATCCGCACGCTCTGCTCGGCGGTCAGCAAGCCGGTCAATGTCATGGCAAAGCCTGGCTTCACCATCGCCGACCTCGCCATGGCCGGCGTCAAGCGCATCTCGCTCGGGCCGTGGCTGACCAATTTCGCCTATGGCATGCTGGAAACGGCGGCGCGCGAGATCCAGCAGGACGGCACCTTCGGCTTCACCCGCGCCGCCATGCCATTCGGCAAATTGCAGGCCCTCTTCGGCAAGTCTTCAGCTTGAACGGGGCCCATCGCATGACGCTCACCGTCGTCGATATGCATACCGGCGGCGAGCCGCTCAGGATCGTCACCGGCGGCTATCCCAGTGTCCCCAAGGGCACGATCCTGGAAAAGCGCGCCTATGTGCGCGACCATCTCGATCATCTCAGGAAGATCCTGATGTTCGAGCCGCGCGGCCATTACGACATGTATGGCGCCTTGCTGGTCGAACCCGACCTGCCCGGCGCCGACCTCGCCGTGCTGTTCATGCACAATGAGGGTTATTCGACGATGTGCGGCCACGCCATCGTCGCGCTCGGCCGCTACGCCGTAGATGAAGGATTGGTGGCGAAACAGGAACCAATCACGACAGTCAATATCGAGGCGCCGTGCGGGCTGGTCGTCGCCTCCGTCGAGGTCAGGGACGGCAAGGCCGGTGCGGTGGCGTTCGAAAGCGTGCCAGCGTTCCTGTTCGCCGGCGGCCAGACAATAGAGCTGGCGGGCCACGGCACGATCGGCTTCGACGTCGCCTATGGCGGGGCTTTCTACGCGCTGGCCGATTGTCACCAATTCGGGCTCGAATTCGGCAAAAGCCGGGTGCGCGATTTCGTCGATGCGGCAACGGCGCTGACGGACAGGCTCAAGGCCGAATTTCCGCTGTCGCATCCCGACCACGGCGACCTTGCCTTCCTATACGGCACCATCCTGACCGATGGCCGCGATGCTTTTTCCGATGGGGTGACCAAGAACATCTGCGTCTTCGCCGAGGCGGAGGTCGACCGCTCGCCGACCGGCTCCGGCGTCACCGCAAGGCTGGCGGCCATGCATGCCAAGGGCGAGATCGCGATCGGACAGACGCGCACATTCGAAAGCATTGCCGGCTCGCGGTTTTCGGGAGCCGTGGTGCGGACGGCGAAGGCTGGCCCGCACGGGGCGATCATCGCCCGCGTCGGCGGCCGCGCCTATTATAGTGGCAGGACGGAGTTTATCGTCGAAGCGGACGACGAGCTCGGACGCGGATTCCTGTTGCGCTGAAGAAAATGCTCAGCGGCGCGAGGAGCGAGCCACTTCCCGCACCGAGATCGCCTTGTGCAGATGCACCATCACGGCGGCGGCGAAGAGCGGCGTCAGCAGGTTGAGCAACGGCACGGCGAGGAAAGCCGCGATGAGCAGCCCGGCGAGAAACACCGTGCCGGCATAGTGCCTGCGCAAGGCCCTGGCCTCTTCTTCCCCGCGAAAGCGCATGGCAGCGAATTCGAAGAACTCGCGCCCGAGCAGATAGCCGTTGACGATAAAGAAGGCGGCTATGTTGACGCCCGGCACCAGCAGAAGCAGCAGGGCGACGATGTTGCCGAGAATGACGACGCCGAGGAATCGCGCCGACAGCACCAGCGAGCGCAGCGCCGGCATGGCGCGACCGGTCGGATCGCCGGGATAGTCGGTGCGCTCGACCACTTCGGCGATATCGTCGAGGAACAGGCCGGCGACAACAGCCGTCACCGGCGCGATGAGCAATGCCATGCCGAAGGCAAGCGCTATCGCGGCGATGATGCCACCCAGCCAGCCGGCCCAGGACGGTATGCCGGGCAACAGCGTCTGCAGCCACGGCAGGGCGAGCCACTCGACGAGGCTGGTCAGGCCGAACCACAAGGCGACAAGCGCCAGCAGCGTCAGACCCAATGTCTTGAGGAACACGGCCCGAAAGGGAGGCGAGAGCAGATCGAGGGCCGCAGTGCGGGCAGCGTCGAAAATCACCGTGCTTTACCCCAGGTCACACCAGACACCGTCGAAAAGGCGGATGCTTCCGAGATAAGCAGAGCACGGCATGAGCGCAAGCAGGCCGGTTCTTGTGCTTTGACGCAATCCCCAAGGGGAAAGCGCTATGCGCTTTTCCTTGGAAAACCGCTTCACACTTGTCCTGGAATTGCTCTACCGCGCAAATGCTGGCTTTCGAACCGGAATGGTCATGGCGGCGACCCCAGCCACGACAAAACCCATGCCCAGCCATGCCGTCGAGCCTAGGCTTTCGCCGAGGAAAAGGGCGCCGATGCCGACGCCGATCGGCACCCGCAGATAGGCCTGCGAGGTGGTGCCGACCGAACCCAACGTGTGGATGAGGCGGAAATAGATAACGAAGGCCAGTGCGGTGGAAAACACCGACAGGCCGAGCAGGGCCAGAATCGATGCGGTCGAAGGCGCCAGCGTCCATGGCTGGTCGAACACCAGACTGAGGGGCACGAGGATGACGGCGCCGCACAGCATCGAACCGGCGGCAGGCAGCATCGGATCGAGACCCTTGAAGCCGCGGCCGAAAATGGCGGCCCCGGCATAGCAGATTGTTGCCGCTACGATGGCCAACTGCGCCCACAACTCGTGACCGAGACCACCCAGTGCCTGCGTGCCTATGATGAGGCAGATGCCGGCAATGCCGGCGCCGACGCCAATCAGCTTGCGCAGCGTGACCGGCTCATGGCGGGTGATGAGCGCGGTCAAAAGGAAGGTGAAGATCGGCGAGGTCGCGTTCAGGATGGTGGCGAGGCCGGCATCGACCGAACGTTCGGCCGCGGCGATCAGGGTGAACGGGATGACGCTGTTGAGGCAGGCCTGGAAGGCGAAGCGGCGCCAGCTTGCCGCATCGCCCGGCAGGCTGAGCCCGCGCCAGCGGAGGATGGCAAACAAGATACCACCGGCAATCAGGGTGCGGGCGGCGATGAAGGTGACCGGCGGGATGGTTTCGACGCCGATCTTGATGAAGGTGTAGGAGGCGCCCCAGAGCACCGCCAGCACGACGAGCAGCGCAAGGTCGGTGGTCATGTCGTTCTTTGCAGGCTCGTTCTTTGTCGGCATGGCTCGCCTTCAAACGGGATCGGGTGAGCCATGCTTGTAGGCGGTCCGGCGATGAAATGCTTCGACCACGGTCGAATTGTCATAGCGCCTCGCGGCTGATGCGCCTTTTGCCTGTTCCGCCAAAGTTGCGTGTCACGCCCTAGGCAAACCGGTTTCAAATCGCTAGACCCGCGCCGGACCGGCGTGGCAAGAAGCCGGCTCGGGTTTTGGCGGAGATTTTGATGCCGGATTATGACGTGCTTTGCATCGGCAATGCCATTGTCGACATCATCGCCCAGTGCGACGAGGAATTCCTCGAGACCAACGGCATCATCAAGGGCGCGATGAACCTCATCGACACACAACGCGCCGAACTGCTCTACAGCCGCATGGGCCCGGCGATCGAGGCCTCCGGCGGCAGCGCCGGCAACACGGCGGCCGGCGTCGCCAGCTTTGGCGGCCGCGCCGCCTTCTTCGGCAAGGTCTCCAACGATGCGCTGGGCGAAATCTACGCGCACGACATCCATGCGCAGGGCGTCGCCTTCGACACCATACCGCTCAAGGGTGAGCCGCCGACGGCGCGCTCGATGATCTTCGTCACGCCCGACGGCGAGCGCTCGATGAACACCTATCTCGGC
>NZ_JBVVQM010000009.1:0-310051 GCF_055811155.1 Mesorhizobium sp. WSM4822 | reverse complement strand
GCGCATGGAGTTCGCCAATGCAACTTGACACCACAGATAGTCGCTCATTGCCCTGCCGGGCATTTCTCCCCGTATAGGGACGGGGAGAAAGACGCTAACCGCGGCCGCCGGTGATTGGCGTAAGCGCCGATAACAGCGCCCTCGCCCCGTTTACGGGGAGAGGATGCCGGCAGGCAGGTGAGGGGCGGCGCTGACGTTCCAGGTTCAAGCATCAGGCCAATTGACGCCGCACCCCATCTGCCCGAAGTCTAGCGCCCATGGCCACACACGCCCCACCCAAACCCACCGACACCCCTCTCACCTTCGCGGTGCTGGTCTTTCCCGGCTTTCCGATGATGGCGTTCAGCTCGGTCATCGAGCCGCTGCGCGCCGCCAATGTCCTGGCGAAGCGGCAATGCTATCGCTGGATCATCGTCGGCGGCACGAAAGGCTCGGTCGAGGCCTCGAACGGCGTCGTCATCCAGCCGGGTTTTTACGCCGAGGATGCGCCGAAGGTCGATCGCATCGTCGTCTGCTCGGGCGGCGATGCCGATCATCTCGTCGCCGAGGACGCAGCACACTGGATCCGCAAGAGCCTGCGCAACGGCGCCCATATCGGCGCGGTGGCGGATGCGGCGTTCTTCCTCGCCCGCGCCGGCCTGCTCGACGGCCATGCCTGCACCTTGCACTGGACCAGCCAGGCCGCCTTCACCGAAGCCTTCCCCAACATCGAGCTCAGGCGTGACCTCTATGTCATCGACCGCAAGCGTTTTACGTCGGCCGGCGGCGTCGGCAGCCTCGACATGATGCTGGAGATCATCACCCGCGACTATGGTGCCGAGCTCGCCGCCGGCGTCGCCGAATGGTTCGTGCACAGCCAGTTGCGCTCCAGCATCGACCGCAAGATGATGCCCTTGCGGCTGCGCACCGGCGTCCAGAACGAGCTGGTGCTGTCGGCCATCGCCATCATGGAGGACGCGGTCGAAGAACGGCTCGGCATGGCCGAGTTGACCGCAAAGCTCGGCGTCTCATCCGACAAGCTCGAGCGTAGCTTCCGCTCCGAACTCGCCATCTCGCCCAATGGCTATTACCGCCGCCTGAGGCTGAAGCGTGCCGCCGACCTGTTGGCGCACTCGACGCTCGCCGTGCGCGACGTGGCGCTGGCGTGTGGGTTTGCGTCGATGTCGAGTTTTGCCCGGGCGTTTCGGGAAGAGCACGGGCATCCGCCGAAACTGGCGAGACGGCATTAGGTGTCGCTCCCTGACGGGTGTGACGTTGGCGGGACAGCGCCCCCCTCTGTCCTGCCGGACATCTCCCCCTCAAGGGGGGAGATCGGACTGCATCTCTGCTTCGCTAATCTCAGATGTTGAAGAAAAGAACGGCGGCATCGAAACTGCCAATCTCCCCCCTTGAGGGGGAGATGCCCGGCAGGGCAGAGGGGGGGCGGGAAGGATCGCGACGTACCGATTAGCCAGCGGCATCCCGCACAACAGACGCGGTTTTCCGCACAATCCTCCCGCCCCTCCTGCGCCATGCTCCGACCTCGCAACCCAGCCAAGGCCGAACCCATGAGCATCGTCGTTTTCGACCCCGACAGCACTGAGGACGTCGACTTCAAGGACCGCATGCGCCATCCGGCGGCGGCCGATCCGGCCGGCGGCATGTGGCTGTCGGACACCGAGCCGTCCTTCATCGATGCCGATGCCCTGCGCAAGGGCCGGCTGGCCAAGCTGCGCGGCTGGATGCGCGAGGCCGGCTATGGCGGCGTCGTGTTGTTCGATCCCTACAACCAGCGCTACGCCACCGGTTCGCGCAACATGTTCGGCTATTTCCTGCGCAACTCGACCCGCTATTTCTTCATCCCGACCGAAGGGCCGATCGTGCTGTTCGAATATCCGCAGAGCTATCATGTCTCGATGGTGCTCGACACGATCGACGAGGCGCGGCCTTCCAAGCTGGTCTGGTCGTCGGTGTCGGGTCGCGACGACGAGACCGCCGGTCCCTTCGCCGACGAGATCGCCGAGCTTCTGAAGCAGCATGGCGGTGGCTCGATGAAGCTCGGCCTCGACCGCTGCAGCCATCTGCAGGCGCTGGCGCTTGAAAAGCGCGGCTGCGAGGTTCGCGACTGCCAGGGCGAGATCCTGGCGGTGCGCGCGGTCAAGACGCCCGAGGAAGTCAAATGCCTGCAGGTGTCGATGGCCGGCGCCGAGGCCGCCGTCTATGCGGTGCGCGAGGCGATCAAGCCCGGCGTCTCCGAAAACGAACTGTTCGCCATCATGTATGGCGAGGTCATCCGCCAGGGCGGCGAGTTCATCGAGACGCGGCTGCTGACATCGGGCCAGCGTACCAATCCGTGGTTCAACGAGGCCAGCGGCCGCAAGATCCGGCCCGGCGAACTCTTGGCGCTCGATACCGACACGATCGGCTGCTACGGCTATTATTCGGATTTCTCGCGCACCTTCCGCTGCGGGCCGGGCAAGCCGACGCCTTACCAGAAGTCGCTCTACCGCATGGCGCACGACCAGGTTCAGCACAACATTTCGATCGTCAAACCCGGCATGGCGTTCCGCGAGATTGCCGAGAAGGCGTGGAAAATCCCCGACCGTTTTGTCGACCAGCGCTACACCTCGGTCATGCACGGCGTCGGCATGCATGGCGAAACGCCGTTCATCGCGCATGCCATGGATTACGAGACCTATGGCCGCGACGGCCATATCGTGCCAGGCATGGTGGTGAGCGTCGAAAGCTATATCGGCGAAAAGGGCGGCCGCGAGGGCGTCAAGCTGGAGGACGAGATCCTGATCACCGACACCGGCACAGAGCTTCTGTCGCGCTTTCCCTATGAGGATGAGTTTCTGGAGACGCAGGTTTGATGCGGGCTACCAATGAGCGCCTCGTTCCTTGGCGCCCCCCTCTGTCCTGCCGGACATCTCCCCCTCAAGGGGGGAGATTGGCAGCGTCGCCTGCGGCGCTTTTTCCTGCAGCTCTGGTGATTGGCGAAGGCATTCGCGACGGCCGATCTCCCCCCTTGAGGGGGAGATGCCCGGCAGGGCAGAGGGGGGCGCTGTCCCGCCGGCATACGGAAAAGTCTTTGACTGCCTCGACCATGCATCCCGCAGGCGCCGCATGAAAACCCCCATCGCCATCAAACCCGGCACCGTAGCCGCGATCTTCATCGACCTGCAGGAAGAGCACAGGCAGGACCTCCGCTACCTGGTCGAGGGCTTCAGCAGCATCCTCGCCAACGTCCAGCGCCTGCAGGCGGCGGCGCGGCGGAACCATGTGCCGCTTTACCACTGGGCCTACATCGTCGATCTCGACAGCCAAGACCGCCCCTTTCATCCGGTCGGTGAGGACGGCAAGTCGGCCTTTTCCGACAAGAGCGACCCGCTGACCGAGATCTGCCATGAGGTGGCGCCGGCCAATGGCGAGGCGCTGCTGATCAAGGCCGAGGCCAGCGCCTTCCGCACCGGGCCGGCCGCGCGCGACATCAAATCCGCCGGCATCGACTGGCTGGTCATATCAGGCGTCTGGACCGAGGCCTGCATCGACGCCTCCGTCAAGGATGCGGTGGCCAAAGGCTTTCGCGTGCTGCTGGTCAAGGATGCCTGCGGCAGCGGCAGTGCGGCCATGCATCAGACCGGCATAATCAACCTCGCCAACCGGCTCTATGGCGGCGCCGTTACCGACACCGACGGCGCCTGCCGGCTGCTGGCGGGTGAAAGCGTCACCGCCTGGCAGGTCGAGGGCTCGGTGCCGCTGCGCTTCAGCTTCGACAACGCGGCCGCGCTCTACGCCGATCTATGACGCGCGGCCCCTACGAAACCCGGCTCGATCCGGCCCTTTGGGCCTATATCGAAGCCGTCAACGCCTGGTACCCGCCCGAAATCCTCGGCCTGCCGATCGACAAGCAGCGCGCCGTCTATGACAGGATGAGCCGCGCCTTCCACCAGGGCCGCCCGCCTGGCGTCAAGGCCAGCGACGGCCTGATCGCCGCCGCCGGCCGCGACATCCCGGTCCGCCGTTACCGGCTTGCCGGCAAGGCCGCCCAGGCGATGGTGATCTACTACCACGGCGGCGGCTTCATCCTCGGCGGGCTGGAAAGCCATGACGACATCTGCGCCGAGCTCTGCGCCGGCACCGGTTTCGACGTGCTGTCGATCGACTACCGGCTGGCGCCTGAGCACGTCCACCCCGCCGCCTTCGACGATGCCGTCACCGCCTTCGAATGGGCGGCGGCCACATCAGGCCTGCCGCTGGTCCTGTGTGGCGAAAGCGCTGGCGGCAATCTTGCCGCTGGTGTGGCGCAGGCGACGCGCCGCCATATCAGAGCTGCGGTCGGGCAAGTGCTGATCTATCCCGAGCTCGGCGGCGACGACATCGCCGGCTCCTACATCGAACACGCCCACGCGCCGCTGCTGTCAATGGCCGACATCGCCTTCTACCGCGACGTCCGCTCGGCCTGGCGCCAATCGCTGGACGATCCGACCTTCTCGCCGCTGCGCGACACCGATTTCTCCGGCCTGCCGCCGACGGTGATCGTCACGGCGCAATGCGACCCGCTGTCGTCGGATGGCGAGACCTACCGCGACCGCATTGTGGCCGCCGGCGGCAAGGCCTGGTGGCACGAGGAACCGAGGCTGGTGCACAGCTTCCTGCGCGCCCGAACGTGGGTGCCGGCGGCGGCGGAAGCGTTTGCGCGGATTGTCGGCGCGGTCGGCGCGCTGGGCCGAGGTGAGTGGCCGACGGTGGAACGCTAATCTCCCCCCTTGAGGGGGAGATGTCGCCGAAGGCGACAGAGGGGGTCGTCGCGCGTAGAGCGCTAGCATCATCTTTTTTAAAGTAGGAGGTCGAGTCCCGTCGTACCGACCCCCTCTGGCCTGCCGGCCATCTCCCCCTCAAGGAGGGAGATTGCGCCGCGCCGTTGGCACATCTCCTCCCAGCGCGGCTGCAAAGCATAAGCGCACTGCCGACTCCCTCTGCGGAACCCCGCACAATCACTGCGGATTCCCGAACACTCCCTAGCGTCACCCCGCTCTATCATTCCCCCTCAGGCAACGGCGCCCCGGCGGTCGCGTCCGCCCCCGCGTCTGTCGATCGGCCGGGGCGATTTTTCTGTGCATGCCGTTGTCCCAAAACCGCTGGGCACTTTTGGGCGGCATGCATCAACAACAGGGGAACGACGATGAAATTCATGCTGACCGACCGCAAACTCCACCCGCAAGCCAAACCCGTCGCCGAGGACTTCAAGGCCGGCGGCATCAACCGCCGCGAATACCTGGCGCTGATGGCCGGGCTCGGCGTCAGCGCCGCCGGCGCGCTGGCACTGGGCGGGCTGAGCACCACCCCTGCCCGCGCGGCGGAACCGAAGAAGGGCGGCGTCCTGCGCGTCGCCATGAACGTCAAGGGCTTCAAGGACCCGCGCACCTTCGACGGCGTGGAGATGTCGAATGTCGCCCGCCACTGCAACGAATATCTGGTGCGCTGGAACACCGACTTCTCCTTCGAGCCCTGGCTGCTCGAAAGCTGGGAGGCGAGTGACGACGCCAGGACGCTGACCCTGCATGTGCGCAAGGGCATATCCTGGTCGAATGGCGATGCCTTCAACGCCGACGATGTCATCCACAACCTCACCCGCTGGTGCGATGCCTCGGTGCCGGGCAATTCGGTCGCCGCGCGCATGGGCACGCTGGTCAATGCCGACACTAAGAAGGTCGTCGATGGCGGCATCGCCAAGGTCGACGACTTCACCGTCAAGCTCAACCTGCCGAAGCCTGACATCTCGCTGATCGCCGGCATGGCCGATTATCCCGCGCTGATCATGCACCGCTCCTATGAGGGCGACGGCGATCCCCTGAAGGCGCTTGCCATCACCACCGGCCCCTGCGAGCTGGTCAGCTGGGATGCCGAAACCGGTGCCGAGGTGAAGCGCAGGGATAAGCCCTGGTGGAAGGGCGAATTCCATCTCGACGGCATCAAGTGGGTCGACTACGGCTCAGACCCCAACGCCATGCTGTCGGCCTTCGAATCCGGCGAGATTGACACCGACCACGAGACCGCTTCCGACGCCGTCTCGCAGACCGAGCAGATGGGGCTGATGAATTCCGAGATCGCCACCGGCTCGACCATCGTCGCCCGCTTCAATGTCGCCAACGCGCCCTATGACGACGTCAAGGTGCGCCGCGCCGCCCAGCTCGCCGTCGACAATTCCGCCGTGCTGGCACTCGGCCTCGGCGGCCGCGGCAAGCCCGCCGACAACCACCATGTCGGCCCCATGCACCCCGAATATGCCGATATCGGCCCGGCCAGGCGCGACGTGGAGCAGTCGAAGAAGCTGCTTGCCGAGGCCGGCAAATCAGACCACGAATTCGAGCTCATCTCCGTCGACGTCGAATGGCAGAAGAGCACCGGCGACGCCATCGGCGCGCAGATGCGCGAGGCCGGCCTCAAGATCAAGCGCACCGTGCTGCCGGCCGCCACCTTCTGGAACGACTGGAGCAAATACCCCTTCTCCTGCACCGAATGGCTCGGCCGCCCACTCGGCGTCCAGGTGCTGGCGCTGGCCTACAAATCGGGTGCGGCCTGGAACGAAAGCGCCTACGCCAACCCCGAATTCGACACCCTGCTCGACAAGGCGCTGGCGACGCCGGACGCCAAGGCGCGCAAGGAGATCATGGGCAAGATCGAGCAGAATTTGCGCGACTCAGGCATCATCATCCAACCCTACTGGCGCTCGGTCTACCGGACGTATCGCAAGGGGGTGGAGGGTTGCGAACAGCACCAGGCGCTGGAGCAGCATTTCGAGAAGGTTTGGATTGAAGGGTGAGAAGCGGTCCGCGGTAGCGGACGTAAAGCCAATTGCTTGGCTTTACGAGCCTCGAACGCCCTGAGCCAGCGAAGGGCCGGGGCGACGGTGATGCGCCGGCATTTCTTACCTTCTCCCCTTGTGGGAGAAGGTGGATTGCCGCGAAGCGGCAAGACGGATGAGGGTGTTCCAGCTTGGCGGCGAAACGCCAACAGTAACCGCCCTGAGCCAGAGCAGAACCCCTCACCGCCTCACTCCGTCACGCACCCCTCATCCGTCTCGGCGCTGCGCGCCGATCCACCTTCTCCCGCAGTGGGAGAAGGTCAGAAGCGTCAGCGCCCTTCAAGTGCGGGGCTAGTGGGTGGATCGCTGCGATCATCTCCGGCATCCGGATGCGGCTGGAAAATGGCCGGCGCGAATGCCAGTGAGGCAGTTGCCTGAGCCCGCGCCGGCCATAGGCGAACCTAGGTCCGCCGCCCGGATTCTTTACCGCCCCGCTGATGCCCGATCAACCAGGCCGGACGTTTGGGTACGGAAGCGAACAAAGCCTCACCGCGAAAGAGCCGGACGGTCGGATACGAAGAATTCCTGACTCTGCACTGTTGGCGGCTAATGTCCACCGCGCAGCGTCAGCGGCGCGCTGGCGGGGGGCCCGCTTTCGAAGCAGGCCATCGATCCACCGGATCGATGACTTGGCGCGCCGCGCGCGCCAACCGGCTTCTCAATCCCCCATCTTCAGCGCCTGGATAAACGCTTCCTGCGGAATATCGACCTTGCCGAACTGGCGCATCCGCTTCTTGCCTTCTTTCTGCTTGTCCAGCAGCTTGCGTTTGCGCGAGACGTCGCCGCCGTAGCATTTGGCGGTGACATCCTTGCGCAGCGCCGAGATGGTTTCGCGGGCGATGACCTTGCCGCCGATGGCGGCCTGGATCGGGATCTTGAACAGATGGTTCGGGATCAGCTCCTTCAGCTTCTCGCACATCTGCCTGCCGCGCTTTTCCGCCGCCGTGCGGTGCACCAGCATGGAAAGCGCGTCGACCGGCTCTTCATTGACCAGGATCGACATCTTGACGAGGTCGCCCTCCTTGTAGTCGGTCAGGTGATAGTCGAAGGAGGCGTAGCCCTTGGAGATCGACTTCAGCCGGTCGTAGAAATCGAAGACGACTTCGTTGAGCGGCAGATCGTAGATCAGCATGGCGCGCTTGCCGACATAGGACAGGTCGGCTTGGATGCCGCGCCGGTCCTGGCAGAGTTTCAATATGCCGCCGAGATAATCGTCGGGCGTCAAAATGGTGGCGCGGATCCACGGCTCCTCGATGGCGGAGATTTTCACCACGTCGGGCATGTCGGCCGGGTTGTGCAGCTCCTTCATCGAGCCGTCGGTTAGAGCCAGCCGGTAGACGACGCTCGGTGCCGTGGCGATCAGGTCGAGGTTGAACTCGCGCTCCAGCCGCTCCTGGATGATTTCCAGATGCAGCAAGCCGAGGAAGCCGCAGCGATAGCCGAAGCCGAGGGCCGCGCTGGTTTCCATTTCATAAGAGAAGGAAGCGTCGTTGAGGCGCAGCTTGCCGACCGCGGCGCGCAGATCCTCGAAATCGGCGGCGTCGACCGGGAACAGGCCGCAGAACACCACCGGCTGCGCCGGCTTGAAGCCGGGCAGCGCCTTGGCGGTGGTGCGCTTGTCCTCGGTGATGGTGTCGCCGACGCGGGTGTCGGCCACTTCCTTGATCGAGCCGGTGAAGAAGCCGAATTCGCCAGGGCCGAGCTCGTCGACATTGATGCGGGCCGGCGTGAACACGCCGGTACGCTCGACCAGATGTTTTGCGCCGGTGCCCATCATGCGGATGGTCTGGCCCTTTTTCAAAACGCCGTCGATGACGCGCACCAGCACGATGACGCCGAGATAGGCGTCGTACCAGGAGTCGACCAGCATCGCCTTCAGGGGTGCGGTGGCGTCGCCTTCGCGCGGCGGCGGCAATTGGTGGACGATGGCTTCCAGAACGTCGGGAATGCCGAGACCGGTCTTGGCCGAGATCAGCACGGCGTTGGAGGCGTCGATGCCGATCACCTCCTCGACCTGCTCGCGGATGCGCTCGGGCTCGGCGGCCGGCAGGTCGACCTTGTTCAGCACGACGACGATCTCGTGATTGTTGTCGATGGCCTGGTAGACATTGGCCAGCGTCTGCGCCTCGACGCCCTGGGAGGCGTCGACGACCAGCAGCGAACCCTCGCAGGCGGCCAGCGAACGCGACACTTCATAGGCGAAGTCGACGTGGCCGGGCGTGTCGATCAAATTGAGGATATAGTCCTCGCCATTGTTGGCGTGGTACTTCAGCCGCACCGTCTGCGCCTTGATGGTGATGCCGCGCTCGCGCTCGATGTCCATCGAGTCCAGCACCTGCTCCTTCATGTCGCGCAGCTCCAGTCCGCCGGTCAGCTGGATCAGCCTGTCGGCAAGCGTGGATTTGCCATGGTCGATATGGGCGACGATGGAGAAATTGCGGATGTGGTCGAGGGGCGTGCTCATGGCGCGCGTTTAGCAGGGGTGGCTTGCCCGAGCAAGCGGCAGGCTGCCGCCGCACATCTGGTGCGGCCCGTTGCCTGGCAAGCCGTACAGCCGCTGCCGCGAAAGCAGAGCAGGCCGCTGCCGGGCAAGCGGTGCGGGCGCTTGTCCCCTTTTCCCCCGGATTGCTCGAAAAATCGATAAATTTTAACCACGCCTGTTAGAGCATAATTTGCGATCGGCATGTTAGCGGGGGGAAATATCTCATGTAAGGACGAAGGGATGCGGGGGCTTGCAGGCAGTTTTATCGAGTCGCGGAGCGGCTCGTTCGCACCGATACTTGTTCTCGCCATGATACCGCTGATCACCGCGATCGGCTTTTCCGTCGACTACACCTCCGGGGTTCAGACCAGGTCGACCGAGCAGGCGGCACTCGACGCCGCGATCCTGTCGATCACCACGATGGACACGGCCTCGACGAAGCCGCAGCGCCAGGTGGTGCTCCAGGATACCTACAGAGAAAACGGCGGACAGGGCACCGCGACCTTGAACAGCTTCGACGTCAGCGCCAACGGCACCGCCACCGCGCAGGCCTCGGCGAGTTTCGCCATGAAGACCGTGTTCATGCAGATCGCCAGTATCCCCACGGTGGCGATCGGCGTCACGTCGGCGGTGAACAAGGCGCCAGCTTTGGTGGAGGCGACCTTCAAGGTCACCGGCGTGTCGGGCTACTGGAACAAGACAATGACGCTCTACGGCACGATGTTCGGTGCGAAAGAGGGCAAGCCTCTGATGACGATCGATTACAAATACGGCGGCGGCACGGATCCCAAAGGGTACGGCACCACCACCGTCAGCAAGATCGACAGTCTGGGAGTCGCCACGGTTGCCCAGACGCAGGTTTGCAAGGTCGGCAAAAAGGCGCCTGACGGGGTGACGCTCAACACAGACCAGTTTGGCACGAAATATTACTGTGTCGACACGATGGCTGCCGGCAACACCGCCGGTGCCTCAATCGACGTCAGCCAGATGGCTGGCCTATATCTGCAGATGAACGTCCCATCTGGCAATCCGCAAAACCTCTATTCGAACGATCCGGCCACGTCCAACCGGCTCTATAGCTCGACAAGCAAGGACATCCCCCCGGCCGAAATGGCGACCGGCCAGATCGTTGATATCTTTGGCCTCGTTCCTTGTGGCTCGACAGCCTACCAGGCCTGGGAAGACGGCGGCAACAAGGTCCCGGCGCCCGTCAGCAACGCCGACTTCTTCTACAACGTCACCGGCAAGTGCGACTTCAACAAGCGGCCCAACAACACGCGGCTGACGCAGTAGAAGCTGCTCTTCTTGCCTTCTTCCCTTGTGGGAGAAGGAAGAACGCTAGCGATCACAAACCTGTGAGCGCTGTAACGAAGGCGCCGACAGCGGCGAAGTGGGGACATCAGCGGTGCTTCCAGGCGCCGCTGCCCACGGAGCAAGCCGATGTCCCGCAAGTTCGTCACAGTGTCCAGCCTCTCAGCGCTCGCGCTGGCGGCGTCGCTCGGTGCGGCGGCCGCGCAGCCGCTCAGCGTGGTCGAGCTGTTCACCAGCCAGGGCTGCTCGTCCTGCCCGCCGGCCAACGCCAATCTGATCAGGGTCAAGGACCAGCCCGGCGTGCTGGCGCTGTCGTTCAACGTCACCTACTGGGACTATCTCGGCTGGAAGGACATTTTTGGAAAACAGGAATTCACCCGGCGCCAGGTCAGTTACGAGCCGGCGCTCGGTCATGATGGGCCGTTCACGCCGCAAGTGGTGGTCAACGGCCATGCCGATGTCGTCGGCGCCGCACCCGGCGAGATCGAAAAGCTGATCTCGGTGAGCGGCCGGACGAGTGGCCCGGCATTGTCCCTCGATGGCGGCAACATCCGCATCGGCGCAGGCGCCGCACCTGGCGGCCACGCCGATGTCTGGCTGGTGCACTATGCCAAGGGCGTCGTCGAGGTGCCGGTGTCGCGCGGCGAAAACACCGGCCGCACCTTGCCGCACGCCAATGTCGTGCATGCGCTCGAAAAACTCGGCGGCTGGACCGGCGCGGCCGCGACGTATCCGCTGCCCGCCACATCCGGCGGCCTGAGCACCGCCGTGCTCGTGCAGTCGCCCGGTGGCGGACCGATCCTGGCCGCCGCGACAAACTAGATCACGCTTCAACAAGAGATTGCGCAACGCCGCATGGAGCGGCGCCGCATAGCACGGCCGCCAAGAGGGCGCGCCTTCACGACCAACCCAAGGAGATCATCATGACCATTTCCCGCCTGACGCTGCCGGCGCTCGCTCTCGCTTTGTGCTCGACGGCGCTGTTTGCCGGCGGCATCGCCCGTGCCGACGACGCGACCAACGCGATGAAGCCGGCTGCAAATGCCATGAAACCGGCCGCGGATGCGATGAAGCCTGCAAACGATGCAATGAAGCCGGCCGATCCGATGGAAACCAATTCCATGAAGCCGGCCGCCGACGCCATGAAGCCGGCGACGGATGCGATGAAACCGGCAACGGATGCGATGGCTCCGGCCAACTAGTTCTGCCGCGTCTCAGCCGTTCATTCACAAGGGCGGCCCTTGGCGCTGCCCCTCACCTGCCTACCGGCATCCTCTCCCCGTATAGTGACGGGGAGAGGGGCGCTCATCGACGGTTTCGCCAATCATCGGTGTTGCAGGTAGAAACGCCAGCGTCGCGGCCAGTCGCTCTCTCCCCGTTTTACGGGGGAGAGATGTCCGGCAGGACAGTGAGGGGCAGCGCTGACGGTAAGATTCCGCATTCGGCGCACACGAATGTGAGCCTGTTCCGCAACTCACGCATCGCGCCATCGTAACTGATCCAATAGACTGATCCCAATGGAAGCCACAGGAGTGCAGCCATGACCAACATCAAGATTTCAAACCGTTCGCTCGGCTTTGTCAAAGGCGCCCTCGCCGCGCTTGCACTTGCCGCCGCTGGCGCCGCCTTCTGGCTGACGCCGGCGGTTTCGGCCGAGGACGCGGTGAAGATCCCGCCGCCGGCAATCGACGAGAAGGCGGCCGCCGGCACTGAAAAGGCAATCTTCGCCGGCGGCTGCTTCTGGGGCGTGCAGGGCGTCTTCCAGCACGTCAAGGGCGTCACCAGGGCCGTCTCCGGCTACTCCGGCGGCGACAAGGACACCGCCGTCTACGAGACGGTCGGCTCAGGCCGCACCGGGCATGCCGAATCCGTCGAGATCACCTACGATCCATCGAAGGTGACCTATGGCCAGCTGCTGCAGGTCTATTTCTCGGTCGCCCACAACCCGACCCAGCTGAATTTCCAGGGTCCGGACTCCGGCACGCAGTACCGCTCGACGATCTTCGCCGAAAACGATGCACAGAAGAAGATCGCGCAAAGCTACATCGCCCAGCTCGACCAGGCCAAGGTGTTCCCGGAGCCGATCGTCACCACGCTGGAAACCGGCAAGACCTTCTATCCGGCCGAGAATTATCATCAGGATTTCCTGACGCTGAACCCGACCTATCCCTACATCGTCTACAACGACCTGCCCAAGGTGGCGAATTTGAAGGCACTGTTCCCGGCGCTCTACAGCGACAAGCCGGTGCTGGTGCTGTCGGCGAGCAATTGAGCTGAGCGCTGTTAATCTCCCCCCTTGAGGGGGAGATGGCCGCGAAGGGCCAGAGGGGGGTCGGCTCGACCGGTCTCGGCCTCTTGCGACAGAATGAGGTTAGCGCTCTACGTGTGGCGACCCCCTCTGTCGCCTTCGGCGACATCTCCCCCTCGAGGGGGGAGATTAGCTCCCGCCATCCCCTTCAATCATACGTCAAATCCGTCGCCTTGCCGCCGAACACCCGGTAGGCATAGAACGAATAGAAGATGATGACCGGCAGCACGACCACGGTGCCGGCGAGGATGATGGCCAGGCTCTCCGGCGCGGAAGCCGCCTGCCAGATGGTCAGGCGATCCGGCACCACGAACGGGTAGAACGACCAGGCGAGGCCGGCAAAGCCGAGCGCGAAGATGGCGGCCAGCGTCAGGAACGGCATCAGCGAATGGCGGTCGTCGGGCTTCGGCAGATGGAAGGTCTGCCGCCACAGCCACAGGAACAAAAGCGCCGACAGGATCGGCAGCGGCGACAGATAAAGCATTTCCGGCCAGACGAACCATTTGTCGAAGATGCGCGGGCTGGCGAAGGGCGTCGCCAGCGACACCGCCGCCATGCCGAGCGCGGTCAGCACCAGCGCGGTGCGCAGCCAGCGCACCGCTTTCTTCTGCAATTCGCCTTCGGTCTTATAGATCACCCAGGCGGCGCCCATCGCCGCGTAGGCGGCGGCAAGGCAGAACGCCACCAGCACGCCGAACGCCGTGCCGCCGAGGCCGACATCGAGCCCGAGCACATAGACGCCCAGCATATAGCCCTGCGCCAGCGAGGCGATGAGCGAACCCAGGAAGAAAATACGGTTCCAGCGATGCTTGCGGCCAGCTGGCACCTTGGCGCGGAAATCGAAGGCGACACCGCGCAGGATCAGCCCGAGCAAAAGCACGAAGACCGGAATGTAGAGCGCCGTCAGGATGACGCCATGCGCCAGCGGGAAGGCGACCAGCAGCAGGCCGACGGCCAGCACCAGCCAGGTCTCGTTGGCGTCCCAGAACGGGCCGATCGCGGCAATCATCGTATCCTGTTCGGCGTCTTCAGCGGCGGCGAACAGAATGCCGATGCCGAGATCGAAACCGTCGAGAATGACGTAGATCAGGATGGCGAGGCCCATCAGGCCGGCGAAGATGAGGGGAAGCGCGGTTGGCCAGTCGAAGCTCATCTTTTTCTCCTCACTCACCAAAGCCGGCTAATCGCGATGTGATCGGATGGGACTCTATCGAGGCTTCAGATCGATTGCCGAAGTCGGCGCCGCCCCTCATCACCCTGCCGGGCACTTCTCCCCGTATAGGGACGGGGAGAAGGGGGCTGGCCGCAATCTCGGCGCTTTTCTTGCAACGCTGGTGATTGGCGAAACCGTCGATGCGAGCGCCCCTCTCCCCGTCCCTATACGGGGAGAGGATGCCGGCAGGCAGGTGAGGGGCAGCGCCGGCGCCCGGCTGGAGTGCCATATCAAATCACTCCCCCGCAGCCGGCTGCGACATCGGCGCGTTGAGCACGCCGGGCAACGGCGAGTTGTCGCCGTCCTTCGCCGCCTTCAGCGCCAGGTGCACCAGCACGCCGAGATAGGCGATCAGCAACAGCACATAGAGAACGAGGTATATGGCGAGCGTCAGCGCGACATGGCTGCCGGCCACCGGGCCGACCGCGTCGGCGGTTTTCAGCACGCCCGTCACCAGCCAGGGCTGGCGGCCGATTTCGGTGGTGTACCAGCCGGCCAGCGTCGCCAGCCAGCCCGACAGCGCCATCGGCACCATCAGCATGGCCAGCGGCTTCGGCAGGCTGTGCCGGCGCTTGAGGAAGAAGGCCGCCGACCATGAGACGAGCAGCATCAATATGCCCGTGCCGACCATGATGCGGAAACCCCAGAACACCGGAAAGACCGGCGGATGATTGCCGGGATAGTCGTTCAGTCCCGGCACCACGCCGCTGGCCGAGTGCCGCAGCACCAGGCTGGCCCCATCGGGAATGGCGATCTCGAATTTGTTTTCCTTCGCCGCCTCGTCGGGCAGCGCGAAGAGCACCAGCGGCACGTTGGGGCCGGTGTTCCAGTTGGCCTCCATGGCGGCGATCTTCTGCGGCTGATGCTCCAGCGTGTTCAGCCCATGCTGGTCGCCGGCGAAGATCTGGATCGGGATCAGGATCGCCGCGGTGAAGACGCCGGTGCGCAGCGCCTTCCACATCGATTCCGAGCGGTCGCCGGTGAGATAGCGCAGCGCCGACAGGCCAGCGATCAGGAACGACACCGTCAGCCCGGACGCCAGCAGCATATGGGTCAGCCTGTAGGGCATCGACGGGTTGAAGATGATTGCCCACCAGTCGACCGCATGCGCCACGCCGTCGCGCATCTCGAATCCGGCCGGCGTCTGCATCCAGGAATTGAGCGCGATGATCCAGAACGCCGAGACGGTGGTGCCGCCGGCGACCAGCACCGTCGCCAGCGTGTGGATGCGGTTGGAGACGCGGCGGAAGCCGAACAGCATGATGCCGAGGAAGGCCGCTTCGAGGAAGAAGGCGGTGAGGATTTCGTAGGCCAGCAGCGGCCCGGCGATGTTGCCGACCTTTTCCATGTAGCCCGGCCAGTTGGTGCCGAACTGGAAGCTCATGGTCACGCCCGAAACCACGCCCATGGCAAAGGACAGCGCGAACACCTTCACCCAGGTGAAATAGGCGCGCATCCAGGCGGAATCATTGGTCGCGTTGTAACGCAGCTTGAAGAACAGCAGCACCCAACCCAGCGCAATGGTGATCGTCGGAAATAGAATATGGAATGAAATATTCGCGCCGAACTGGATACGCGAAAGTATGAGCGGGTCCATGATGGGCTCCGGCTGCTGCAAATACTCGCGAAGGATAGGCCCGAAGCGAGTTCAGGTCAAAGCGGCGTCCTGCCGCGAGGCTGAACGCCACAGGACAATTTTGCCGGTTGCGTGCCGTGCAACTCCGGGCCTGTGCGCCGCACCTGCAACGGCCGGCCGGCACGATTGTCGAGAACTGTCAGCAGGGCATTGACTTGCGGTTGCAAGCACCGACATTCGGCCTATATCAGGGGACCTCTTTCAAGCAGCCGTTTTCATCCATGCCTTCCATCCTGTCCATTTCCGGGGTCTCCAAGACCTACGCCACCGGTTTCACCGCGCTCAAGGAAGTCAATCTCGACATTCAGCGCGGCGAGATCTTCGCGCTGCTTGGACCCAATGGCGCCGGCAAGACGACGCTGATCTCGATCGTCTGCGGCATCGTCAACCGTTCGTCGGGCACCGTCACCGTCGACGGCCACGACATCAACAAGGATTATCGCGCCGCGCGCGGTCTGATCGGGCTGGTGCCGCAGGAACTGACCATCGACGCCTTCGAGAGCGTCTGGGCGACGGTCAATTACAGCCGTGGCCTGTTCGGCAAGCCGGCCAACCCCGGCTTTGTCGAGAAGGTGCTGCGCGACCTGTCGCTGTGGGACAAGAAGGACGCCAAGGCGATCACCCTGTCGGGCGGCATGAAGCGCCGGCTGATGATCGCCAAGGCGCTGTCGCATGAGCCGCGCATCCTGTTCCTCGACGAGCCGACCGCCGGCGTCGACGTCGAGCTGCGCCAGGACATGTGGGCGATGGTGCGCCGGCTGCGCGAGGACGGCGTCACCATCATCCTCACCACGCATTATATCGAGGAAGCCGAGGCGATGGCCGACCGGGTCGGCGTCATCAACCGCGGCGAGATCATCCTGGTCGAGAACAAGGCCGAACTGATGCGCAAGCTCGGCCGCAAGCGGCTGGTGCTGGAACTGCGCAATCCGCTGACGGCCATTCCCGAGGCGCTCTCGCGCTATGCGCTGGAGTTGTCGCCCGATGGCGGGCAGCTGACCTACACCTATGACAATCAGGCCGAGCGGCCCGGCGTCGCCTCGTTGATGCGCGATCTCGAGGCCGGCGGCATCCAGTTCCGCGATATCGACACGCAAAACTCTTCGCTCGAGGAGATCTTCGTCAATCTGGTGAGGAGGGAACCATGAACCTTCGCGCCGTATGGGCGATCTATCGGATGGAAATGGCGCGTGCTTTCCGCACCGTGCTGCAGAGCATCGTCTCGCCGGTCATCTCGACATCGCTGTATTTCGTCGTCTTCGGCTCGGCCATCGGCTCGCGCATCACCGAGATCGACGGCATCAGTTACGGCGCCTTCATCGTGCCGGGTCTGATCATGCTGTCGCTGTTGACGCAGTCGATCTCCAACGCCTCCTTTGCCATCTACTTCCCGAAATTCGTCGGCTCGATCTACGAGCTTCTGTCGGCGCCGGTCTCCTATCTGGAGATCGTCATCGCCTATGTCGGCGGCGCCGCGACCAAGTCGATCCTTCTCGGCCTGATCATCCTGGCCACCGCCTCGCTGTTCGTGCCGCTGACCATCCTGCATCCGTTCTGGATGCTCGCCTTCCTGGTGCTGACGGCGGTGACCTTCAGCCTGTTCGGCTTCATCATCGGCATCTGGGCGAAGAGTTTCGAGCAGCTGCAGCTGGTGCCGCTGTTGATCATTACGCCGCTGACCTTCCTCGGCGGCAGCTTCTATTCGATCAACATGCTGCCCGAGATCTGGCGCACGGTGACGCTGTTCAATCCGGTCGTCTATCTGATCAGCGGCTTCCGCTGGAGCTTCTACGGCAAATCCGATGTCTCGGTCGGTATCAGCCTCGGCATGACGATCGTCTTTCTGCTGATCTGCATAGCGATCGTCGCCTGGATCTTCAGGACCGGCTACCGGCTCAGGAACTGAGCGGCGAAAGCGCCCTGAGCGCCGCTAGGTCTGTTGAGATTCAGGTCAGGCCGAGTCGAAAATGGTGGATTCCGAGAACCGGAGCGGAGCGTACTTTTTGTACGTGAGCTCAGTTCTACTGCGTGGCAGTAGAACTAGGGAAGCGCAGGAAGCCGCCATTTGCAGGCCGGCCTCACCTGAATATCACCAGACCTAGATCGCCTTGACCAGCCGCAGCAACCCCAGCATCTCGACATACGTCCCCTTGCGGAAGGCGATGTAGACCGGCTCCTCGACGCCGTGGAAGCGGCGCTTGAACGCCGCTTGGCCCTGCAGGTTGAACCTGCGCCGATTGACCCAGGGAGAAGAATAGGCGCGCTGGAAGGCATTGCGCCAGAAATCGCTTTCGGCAAATCCGCTCGGGCCCACATCGACGAGCGGCGACAGGCCGAGCGTGACCACCGAGATGCCCTCTTCGCGAAAACGGTCAACGGCGAACTTGGTCAGGCCGATCTCGGCATGCGGTGAGGCGTCGAGATGCTTGCGCTTGAAGGCGGTGGTGTAGCCGATGACCTTGCCGTCGGCAAACAACGGGTCGAAGTCGAGCAGAGCGACCAGTTCGCCATCGGGACCGTGCAGGACGAAACGGCGCATGTCGGTGCCGAGATGGTCGGCGAAATGGCGGTTGAGAAAACCCATCTCCCAGCGCTTGACGATGCGGTCGCCGCGCCAGTTTTCCGAAAGCCGGGCGATCTCGTCGAGGTAGATCGTGCGCTTGTCCTCTTCGAACGAAAAGCCTTTCTTCAGCAGCCAGCGTTCGGAGTAGCGCACGGTCTCATTGCGCTTCCCGGAAAAATCATGCTCGGGCAGGGCGAGGCGGGTGTCGATGCCGAGGCGATTGACCTTGTATCCAAGCCCGGCCAGCACGCGCGCGGTGTCCTCGCCGACCTGCACGAACCATGGGCTGCCGGCGGTCTCGACGAAGCGCTTGATGTAATCGGCCCGACGCGCCGGAGCCGCCACCGGGTCGCCGAGCGCGAAATGGTGCTTCATCTTGGTACCGAAGGCGATGTAGCCGTCGGCGTCGCCGAAATAGGAAAGCTTGCCTTGCACGGCGGTGGAATAGGCGAGCGAGAAGTCGCCATAGCGGCGCACCAGTGCCAGGCGTTCGACATGGGTCAGCGCCTGCCGCTCGACCTCGGGCGCGGCAGCCTCAAGGATCTTGTCGAAATAGAACCGCAAGGAGGGCATGGTCGAGATTCCGCGTGCCGCCTACAGCGCCGGCCGTCCAGGACGCGCCAAGGTGCTGTAACACTTTGATTCTGCGCATAACTCGAAAATCGGACTCGATTTCGGGCATGCGCGTGGGGGATAACCGAGACCCGCCAGCCACCCAAGGCCTCGAATCAATCACATTGCCGCGACCTGATTACCGTTGATATCGCGCATATGCCATATAGAGCGCAACCGCGGCCCGGCGTGTGGCGCTAAATCGCATCGCTCGAAATTCGGCCGCGGTTTGCTGCAGGGGATCCTGCGCGCGATCAAACGGTTACAGCGTCCTGCGAGCCTTGCGGCGGGACGTCCAATGGGATTCGAGTGAATGACTGATACGACGATCAGATCGGTTGCGGATCTGCCGGCCACGGTCGAGCCGGCAATCGTTGTCGGCGCCGGTGCTGCCGGGCTGGCCGCCGCGCATGCCTTGATGAACGCCGGCGTGCCGACGGCGATCCTGGAAAAGGAAAGCCGGCTGGCCGAGCCCTGGCACCGGCGCCACCAGCAATTGCATCTCAACACCCATCGCGATCTTTCTTCGCTGCCTGGTCTCGCCTTTCCCCCTGGCACGCCCGCCTTTCCGCAAAGAATGGTCGTCATCCGCCACATGAACGATTTCCAGAAGGAGAACCGGCTGCCGGTGCAGTTTGGCGTCGCGGTCGAAGAGATCACCTTCAAGGGCGATCACTGGGCATTGCGCACCAGCGCCGGACCGCGCTTCGCCCGCAATGTCGTCATCGCTACCGGCCGCGACAGGCAGCCGTTCACGCCCGAATGGAAAGGCATGAGGGATTTCGTCGGGCGCATCATCCATTCGGCGGATTTTGGTGACGCGCAAGCCTATGCGGGCCAAAAAGTGCTGGTCGTCGGCGCCGGCAATTCGGGCTTCGATGCGCTCAATCATCTGGCCGGCATAGACACGGCCGCCATCTGGCTGTCGGCCCGCAACGGTCCCGCCCTGCTGCCCAAGCGCATCTGCAAGATCGCCGTGCACCGGCTTTCGCCGATCATGGCGCGCTTGCCGTTGCGGCTCGCCGATGCGGTGATGGCGGCAACGCAGCGGCTGGTTTTCGGCGACCTGACCAAATTCGGTCTGCCGCCCGCGCCTGCGGGCGGCGCCAGCCGCCTGAGCTCGGATTACACCGCGATCGCGGCCGACGACGGCGCCGTCGGCGCCATCAAGGCCGGCAAGATCACCGTCGTGCCGGGCATACGGGAATTCACCCGCGATGGCGTGATCCTGGCCAATGGCAGCCTGATCCATCCCGATGTCGTCATTGCCGCGACAGGCTACCGCACCGGGCTGGAGCCCATGGTCGGCAAGCTCGGCGTGCTCGACGCCAAGGGCGTTCCGCTCTTCAACGGTGGCGAAGCCGATCCAAAATTGCCCGGTCTGTGGTTCACCGGCATGCGGCCAAGCATTCGCGGCTGCTTCGCCAATGCCGGCATCCTGGCCAAGGCGATCGCCAAACGAATTGCAGGGTCGGCCTCGCACCAATCCAGCGCATCACGCTGATTTCGGTTCCAGCCGCCGGAAACCGACGGCTTCCATCAGCATGTCCTCTTCCACCATGCCGGCATTGTGCAAGGCGAGCAGGTTAAGCGCGATTTCCCGCGCGTCGGCGGAATCGGGATGTGCCTCGCGCCGCCGGCAGGCCTCGTCGAACACGCGCTGCAGCTTGGCGATATCGGCTGGCTTGAGCAAGCCACGGTCATAGACGGACTTCGACATGGCGATCTCCTGATAAAGACCTAGAGCGCCACGTTTAAATTGCCAATCTTTCCCGAGGCTTGACGGATTTCACGCAAAAAAGGGAGGGACTTCGGGTCGCCGAAGTCCCTCCCTTGAGATTGCAAACGAGTACCTGATATCAGACCGCGATCTTGCCGCCGCCCTGTTTGGTGATGGCGACGACCGACGGCCGCACCGGCATGTCGGGCTTGAAGTCGGGCCAGCGCGTCGACAGGTCCTCATAGTAGGACGGGCGCCCGAACGCTTCCCAGTCCTCTCCGCCGTCGCCCGGATGCTGGACGGCGACGAAGGCGGTCTGGTCGTCGGGCGCAAACAGCGGACCGCACATTTCGGCGCCGATCGGCACGCGGAAGAACAGTTTCGAGGTCGCCCGCGCGGCCCCCTCCGTGTCCACCGCCCATAAGCCATCGGTGCGGCCGGTGGCTTTCGGACCCTGGCCGTCGGTCGCGACCCAGAGACGCCCGGCCGAATCGACCGCGCAATTGTCGGGCATGCCGAACCAGCCATTGGCCGTCGTTGCCGTCGAGAAGGTGGCACCGACATCGGCAACCGAGGGATCGCCGCATTTCAGCAGCACTTCCCACTTGCCCTTGGCGGCCGTGAAATCACCGCCGTCCTCGGCGATCTCGATGATGTGGCCGAAGGCGTTTTCGGCGCGCGGGTTGGCGGCGTCGACCTGGTCGGCCTTGCGCTTCGAATTGTTGGTCAGCATGACATAGACCTTGCCGTTGACGCCATTGGGCTGAATGTCTTCCGGGCGGTCCATCTTGGTGGCGCCGAGCAGGTCGGCGGCGCGGCGCGTCTCGATCAGCACGTCGGCCTGCCCAGTGAAACCGTTTTCAGCCGTCAGCGGCCCCTGGCCGAACACGATCGGCAGCCATTCGACCGTGCCGTCTTCGGCGAACCTGGCGACATGCAGCGTGCCATCGTCGAGCAGGTCCTTGTTGGCGGCACGGTCGTTCGGATTGAACGCGGCCCTGGTCACGAATTTGTAGACGTAGTCGAAGCGCTCGTCGTCACCGAGATAGAAGACGACGCGGCCGTCCTTGGCGACGATCGATTCGGCGCCCTCATGCTTGAAGCGGCCCATGGCGGTGCGCTTCCTCGGCGTCGAGGTCGGGTCGTTGACATCGACCTCGACGATCCAGCCGAAGCGGTTGGCTTCGTTGGGTTCCTTGGCGAGGTCGAAACGCTCGTAATGCGCCGCCCATTCATAGGCGCCTTCGGGAATGCCGAGACGCTTGTAGTTCGCGGCTTCCTTGTGGTCTTCCGGCAGCTCGCCGGAAAAATAGCCATGGATGTTCTCCTCGGCCATCACATAGGTGCCCCAGGGCGTGACGCCGCCGGCGCAATTGTTGACGGTGCCGAAAACCTTGGTGCCGGACGGATCGGCTTTGGTCTTGACGCGGTCATGGCCGGCAACGGGGCCGGACAGCGCCATTTCGGTGTTGGCGGTGATGCGGCGATTGAGCTTGCCGTCGCGCACCACCTGCCATTTGCCACCGTCCTTGCGGATCTCGACGATGGTGCCGCCATGGGCGGCCATCTCGACATCGACCTGCTCCTTCGAGAGGGGCGCGACTTCGGCCGACTTCTTGCCGTCCTTTTCGACGATCTTCACGATGCCCGGGAACATCAGATGCGGATTGGTGTATTCGTGGTTGACCACCAGCAGGCCATGTTCGGCCGAGCCGTCGATCGGGATGTAGCCGACATAGTCATTGTTGTAGCCAAACTGTTTCGCCTGGGCCTCGGCCGACTGTTTCGTCGGGTCGAAGTCGGGCGAATCGGCAAAAAGCGGATCGCCCCAGCGCAGCAGGACATCGGCATCGTAACCCGGCGCGACATGGTGCTTGTCGTCGATACCGGCCTCGAGTTCGTCGAACGCGAAGGCGGAGCCTTCCGCTGCCCTGGCCTCGTCGGCGCTGATCAGCGCCAGCGGGCTGACGGTGGCGGCGATGGCCGAGACGGCCAGCGAGCCCTTGAGGAAGCCGCGGCGCGAGAACCGCGCGGCGATGATCTCGCCCATGGTGCGGTTGTCGGAGGCATTGATGGCCGGGCCGTCGTTTTCCTCGAGCAGGCTGGTGCGGAATCGGGTGTCGGGGGAGCGAAGGTCAGTCATGGTGGCTTGCCTCTGGCTGTTGGGTGGCTGGAGCGTGGGGTACCTGTTTGACCCCCCTTATAATCGCCGGGTCACATTTTCGTGACATTGGGGGACCTTTCAGACGCGACTGGCATTACGCGCAGCGCTGGCTCAGCCTTCCCGAAGGCCGTGAACTGCTCCGGAATCGTCTTTTCGAGATGAAGGAGACCTTCGGCGGCATGTTTCTCCGCGCATCCTGCAACGGCGCATGACGTCAGTCTTGCAAACGGATCAACGGACAAAGCCGGCTCGACAAAGTCACCTCCGCCGCCCCCGGCGGAGGTGACTTGATGTTCGGCGTCTGCCGTCGTCAGGCGTAGGGAAAGCGAGTCTCCCATTTAGCGATGGCGGTCGCGGCGCCGTTCATGCGAAGCTAATGTAGCATACGCTTGGGACTTTAGTCCAATCTTGCGCTTGCAATGGTCCTAGTTGACAACCGCAACGGTCGGAGGTCGCTTCCGGGCGCCGCGTCTTTCGGCAATGTTGTTGCACTGCAACGTTGGGGTGGAGCGCGCCGGGCTCAGTCGTCGGAGATCAAAATGCACAGATCGGTCACGACCCGTTGTTGCCGGCTGGCGCTCAAATCGGCAGCGGCGCTGGCGTTGACGATTGCTCCCTACCAAATTGTCCTGGACGGCTCCGTTCCCGGCATCCACACCGCCGGCGCATACGCCAAGGGTGACGGTAACAGCGGTGGTGGCGGCGGCAACGGCGGCAATTCCGGCGGCGGCAATGGAGGGAACAGCGGCGGGAATAGCGGGAATGGCAACAGCGGCAATAACGGCAACAGCGGCAAATCGGGATCCAATCAGGGTAAGAGCGGAAGCCATGTCAATGCAAAGACCGGTGACAAGGTCGACGTGACCGGCAACAAGATCACGGTCCGGCATCCCGACGGCATAACGGAAAAGCTCGAGAACGGACGTTTCAGCATGAAGGACGCGCTCGGTCGCACGATCATCGACCGCCAGGCCACGCCGGCCGATGCCGATCGTCTCAAGGCCTTGTGAAGCTGGCCAACAGGCAACGGTCAGCTTTGCACGTCACCTCCGCCGCCCCCCGGCGGAGGTGACATCGTTTTGGCGGTGCCACGCCGGTCCCGAGGCGCGACGCGCTTTGCGCGGTCCGCACCTTGCGGAGGCACGCAACCGTTCAATTATTGTTTTTCGCAATCCGGATGATTTCAGGTCGAAGCGGCCTGAAAACTGAATCCGCCTCTAAATCAAAGAGATAGAGCATGATGTCTTCCGAAAACCGCTTCACACCTTTCGGCATCATGCTCTCGTTGCTCTAGGAAGGCCTGTCGCGGTCGCGCAACTCACGCATCATCAAGGCCGCTTCGGTGCGGTTTCGCACATTGAGCTTCGACAGCACCCCGGTCATGTGATGCTTGACGGTCTTCTCCTGCAGCTCAAGCCGCAAGGCGACTTCCTTGTTGCTCAGCCCCTCCGCCACCAGCCGCAGGATTTCCGTCTGCCGATCGGTGAGCTGCCGCAGCCGTTCCGCAATGCCGTCGGTCGGCTGCTGGGACTGGAGATCCGAAAGCAGCCGGGCCGACAGCGTCGGCGACAGATAGCTTTCGCCGGCTGCAACATTGCGCAGGATGTCGGCGAGCCCGCGCGACCCGACGCCTTTGAGGACATAGCCATTCACCCCTGCGTTCAGCGCCTTTGTCACATCGGCGTTGGCCTCCGAAACGGTCAGCATGACGATCTTCTGGGCCGGATGGCTGGCGAGGATGCTTGCGACGGCGGTCAGCCCGCCGCCCGGCATGGAGATATCGAGCAGCAAGATGTCGGGCCGCACCGTCGTGGCGAGGCGTTCGGCATCCTGCGCCGTGGCGCCCTCGCCAACCATCTCGAAGCCTCCGATCTCCGACAGGCTGCGCGTCACACCTTCGCGAAAGAGGGGGTGATCGTCGACAATGGCGATGCGAATGGTCCCAGTCATGCTTGCTCCTCGACCGATAGACGGATCACCAAACGCGTACCTTGCGGCCCGGTCAAGGTTTCGAACTGTCCGCCAATGCTTTCGACCCGCTCCCTGAGGCCGGCGAGGCCGAGACCCTCGACCCGTGCCGCCGGATCGAAACCGGGCCCGCCGTCCGACACTTCGACAAAAAGCCGGCCACCTTTCATCCCCGCACTCACCGCCTGATCCTTGCCCAACCCGTGGCGATAGGCATTGTTCAGCCCTTCCTGGACGAAACGATAGATGCTGATCTTCTCGGAGGCGCCGGGCTCCGGCAACTGTCCGGTCAGCGTCAGCGTCACCGACGTTCCCGTCCTCTGCTCGTGTTCCTTGACCGCCAGCCGCAGAATGTCGGTTGCGGCAGCCGTCTCGATCTGCGGCAAAACAAGGCCGGTGCAGATGCCGCGTATTTCGCGCATCGCGTCCTCCAGTGTCTTGCGGATCATTGCGACCTCGGTCGAACGGCTTACGCTCGAATGGCCATCGCTGGAAAAAATAGGGCTGTCCATGCGCAGCGCCGCCAGTGCCACGAGTTGGGCCGGGCCGTCATGGAGGTCGGCGCCGATCCGGCGCAGATATCTTTCGTTGAGCGCGGTGGCGCGGCGGGACGCCCGTTGCACGCGCAGCCGCAAGGCACTGTTTTGCGCCACCAGACCCTGCAGCTCCGAGACCTGGCGGCGCAGTGCCCCACGCTGATCGTCGATGGTGCGGCTGCCGCGCAGGACGATGCCCGACAGGAGCAGGAATGCCGCGAGCGTCGCGCCGGCCACGATCAGCCAGCTCGACCACAGGGCGGACGCCAGGGTGGCCTGGAAATCGTCGGCGATCTCATAAAACTCGGTGACCGCCACCACCTCGCCGGACCAGGGCTCGCGCACGGGATTGTAGATCTCCAGCAATGGCAAGCCGGTAGCCTTCTCCTCACGTTCATCATCATCGAATGTATTGAATTCAGCGACGACATTGCCTTCGAAGGCGGAACGCAGATTGTCGCTCGGACCGAAGCGGCGGCCGATCAGGGACGCCTCCTTAGCGTAGAGAACCGTGCCGTCGCGGCGCCAGAGCACGAACGATTGGAGGCGCTTGCCGAGCGCGCCCTGGCCAAGCGTCTCGTCCAGCGCCTGCTTGACGGACTCGCTGAGCTCCTGGTCCTTGCGCAAGTCGGGAAGCAGCGGCGCAATCACGCTGTCGACATAGAGCGCCGTCGTGGCGGCCGAATTGCGGATGACGCCGTCCCGGATCTGCGCCGTCACCCAGGTGCCCACCACCAACATGACGGCCAGCAGGCCAAAGCCGCCGGCAACGACGAATTGCAGGGCAAGGGAAAGCTCGCTCCAGCGCCGCATCAGGTTTTGAAAACTGCGAATCATGAGCCCCTGACCGCCCTTCGAACCGACAGATTGGGCGATGTTAGTACATTGAGCTTCCGGCTTGCCATTGCCAAGGGCTTCGTTTGGTCGAGGTCGCTTGACGTCCCGGCGCGCTTGGGAAACAACGTCCGCGACGCACGCGGCGGGAGCCGCTCCGAGAGGGGACGAAACGTTGAGTTTTTCGGGATTGCTGCAGCTCGGCTTTTCGACGGTCATTTTCCTGCTGGCGGCGACAGCCGCCAAGCAATGGGGCCTTGCGCCGAGCCTTGGCAAGATAGCGCTGACGCTGGCGCTCTATTCGCTGGGCAATCTGATCATGCTGCGGCTGATCCGCGAATTCGGCATGTCGGTGTCGTTCAGCCTTTCCGCCGTCATCCAGCTGGTCTCCGTGAACGTCGTGGCGCTGGTCTTCTTCGGCGAGCGCGTCAATGCGCTGCAGGCGACCGGCATCATGCTGGCGATCGCAGCGGTGGCGCTGATCACGCTGGGACCCTATCTGCAAGGCCGGCTGTAACGGGCGAATTGCCGATGAAGAACGCCGCGAACGCTTTGCTCAACCGGGTCGAATTCCCGGTGCTGCTGGCCGGCCTGGTCATCGCCGCCGGCCTGTGGGGATTCGAGGAGCTGATGGAGATTGCGCGCGCCACCACGCCGCACGCCTTCGACACCGAGATCCTGCTCGCCTTCCGCCAGGCGGGGCGCCCTGACAGCCCGATCGGCCCGCTGTGGCTGCAAGGGGCGATGCGCGACATCACAAGTCTTGGCAGCGGCAGCGTGTTGGTGCTGATCGTGACGGCGGTAATCGTCTATCTCCTGCTTATCCGCAGGCCGGCGACCGCCCTTTTCATCTTCGTGGCGGTGGCCGGCGGTCAGGTGCTGTCGAGCCTGCTGAAAGCCGGCATCGACCGGCCGCGCCCCGAACTCGTCTCGCATCTCGTCAACGAAACGACGCTGTCTTTTCCGAGCGGCCACGCCATGCTGTCGGCCGTGACCTATCTGACGCTCGGCGCGCTGGCGGCACGCTTCCTGCCCGGTCGAACGACGAAGATCTATGTGCTGTCGCTGGCGGTGCTGACGACGCTGCTGGTCGGCATCAGCCGCATCTATCTTGGCGTCCACTGGCCATCGGATGTGCTTGCCGGCTGGTGCGCCGGCTTCGTCTGGGCGATGCTGTGCTGGCTCGCTGCCCGGGCGTGGCAGCGATGGCGCGGGCAGCGCCTGAACGGCGACAGCGAGACTGGAGACTAGATCAGCCGGTCGATCAGCCCGTGCCCGCAGCCCACCGACAGCAAGGCCGCCCAGGTCATGAAGGTCTTGAAGAATTCAACCGCGTTACCCCCTGCCTAGATGGACACCCTAGGCACAATCCCGGGAAGTATCTGAATGATCGGTCAGCCGCCCCTTTACGCCTCAGACGTTCATCTTAATGCTTGAAACATCACAATGATGGTATTATACCTTATTCCTGCAGACTCAGACGGGGATTCCGGCCGATGATCACTGCCGCGCAGATGCGCGCCGCAAGGGCGCTGGCCGGCATCGATCAGAAGACGCTCGCCGAGCGCGCCGGCGTTTCGCTTCCAACCATCCAGCGCATGGAGGCGAGCGATGGCGTGGTCAGGGGCGTGGTCGACACGCTGATGAAGGTCATCCAGGCTCTCGACGAGGCCGGGGTGGAGCTGATCGGCGAGAACCAGACCAGCGAGCGCGGCGGCCGGGGCGTGCGCCTCAAGGCTGCCGTGCCGCGGGATCCCAAGGCTGAGCCGGCATAAAGTCGCGACGGCGACCGCCGACAGCCCTGCCGACGATCCCGCCGCCTTTCAGGGTGCGAAAGGCAGTCCATGGATCAGACGCAGCGGGCTGTGCATCAACCGGCCCACAGGTCAGCCCATCGGCCGGTAAAACCGACATTTTCCGAATTGTTCACGCCGAAGCTGGTGACGGTCTGGCGCGAGGGCTACACGTTCGCCGGCTTCAAGGCGGACGCCATTGCCGGGCTGACGGTCGCCATCGTCGCGCTGCCCTTGTCGATGGCGATTGCGATCGCCTCGGGCGTGGCTCCCGAGCGCGGCCTTTACACCTCGATCGTCGGCGGCTTCATCATTTCGGCGCTCGGCGGCAGCCGCTTCCAGATCGGTGGTCCGGCCGGCGCCTTCATCGTGCTGGTGGCCGCGACGGTTGCCCGGGTCGGCATCGATGGACTGCTGTTGGCAACGATGATGGCAGGGGTCTTCCTGCTCGCCATCGGCTATCTTCGTCTCGGCACCTACATCAAGTTCATTCCCTATCCGGTGACGGTCGGCTTCACCGCCGGCATCGCCGTCATCATCTTTTCAGGACAGATCGTCGAACTGTTCGGGCTGAAGCTTGCCGGCAGGGAGCCGGGACCGCTGGTGCCGAAGTTGATCGCGGTCGGTGAGGCGGCCGGCACCATCAATCTTGCGGCGACCTTCGTGGCGGTGTTGACCATCTTCACCATCGCCGGCCTGAAGCGCTGGCGGCCGACATGGCCTGCCATGCTCATCGCCATCGGGCTGGCATCGCTGGTCGTGGCGCTTCTCTCGCTGCCGGCGGAGACGATCGGCACTCGCTTTGGCGGCATCCCGCGTAGCCTGCAAATGCCTGCCTTGCCGCCGGTCAGCCTGGGCAGGATGATTGACGTGCTGCCGGATGCCATTGCCTTTGCCCTGCTCGGCGCGATCGAATCGCTGCTGTCGGCGGTGGTCGCCGACGGGATGACGGGCCGGCGGCATCGTTCCAACTGCGAACTGGTGGCGCAAGGCTTCGCCAACATCGCGTCCGCCCTGTTCGGCGGCATCTGCGCCACCGGCACCATCGCCCGCACCGCGACCAATGTGCGGGCCGGCGCCCACGGACCGGTTTCCGGCATTGTCCACTCAGCCATCCTGCTCGCTTTGATGCTGGTGGCGGCGCCGCTCGCCAGCTACATCCCGCTCGCCGCCCTGGCTGGCGTGCTGGCGGTCGTGTGCTGGAACATGTTCGAGAAGCAGGCCTTCGCCACCTTGCTGCGTGCCTCGCGCGGCGATGCGCTGGTGCTGATGGCGACCTTTCTGCTCGTCATCTTCCGCGATCTCACCGAAGGCATCGTCGTCGGCTTTGTGCTGGGCTCGATCCTGTTCATCGACCGCATGGCCAAGTCGATTGCGGTCGAGGCCGATCAGCCGCTGGTGCAGGAGGATGTCGCCGACAGCGCCAACGCCTACGATGCCAGCGAGGCGACCGACGCCGACACCGTGGTCTACCGCATCTCCGGCGCCTTCTTCTTCGGCGCCGCTTCGACCGTCGGCACCGTGCTCGACCGCATCGCCGACCAGCGCAAAAACTTCATCCTCGACTGCTCGGCCGTACCGTTCTTCGATTCGACGGCGGCCAACGTCATCGAGGGCGCCGCCCACAAGGCCAGGCGCGCCGGCGTCCGCTTCATCATATCAGGCGCCGCGCCGCAGATCCGGCGCATGCTGATCAACCACGGCGTGAAGCGTCCGCTGGTGACCTATGCAGCGTCGATCGAGGAGGCGCGGGCGCAGCTGAAAGGCAAGATCGAGGTGCGGTAGGGGCCGGGATTTGCCGGCCGGCGGTCGCTTGAACGTCAACTTTTTGATCTCAAGCAAGCGGGGAGCACGCTTTAGGCGAGCGGGCTCACTTTAGTCCCAGATGCAAGGAAAGTCGCTTCGCGGCGGCGTCGAATGCCACCAATCTTCGTGACCTGAACAGGGAAGCCTCCGCCTATCCTGCTTCAGCTTTCACCGTGGTCCTTTGTCCGGACATTTTACTCTTTGCAGCCGCGTTTCAAAAATGAAACCGCAATCATGGTAGAGTTCGCGCACTGATTTGCCAGTAGAAGGCGGGTTTGCCAAATGCGTGACACGTCCCCGCGAAATCGAAGTGATCCTATGCCGACCGCGCCAACACTTGAACTTCGCCGCTATTCACGGCTGAGAAATTTGCGAGAGCGCGCAGAACGCCAAGGTGCTGCATTGCAGTTCTGGGCGCGTACGGCATCGCTCGCCGTGATCTCCTGCTTCTTTTCATTAATCAGCCGCTGGGATGCCTCTCTGCTCTTCGTGCTGGCGGGCCTCATGTTGTTCCAACTCGTCGGCCTGATCCAGTTTCGCTTTGCGCGCCGTCGCAACGCGCCATGGTGGATCGGTTATCTCGTAGGCACGCTGGACATCGTTCTGTTGACCGTTCTGCTGGTAACGCCCAACCCGTTTTCCCTGGAGGTCGCGCCGGCCGCGATGCAACTGCGCGAAGGCAGCTTCAAATTCCTGTTGATTTTCGTGTGCCTTGGCGCGCTGACCCTTTCGACCCGATTGGCGCTCTATCTCGGGGCGCTCGCAGCCTTGACGTGGACGATCGGGGTGGGATGGGTGATTCTTCATGCGGGAACCGTCCTTCCGGCGACGAACCTCTATTCGCTGCCGACGACAGAGCGACTGAACCTCTATCTCAATCCCAATTTCGTCGACACATTCGCGCAGGCGACCAACGTGTTGGTTGTGCTGATTATCGGCGCGATCATGGCGTTGGTCGTCTCTCGTTCTCGACATCTGTCGGAAGACTATGTCAAGGCAGAGCGCGCCCGCGCCAATCTCGCCCGGCATTTTTCGCCAAATGTCGTCGACCAGCTCGCCGCGGATGACGAGCCCTTCGGTCCGGTCCGCCGGCAGGATATCGCGGTACTGTTCGCCGACATCGTCGGCTTCACACACTATTCCGAGGATCATCCGGCCGAAGCAGTGTTCGAACTTCTGCGTCAGTTCCACCGTCGCATGGAGCAGGTCGTTTTCGACCACCATGGCACCGTCGACAACTATATCGGCGATTGCATCATGGCCACATTCGGGGTTCCGCAAGCCAGCCATAACGACGCAACCCGAGCCATCCAGTGCGCTGAAGCGATGATCGCCGCTCTCGAAGACTGGAATGTGCAGCGGGTGTCCAGGGGATACCCGTCGCTGGACGTTCGGATCGGTGCACAATATGGCGCAGTCGTCATCGGTGCGGTCGGCAGCGAGCGCAATCTTTCCTTCGCGGTGGTGGGCGACACCGTCAACGTCGCCAGCCGTTTGCAGGCGCTTTGCCGTGAACTTCAGGCAAACATTTGCTTTGGGTCACGACTGATAGAAGCCGCGAAGGCGGAATCGCCCACGACACAGTTGAATGCGCGCGATCATGGGCCGGTGAGCATCCGCGGTCGGGATGAACCGGTCCATGTCTGGGTCGAACACAGAGCCGAAAACCAGGGTGCTGTTGCGGTTTCGGCGTGATATAGCCGCCATGTGAAACGCCTGCATCTGCCGGAAAGTTCACGCCTGAAGGCATCATGCGCTCGCAGGCACTGAGCGAGGCGTCGATGTTCCTCTATCTGCGCGATCTCGAGGAGTGCGAAATCGTCTCAGCATGATTGCATCTGGCGGCTGAGCTTGCCGCGCACGGCCCCGGCGGTGCCGACGGCGCCATTGACCGCGCCCATCATCTTCATCTGCCCGGCGGTCTCGTTCGTGCGCGCCCGGCAATCCTGCATTTTCCTGGTCGCCTCGACTGCAGCCATGGCTTCGCCAAGACCTTCCGGCGAGTCCGTCTGGCTGCAGCTGGAAGCCAGCAGGCAGATAAGCATTGCGATCGGGCTGCCCCGCCTGACACGTGCCGTGGCTGGGAAAATGCCGCGATGTTCGGCCTCGAGGCTCCCGCTCGGAGTTGCTTTTCCCGCCACCCGTTTGCTGTTGCCCAACATCCTATCGCCCCATCGCCGGGCCGAGGATGAGGCTGCGGATTTTTGGCGTCAGCGGCCTGACGACATCGGCGAAGGGGTCGCCCTCGGCCCGCAAAGCCATCAACCCTTCGACCTCTTCGTCGATGGCCGCGATGGTCTCCGTCTTCTGTGCGTCGGTCAGCTCCCTCATGCCGGATATGGCATTCCTGAGCTTGACGAAAATGGCATCGAGTTCCGCGACCGGCATCGTCGCCAGGAACCCGCGAATGGTCTCGCCAAGCGCGACCTTCCAGCTGTCGGCGGTGAAGCCGGCTGTGCCGATCAAGCCCTTGTCCGCGGCATCGCGCTCGTACCAGTCGGCGGCGATCTCCTCGTCATAGGCGAACTGACCGAATTCGGGCTGCAAGGCCTCGATCAGGCCGACGACCGCCGACGCATCCCGCGCTGTCAGCGCCAAGGCATGCGGGCTGTCGAACATCATGCCGGCAAGTGCGAGCGCGCCGGCCAGCCGGCGCATGGCTGCGAAACGCCGCTCAGCCATAACAGTCCTCCACAACGCCGGCCCGGGCACTGCTCGTCGCCTGGGACTGCAGAACCGAGCCGCCGATCGAGGCGGCCTGGCCGGCAATGACCCCACCATTGCCGGCCAGACCGCCAAGACCCCCCGCCATCGACAGGACACCGCCGAGCAGAGCCGCATTGGTCTGCGCCTTCGCCGCCTTCTTGGCGGCCTCGGCGCAGGCGGTTTCCGTCGATGGTTCGTTCCGGGCCTTGTTGCTGCCGGCCGCGCTCGCGATCGATGCCGTGTTGCTGTCGGCCTGGCCCGTTTGGCAGCCCGCCAGGGCAATGGTCAGGGCCACGAAAATGCTTTTTTTCATGGTGCTCCTCATCATCGGGCAGCGCGCGGCGGCAGCTTGACCTCGCGGTGATCGGTCACCGTGTTGCCCAACGCGATCGACAGCAGATAGGCACGCGGATTGAAGCCCGCCGCAGCCAGTGCCGACAGCGTCTTGAACAGTTGCAAATGAAACATCGTGCCCCCTTGGATTGCCGCCAATACGGTTCCGGTTTCGGAATCGCGCCGCAAACTAGGGGCATCAAAGGGGGACAGCTTGGACAGAACGGCACTGAAAGCGGCCAAAACGGCCCGGTATTGACGTTTTGCAGGCCGCGGCGCATATGACCGCGCTCTTGGCATGGGGGTGTCGATGACTGCGACGATGGGGCCGTCAGCTTCGTTCAGGCTGGCGACGGAGATGTTTCCGGAGCAGGATCGCGTCGAGATTACGCGCGAGGTTTACGGCCGCACGGTTCTGAGGGTGGACCTCGATCCGCTTGCGCCGGCGCAGATCGACATGCGGGTGCGCGCGTTGCCGGGCCTCGGCATCGCCACCGGCAGCTCATCGGAATTCCGGGTGCATCGCACATCGTCGCTGATCGACAACGACGACTTCGTTCTTCTGGCGGCCCTCGATGGGGGCAGCGTGATGAAGCACCGCGGCCGCGAGGAGGCGGTCGGCAACGGCCAGGCGCTGATGATGAGCGGTGAAGAGGTTGGCCTCAACCTGATCGGCGCCGGCGGGTTCCGCTTCATCAATCTGAGTTTTTCGCGCAAGCAGCTTTCGCCTCTGATCGGCGATCCGGCAGCGGTCCTTATGCGGCCCTTGCCGACCCAAAGCGGGGCGATGCGGCTGTTGCTCGACTATATCAACTCGATCCAGGAGGTCGGAGACGAGTTGACTGCGGAGGCCTGTCACCTTGCGACGACGCATGTCTTCGACCTTGCCGCACTCGCCATGGGCGCGACCAGGGATGCGGCCCAGATCGCACGCGGCCGTGGCGTCAGCGTTGCCCGCTTGCGCGCCATCAAGGCCGATATCGTCGCGCATGGTGGCCATGTCGACCTGTCGGCGCGGGACGTCGCCGCCCGCCACGGACTGTCGGCCCGCTATGTCCGCAAGCTGTTCGAGAGCGATGGCACATCCTTGATTGATTTCATGATGAACCAGCGGCTGGCGCGTGCCCATCGCATGCTTGGCGATCCGCGCCATGCCGGACGCAGCATCACCGCGATCGCCTACGAGGCCGGCTTCAACGATCTTTCCTATTTCAACCGGGCGTTCCGCCGCCGTTATGATGCCACTCCCTCGGACGTGCGCGCTGCGGCTTGCAAGCACTGACGCCAAAGCGCCGGCTGCCGGGCGGCGCTCCCGTGCCGTGCCGTCCATGCTGTTGGACTCATTTGATCGCGTCTATTCGGCGGCCTTTGCCCCGGGATCGGCAACCTTGTCGTCCCAGACCATCTGCCGGTAGTCGAAACCATATTCCAGCGTCGGTTTGACGATGCGGAAATAGGGCGACAGGTCGAAATCGCGCGGCGTGTAGAGCGAGTGGTGGCGGATGTGCAGGATTTCCTTGCGCGAATAGTTCGACTGCGCGGAGGCTCGGCCGGGCGCACGGGTGATTTCGGGCAGGATCGGATAGCGGATCTGGCCATAGGCCTCGGCGATCAGCGTCGAGCAGATCGCCCGTGTCGGATCGCCGGAGCCGAAGGCCAGCATGCGGCGGCGCCAGCGCACCGGCACCGGCGGTGTGGGCAAGAAAAAACGCAGCATGTCGAAAATGTTCTTGAGGTCGTATTTCAGGCCGAGCCTGCCGATCATGAAGGCGACGACCTTGTCGCGATCCTCCGGCGCCAGCCCGCTCGCCCGGCAGATGCGGGTGTTGTAGGTGCGGTAGCGCGACAATGGCACGGCGACGCAGCCTTCGCCGATCGTGACCTCGATCAGGCGCGGCCGCTCCGAGCCGTCTTCCGGCGCGGGCAAGGCATCGCCGACATAGAAGGCCGCATGCGACCAGGTCGACTGGGTCAGGTACTTGATCGCCGCCGAGATCTTCTGATTGCCCTCGATCAGCAGGATGTCGCCCGGCTCAAGCGTGCGGCGCAGCGTCTCGGCATCGGAAGGAGTGTAGGGCTCGTAGCCGGACGATTCTTCCTGCAGCCGGCCGGCAAGCCAGCGGCCAAGTCGATCCAGAAGCGTGTCGCCGGGCTCGGTCATGCCCCATGCCGATTAGCATGGGCGGGTAATGAGGGCTAGCGCACGCCTTCCTCCCCGTCCGGAGCGCGAGGAAGAGCGCCCTACGATGCCGCGGCCTCTTCCGGCGGCGCAGCCAGATCGTCGCGCGCCTTGCGGGCCAGTTTGCGTGTCGAGCGTTTGGGATTGTCGCCGAACAGCTCGGCCGCTTCGGCCAGGCAGCTCTTCTTCAGCTGCTTCTCCGACCGTTTCAACAGCTTGCCCAGAAGTTTCGTGTCCTCGGGCAGCCCGAGTGGCTGGTCGTCGGCCTCGAGCAGCGCGCGCATCACCAGCACATCGTGCAGATCGCCCAGCCGCTCGCCCAGTTCGTCGACCGCCTTGCGCCGGGCCTTGATCGGTGTCGGCCACAGCCTGCCGAGCAGCGACAGATGCATGCCGTGGGTCTTGGCCGCCTTGCGCAAATCGTGGAAATCATCGGCCGCGCCCCGCGATCTGGCCTTGTCGAGCGCCTTCCTGGCACGGCGCAGCGTGACGCGGGCACCTTCGGCAAGCACGTCGGCCGCCTGTTCCGGCTGGTCGGGCAAGGCCAACGCTTCGACGCGTTTGAGGCCATCCTCGCAAGCGGCGGTCGCCGCGCCGATCGCCGCCTCGAGCCCGCTGCCTTCGTGCAGTTCATGCTGGCGCGCGATCAGCCTGTCGCGCGCAGCAGTAAGCCCATCGTCGGCGCTCTCCTTGGGAAAGCTCGCCGCCAGCCGGTCGATGGTCTCGATCAGCGCAGTCGCCTCGCGCGGACCGGCAAGCAGGCCGGCCACGTTGCGATAGCACTGGTTCTCGGTCTCACAGAACGTTTCGTCACCGGAACGAACAAGCCGCAGCAGGGCGCGGGCGCTCTTCAGTCGCTTGCGGCACTTGTGCAGCGCCTGTTCCGGCCGGCTCCGTGCGGCGTCAAGGTGATGCAGCGCCTTGCCGATTTCCTCGGCAAGGATACGCCTGACCTCGCCGGTCAGCGGCAGGCGCGGATCGATACGAAAGCTCATGCGGCGATCTCCGGTATCCCCCCAAGGGCGAGCGACGCGTTGTAGAATTTTGACTCGCCGGTGACTTCGCGGCCGAGCCAATCAGGCAGCATTTCGTCCGGCACGTCCTCCGGCGTCTCAAGTTCGGCGATCACAAGTCCCGCAAGCGGACCGCCGAAGACATCGATTTCGTAGAGATGGCCACGGTGCCTAACATGGTGACGTGTCTTCTCGATGACACGTCCGATGGCGAAGTCCAGCATCTCCACCGCCTCCGAGAGCGGGATCGAGTATTCGAATTCGTCGCGTTCGCGCGCCTTGCTGCCGAATTTGAGTGTCAGCTTGGCGGAACCGCCATCGCTGATGCGGATGCGCACCGTGCGCCCGGGGCCGGCAGCGAGATAGAACTGGAGAATGCGGATATTGGCCTCGGCCAGTTCCCGCCATGCGGTGCTGGTGACCAGGAATTTTCGTTCGACTTCCTTGCCCATGGCCGGGCACTAAAGCGTTTGCCGCCGTCGATGGCAAGATAATGACGAACAGAAGTTGACTTTAATCAATCGATTGATTAAACTGCGCTCATGGTCAAACTGCCTGAGCCCAAAATTCTTCGCCGCGAGCCCGCCGAGATGACGCGCGCGGCCCTTGTCCAAGCGGCGCTGAAGCTGTTCGGAAGGCAGGGCTTCGATGGCACCTCGACGCGCGAGATCGCCGCCGAGGCGCGAGCCAATATAGGCTCGATCGCCTATCATTTCGGCGGCAAGGAGGGTCTTCGCGCCGCTGCCGCCGACTTTATCGTCGAGACCATCCAGGGTGTAGCCGGCCAGGCGCTCGGCAATGTACAGGCGCCTGCGCCGGGACCAGCCAATCCGGAGGCGGCGCAAGCGCTGCTCTTCGCGGCGCTGGAGCGGATGGTCGGCTTTGTCGTGGCCAGCCCGCAGGCCGGCGAGATCGTGCAGTTCGTGTTGCGTGAGCTTTCGCATCCGACGGCAGCCCTCGACCGCATCTATGACGGCGTCTTCGAGCCGACGCATCGCCGGCTGTGCCAGCTCTGGGAACAGGCGACCGGCGAGCCCGCCGAAAGCGAGGCCACAAGGCTCACCGTGTTCACGCTGATTGGCCAGGTCATCTATTTCCGCATCGGCCGCGAGGCGGTGATGCGCCGCATGGGCTGGAAAGACATCGGCGCCGCCGAGGCGGCCAAGGTGGTGGCGGTCACATCGGGTAATCTCAAGGCCATATTGGCTTCCAAAAAGAGCAAAGCATGAAGGGGCAAAGACCATGAGCTTTCTTTGTTCGCTGCCGCTCGCCGCGCAGCTCTTCTCGGCCTGTGCCCCGGCTGCCCCGCTGGCCGTCGGCTATGTCGAAGGCGACTACGTGCTTCTGGCGCCGATCGAGGTGGCGCAGGTCGAGACCGTGACCGTCAAGCGCGGCGATCGTGTCACGCCCGGCACCACCGTTGTGACGCTGGAAAGCGCCGATGCAAAGATCGCGGTGGCGCAGGCGCAGGCCGGCCTTGCCCAGGCGCAGGCGCAGTTGGCCGATCTGCAGATCGGCAAGCGGCCGGAAGAGATCGCCGTGCTGAAGGCCGAGGTCGACATGGCCAGCGCCCAGGCCGCCGACGCCAAGCGCAAATACGACCGCGCCGCCGATCTGTTCAAGCGCGGCGCCGGCACGCAAGCCGATTTCGACACCGCGTCGGCCACGCTGGAAACGGCCAATGCGCAGGTCGGCCAGGCCAATGCCAATCTCGCCGTCGGCGGCCTGCCTGCACGGGCCGAAACGATCAAGGCCGCCGACAATCAGGTCAAGCAGGCGCAGGCCGCGTTGGAGCAGGCGCAGTGGCGGCTATCGAAGCGGGTGCTGGCAGCGCCTTCGCCGGGCCGCGTCAACGATGTCATCCGCAATCCGGGCGACACATCAGGTCCGACCGCGCCGGTGATTTCGATCCTGCCCGATGGCGCGGTGAAGCTCAGCGTCTACATCCCGGAGAGCGCCTTCTCCTCGGTCAAGGTCGGCACCTTGCTCGGCGTCCATTGCGACGGCTGCGGCCCGGATGTGAAGGCGCGCGTCAGCTACGTGTCGCCCGATCCTGAGTTCACGCCGCCGGTGATCTATTCGTTGGAGAACCGGCAGAAGCTGGTCTACCTGGTCGAGGCGCGGCCGGAGGGCGATGCCGGGCCGCTGCAGCCCGGCCAGATCGTCGATGTTGATCTCGCGGACAGCGCAAGATGAACGCCATCGACGTCCACGGCCTGGTCAAGCGATTTGGCGACAAGACCGTCGTCGACCATGTGACGATGTCGGTCGCCGAGGGCGAGATCGTCGGCTTTCTCGGCCCCAACGGTTCGGGCAAGACCACCACCATCCGGATCATGTGCGGCCTGCTGACGCCGGACGAAGGCGAAGGCACGGTGCTCGGCTTCAACATCCGCACCGACAGCCTGCGCATCAAGCGTGAAGTCGGCTACATGACGCAGAAATTCTCGTTCTACGAGGATCTGACGATCGGCGAGAATCTCGAATTCGTGGCGCGGCTCTACCGGCTGAAGCCGGTTGAAGAGCATGTCGCGAGCACGTTGGAGGACCTCGGCCTGACGTCGCGCCGCAACCAGCTGGCCGGCACCTTGTCGGGCGGCTGGAAGCAGCGGCTGGCGCTGGCCGCCTGCATCATGCACAAGCCGAAATTGCTGCTGCTCGATGAGCCTACGGCCGGTGTCGATCCGAAGGCGCGGCGCGAGTTCTGGGACGAGATCCATCGCCTGGCCAGCGGCGGGCTGACCGTACTGGTCTCCACCCACTACATGGACGAAGCCGAGCGCTGCCACCGCATCAGCTACATCTCCTACGGCAAGATGCTGGCCACCGGCACCGTCGCCGAGGTGGTCAGGAATGCCGGGCTCACCACCTTCGTCCTGCAGGGCCCGCGGCTCGATCAGGTCGCCGAAGCGCTCCAGGGCCGCTCCGGCGTCGACCAGGTGGCGCCTTTCGGCGCGACGCTGCATGTCGTCGGCTCCGACAAAAAGAAGCTCGAAGCCGCACTCGCCGACGTCGAGAAAGAGCACAAGGGCGTGAAAGTTTCGCCCGGCGAAACCAGCCTCGAGGACGTCTTCATCCAGTTCATGTCCGGCTCGAAGGACAACATGGCATGAACAGCGTCTTTTCCTTCGCCCGGCTTGGCGCCCTGCTGGTCAAGGAATTCATCCAGATGCGGCGCGACCGCATCACCTTCGCCATGATGCTCGGCGTGCCGCTGATACAGCTGGTGCTTTTCGGCTACGCCATCAACAACGACCCGAAAAGCCTGCCGGCAGCACTCGTGGCGACGAGCAACGATCCCTACACGCGTGCCATTGTCGCGGCGCTGCAGACCACCGGCTACTATCGTTTCGACCATGTCGCACAAAGTGCCGCCGAGGCCGAGTTCCTGATATCGCGCGGCGACGTCGCCTTCGTCGTCACCATCCCCGCCGATTTCGCCAGGAGGGTGGAGAGCGGCAGCAACCCGCAGATACTCATCGAGGCGGACGCCACCGACCCGGCGGTGGCCAGTGGCGCCATCTCGACGCTCGGCACAGTCGCCAGCCAGGCGCTGCTGAGGGCGCAAGGCACGCAGGAAGCCGCCGCCGAGGCCGCCAAGGGTCGGCTCGATGTCGTCGTACACCGGCGCTACAATCCCGAAGGCATCTCGCAATACAACATCGTGCCCGGCCTGCTCGGCGTCATCCTGCAGATGACCATGGTGATGATGACCTCGATCGCGCTGACCCGCGAGACCGAGCGCGGCACGATGGAGAACCTGCTGGCGATGCCGTCCAGCCCGCTCGAGATCATGATGGGCAAGGTGCTGCCCTATCTGGCGGTCGGCGGCGTGCAGGTGGTGGTGGTGCTGGCGGCGGCGAAGCTGCTGTTCGCAATCCCCTTCACCGGATCGATGTCTCTGCTGTTGACCGCCGTGCTGATCTTCGTGCTGGCGCTGGTGCTGCTCGGCTATACGATTTCGACCATCGCCCGCACGCAAATGCAGGCGCTTCAGCTCACCTTCTTCTTCTTCCTGCCGTCGATCATGCTGTCGGGTTTCATGTTCCCCTATCGCGGCATGCCGGACTGGGCGCAAATCTTCGGCGAGATCTTCCCGCTGACTCATTTCCTGCGCATCACCCGCGCGGTGATGCTGAAGGGCGCGGAACTGCCGGCAGTGTCAACGGAGATCGGCTGGCTGGTGGTGTTCGTGGTCTTGTTTGCCGGCGTGGCACTGGTGCGGTTCAGGCGGACGCTGGATTAGATGCCGCACGACCTCCAGTCTTGGCACCAGCCTTTGCGGAAGGGAGAAATGCTTTCGCCAATCTCCATGGTTTGTAACTGCCACTAACCGTTGAGCGATTTCGGGCCGCTGACGAAGGCGCTCCCCTTGACGTAAAACCGCAGCGGGCGATCGGCATCCTTTGTAATGCCGATCCGGACGCCTTGGGCGATGTCGCCGGCTTGATGCTCGTCGGTTGCCAGCCATAGCGGGCCTTTGCGGCAAAGATCGAGCCCGTCGAGGGAACGATCGATCCGCAACGCTTGGGCCAGCCTTCCCGGTCCTCGCGCCAGGTCGCGCAAGCGGTCGATGCCGCGATTGAGCCGCATGAGCGCAATGCCTTCGAGCGGCTCGAGCGCCCTGATGAGCACGCCGGTTCCGACCCCTGCCATCTCGCCCGAAACGTTGAGCATGTAGGAGATGCCGTAGGCGAGATAGACATAGGCGTGCCCGGGTTCGAGAAACAGCGAACGGTTGCGCGGGGTCATCCCCCGGTAACCGTGTCCGGCGGCGTCACCGGTCACATAGGCCTCGGTCTCGACGATGCGGCCGCTGGCGATGCCTTCAGGCAGCTCGCGCACCACGAGTTTGCCAACGAGGTAGTGGGCAAGGGATGCCGTATCGTCGGGCAGCTCGGAACGCGTGAGCGGGCGGTAGATGACCATGCTCAGCGCGGCGACGATTTGGCGGCGGGCGAGGAGTGATCCAAGGCGGAGCCTGTCGCCAGATACTCCATATCAGATACCCTTGGACATCGCCGTCTCAAGCAGCCGCCATGATCCCGGCATAAGTGCCGAAATCGACATTGCCGCCGGACAGCACCACGGCAATGCATTTGCCGGACAGCTCGATCTCGCCCGATGACAGTGCCGCCAGCGCCACACAGCCGCCGGGCTCGACCACCAGCTTGAGATAGGCCATGGCGTCGCGCATCGCCTGCGCCGCCGCCTGGTCCGAGACGGCGATGCCACCGGTGAGATTCCTGCGGTTGATCTCGAAGGTGATCACGCCAGGCTCGGCGGTCAGCAGCGCGTCGCAGATCGAACTATGGCCGGGCTCGTTCGAAACCCTTGCACCGGCGGCCAGCGACCGGCGGGTGTCGTCGAAATGCTCGGGCTCCACGGCCCAGACCGCGGTGTCAGGCGAGGCATCCTTGACGGCAACGGAGATGCCACTCGACAAGCCGCCGCCGCCGCAGGGGACGATCACCGCGTCGAGGTCGACGCCAAGCGCTTTTGCCTGGCGCATCAATTCGAGGCCGATCGTGCCCTGGCCGGCAATGATGGCCGGATCGTCGAAAGGCGGCACCAGCACCATGCCTCTTTCCATGTAAGGACGGATCACGGTCATGCGGTCGTCGCGAAAGCGGTCGAACGGGACCACCTCCGCGCCCATCTTGCGCACATTGGCAATTTTCATCGCCGGCGCGTCTGAAGGCATGGCGATCACCGCCTTGACGCCGAACATCGCGGCCGAGGCGGCGACGCCCTGCGCATGATTGCCCGATGAGAAAGCGACGACGCCTCGGCTGCGCTCCTCCGCGCTGAGCGACGACAGCTTGTTGTAGGCGCCGCGGAACTTGAACGAGCCGGTACGCTGCAGCGTCTCCGGCTTGAACAGGATGCGGCCCCCGAAGCGTCTGTTCAGCTCCTGCGATTCGATCAAGGGGGTTTCGATGATCAAGCCGGAGAGACGCGCGGCGGCGGCGTGGATGTCGGCGATGCCGGGAAGGGTGGTCATGGTGGGTCCTGTGGGAAGATGTTGCCCTTCATGATGCCCGCAAAGGGAGGTGGCGCACCATGGGAAAAATGTGACCGTTACAAAGTTTAGCGAGTCATGATCGGCGTTTGCGCCGCCCCTCATCTGGCTGCCGCCATCTTCTCCCCGTAAACGGGGAGAAGGACGCTGTCGCCTTTGGTTTCGCCAATCTTCAGCGTTGCAAGGGGGTGCGGCGCTTCCCGCCAGCTTCTTTCTCCCTGTTTACGGGGAGAAATGCCCGGCAGGGCAATGAGGGGCAGCGCCGAGATCGGCAAATTGGCCACCCAATTCTAGCCAAGCAAAGTCCTCTGCCTCTTGCCCCCACCCAGCTTGCGCCAGTTGTTGAAACGGTGGCTGGCGGCGGCAAAGGATATCTTCATCTGCTGGGCGACCGAGTAGCGCGACTTGCCCTCGTCGAACATGCGGTAGCAGCACTCGACGCCCTCCTCCGTCAGTTTGCCGTCCGGCGCCTTGTTGTGCGGGTTGGCGGGGTCGAATTTCTCGACCTGCTGCTCGACCAGGCCCTTCAGGCGCTGCAGGTCGGCCTCGATGCTGGCGATGAGATCGAGAACGGGCTTGGGATCATAGGGGTGCGGAGGCTGTTTTGCCGTCATCTGCCGGTTCCTTGTTCTTGGCTTGAGTCCAGCAATATAGGTGAACATTCACTGATAATGAAGAGTCACCGCGGGCGTGGGGCTTCAACAATTCTTGACCGCGACCCAAGCGCGCAATTGACCGAAGGTGTTCAAAACCCTAGTTTAGAACTATTCTAAACTAGGGTGAATTCCTCATGCTTTCCCGTGTTTTCGGCTTCGGCCGCCGCCCCTTCGAATCGCTCTCCGAACAGGAGATCCTGGCGCTGGCCATTTCCTCCGAGGAGGATGACGGTCGCATTTACCGGGCCTATGCCGACGGGCTGACGGAAAACTTCCCGCAATCGGCAAAAGTGTTCGAGGAGATGGCCGAGGAAGAGGATGGCCATCGCGATGCGTTGATCGAGCTTTTCCGCAAGCGGTTCGGCGAGCGCATACCGCTGATCCGGCGCGAACATGTGAAGGGTTATTACGAGCGCAAGCCCGACTGGCTGGTCCGGCCGCTCGGCATCGAGCACGTGCGCAGCCATGCCGAGGCGATGGAGCGGCAAGCCTACCTTTTCTATGTCGAGGCGGCCAAGCGCACGGCAGATGCTTCGACGCGAAAACTGCTCGACGATCTGGCGGTGGCCGAACTGGGCCATGAGACCCTGGCGCAGCGGCTGGAACAGAAACATGTGCCGGGCGCCGTCAAGGCCGAGGAGGCCAGCGCCGAGCAGCGCCAGTTCATCCTCACCTATGTGCAACCAGGGCTGGCCGGGCTGATGGACGGGTCGGTGTCCACTCTGGCGCCGATCTTTGCCGCTGCCTTTGCCACGCACGACACCTGGCAGACGCTGCTGGTCGGGCTTGCCGCCTCGATCGGCGCCGGCATTTCGATGGGCTTCACCGAAGTCGCTTCCGACGACGGCAAGCTGTCGGGCCGCGGCTCGCCGATCAAGCGCGGTCTGACCGTCGGCATCATGACGACGCTGGGCGGTCTCGGACACGCGCTCCCCTATGTCATTCCGCATTTCTGGACGGCCACCGGGGTTGCCGCGGTGGTGGTGTTCTTCGAATTGTGGGCGATCGCCTTTGTCCAGAACCGCTACATGCAGACGCCTTTCCTGCGTGCCGCCTTCCAGGTGGTGCTGGGTGGCGCCCTGGTGTTCGCGGCCGGCGTGCTGATCGGGAATGCATAGTTTTTTCCCTTCCCCCCTTGTGGGGGAAGGTGGATCGGCGCGCAGCGCCGAGACGGATGAGGGGTGTTCCAGCGGAGTGAGACGTTGGCGTTCCCTGGAACACCCCTCATCCGTCGCCTGCGGCGACACCTTCTCCCACAGGGGGAGAAGGAAGAAACTTGCCACTCACCCATTCACCGCCCGGCTATCCCTAGGCGCCTCGTCCCTCTCCGTCAGCCCATAATCCCTCACCACATGGGCGATGCGCAATCGGTAGCCGGCAAAGATACCGCCACGGCCGGCCTTCTGCGCCTGCCGGTGTTCCTCGGTGTTGCGCCAGGCCTTCACGGCTTCCTCGTCGCGCCAGAATGACAGCGACAGGATGCGGTTCGGATCGGCCAGGCTCTGGAAACGCTCGATGGAAAGAAAGCCGTCGATGCCGTCGAGCAGTGGACGCAGGTCCGCGGCGATGCTCAGATAGGCGTCGCGCCGGCCTTCCGCCGGCTCGACCTCGAAGATCACGGCAATCACGGCAGCACCAGTTTCGCGTGCGGGCCTGAGGCCAGTTTCAGGAACATGCGATCCTCCTTCAGGATGAATCTCTCGCGCTTGGCGAATTCGTAGTTTGCCTTGCCGGCGGGATCGGCGGCAAGCCGGGCGCGATAGGCTTCGTAGGCCGCCAGGCTCTCGATGTTGTAGGCGGCATACGCGGTCGTCGCCGAGCCCTCATGCGGCGCGTAGTAACCGATCAGATCGGCGCCGCAGCGTGGAATGGCCTGGCCCCAATTGCGCGCATACTCCTCAAAGGCCGCCTTGCCGAACGGGTCGATCTCGTAGCGGATGAAGCAGGTGATGGTCATTGTGGTCTCCTTGGGGTGCGTCGATAGTTCGAGCGGCATCGAAACGTTGTGTCGTCTGGTCTGCTAGGGCTGCCAGAAGGACTTCGCGCATTCGCGGCGCACGTCTTGCCGCGTTAGCCCAAAATCGCGCAGCTGATGATCATCGATCTCGGCAAGGTCCAGACGCTGCAAATGGCGGTCATACCAGCGGGCCAGCAGCCGCGAACGCAGCCAGCTGACGAACGGGAAGAATTGACGGCTGGGGAGCGGGGCTGAGGGGAAAGCGGTTCGTTCGGCCATCGTCGTCTCCTTGATCTCACCTGAGAATAGTGATTATCTGACAAGAACGCTTCGATGAGGAACGAACTATGCGTGAAGGACCCGACATCGCCCGCATCGCCAGCCTGGTCGGCGACCCGGCACGGGCAAACATGCTGAATGCCCTGATGGGCGGCACGGCGCTGACGGCGAGCGAACTGGCGCTCGAGGCCGGCGTTTCGCTGCCGACCGCCAGCTCGCACCTGGGCAAACTGATGGAAGGCGGGCTGCTCACGGTGGCGAGCCAGGGCCGGCATCGCTATTACGGCCTCGCCGGACCGCAGGTGGCGGGCATGATCGAAGCCATCACAGGCGTCGCGGAAGCCGTCGGTCCAAAGCGTGTGCGCCCGGGTCCGCGCGATGGCGCCATGCGCGTGGCGCGCGTCTGCTACGATCACCTCGCCGGCGAGCAGGCGGTGGCGATGCTCGATCGGCTCGTCGCCAAGAACGTATTGGTCCGCGACGAACAGGAGATCAGGCTCGGGCCATCGGCGGCTTCGCATTTCGCGGCGATAGGCATCGACGTTTATACCAAGCCGCGCCGGCCGGTGTGCCGCGCCTGCCTCGACTGGAGCGTGCGCCGTTCGCACCTCGCCGGCACGCTGGGCGCCGCCATCCTCGAGAAGATCCTGGCCGAGAAATGGGCGCGCCGCGAGAAGGACAGCCGCGCGGTGATCTTCTCGCCGCCGGGTAGACAGGCGTTTGAGAGGGTGTTTCTGTCTTGAACGGGCGAAGCGTTAACCCCGCCTCAGAGCCTTGCCCTGCTTAAAGAAATCCGACCACGGATCGGCTTTCGCCAGCTGTTTCAGCGTAGTCTTGCCGCCGATCGGGAAAGCGTTCGGCGCCAAGCCGGCCTCGATCTCTGGCCAGGTCACCGGCATCGACACGGTGGCGCCCTTCTTGGCGCGTGACGAATAGGGCGCGACCGTCGTCGAGCCCCTGCCATTGCGCAGATAGTCGACGAAGATCTTTCCCGTGCGTGCTTTTTTCGACAGCGTCGCCGTGTAGCGGTCGGGAGCACCCTGCTCCAGCGCACGGGCAAAATCATGGGCGAAGGTTTTGACCTCCTCCCAATCCGCCGCTGGTCTCAGCGGCACCATGACGTGAAAACCCTTGCCGCCCGAAGTCTTGACGAAATTCGGCAGCGACAGCTCGTCGAGCTTGCCCCTGATATCGAGTGCCGCCTCGCGGACCGCTTTCACGTCGACACCTTCATCGGGATCGAGATCGAAGATGATCTGGTCGGGCTTTTCGATCTCGTCGATCGTGCACCCCCAAATGTGGATCTCGACCACGCCATACTGGACCAGTGCGGCGACACCATCGAAATCCCGGATGTACAAGATCTCCTCGCCGTCAGTCGGATCCTTCATGCGCGCGATCTTGTCGCTCATACCGGCCGAGGCATGTTTCTGGAAGAAACGCTGGCCACCGACACCGTCCGGCGCCCGCACCAGGCTGAGCGGCCGGTTGACGACAAACTGTTCCATGCGCGGCCAAACCTGCGCGTAATGGTCGAGCAGGCCCTGCTTGGATATGTTTTCGTCCGGCCACAGCAGCTTGTCGGGATGCGAGAGTTTTACCGTGGTCGTCATCGATCCGGCGGCTTTGCCACCCGATGCCGGCTTGGCCGTGCTCTTGCCTGTCGATGGCTTGCCTGTCGACGCTTTGGGCTTTTCCTGCACGACTTCCTCCGCCGGCTTGTCCTCGCGCAATCCCTGGAACGAGGCGTGGCGTATTATACGGTCCGAGGTCCAGCTGCGAAACTCCACTTCGGCGACAAGTTCGGGCTTGACCCAGACCAGACCCTTGCCCTTCGGCACCGCGGTGGAGAAGGGCGATGTTTTTGCCGTCAATGCATCGAGTTTTGCCTTCAGCTCATTGGCGCCCTTGCCGGAGAAACCAGTGCCGACGCGCCCGGCATAATGCAGCTTGCCGCCCTCGTGGAAGCCGACCAGGATCGAGCGCAGGCCGCGCCCGGTCTTGTCCGACGGCAGATAGCCGCCGATGACGAATTCCTGCCGCGCCGTGCATTTCGATTTCACCCAGGTCGGGCCGCGGCCGCTGCGATAGGGTGCATCGGCACGCTTGGAGACGACGCCTTCCAGGCCCATACGGCAGGCATGCTCCAGCATGATCTTGCCGGGTTCGGAAAAGTGGTCGCTGAAGCGGACCGCCGGATTGTCGGACTGCTTGCCGAGCAAATCCTGCAAGGCCTGCTTGCGCTCGACCAGCGGCTCGCGCCGCAAATCCCTTCCATCGAGGCGCATCAGATCGAATACGTAATAGATGAAGCGATTCGTCCGCTTCGCCGACAGATCCTGCTGCAACAGCGCGAAAGACGAGACGCCGCTGTCGGCCAGCACGACCACCTCGCCATCGATGATGGCGTCGCTGCACTTCAGCCCGGCCAGCTCCGCGACGATCTCTCCTCCGAATTTCTTCGTCCAGTCGAGGCCGGTGCGGGTCAGCAGCCGCACGTCGGTGCCGGCTATCTGTGCCTGCATGCGATAGCCGTCGAACTTCACCTCATGCAGCCAGTCCTTGCCCGGCGGCGCATCGCGCTCCAGCGTGGCCAGCTGCGGCTCGATGAAGTCGAGTTTCTTGCCCGCGGCCTTCGTCTTGCCGGCGGCCGGCTTGTTGGAATGCCAGACCTTCGGCTTCTCACCCTTCGCGGTCTTGCCCTCGCCGACCTCCTCGATCGTCAGGCCCGACTTCACCGATTCCGGCGCCTCCTTGAGGATGTCCTCGCCAGGACGCGCGGCGGCATCGTCCGACTTGATCAGCAGCCAGTTGTCGCGTTTTTCACCCGCACGCGGCTTCAGTCGCACCAGATGCCATGCCCCATGCAGCTTGTGTCCCCTGAGCTCGAAGCTGATATGGCCCTTCTTCATCGCCTTGGCCGGGTCGATCTCGGGGGTCCAGGTGCCCTCGTCCCAGACGATGACCGAACCGCCGCCATATTCGCCCTTGGGAATGGTGCCCTCGAACGGCGCATAGTCGATCGGGTGATCCTCGACATGCACGGCCAGTCGCTTCTCATGCGGATCAAGGCTCGGGCCGCGCGTCACCGCCCAGCTCCACAGCACGCCGTCATGCTCGAGCCGCAGGTCGTAATGCAGCCGCGTCGCGGCATGCTTGTGGATAACGAAGATGCCGCCCGCGCCGCCCTGCTTGGTCCGGGCGACCTTGCCGGCCGGTTCGGCGGTTTTCTTGAAATCGCGCTTGGAGTGATATTGTTCGAGGCTGGCCATCCGTTGGGTTCCTCAGGCCGATTTGCGTTTGGGCGCGCTGGCTTTCGGCTTGGCGCGTTTGGCCGCCGGCTTGGCTTTCGCCGACGAAGACCTTTTCGATGATCCGGAATCTGACAGGCTCTTCTTCAGCGCGTCGAACAGATTGACGACATTGGAAGGCTTGGGCGCCGCCTTGGCCTTCGGCGCCTTGTGGCCAGCCTTCTTGGCGCGGATCAGCTCCAGCAGCGCGTCCTCGTATTTGTCGTCGAATTTCGAGGGATCGAACTTCGTCTTCTTCTTGTCGATGATCAACTCGGCGAGGTCGGTCATCTCCTGATCGGTCTTCACCGACTCGATGTCGCCGAAGACGGTGTCCTGCTGGCGCACCGTGTTGTCGTAGCGCAGCGTCGTCAGCACCATGCCTTTGCCGAGCGGCTCGATAACCACCGGCCGTTCGCGTCGGTAGAGCACGATACGCGCCAACCCGGCCATCTTCTTGCCCGCCATCGCGTCGCGAATGACGGCGAACGCTTCTTCCGACACCTTGTCGGCCGGGGCGACATAATAGGGCGTATCGAGATAGATCTGCTGGATCGAAGCTTTGTCGACGAAACCGTCGAGCGCCATCGTGTGCGAGGATTCGATCTGCACCGCCTCGATCTCGTCTTCCTCGATATGGATGAAATCGCCATCGTCGAGTTCATAGCCCTTGATCTCGTCATCCTCCCCCAGAGGCTTGCCGGTTTCGGCATCGACATAGAGGCGCTTCACCGTGTTGCCGGTCTTGCGGTTGAGAATCCGAAACGAGACCCGCTCCGTGTGGGTGACGACATTGGTGAGTTCGACGGCACAGGTGACCAGCGAAAGCTTTAAATAGCCTCTCCAGGCCGGACGCGGCGCCATGATATCTCCCTTCCACAACCAGATGAAGGTGAGAACGGACAGACCGCGCTCCAGTTCCGCGCTCACGGACCGATCTGGATGCCAAGGGCGCGCCCGAGGCCTTATGGCCGCCAGCACCTGAATTTCGCGGGCGCGGCAAAAGTTGAAACAGAACCGCGCGCGACATTCAAACGAAACATATGTGATGCAAAAGTCACATTGGCCGGAATGCCGGCCAACTGCACGGAAAGACCCCGAATCAGCCGCAATCCAGCCACGAAGCGAGGCATTTTCGACCAGATATTAACATCACGTTCACCGACTATTCACGCCTCGACGCTATGATGACCGCAATTCGGAAGGGACATCCGAAAATCGGGACAGGGACAAGGGTAATGAACTTCCTCGCGCACCTCATCGGCTATGCCGCCGCCATCCGCGAATTCGTCGCGCCGACCTATCGGCCCGAGCGCTATTACATGCGCGGCCCCGGCCCTGCTTGCGCCCGTCGCGGCAACTCGCTGGGCGCGCACTGATCATGGCTTTCGAAAATCGCCACAACAGCAGGATCTGCAGGCCGGCCGCCTCTACCCGCGCCACCACCTATCGCGCCGAGCGTCCCGCTCTCGCCGACAGGCGCCGTGCGACATCGCCACGGCTTTGATACCGACGCTGGCCGGCTTAGTGTCATAGGACACGAGCAGCCGAGGCCAGCGTGACCGACCATTCCCAACCCAGTCGACCCCAGTCAAATCGTCCCTCCGGAACAACTCTCGACGCACGCCATCGATTGATCGTTTTCGATGGCGTCTGCGTGCTCTGCTCAGGCTTCGTGCGCATGGTGGTCAGGCTCGATCGCCAAGGCCGTTTCCGCTTCGCCACCGCGCAGTCGCCCTTCGGTGAAACGCTGTTTCGGAAGCACGGACTGCGCACGGACTCTTACGAAACCAACCTCGTCCTGATCGACGGCGTCGCCTTCACGCGGCTCGACAGCTTCGTCGCTGTCATGGCGGAACTCGGCTGGCCCTGGCGGGCGGCAAAAACGCTGCTGCTGCTGCCGCGCCCGCTGCGCGACTGGCTCTATGAGCGCGTTGCCAGGAATCGCAACGCGCTGTTCGGCAGGAAGGACAGCTGCGAGGTTCCTTCTCCGGAGCTGCGCGAGCGGTTCCTTGACTGAGGATGTGGCTGCTGGAGAACGAGCCGCCGCTCAGCGCATTGATCGGGCGTTATCGCGGTTGGCTCGAACCGGTGGATTCGCACGGCTTCAGCACGAACGCGTCGCCGGCCCCCTTGCCCAATTCCCGGCAGCCTTGAACCGAGCACAGCGTCCAGCCGTCGCCGGTTGCGCCGGAGGCGGCGAGTATGACGCGCCGCTGTGGGCCGACCGTGGGCGTATAGGCCCACCAGCTATTCTTCAGCACCGCGCCTTCCGGTGGCTCCATGCCGGCGCCCGAGCCCTTGACCCGCGCCTCGACCAACTGCAGGCCGATAGGCGTGACCTTCCAGTCTTCCTCCCAACGCGTCCGTTCCACCGAATGCGTCCAGGACAGCGTAAAGGCGGCGACGGAGAACGTCACCATCTTGCCGGCGGCCAGGATGCAAAGGCTCATGTTTTGACTGAAGCCTGCCGCGCACGAAAGCAGTGCCAGCCGATCCAGGCCAGCGCCAGCGCCCAGCCGGCCTCGTCGGTCAGCGGTACCGCGGCGACCAGAAGCACGCCGGCGGCGAAGGCAAGCAGGCGTTCCCACCCCGCCATGCGGCGGGCGAGAAAGCCGACGGCGGCGGCACCCCACAGCACGATGCCCATGCAGGCCTTGGCGACGATGTAGGCGACCTCGACGGGATAGCCGAACTGGGCGGCGATCGGCCCGGCGTCCTGCAGCATCAGAGCCGGCGTGTAGACCGCCATGAACGGCACGACGAAGCCGGCAATGGCGAGTTTAGTCGCCTGGATGCCGATCTTCAGGCCACTTTCCCTAGCCATGGGTGCCGCGGCAAAGGCGGCCAGCGCCACTGGCGGCGTCAGATCGGCCATGATGCCGAAATAGAAGACGAACATGTGGCTGACCAGCAGCGGCACGCCGAGTTCCAGCAGCGCCGGCCCGGCCAGCGACGAGGTGATGATGTAGTTGGGAATGGTCGGGATGCCCATGCCCAGCACCAGGCAGGTGAGCATGGTCAGCAACAGCGACAGGAACAGATTGTTCTCGCCGATCGAGATGATCCAGCCGATGAAGGTCGAAGCGATGCCGGTCAGCGTCAGCGTGCCGATGACGATGCCGACGATGGCGCAGGCAATGCCGACCGGCAGCGCGTTCTTGGCCCCTTCGGCAAGCGAGTCGACGCAGATTTGCAGCGTCTCGCGGCCGCCCCTGAAGGTGAAGCAGGCGACGACCAGCGCGGCGATGACGGCGCCGAGAAGGTTGACGCCGAACTTCATGAACGAGGCGGCGGCAAGCCCGAGCGCGATCCAGAAGACGATGCGGAAAGCGAGCGGTCCGATCGCTGCTGCCAGCGGCGTGCCGAGGATGAGCACGATGGTCAGCGCCAGGCCCATCGTGCCGGCGAAGATCGGCGTGTAGCCGGCAAACAGCAGATAGATCAGCGCTGCCAGCGGCAGCACCAGCGGCCAGTGTTGCCGCACCGCGTCCCACGGATTGGGCAGATCCGCCTTGGCCATGCCGTGCAGACCGGCCTTGCCGGCTTCCAGATGCACCTGCCAGAAGCAGGCGCCGAAATAGAGCAGCGCCGGGATGATCGCCGCCTTGACCACCTCGGCATAAGGCACGTTCAGCGTCTCGGCCATGATGAAGGCGACCGCGCCCATCACCGGCGGCATGATCTGGCCACCCATCGAGGAGGTCGCCTCGACGGCGCCGGCAAAGGCCGGGCGGAAGCCGAAGCGCTTCATCAGCGGGATGGTGAACTGGCCGCTGGCCACGACATTGGCGACGCCCGAGCCGGAAATCGTGCCCATCAGCGCCGACGACAGCACGCAGACCTGCGCCGGGCCGCCGCGCCACGTGCCGACAAGGCCGAGCGCGAAATCGTTGAACAGCGCGATCATGCCGGCACGTTCGAGGAAGGCGGCAAAGACGACGAAGATGAAGATGTAGGCGGCCGAGACATAGATCGGCGTGCCGTAGATGCCTTCGGTGCCGTAGGCGAAGGTGTCCACCAGCTGGGCGAAATCATAGCCGCGATGGACGAGCGGCGGCGGCAGATGGTTGCCGAAAAAGCAGTAGGCGAGAAAGATGAGGGCGATAACCGCCAGCGGCAGCCCCATCAGCCGCCGCGCCGCCTCGAAGACCAGCACCACCAGCACCGCGCCGACGATGAGATCCGGCGTGGTCAGGAAGCCGGAGCGGCGGATGAGGTCGGTGTAGAACACCCAATTGTACAGGCCGGTGCCGAAGCCGAGCGCGCCGAGCGACCAGAATATGGCCTTGGCCGGCAGGCTCTTGGTACGCAGATTGGCGATCAGGCCGAAGCCGAGCAGCAGCAGGAAGCCGACATGCATCGCCCGCACCACCTGGCTCGGAATGCTGCCATAGGCGGCGACATAGATCTGGAACACGGAAAAGGCGACGGCGATGAGAAAGGCGGCCTTGCCGGCGATGCCGTCGCCGAAGCCCGGCGGCAGGCCTTCGACCTGTTCTTCGACGGCAGGCAGATGGAAGGTGGTGGATTTGCCGTCGGTTATTTCGCTCATCCGACGCACTCCAAAGCAAGCGAATTGTAGCGCCAGGAGCCCCCCTCTGCCCTGCCGGGCATCTCAGATAGCCGAGCCATGTTCCGCTATTTCAACAACCCCTTCTCCTTGTAATAACGTTCAGCGCCGGGGTGCAGCGGCACCGGCATGCCGTCGAGCGCCTTGGCCTGGTCGATCGCCTTGGCGGCGGCATGGGCCGCGGCAAGCTGGTCGAGATGGTCGAATATCAGCTTGGTCATCTGATAGGCGGTCTCGTCGGAGACATCGGCGCGGGTGATGAGGAAATTGCCGACGGCGGCGGTGGCGACATCCTCGCTCTGGCCCTCATAGGTACCCTTGGGAATGACCACCGAAAGATAGGGCGAGCCGATCTTCGCAACATCCTCGGCCGGCACCGCCACGACATTGATCGGCACCGAGGTGGCGAGGTCGCGGATCGAGGCGACGCCGAGTCCGGCCGATTGCAGAGTGGCGTCGAGCTGCCGGTTTTTGATCAGCTCGACCGATTCGGCGAAGGGCAGGTATTCGACCCGGCCGAGATCCTCGTATTTCAGCCCCGCGGCGGCGAAGATCGCGCGCGCATTGAGTTCGGTGCCCGACGCCGGTGCGCCGACCGACAGGCTCTTGCCCTTGAGGTCGGCCAGCGTCTTGATGCCGGACTCCTGGCTGGCGACGATCTGGATGTAATTGGGATAGATGGCGGCGATGCCGCGCAATTTGTCGAGCTTGCCTGGGAAACCGGCCTCGGCATTGCCTTCGGCGGCCATCTTGACGGAATCGCCGAGCGCAAAGGCGATCTCGCCCTTGCCCTGCTGCAGCAGATTGAGGTTTTCAACCGAAGCCTTGGTCGCCTGCACCTGGGCGCGCGCGCCTTCGATGCCCTTGCCGTAGATTTCCGAAAGCGCCACGCCGAGCGGATAATAGACGCCGGATGTGCCGCCGGTCAGCACGTTGATGAATTCCTGGGCCTTGGCTGAGACAGCGCCCAGGCCAAGTGAAAGCGCCACCGCGCCGGCCGCAACGAATTTCGTTCTGAAATGCAACATCTGATCTCCTCCCTGGAATATCGACGACCGCACCGCCTCCCTGGATGCGAACCGGGGCGAGTTTAGACAGCGGGCCGCAAATGCCAACCCGCAATTGTGCTCGTTAGACGAACGGTTGAGGGATCAGGGTGACGGATCCGCAAAGAGATGGCGGCTTGCGCTAAAAGCCATCGGAGGCGAAAGTTTTTTCGAGCGGCCTGTCGAAATCGGATGCTGCCGCGCGACATACGTCCGGCTCGCAACGACGCGGCCTTCGAAACAACGGGAGAAGACCATGCGATACATGATTTTGATTTACGCCGACGAAGCCGCGATGGCGAATGCCCCGGCCGAGGCGACCTACCAGATGAGTGCCGCCTATGGCGCCTATACTGAGGCCCTGAAGAAATCCGGCGCGTGGCTGGCCGGTGACCGGCTGCGCCCGAGTCAGGCGACCACCTCGGTTCGGGTGGCTGGTGGCAAGACCAACGTCCTCGACGGCCCCTATGCTGACACCAAGGAGCAGCTTGCAGGCTTCTACATGATCGAGGCCGCGGATGCCGACGCCGCGATCGCCTGGGCGGCGCGCTGCCCGGCGGCCAGCGCCGGCACTGTCGAGCTGCGGCCGATCTGGGAACTGACCGAGTACCTGTCTGAGAAATGACGATGTGATGGACAGTCGCTCCGAGACCGCCCGGGCGGCCGCCGAGGCTGCCGCCCGGCAGAGCTACGGCAAGCTGGTCGCCTGGCTCGCTGCGCGCACGCGCGACGTGGCCGCCGCCGAGGACGCGCTGGCCGATGCCTTTGCCGCCGCCCTCGAGCGCTGGCCGCGAACCGGCGTGCCGGAAAAGCCGGAAGCCTGGCTGCTGGCGGTGGCGCGGCGGCGCCGTGTCGATGCGGTGCGGCGGCGGCTCACCAGCGAGGCCGGTCGCGAGCATCTCAAGCTGATTGCGCAGGAGGCGGAGGCACGCATGACCGAGGAAGACCTGCCCGACGATCGGCTGCGGCTGATGTTCGCTTGCGCCCATCCGGCGATCGAATCGAGCGTACGTTCGCCGCTCATTCTGCAGACGGTGCTGGGGTTCGACGCCGCGACGATCGCCTCCGCCTTCCTGGTCTCGCCCGCAACCATGGGCCAGCGCCTGGTGCGGGCCAAGAGCCGCATCCGTGAAACCGGCATTCCGTTCCGCGTGCCGGAGCGGGCCGAACTCGGCGAAAGGCTGGACGCGGTGCTGGAGGCGATCTATGCCGCCTTCGCCGAAGGCTGGTCCGATCCGGCCGGCACCGAAACGCGGCGCCGCAACCTGGCGACCGAAGGCATCTGGCTCGGCCGGCTGGTGGCCTCGCTGATGCCGGAGGAACCGGAGGCACTGGGCCTGTTGTCGCTGATGCTGTTTGCCGAGTCTCGCCGCGCCGCACGGCGCAGCGCCGAAGGCGACTTCGTGCCGTTGGCGGAGCAGGATTGCCTTCTATGGGACCGTGCCCTCATCGACGAGGCGGAAGCGCTGCTTTCCCACGCAGCGGCCAAGGGCGTCATCGGCCGCTACCAGCTTGAGGCGGCCGTGCAGTCCGCGCATGCGGCACGAAGGCTCACCGGCCGCACCGACTGGGTGGCGATCCAGGAACTCTACGACGCGCTGCTTTCGATCGCAGGATCGCCGGTGGTGGCGATAAACCGCGCGGTGGCGATCGCCGAGGCCGAGGGCGCAGTGGCCGGATTGGCGGCTCTTTACGTGCTGGGCGACGACAAGCGGCTTGACGAGTACCAGCCCTATTGGGCCGCACGCGCCGGTCTGCTGGCCAGGCTTGGTCAGGTACCGCAAGCCTGCGAAGCCTATGACCGGGCGATCGGCCTCGAGCGCGACCCGGCGGTGCGCCGGTTCCTGCAAGGAAAAAGAGCGGTGCTCAGAAATTGAGCTTCAGCCCGGCCACATCTCGTGCGAGGTGTTGAGCGTCTTCATCAGCGGATGGTCGCGCAACCGCGCCCACAGGCGTTCGATGTTCGGCCATGCCGTCCGCGCGCTGTCGATGTCGGGATACCAGGCCACCAGCATGACCAGATAGATGTCGGCCAGCGACATCCGGTCACCGACCAGCCAGTCACGGCCTTCGAGCGCGGCATCGAGAACGGCAAAGCCGCGGTCCATCTCGGCCACGGCCGCCTGCTTGACCGCCTTGGTGCCTTCGGGATCGGCAGTGTAGCGGTATGCGTAGTAGAAACGCAGCACCGCCGAATAGAGCACAGACGACATAAAGGCCATCCAGCGCAGGAAATCCGCGCGGGCAGGCGCTTCTGCTCCCGGCGCCAAATTGGCGTCGGGGTGGCGCTCGGCAAGCACGATGCAGATCGCCGCCGATTCGGTCATCGAGCTTCCGTCGGGCAAGGTCAGCACCGGCACCTGGTTCAACGGACTGATGTCGAGGAAGGCGGGATCGGGCCGGTCGGTCTTCGGCACGTCGATCTGCTCAAATGGTACATTGGCCAGCGCCAGCGCCGCCTCGACCACGAAGCCGCCGCTGCCGGGACGGGTATAAAGCTTGTACATAAATTCTCCCCCGGCCCGCGCAAAGCAGGCCGGGGGAGATATGAACCGGAAGCGGTGTGGCGCTCAAGCCGCTGATGGCGGCCACGGGCGTTTTTTCAGCGGGCCAGCTTGGTCGCGAAGAAGCGTCGGATTACGATCCCAGCCCCTCGAACAGGATGGTCGACAGATAACGCTCGGCGAAGGACGGGATGACCACCACAAGGTTTTTGCCTTTGTTCTCCGGCCGCGAGCCGACGACGATGGCCGCCTGCAGGGCGGCGCCGGAAGAGATGCCGACCGGCACGCCTTCGAGGCGGGCGACGAGGCGGGCATTGGCCACGGAATCCTCGTTCGACACTTTGACGATCTCGTCATAGATCGTCGTGTCGAGGATTTTGGGCGCAAAGCCGGCGCCGATGCCCTGGATCTTGTGCGGGCCGGGCTGGCCGCCCGACAGAACAGGCGAGGAGTCCGGCTCGACGGCGACGACATGCACGGAGGGCTTGCGCGTCTTCAGCACCTGGCCGACGCCGGTGATGGTGCCGCCGGTGCCGATGCCGGCGACGAAGATGTCGACCTCGCCATGCGTATCGTTCCAGATTTCCTCGGCCGTCGTCGTGCGATGGATTTCTGGATTGGCCGGGTTCTCGAACTGCTGCGGGATGATCGCGTTGGGGATCGTCGCTGCCAGTTCGTCGGCCTTGGCGATGGCGCCCTTCATACCTTTCGGGCCTTCTGTCAGCACCAGCTCGGCGCCCAGCAGCGCCAGCATTTTCCGGCGCTCGATCGACATCGTTTCGGGCATCGTCAGGATCAGCTTGTAGCCCTTGGCGGCAGCGGCGAAGGCAAGCGCAATGCCGGTGTTGCCCGACGTCGGTTCGATCAGCGTGGTCTTGCCGGGAGAGATCTTGCCCGACGCCTCCAGCGCCTCGATCATCGCCACGCCGATGCGGTCCTTGACCGAGGCGATCGGATTGAAGAATTCGAGCTTGGCGATGAGATTGGCGACGATGCCCTTTTCCCGGGCGAACTTGTCGAGCCGCACCAGGGGCGTATCGCCGATCGTGTCGGTGATGGAATCGTAGACGCGGCCGCGGCCGGGCACGCGGGCTGATGTGGCGGGCTTCTTCATTTGTTTCGCTCCCAGAACTTCAGGCGAGTAAGGATTTCAGGCAAGTGGAATTGCAGGCAAGATAGGACCTTCGACCGCGCAAGATAGACTGTCGATTGAAAATATCCGAGTGGGACCTGTGTCTAAAACAGTGCCGTCTCGGAAAAGCATTTCCCGCAAAGGCCTGTTTGCGAAATGCTTTGGCCGAAAGCTCGCTATTGGCGGGCGGCAATCGCTGCAGCGGCACCGACCATGAAACCGGCAGCCGTGCGGTTCAGCGCCTTGAGCGCGCGCGGAGATTTCAGGAACCAGCGCGCCTTGGCGGCCAGCGCAAGATACGGCACCAGCACCACCAACAGCACCACAACGGTCAGCGCGACGAGGATACCATAGTCTGCCAGCGTGATGGTTTTCAGGTCGACGATGGTCGGCGTGATGGCGAGATAGAAGATCATCGTCTTCGGATTGCCGAGCGTGACAGTCAGGCCGGCGGCAAAGCTCGACAGCAATCCCGCCCTGCCCGTTCGGGCCTCGACGGTCTCGGGCGTGATGCCGCTGTTCCAGAAGCGCCAGCCTAGGAAGGCGAGATAGGCGACGCCGAGCCACTTGATGGCCAGGAAAACCATGCCGAAACTCTGTGCGACGAAGGCGAGGCCGAGCACCACGGCGGTCAGATAGGTGATGTCGCCAACCATCAGGCCAAAGGACATCGCCAGCGACGAGCGGAAGCCGGAGCCGAGCGCACGCGCGACCAGAGCGGTGATGCCGGGACCAGGGATCGCGGCTGCGATGCCGAGGGCGGCGCTGTAGGCGAGGAATCCGGTAAGGGTCATGGCATTCGTCTCAGATCAGAATGCCTTGTCGCATGGGACCGGCTAAGATTGAATTCCCTGGGGTCGGATTCTATTGCACCAGATATCGGGGGCCTCGCCTTACGAAGCCCCCTCATCCGGCCGCTTCGCGGCCACCTTCTCCCCGCTGGGGAGAAGAGACGAGCACGGGCCCGCCTACCTCCTCTACCCGCCGGGGAGAGGGCGGATTGTCCCGAATTGCTCTTCGCAATTCGGTTGGCAATCCGGGTGAGGGGGCCTGCGCTACCCGAGCAGATCAGGAGCGACCGTCGCCATGGGTGACACGCCAGATGGTGCCGTTGCCGTCCTCGCTGACGATCAGCGCGCCGTCGTTCGCCACCGCTACGCCGACCGGCCGGCCCCAGACCTCGCCGTTGGAGACGACGAAGCCGGTGATGAAATCCTCATATTCGCCGGTCGGCTTGCCGTCCTTGAACAGCAATCGCACCACCTTGTAGCCGGTCCGGTTGCCGCGGTTCCATGAACCGTGCAGAGCGACGAAAGCATCGCCCTTGTATTCGGCCGGAAAGCTCTTCCCTTCGTAGAAGGCGATGTTGAGCGGAGCCGAATGCGCCTGCATCAGCACATCGGGAACGGTCGTTTTGCCGGCAAGATCGGGGCGCTCACCCTTGTGGCGCGGATCCTCATTGTCGCCGATATAGTACCAGGGCCAGCCATAGAAGGCGCCCTCCTTGACCACGGTTGCGTATTCGGGCGGCACATTGTCGCCAAGCGCATCGCGTTCGTTGACGACGCACCACAGCGCGCCGGTCGCCGGCTGCACGGTCATGCCCGAGCAGTTGCGCAGGCCGGTGGCAAGGATGCGGCCATTCTTGCCATCGGGATCGAAGGCCAGCACGCCGGCGCGGCCGTCCTCGGATCCCCATGTGGCGCCGAGCGGCTGCGACTTCGCCCAGGCGTCGAGGCCGCCCTTCGGTTCCTTGCCCATGCGCTCGGCGACATTCGATCCCGAGCCGACCGACAGATAAAGCGTCTTGCCATCCGGCGAGAAGGTGATGTCGCGGGTCCAGTGATGACTGGCAGGGATGTTGCCGACGATGGTTTCCGGATCGCCGGAGGCCTTCAGGTCGCCATTGCGGTACGCAAAGCGCACGATGCTGTCGCTGTTGGCGACATAGACCCATTGCGGGTCAGCGCCCGGCGGATAGAAGGCAATGCCATAGGGCCGTTTGAGACTGCCGGCAAAGATGCTGTCCTGCACAGGGCTCGCACCGCCTTCGGCGAGGCGATAGATGCGGACCTGGTTGGCTTTGCTGTCGGCGACGAACAGGTCTCCGTTCGGCGCGACGCGCACGACGCGTGGATTGTCGATGCCCGATGCAACCAGCTCGGCCGAGAACCCCGGCGGCAGTTGCAGCTTCGCGTCTGCCGGCATGTCCGCAACGCCGGCGCTGTTAGAGGTCGATCTGTTGGCATAGGGCTTAGGCAGATCATCCGGTTCGATCAGGCGGCGTGTGCCCGGCTTGTCCGCTCGCCAGTCACCGAAGGCGTCCGCGCCTTTCAGCACCGGCTCGTCCGCCTGCTGGGCGAATGAAGCGGTCGAGAGAAACAGTGCGGCGGAAAGTGCGGGGCCGGCAAAACGCATCATTCGGTCCTCCAATGTTTGGGCGTGAAAACAGGAACGACCGGTTTCGTCGATCGTTCCACGGCACATGATGAGGTGGAGGAAGCTCCCGGTTTCCCGGTTCAGGTCCCGGCGGCGTAAAAATCGTCGTCGAGGCGTTTTTCCAACTCGACGAGGTCGGCCGGCAGCGGCAGGCCCATGGCGCGCATTTCCTGCAGTTTTTCGCGCAACTGCTCCTGGATCTCGTGCTGGTCTTCCGGCTGGTTGACCATCTCCTCCAGCAGGAGGCTGATCCGGGCCTTGAATTCTTCGAGCGCCATCATCGTCTCCTCGGTTGGATCAGCTCAGCGCAGCATGCGGGAAATCAGCTGCGCCGTATAGTCGACCATTGGGACGATGCGCGCGTAATTCAGCCGGGTCGGGCCGATGACGCCGAGCGCGCCGACGACGCGGGCATCCTTGTCGCGATAAGGCGCCACCACCAGCGACGAGCCCGACAGCGAAAACAGCTTGTTCTCCGAGCCGATGAAGATGCGCACGCCCGAGCCCTGCTCGGCGAGGTCAAGCAGCTGGATAAGCCCGTCCTGCGTCTCCATGTCCTCGAACAGATGCCGCAGCAGTTCGATGTCGGCCTGGGCGGTGACGTTTTCGAGCAGATTGGCGCGCCCGCGCACGATGAGCCGTGCCGGCAGGCCGCTGTCGGCGCCGGCCCACACCGCCAGCCCCTTCTCGACCAGGTCCTGCGACAGCGTGTCGAGCGCGGCCCTGGTTTCTTCCTTGATGCGGGCGATCTCGATCCGCGCCTCGGCCAGCGTGCGGCCGCGTATATGGGCGTTGAGGAAATTCGAGGCCTCGTGCAGTTGCGAGACGGTGATGCCGGCGGGCAGCTCGACGACGCGGTTTTCGACGTCGCCATTCTGCGACACCAGCACCGCCAGCGCCTTGGTCGGTTCGAGCTGGATGAATTCGATGTGCTTCAGCGCCACCTCGTTCTTCGCGGCCAGCACCAGGCCGGCGCCGCGCGACATGCCCGACAGCATCTGGCTGGCCTCGGTCAGCATGTGTTCCAGCGTCGCGCCCGAGCCGGACGCCCGCACCTGTGCCTCGATGGCGCGGCGCTCCTCGTCGGAAAGGTCGCCAAGCTCCATGAAGGCATCGACGAAGAAACGCAGGCCGGCCTGCGTCGGCAGCCGGCCGGCCGAAATGTGCGGCGCGTAGATCAGGCCGAGATGCTCGAGGTCGCTCATGACGTTGCGGATGGTCGCCGGCGACAGCGAGGACGGCAGGATGCGCGACAGGCTGCGCGAGCCCACGGGTTCGCCGTCTCTTAGATAGGAGTCGACGATACGCCGGAAGATGTCGCGCGAACGCATGTCGAGCGACTGGAGCGCGGGCGACTGCGAAGCGGGATCGACTGCCTTGGTCATACGGCCAAAAACCTCCGGCCCAAGGATACAGACTTACACTGCACCCGCGCAACCCGGTGTCTGTGTGAGATCACCCGGTGTCTGAGTCCGATCGTCAGGCCATTTTCCTTTGCGCCACGGGGCCCATGCGGTTACAAGCCGGCCAAGATTCCGAAAAATGACAAGAAAGCAGCCTGAATGCGCCCTTCCAAACGCCAATTCGACGAAATGCGTGCCATCTCCTTCGAGCGCGGCGTCTCCAAGCATGCCGAAGGCTCATGCCTGGTGAAGTTCGGCGACACGCATGTCCTGTGCACGGCCAGCCTCGAGGAAAAAGTGCCGGGCTGGATGCGCAATTCCGGCAAGGGCTGGGTGACGGCGGAATACGGCATGCTGCCGCGCTCGACCGGCGAGCGCATGCGCCGCGAGGCTTCGGCCGGCAAGCAGGGCGGCCGCACGCTCGAAATCCAGCGGCTGATCGGCCGTTCCCTGCGCGCCGTGGTCGACCTGCAGGCGCTTGGCGAGCAGCAGATCACCGTCGACTGCGACGTCATCCAGGCCGATGGCGGCACCCGCACCGCATCGATCACCGGCGGCTGGGTGGCGCTGTATGACTGCCTGCGCTGGATGGAAGCGCGCCAGATGGCCAGCGTCGCCAAGGTGCTGAAGGACCATGTCGCGGCGATCTCCTGCGGCATCCATGACGGCCAGCCGGTCATCGACCTCGACTATATCGAGGATTCTTCGGCCGGCACCGACGCCAATTTCGTCATGACCGGCAAGGGCGGCATCGTCGAGATCCAGGGCACCGCCGAGGGCGAGCCCTTTTCGGAAGAGCAGTTCGCCGACTTGATGGGTCTGGCCAAGAAGGGCATCCAGAGGTTGGTGAGTTTGCAGCAGATGGCGGTGGCTTAGTTTTTCGATGCCGAATTTGAGCGCCCCCCTCTGGCCTGCCGGCCATCTCCCCCTCAAGTGGGGAGATTGGCGACTTCTGCGTTGTCGCGCAACGTGCAACGCCGGAGATTGGCGAATACCGAAATGGCATCCGATCTCCCCCCTTGAGGGGGAGATGGCCGGCAGGCCAGAGGGGGGCGCCTCGTGACGCCCTCGGCCATCCTTGAATCCGCTCTCTACGTCACCGATCTTCCCGCAGCGGAAACCTTCTACACCGACATCCTCGGCCTCAATCTCCTCGGCAAGGTCGACGGCCGCCACCTCTTCTTCCACTGCGGGCCGGGCGTGCTGCTCGTCTTCAACGCCGAGGCGACGAAAGTGCCGCCGGCGCCTGACGCCAGGCTGCCGGTGCCGCCGCATGGCGCGGTCGGCGAGGGCCATCTGTGCTTTGCTGCGACCGCCGATGAAATCGCCGGCTGGAAAGCCCATCTGGAGGCAAAGAAGATCGCCATCGAGAGCGAATTCGAGTGGCCGCAGGGCGGCCGTTCGATCTATATACGCGACCCCTCGGGCAATTCGATCGAATTCGCCGAGCCACGAATCTGGGGCCTTTGATGCATTCTCTTGATGGCAAGAAGATCGTCGTCGCCAGCCACAATGAAGGCAAGCTGCGCGAATTCGCGGACCTGATGGGGCCGTTCGGCTTCGAAGCGAAGTCGGCCAAGGAGTATGGCCTGCCGGAGCCGGATGAGACCGGCACCACTTTCGAGGAGAACGCCTACATCAAGGCGCTCGCCGCCGCCAAGGCGACCGGCCTGCCGGCGCTGTCGGACGATTCCGGCCTATGCGTCGACGCGCTTGATGGCGCGCCCGGCGTCTACACCGCCAACTGGGCCGAAACCCCGGATGGCAGCAGAGATTTCGGCATGGCCATGCAACGCACCGAAGTGGCGCTGCAGGAAGTCGGAGCGGCCTTGCCGCAACAGCGCAAGGGACGCTTCGTTGCCGTCATCTGTCTGGCGTTTCCCGACGGCGAGGCCGAATATTATCGCGGTGAGGCCGAAGGCACGCTGGTCTGGCCGCCGCGCGGCGAACTCGGCTTCGGTTACGACCCGGTCTTCCTCCCCGACGGCTTCGAAAAGACCTTCGGCGAAATGAGCGCCGAGGAAAAGCACGGCTGGAAGCCCGGCCAGCCGACGGCGCTGTCGCATCGCGCTCGCGCCTTCCAGAAGTTCGCCAAAGCGAGATTGGGCTCGGCATGAGCATGCTGCTCGACCGGACGCCCGGCTTCGGCGTCTATGTCCACTGGCCGTTCTGCGCGGCCAAATGCCCCTATTGCGACTTCAACAGCCATGTCCGCCACCAGCCGGTCGACCAGGAGCGCTTTGCCGCCGCCTTCGAGGCCGAATTGGCGACGATGCGCGAACGCACCGGGCCGCGCGAGGTGACCAGCGTTTTTCTCGGCGGCGGCACCCCCTCGCTGATGAAGCCGGAAACCGTGGCCAGGGTTCTGGACGCCGTGGCGAAGAACTGGACTGTGCCTGACGGCATCGAGGTGACGCTGGAGGCCAATCCGTCCTCGGTCGAGGCCGAACGCTTTCGCGGCTACCGGGCGGCCGGCGTCAATCGCGTGTCGCTAGGCGTTCAGGCGCTGAATGACAAGGATTTGCGCTTCCTCGGCCGGCTGCACAATGTCGATGAGGCCCTGCACGCCATCGGCCTCGCGCGGGAAATATTCCCAAGGCTGTCCTTCGACCTCATCTACGCCCGCCCCGGTCAGACGCCGGAGGCCTGGGCATCGGAGCTGGAACAGGCGATCGGCCATGCCGCCGACCATCTGTCGCTCTACCAGCTGACCATCGAGGAAGGCACACCCTTCCACGCCCTGCACGCGGCAAAGAAATTCATCATTCCCGACAATGACCACGCCGCCGACCTCTATGCGCTGACGCAGGAGATCACCACGGCGCACGGCTTGCCGGCTTACGAGATTTCCAACCACGCAAGGCCGGGCGCCGAGAGCCGGCACAACCTCACCTATTGGCGCTATGGCGAATATGTCGGCGTCGGGCCGGGCGCGCATGGCCGCTTCGTCGAGCATGGCCGCCGCACGGTGACGATCGCCGAGCGGATGCCGGAAACCTGGGCCAATCTGGTCGAGGCCAAGGGCCATGGCGTCACCGGCGGCGAAATCCTGACGCGTTCGGAAGAGGCCGACGAATTCCTGCTGATGGGTCTGCGGCTCGCCGAAGGCATCGACCTCTCCCGCTACGAAGCGTTCTCCGGACGCGGCCTGTCGAGCGTGCGGCTGTCGATGCTGCAGGGCGAGGGGCTGGTGGCGCCGATCGGCAATTCGCGCCTGCGCGCCACGCCGGCCGGCATGATCGTGCTCGACGCGGTGGTCGCCGATCTGGCGCGGTAGGCAGGTAGCTTTGCCTGCGCCAAGCTCCTCCCGCCTCGTCATCCACGGGCGGAGCGACGCGAAGCGGCGCGCAGACCCGAGGATCCATGCCGCGACGGCTGCTGCGGGGCGTCACGGTCCAGAATGGGCATGCCTGCTCTGCCACTTGTCCCGTTCAAACAATAGATTTAGTTGCCGGCGCATCTTCTCCACGCCAGCTTTCCAGATTCTGCACCGTAGCGAAATTCAGAAGTCACGGAATGGATCCTCGGGTCTTCGCGACGTCGCTTCGCTCCTGCTCCGCCCGTGGATGACGAAGGTGGGGAAGCCTCGTCCAATCTCCGAAGCTTAGGATTGCACTTCTGAAGGCACGCGTTTCACGGTATCTCGGTTGAGACCTCATCCGCAAAGGCCACCGGCATGAACCTGACCGTATCCTCCTGGCAATTCTGGGCATTGCTCTCAGCTGCGTTCGCTGCCCTGACGGCGATCTTCGCCAAGGTTGGCATCGAGAACATCAATTCCGATTTCGCCACCTTCATCCGCACGGTCATCATCCTGATCGTGCTCGGTGCGATCCTGCTTGCCAGCGGCCAGTTCCAGTCGCCGGCCACGATCTCGGCAAAGACTTGGGCTTTCCTAGGCCTGTCCGGTCTGGCGACCGGCGCGTCATGGCTCTGCTACTTTCGGGCGCTCAAGATCGGCAATGCGGCGCAGGTGGCGCCGATCGACAAGCTAAGCGTCGTGCTTGTGGCGGTGTTTGGCGCGGCCTTTCTCGGCGAGCGGTTGTCCGGAGCGAATTGGCTTGGCGTCGCCCTTATCGCGGCGGGCGCGGTGCTGGTCGCCTATCGAGGCTAGTTGCGCGCCGTTGCGGGCATTCTTTGTTTCAAGACGGGTGATGAAGATATCGAAGCGATTGGGCATCGTCCGGTCAGTGCTCCGTCGTGCTATCGGGTTTGTTGTCGGAAAGCCTGACGTTGGTCGGCAAAGCGCTCACGGCTCGCTCTTTGGCCAGGCTGTGCTCGGTCTTGGCAGATAGGCGCTTGTCCCTGGGCGCGGCACCGCGCTTGCGGCCGGCATAGTAGGGCTCGAAAGCGTCCTGTATCTTCAGGCTGTCCATCCTGTCCTCCTCCGGAATCAGGGGGCTAATCTGCCAACGCCGGTTTGGTTCCCCACTGTGGCAAAGGAAAGGCGAATTCCTTACATCGGCGTCAGCTTTTGCAAGCCCGCGTCAGCCGTGCCAAACAGGGCTGAATGGAGAAATCATCGGTGACCGCAGAGACGAGCAAGCGCAGCTATGTGGTCGGGCAGACCGAGATCGCGGCACGGCCATTGGAGCCGGCGCTCTATCTGGTGGCGACGCCGATCGGCAATCTCGCCGACATCACGCTGCGCGCGTTGGAGACGCTGGCCGCCGCCGACATCGTTGCTTGCGAAGACACGCGGGTGTCGCGCGTGCTGCTCGACCGCTACGGCATTCGCCGCCGCACCACGGCCTATCATGAACACAATGCCGGCGAGGCCGGGCCGAAGCTGATATCGGCACTTCAGGCCGGGCAGAGCGTGGCGCTGATCTCCGATGCCGGCACGCCGCTGGTATCCGATCCCGGCTACCGGCTGGTCGGCGAGGCGCTCGACCACGGCATTCGCGTCGTGCCTATCCCCGGCCCGTCAGCGCCGCTGGCGGCCCTGACGGCATCCGGCCTGCCCTCCGATGCCTTCCTGTTCGCCGGCTTCCTGCCGGTCAAATCAGGGCAGCGGCTGACACGGCTGGAAGCACTGAAGGCCGTGCCGGCGACATTGATTTTCTTTGAATCGCCGCGCCGGCTGGCTGACTCCCTGGCTGCCATGGTCGAAGCGCTCGGCGGCGAGCGCAAGGCCGCTATCGGCAGGGAATTGACCAAGACCTTCGAAGAGATGCGAACCGGCACGCTGCAGGCGCTGGCCGACCACTATGCCGCGGCCGATACGCCGAAGGGCGAGATCGTCGTCTGCGTCGGTCCGGCCGAGGCCAGGGTCGACGAACCCGCCGACATCGACCGTCTGCTTCTGTCGCTTGCCGCCGAAATGCCGGCCTCCAAGGCGGCCGCGGAAGCCGCGAAGATGACCGGCGGCCAGAAACAGGCCCTCTATCGGCGGCTGCTTGACCTCAGGGAGACTTCTGGAGAAAGCGACAGTGGCTGAGCGCCCAAGCGTCAGCCGCCAAAAGGCCTATCGGCGCGGCCATCGCGGTGAATGGCTGGCGGCGGCAGCCCTGATGATGAAGGGCTACCGGATCCTTGCGCGCCGCCACCGCACACGCTTCGGCGAGATCGACCTGATCGCGCGGCGCGGCGATCTGGTGCTGTTCGTCGAGGTCAAGGCGCGCCGCACGCTGATGGAAGCCATGGAGGCGATCGGTCACGAATCGGAGCGTCGCATAGAAGGCGCGGCTGACATCTGGCTGTCACGCCAAGCGGACTATGGCAGATTGTCGATGCGCTTCGACATGGTCGCCGTGCTGCCTTGGCGCTGGCCGGTGCATGTCGAGAACGCGTTTTACGGGAGGAGTTGAGGGGCCACTTACGGGCGTTGCTCGCCCTTCGCTGGCTCCCTGCCCTTCGGGCGTTCAGTCCCTTCAAAAGGTCCACCGGACCTTTTGATCCGCCCGAAGGCGAACCGGGCCTTCACCGTTCGTCGTTCGGAAAGCCAAGCAATTGGCTTTCCGTCCGCTTCGCGGACCACTCCTCACCCCCAGATCATCAACGCCATCAACCCGACGCCGCCGACCACCAGCCGCCACCAGCCGAACAGCGCGTAGCCTTTGCGCGAGACGTAGTCGAGCAGGAAGCGCACGACGATGAGCGCCGTGACAAAGGCGGCGACGAAGCCGACGGCGATGATCGGCAGGTCGGCACTGCTCAGCACGTTGCGGTTCTTGAACAGGTCGAAGGCGAAGGCGCCGACCATGGTCGGGATCGCAAGGAAGAAGGAAAATTCAGCGGCAGCGCGCTTATCGACGCCCAAAAGCAGGGCGCCGACGATGGTCGAGCCCGAACGCGATGTGCCGGGAATGAGCGACAGGCACTGGAAAAGCCCGATCTGCAGGTAAAGCCGGGTCGGGAAGCGCTCGACATCGCGGTAGACCGGCTTGAGGTTCATGCGGTCCACCGCCAGCAGCACGACGCCGCCGATGATCAGCATGATGCAGATCAGCCTCGGCGATTCGAACAGCACCGTCTTGATGAAATCATGCGCCAGCGCGCCGATGATCGCCGCCGGCAGGAAGGCGATCAGGATGCCGATGGCGAAATGCCGCGTCAGCCGGTCATGCGGCAGTTCGAGCAGCATCTTCCACAGGCGGCGGAAATAGACGCTGAGGATCGCCAGGATGGCGCCGAGCTGGATCAGGATCTCGAAGGCCTTGCCGGTCGAATGGAAGCCGAGGAAATGACCGGCAAGCAGAATATGGCCGGTCGACGACACCGGGATGAACTCGGTCAACCCCTCCAGCAGGCCGAGCAGCAGGGCTTCGACGATGGTCTGGCTTTCCATGGCTACCTCGGCATTGGCGTGACGGCTGACAGAAGGGCTTGCTTGTCATGGCGTTGAAGTCCCCCTATAGGTCGCAACACCCTGACGGCCCGCTAACCGGGCGGCCAAGACTTACCGGTGCGCCCTGCGATTCGCCAGTGCGCTTTATCATCGCGGAACCATGCTGACGCTTTTCCACCATCCCATGTTCGCCACCTGTCGCTTCGTCCGCCTCGCATTCGGCGAGTATGGCGAGGAGCTGGCTTTGATCGAGGAAAAGCCGTGGACCCGGCGCAAGGAGTTCCTGGCGCTGAATCCGGCCGGAACGCTGCCGATCCTGTTGGCCGAAGGCGACGTGCCGATCGTCGGCGCGACGGTGATTTCGGAATATCTCGATGAAACGCGCGGCGTGCTGAAGCGCGACAAGCGGCTGTTCGCCGAGGACCCGATGCAGCGCGCCGAAATCCGCCGGCTCATCGACTGGTATCTCAACAAGGCCGAAAGTGAAGTCACCCGCCATCTGGTGCGCGAGCGCGTGCTCAAGCCGGTCATGCCGGAAACGGCTGGCGGCGGCTCGCCCGATTCGGGCGCGATCCGTGCCGCGCGCGCCAACATCCGCCAGCACATGAAATACACCAACTGGCTGGCCGGCACCCGCCATTGGCTGGCCGGTTCGAGGGTCACCTATGCCGATCTCGCGGCCGCGGCGACGCTGTCGGTGCTCGACTATCTCGGCGAGATCGACTGGCGCGAGCACAGCGCTGCACGCGAATGGTACACGCGGGTCAAGTCGCGGCCCTCCTTCCGGCCGCTTTTGACCGACCGGGTGCGCGGCCTGTCACCGGTGTCGCATTATGCGGACCTCGACTTCTGACGCCGCAAAACTGCGCGCGCTGATCGACGCGGAGGCGCAGCGCGCCGGCTTCGATGCCGTTGCCGTCACCTCCCCCGATGCGATCCCGCTGGCGCCGGCGCGCCTGGCCGAATTCGTCGCCGATGGCTTTCATGGGTCGATGGACTGGATCGCCGAGACGCTCCAACGCCGCAGTGAACCAATGGCCCTCTGGCCGCAGGTGCGCTCGATCATCGTGCTGGCGATGAACTATGGCCCCGACCATGATCCGCGCGGGGTGCTGGCCAAGCGCGACTCCGGCGCGATCTCGGTCTATGCGCAAAACCGCGACTATCACGATGTGATGAAGGGGCGGCTGAAGGAGATCGCCGGCAAGATCGTGGCGCGCGCCGGGGGTGATGTGAAGGTATTCGTCGACACCGCGCCGGTGATGGAAAAGCCGCTGGCCGAGGCCGCCGGGCTCGGCTGGCAAGGCAAGCACACCAATCTGGTCAGCCGTGAACACGGCTCCTGGCTGTTCCTCGGCACCATCTTCACCACCGCCGAACTCGTGCCCGACCGCGCCGAGATCGACCATTGCGGCTCCTGCCGCGCCTGCCTCGACGCGTGCCCGACCGATGCCTTTCCGGCGCCCTACCGGCTCGATGCGCGGCGCTGCATCTCCTATCTCACCATCGAGAACAAGGGGCCGATTCCGCACGAATTCCGCGAAAAGATCGGCAACCGCATCTATGGCTGCGACGATTGTCTTGCCGCCTGCCCGTGGAACAAATTCGCCCGGGCAGCTTCCGAAGCAAAACTCGTCGCGCGCGATGATTTGCGCGAGCCGCCGCTCGCCGACCTTTTGGGTCTCGATGACGCGGCCTTTCGCGCTTTCTTCTCCGGTTCGCCGATAAAACGCATCGGCCGCGACCGGTTCATCCGCAACGTGCTGATCGCCGCCGGCAATTCCGGCGATGCTTCGCTGTCTGGCGCGGTGCGTACGCTTCTCGGCGATCCGTCACCGCTGGTGCGGGGCGCGGCAATTTGGGCGCTGGCGCGGCTGGTGCCCGACGCCGAATATTCAGAACGGGCAGCCATCGGCCTGAAAACCGAGAGCGACGAAGCCGTGCGCGACGAATGGCGTCTGGCGCGACCAACCAGGGCGAATGCATGAGCGAAAAGCAGATATTCATCTTCGGCGCCGGCTATTCCGGCAGGGCTTTTGCTCGGGCTAACAAAGGCGCCGCGACGATCTTCGGCACGACACGCTCGCCGGAAAAATTCGAGACGCTACGGCAGGCCGGTGTCGCGCCGCTTCTGTTCGACGGCGCGATGACCGGCGAAATCGGCGATGCATTGGGAGAAACAACGCATCTGCTGATTTCGGTCGCCCCGGAAGAGGCCGGCGATCCTGTGCTGAATGCCGCCCGCGCGGGAATCCTCACTCAAATGCCGGTGCTTGAATGGATCGGCTATCTCTCCACCGTCGGCGTCTACGGCAATTATGACGGCGCATGGGTCGATGAAACGGCGGAATGCCGGCCGGTGTCGAAGCGCTCGGTGATGCGGGTGGCCGCCGAACGAGACTGGCTGGAGCTGGGCCGCGAGATCGGCCGACCGGGGGCGATCCTGCGCCTGTCCGGCATTTACGGCCCCGGCCGCAACGCGCTGGTCAATCTGGAAAACGGCACTGCAAGGCGGCTGGTCAAGCCGGACCAGGTGTTCAACCGCATCCATTGCGACGACATTGCCGGCGCCCTGTGGCAGCTCATCGAAGGCAATACAGGCGGCATCTTCAACGTCACCGACGACCTGCCGGCGCCGCCGCAGGATGTCGTCGCCTATGCCGCTTCGCTAAAGGGTATCGAACCGCCGCCCGAAATTCCCTTCGACGCCGCCCAACTTTCGCCCATGGCGCGGTCCTTCTATGGCGAGAACAAGCGTGTCGCCAACGCGGCGATCAAGGCGGCGGGTTATTCCCTGCGGTTTCCAGACTACCGCGCCGCCTTCGATCATATGTGGGCAAGCGGCGATTGGCGTGACGGCGAAGCGCGCAGCCCGATGAAGCGCTGACGATCGAAGCCGCGGGTGCGGCGTGCTATGATTCGGCCTTGGGATTGCGGTGGAGAACCGGGTTCATGAAGACAGCGATGAGGCTATCTCTAGGCAAAACGCCCCTGTTGGCCGCTGCGCTCGGCCTGCTTGCCGTGCTTGGGTTAGCCGTTCAGCCGGCGAGCGCCGAGGAGCGGGCAAAAGACCTGTTCGGCGCCAAGAAACTGCCGGCCGCGACCGCGGCGCGGTCGATCGGATTCTATTCCAAGGGCTGTTTTGCCGGCGGCGTCGCCATTCCCTTGGACGGTCCGACCTGGCAGGTGATGCGGCCGTCGCGCAACCGCCGCTGGGGCCATCCGGCGATGATCGCGGTAGTCGAGAAATTGTCGCGCGACGCAGCGGCCGATGGTTGGCCAGGCCTGTTGATCGGCGACATTTCGCAGCCGCGCGGCGGCCCGATGCTGACAGGACATGCCTCGCACCAGATCGGGCTCGACGCCGACATCTGGCTGACGCCGATGCCCCGCCGCCCGCTGTCGATGGCGCAGCGCGAATCGATGAGCGCCACCTTGATGGTCGATGAGAAGACCCATCTGGTGAAGGACGCGCTGTGGACGCCAGCGCACACAAGGCTTCTGAAGCGGGCGGCGAGCTACGGCCAGGTCGAGCGCATCCTGGTCAATCCGGGCATCAAGAAAAAGCTCTGCGACACCGTCAAGGGCGACCGCTTCTGGCTGCGCAAGGTCAGGCCGTTCTGGGGCCACGACTATCATTTCCACATGCGCATCGGCTGCCAGCCGGGCTCGCCCGGTTGCAAGGCGCAGGAAGCGACGCCGGACGATGACGGTTGCGGCAAGCCGCTGGCCTGGTGGTTCACGCAGGAGCCTTGGCGCCCCAACAAGAACCCCGATGCGCCCAAGGCGCGCGACCTGATGACGATGGCGAACCTGCCGAGCGAGTGCCGCGCCGTGCTTGACGCGCCGGGGCCGTCGTCGGCCGATGCGGCGACCTACCATGGCGGCGGCGTGCCGGTCGCGGCTGCCGCGCCCGAACCCGAAGCGCCCTCGTTGCCCGCCACCCCGGCCGCCGCCGGCTTGCCAAGCACGATGAACGCTTTCACGGCGACGCCCGAGATCGGCGTGCCGCTGCCGCGACCGCGGCCGCCTGGAAACTGACGATCACGGCTTATAGCCTATAGGCAGACTCAATCGGTTCAGCGCCTCATTTTGCGAAACCGTGGCGGTTTGGCCGCAGAGCCGGCCTCAGCGCGCCGCCCGGGTCGAAAACCGTTTCCCTTTTCAAACCCATGCGCTAGTCAACGGAAGAACGGCCAGACGCCGTCGGGGGCGCCGGAGACGGACGAGAGCATGCCACGCACAGGCGACGACGATACTTTGTTGCGGTTTCCGATCCTGATCGGCGACATCGGCGGCACCAATGCGCGCTTTTCGATCGTGCTCGACGCCAATTCCGAGGCAGGCGAGCCGACCATTGTCCAGACGGCAAACTACAACACCATCGACGAGGCGATCCAGGCGGCCGTGCTCGACCGCTCGTCGGTGCGCCCCAATTCGGCGGTGCTGGCGGTGGCTGGCCCGGTCGACGGCGACGAGATCGAACTCACCAACTGCCCCTGGATCGTCAAGCCGAGGAAAATGTTCGCCAGCCTCGGCCTGAGCGACATCGTCGTGCTCAACGATTTCGAGGCGCAGGCGCTGGCCGTCGTCGCGCTCGGCGAGGAGCACATGGAAAAGATCGGCGGCGGCACGCCGGAGCCCAATGCCGGGCGCGTCGTGCTCGGTCCAGGAACCGGGCTCGGCGTCGCCGGGCTGGTCCACGCGCTGCATCACTGGATACCGGTCCCCGGCGAGGGCGGCCATATGGACATCGGCCCGCGCACACCGCGCGATTTCGAGGTTTTTCCGCATATCGAGAAGCTCGAAGGCCGCGTTTCGGGCGAGCAGATCCTGTGCGGACGCGGTCTGGTCAATGTCTACAGGGCGGTAGCCAAGGCGGACGGCAAGCCGTCGCCCTTCACCACGCCGGCCGAGATCACTGCCGCGGCACTTGCGAAAACCGATCCGGTTGCAGAGGAAGCGCTGGAGATCTTCGTCACCTGCCTTGGGCGCACCGCAGGCGACCTTGCTCTGGTATTCATGAGCCGCGGCGGCGTGTTCCTCACCGGTGGCATCGCGCAGAAGATCGTGCCGGCGCTGAAAGCCGGCAATTTCCGGGCCGCTTTCGAGGACAAGGCGCCGCACAGCGCGATGATGCGCACCATGCCGGTCTACGTCATCACCCACCCGCTGGCCGCACTTCTGGGCCTTGCCGCCTATGCCCGGAACCCCTTGCTGTTCGGTGTCCAGACGGAGGGCCGGCGCTGGCAGGCCTGAAAGCCGGCGAAGCGCTCGCGCCCCGCGACGAAGTTAATCAGGTGCGGGCATAGGCAATCAGGCCGCAGGGCGTTAAGAGGGGTGCCGAATTTGCAGCCCCGGTCCCACGAGGCGGAAAACCACAAAGCGCTCCCGATTTGACACTTCAAGCTCCAAACAAACAAAAAGCCCTGCCCGGCGAGGTCACAGCGGTGCTCCGCCGCATCCTCGCTGAAAACGGCAACGAGTATCGCTGGACCTATGTCGTCGCCGTCTCTTGCCTGCTGATCGTTTCCGGCACCACTGCCTTCACGGCGTGGATCATGGCCCCGATGATCAACCAGATCTTCTACGAACGACGCGGCGATATGCTCTGGTTGATCTGCGCCGGTTTCATGGGAGCCTCCCTGTTGCGCGGCTTCGCCGGTTACGGCCAAGCAGTCGCGTTGGCCAGTATCGGCAACAATCTGGTCGCGCGCTACCAGAAGCGTAGCTTCGACCATCTGATGAAGCTCGGCGTCAACTTCTTCAACGATACGCGTTCCGGTCGGCTGGCGGCACAGGTCAGCGAGAATGTCGGCGGCGTTCGCGATCTGCTGTCGCTGACACTGACCTCCATCAGCCGCGACGCTGTCACGCTGGTCGCTCTCGTCGGCGTGATGATCTATCAGGATCCGGTGTTGTCGCTCAGCTCGCTGCTGATCGGCCCTCCACTGATCTGGGCCGTCGTCTATATCACCCGCCGACTGCGGCGTATCAACCGGGAATCCGTCCTGATCAATTCGCGGCTGAACGGGTCCGTGCAGGAGGCCACACAAGGCATCGCCATCGTCAAGGCCTTCACCTTGGAGGCCGAGCTGGCGCGCCGCATCGGCATCATGGCGGACACGGCCGAGCAGCGTAACAACAAGATCGCCCGCGTCTCGGAGCGGCTGTCGCCGATTTCCGAGATTCTGGGCGGTCTCGCCATCACCTCCGTACTTGCCTATTCCGGCTACCGGGCGTTGTATCTTGGGCAGCCGCCGGGCGCGGTTTTCTCCTTCATCACCGCGCTGATCATGGCTTACGATCCGGCAAGACGCCTGGCGCGCACACAGGTGGGCATGGAACGTGCCCTGGTCAACGCGCGCATGATCTACGAGTTGCTCGACCTGGAGCCGAAACAGGGCGACGCACCCGATGCCGTCGAGGCGAGGATCACCACCGGCGAGGTGCGTTTCGACAATGTGACGTTCGGCTACAGCGCCGACATGCCGGTGCTTAGGGACCTGAGCTTTACCGCCGCGGCCGGCAAGGTGACGGCGATCGTCGGTGCGTCGGGCGCCGGCAAATCGACGCTGGTGGCGCTCTTGCAGCGCTTCTACGACGTCGATCGGGGCAGCATCGAGGTCGATGGCCAGGACATCTCGAAGGTAACCAAGCATTCGCTGCGGCAGTCGATCGCCTATGTGGCGCAGGCGCCCTATCTGTTCGAGGGCACGATCCGCGACAACATCCGCTACGGCCGTCTGTCGGCCACGGACGCCGAGATCGAGCAGGCGGCGAAACAGGCGGCAGCCGACGAGTTCATCCGCCAGCAGCCGCAAGGTTACGACACGCCTGTCGGCGAAGGCGGCTCGACCCTTTCCGGCGGCCAGCGCCAGCGCGTCTCGATCGCCCGCGCCATCGTGCGCCAGGCACCGATCCTGCTGCTCGACGAGGCGACATCGGCGCTCGACAACGAGGCGGAGGCGCGCGTCCAGGAAGCGCTGACCCAAGTCATGCAAGGCCGCACGACCATCGTCATAGCGCATCGGCTGTCGACGGTGGTCAATGCCGACCACATCATCGTGCTGGAAGAGGGACGGTTGGTCGAGGAAGGCACCCATGCGACGCTTATGGCCGACCCGGACAGCATCTATTCCCGCTTCCACCGCATCCAGGGCAAGAAGGGACTGGGGCTTGTCGAGGACCGCGAGCCGATCCAAACTCCGGTCCGGGCCACGCGTGCGAAGAAGACTGCTGTGAGGAGCACATGAGCGAAGCAGGCGATATGGGCCTTGTGGTGGTGGGCGCTGCCGGCCGCATGGGCCAGACGCTGATCCGTGCCATCCACACCATCCCCGGCGCGCGGGTCATCGGCGCGGTCGAGCGGGCGGGTTCGCCCTATCTGGGCAAGGACGCAGGCGAACTGGCGGGCATCGGCATCATCAATGTGCCGATCGGCGACGACCCGTTGCCGGTCTTCGCCAAGGCAGACGGCGTGCTCGATTTCACCACCCCGGCCTCATCAGTCGAATTCGCTGGCTACGCCGCGCAAGCGCGCATCGTTCACGTCGTCGGCACGACCGGGTGCACGGCCGACGACAATGCGAAAATCGCGGCGGCGGCGCGCCATGCGACCATCGTCAAGTCGGGCAATATGAGCCTCGGCGTCAATCTTCTGGCGGTGCTGGTCGAACAGGCGGCGCGCGCGCTCGATGCCGACGATTTCGACATCGAGATCCTCGAAATGCACCATAAGCACAAGGTCGACGCGCCGTCGGGCACAGCACTTCTGCTCGGCGAAGCTGCCGCCGCCGGGCGCGGTATCCCCCTTTCCGGCAACGACGTGCGGGTCCGCGACGGCCACACCGGCGTGCGCAAGACCGGCTCGATCGGCTTTGCCACGCTGCGCGGCGGCTCTGTCGTCGGCGACCACAGCGTGATGCTGGCCGGCACCGGCGAGCGCATCACGCTTGCCCACCATGCCGAGGACCGCGCCATCTTCGCTCGGGGCGCCGTCAAGGCGGCGCTTTGGGCGCGCGGCAAGAAGCCGGGGCTGTATTCGATGCGGGACGTGCTCGGCCTCAGCTGAGCGGCCAATCTGCCAACCTGAAGGGAGCAAACATGTCGAGAACCCTCGTGCTCGTGCGTCACGGCCAGAGCGAATGGAATTTGAAGAACCTGTTCACCGGCTGGCGCGACGTCGACCTGACCGAGCAGGGCCACGCCGAGGCCAAGTCCGCGGGGCAAAAACTCAAGGCGCGCGGCCTGAAATTCGACATCGCATTCACCTCGGCGCTGATCCGGGCGCAAAAGACCTGCCAGCACATCCTCGACGCGGTCGGCCAGAGCGATCTGAAGACCACCCGCGACCAGGCACTCAACGAGCGCGACTATGGCGACCTCTCCGGCCTCAACAAGGACGACGCCCGCAAGAAATGGGGCGAGGAGCAGGTGCATGTCTGGCGCCGCTCCTACGACGTGCCGCCGCCCGCCGGCGAAAGCCTGAAGGACACCGGCGCCCGAGTCTGGCCCTATTACCTGCACGATCTGCAGCCGCATGTGCTGCGCGGCGGCACCGTGCTGGTCGCCGCCCACGGCAACTCCCTGCGCGCGCTGATCATGGCGCTCGACGGCAAGTCGGGCGAGGAGATCGTCAAGCTGGAACTCGGCACCGGCGTGCCGGTCATCTACCAGCTCAACGCCGATTCCACCGTCGCTTCGAAGGAAGTGCTGGACGACTGAGCCGGCGAACGGAGCACCTGCGAAAAAAGCGCGTTGACAGCAATCGCTTGCCCGCTTACATGAGCCCGCACCAGCCCAGATGGCGGAATTGGTAGACGCGCACGGTTCAGGTCCGTGTTCCGCAAGGAGTGGAGGTTCGAGTCCTCTTCTGGGCACCAAATTCCCGTTTCGAACCATTCGCCGGTTCAGAAACTTAGAGAAAAAGCCCGGCTCGTCCGGGCTTTTTCTTTGCCGCCAACCTCCCCTTCCGGCCAGTCCCCTCACAAACCGCTTCAAACTCCGCGCCCGCTTCGCTACGCTCAAAGCCATGTCTCAATCCACCACCCAGATCTTCGGTGCCCGCCGCGACCAGGCGTTCCCCACGCTGGCCGAGGTGGACATCGACCGCATGCGCCGGTTCGGCGAGGCCAGCTTCTATGCAGCCGGCGAGCACATCATCGAAGCCGGCGATGTGGCGCCCGGTCTGATCGTCGTGCTGTCGGGCAGCGTGGACATCACCCAGGACGGCGGGCTCGGCCGGCGCGAGACGATCGTCACGCATGGTCCGGGCAGCTTTGTCGGCGAGCTGGCGCAGCTTTCGGCCCGTCCCTCGCTGGTCAATGCGCAGGCCGCCGAACCGGTGGAGGCGTTCGTCATCGCCTCGCAGCGGCTGCGCGACCTGATGGTGCAGGAGGCCAATCTCGGCGAGCGCATCATGCGGGCGCTGATCCTGCGCCGCGTCGGGCTTTTGGAGAGCGCTACCAGCGGGCCGATCATCATCGGACCCCAGGACAATGCCGACGTGTTGCGCCTGCAGGGCTTCCTCGCCCGCAGCGGCCAGCCGCATCGCGTGCTCGATTCCGGCAGCGATCCCTGCGCCAAAACCCTGGTAGAACGCTTCGAGGTCGATCCTCACCACCTGCCGATCGTGCTCTGTCCAAACGGCAGGCTGCTGATGAACCCCGGCGAAAAGGACCTCGCCCGCTGCATAGGCCTGCTGCGGCCGATCGATGCCGATACGGTCTATGACGTGGCCATCGTCGGCGCCGGCCCGGCAGGGCTGGCGGCGGCGGTCTATGCGGCCTCCGAGGGGCTATCGACGATCGTGCTCGATTGCCGCGCCTTCGGCGGACAGGCCGGTGCATCCTCGCGCATCGAGAACTATCTTGGTTTCCCCACAGGCATTACCGGCATGGCGCTGATGGCGCGCGCCTACAACCAGGCGCAGAAATTCGGCGTCGAAATGGTCATCCCGGACGAGGCGAAGCTTTTGAGCGCCGCCTCCGACGCGTCAGGCGCCCGCTATCTGCTCGATGTCGGCGATGGCGAGACCGTGCGCACGCGCAGCGTGGTGATCGCCAGCGGCGCGCGCTATCGCCGCCTCGACATCGCCAATCTGGCGCGGTTCGAGGGAACGTGCGTGCATTACTGGGCGTCGCCCATCGAAGGGCGGCTTTGCGCGGACCAGGAAGTGGCGCTGGTCGGCGCCGGCAATTCGGCCGGGCAGGCGGCTGTCTACTTGGCCAGTCATGCGCGCAAAGTGGCGCTGCTGGCGCGCGGTGGCAGCCTCGATGCCAGCATGTCGCGCTACCTGGTCGAACGCATCAAGGCGCAGCCGAACATCGAGGTGCTGACCGGGACCGAAATCGAGGCGCTGGACGGCGAAGAGGGCAATCTTGGCACGGTGCGATGGCGCAACCGCGCCAGCGGCGCGGAAACTACGCGCCCGATCCGCCATCTCTTTCTCTTCATCGGCGCCGACCCGAACACCGATTGGCTGGCGAATTGCGGTGTGGCGCTGGACGCCAGGGGGTTCGTGCGCACCGGATCGGAGCTGGGATCGGCGCAGATGGAGACCAGCCGCAGCGGCGTGTTCGCCATCGGCGACGTCCGCGCCGGTTCGGTCAAACGCGTCGCGGCGGCTGTCGGCGAAGGCGCCCAGGTGGTCGCGGCATTGCATGCATATCTCGCGCGCGCGGACGCACCTCAAACAGCAGGGAGACCATGATGGATGAATGCAGGCATACGCGCGACATCAGGAAGGTGACGCCGAGTGCGCTCGGCTGCGAGGAGTGCCTGAAGAGCGGGTCGCAATGGGTGCATTTGCGGCTCTGCCGCACCTGCGGCCATGTCGGCTGCTGCGACGACTCGCCCAACCGCCACGCCACCAAACATTTTCACGCCACCAAGCATCCGATCATCGAGGGCTACGATCCGCCGGAAGGCTGGGCATGGTGCTATGTCGACGAGGTGTTTGTCGACCTCGGCGACGACGTGACCCCGCAGAACGGCCCGATCCCGCGCTTTGTTTGAGCGGCGCCGCATGGCGACGGAATCCCGGGAAAAGCGCGATCCGTCCGGGCTTCATTGGCGGCGGTTTCCCCTGCTGAACGGCCTGGCAGTCAGTCGGCGAAATACAGATATCCCAGCCACCCGGCCAGCACGATCGAGGCAGTCCAGATACAAACAATGATCACCGCCGCGTAGCGGCTCACCGGCCTGTCGGCGGCCAGCGCGGCGGTCTTTCTGTGTTCCGCCATCACCTCGGGCGGTATCATCCTGACCACGGCAAGGACGCCCAAAGGGACAAGGATGACGTCGTCGAGATAGCCGATCACCGGAATGAAATCGGGGATCAGGTCGATTGGCGACATGGCATAGCTTGCAACACACACGGCAAGCGCCTTGGCGTACCAGGGCGTTCGGGGATCGCGAGCGGCGAGGTAGAGCGCATGCACATCGCGCTTGATCGTTCGGGCCCACTCATTCAGTGCCATCGGATGATTTTAGCGCCAAATGAAAACCGCCGATAGCGCACGCCAGGCGCCCGCCTCCGACAGCATCTCGAAGAGCCGATGACCGCCGGTCTACCGCACGGAGCCGGTGACGGTCGGGTCGATCATGCTGGGAACGGATTTGCGTTCGTTGCCGGCAAGCGCCGCTATGATCAGCAGGCTGGCAACCACCGGGACAAACAGGATGGCAACGCGAGCTTGCACGTAAAAGATGGCGCGCCATTCATTGCGTTTGTCGGGGCTGTTGCTCATCATACTCACTTTGTCGGTCCCCCACGCGGTGACATAGCTGCAAACGGTTAAACAACTCCTTCCGACTTCGTTAACCCAGCGGAATTGAGGCGAAATTCCCAGGCGATCCCAGAGATGGCGATGCCAGGCTTCAGTTCAGCCCGATAAGCCTGGCGCCCTGCCGGAACAGCGCCACGGCGTCCGGCTCGAAGCGGAAGGTGCCGATGAAATCGTCGGCGCAATAGTCCGGCCTTGTCTTGCGGATGGCGGCGGCGAAGCCGCGCGCCTCGTCGAGCCGTCCGGCCAACGCCAGGCAGTGCGCGGCGATCGCCAGTATGATGGCGTGGGCGTTGGGCCGCGCCGCCGCCTTCAGCGCCCATTCGGCCGCTTCCGCGAACTGGCCGAGCCGGACATGCGCCATGGCGCGTGCGCCCAGCATGCCGAACAGCAGCGGGTCGAACGGGCTGAGATGGCGCGAATGATCCGAAGAGCCTATCGCCGCTCGCGGGTCGCCCGACTGCGAATGCACGAAGGACAGCGCGTAGTGGCCAAGCGCGAAGTTGGGGCTGAGATCGACAGCCCGCTCGAGTTCGAGCAGCGAGCCGTCCTGCTCGCCACGCAGCCACAGCGCCCGGCCCATCGCCCAATGCGCGGCCGGATTGTGGTCGTCGACCAGCAGGCTGTGTCCGGCGCTCTCGAAGGCCAGCGCGCTTTCGCGGTCGCGGTCGCCCCAGCGCTGGAAAGCGTTCTGCCAGTGGGTGAAGGACAGGCCGGCATAGGCGCGGGCAAAGGTCGGGTCGAGATGCAAGGCCTGGGCAAAGAAATGCCGCGCCTGCTCGTTTTCCGCCTGGGTGAAGCGGTACATGTGCCAGAGGCCGCGATGGTAGGCTTCCCAGGCGTTGAGCGAGTTGGGCGCCTTCAGCATGGCGCGGTTGCGCTCGACGGTTTCGATCTCGGCCGAGATCGAGGAGACGATACTGTTGCCGATGTCGTCGAGCACGGAAAAGATGTCATCGGGCCTGCGCTCGAAGGTCTCGGCCCAGATGATCCTGGCGCTGCGCACCTCGATTAGTTCGACGCCGACGATGAGGCGGCCAGACGGGCTGCGCACCGTGCCGGTGGCGACATAGTCGACATTCAGCCGGCGGCCGGCATCCTCGGGCGCGATGTTCTGCTCTGCCAGCGCAAACACCGATCCGCGCGCGATGACGAAGAAATCCCTGAGCTTGGCCAGGCGGGTGATGATGTCGTGGGTGAAACCGTCGGCCAATCCGCCGCGCGTGCCGCCGCTCTCCTCGACAAACGGCATCACCGCCAGCGAAGCGTGGCTGGGCTCGACCGGGCCGGGTGCGGCGGGCATGGTGGCCACCAGTGGCGATAGCGTGGACAGGCAGGCCGCCTGTGTCCGTAGCGAGGCCCCGGGCCGTTGTTCACGGATCGCCTGCCAGGCCGCGCGAAGCGGTGCGCAATCGAGCTCCTCCGACCGGAACAATCGCTCCGCCGAAGCCAGGTGCTGCTCTGCCGCGCCGGCCTCGCCGCGCCCTGCCAGATTGGACAGCAACGCCAGATGTCCGCACGTGTCGAACGGCGCCAGTTCCACCCATGTGTCGAGATGGGCGATCGCCTCGTCACTATGCGCCGGCAGGCTCGCGACAAGCCGTTCCAGCACGGCGACGTGGCATGAGTGGAAACGGCGCCGCTGTGCGATCAGCCAGCTGTTGAAATGCGGGCTGCGCTCGAGCTCCAGCCCGTCGAGGAAATCGCCGGCAAACAGTTTGGCCAGCGCCCGCAAGCGCCCGATGTCAAGCGTGCCGATCCCTTGCGTGGCGGCCTGGCTGACCTCCAGCGCATCGACCAGGCAATCGCTGAGATCGAGCGCGATCGTGTCGCCCTGTGTCACGACCCGGTGTCGACCCGGCGCGTCGAGTGCGCCGCGCAGCTTGCTCAGGCACCAGCGCAGCTCGCCCCTTGGATCGTTCGGCACATCCCACAGCAACTCGCACAGACGGCTGCGGCTGACAGGATGCGGCGCCAGCGCCAGATAGGCCAACAGAGCGCGCAGCTTGCGTGACGACGGCAACGTAACCGGCACATCATTGCGGGAGATCGCCAGCGTTCCGAGCAGGCGCACGGAAAGGACCGGCATGCCGCCGTCCGGCCTCGATCGGCTGGATTCCACGTGCGTTTCCACGCCTGCTCCCACGCTGGCCTGTCGGCCTCTCCTGTATCACCAAACACGACACGGCGCATCCGGCAGCGGATTTCAGCGCCGGATGCAGCCATTGCCGCTGTGCGGCATGTCAGTCCTAGCGCGGCAAGGTCACCAAACCTCGTCGCCCAACCCGCCGGTTTGTAACCGGCCCGTGAAGACAAGACGCGATGACAATCAAGGAGACCAAGATGTTGCAGCAGCAGAAGATCAGAACCACGGCCGGGCGCGGCCGCTTGTTCGACAGCATTCTCGACACCGTCGGCGACACGCCGGTGGTGCGCATCAACAATCTCGGACCGGCCCACGCGACGATCTACGTCAAGGCCGAGTACTTCAATCCCGGCGCTTCGGTGAAGGACCGGCTGGCGCTCAACATCATCGAGGAGGGCGAGCGCAGCGGTGCGCTGAAGCCGGGCCAGACGGTTGTCGAGGCGACCAGCGGCAACACCGGCATTGGCCTCGCCATGGTCTGCGCGCAGAAGGGCTATCCGCTGGTCGTCACCATGGCCGACAGTTTTTCGGTCGAGCGCCGCAAGCTGATGCGCATGCTGGGCGCCAAGGTGGTGCTGACGCCGCGCGCCGAAAAAGGTTTCGGCATGTACAAGAAGGCGGTGGAACTGGCCGAGGCCAATGGCTGGTTCCTCGCCCGCCAGTTCGAGACGGCCGCCAATGCCGCCATCCACGAGGCGACGACGGCGCGCGAGATCGTCAATGATTTCGCCGGCTCGCGGCTCGATTGCTTCGTCACCGGCTATGGCACCGGCGGCACGGTGGTGGGCGTGGCGCGCGTGCTGCGCCGCGAGCGCCCGGAAACCCGCATCGTGCTCTCCGAGCCGGCCAACGCGCAGCTCATCGGCAGCGGCAAGGTGCAGCAGCGCGGCGCCGATGGTGCCCCGGCCGCCAGCCATCCAGCCTTCGAGCCGCACCCGATCCAGGGCTGGACGCCGGATTTCATCCCCAACGTGCTGCAGGAAGCGATTGACACCAGCCTCTATGACGAGGTGATGCCGATCGCCGGGCCCGAGGGCATCAAATGGGCCAGGGAACTGGCGCGGAAAGAGGGCATCTTCACCGGCATTTCCGGCGGCGCCACCTTCGCCGTGGCACGGCAGGTCGCGGAGAAGGCGCCGGCCGGGGCGGTGATCCTGTGCATGCTGCCCGACACCGGCGAGCGCTACATGTCGACGCCGCTGTTCGATGGCATCGAGGCCGAGATGGATGCCGAGGAGGCCGCCCTGTCGCGCTCGACGCCCGGCTGCCAGTTCCCGGCGACTTGACGGGAGATCCGGTATGGACGCCATGCAGAAAACCTCGGCCTGATGGCCGAGGAAACGCTCGATCCCCCGGACTGGGCCGATGTACAGGCCCTGTCGCACCGCGTCATCGACGATGCGGTCGATTATCTCCGCGATGTGCGCGACCGCCCGGTCTGGCGGGAGATGCCAGCCGATGTGAGAGAGGCCTTCGCGGCGCCGCTGCCGCGCTCGCCGGCACCGCTTGCCGCCGTCTATGGCGAGGTCTCGCGCACGGTGATGTCCTATCCGATGGGCAACACCCATCCGCGCTTCTGGTCCTGGTACATGGGGTCGAGCAACTTCACCGGCGCGCTCGGCGATTTCCTGGCGGCCATCCAGGGCTCCAACCTCGGCGGCGGCAACCACGCCGCCGGGCTGATGGACAGCCAGGTGGTGAACTGGTGCAAGGAGATGCTGGGCTTTCCGGCTTCTGCCGGCGGCACGCTGGTCAGCGGCGGCTCGATGGCCAACATCATAGGGCTGACCGTGGCGCGCAACGTCAAGGCCGGCATCGACGTGCGCGAGCATGGCGTTGCTGCCATCGAGAAGCCGCTGCGCTTCTACGGCTCGGAGCAGATACACTCGTGCCACCGCAAGGCGATGGAGGCACTCGGCCTCGGCAACCGGGCACTGCGCCGCATCCCGACCGATGCCGGGCTGCGCATCGATATCGCTGCCTTGCGTGCGGCGATCACTGAGGACCGCGCGGCAGGGTTCAAGCCGGCCTGCGTCATCGGTACGGCCGGCACCGTCAACACCGGGGCGATCGACGATTTGCAGGCGCTTGCGAAGCTGGCACATGAGGAAGGCCTCTGGTTCCATGTCGACGGCTGCATCGGCGCGCTGATTGCGATTGCGCCTGAAAACGCGCATCGCGTCGCCGGCATCGAACGGGCGGATTCGGTCGCGCTCGATCCCCACAAATGGCTGCACGCCCCATTTGAGGTCGGCTGCGCCCTGGTCAGGGATGCCGCGGCGCATCGCCGGACCTTCGCGGTGACGCCGGAATATCTCGAATCGACGCCGCGCGGCCTTGCTTCCGGCGAATGGCTGCATGATTACGGCCTGCAGACGTCGCGCGGTTTTCGCGCGCTGAAGGTGTGGATGGCGCTGAAGGAGCACGGCGTCGAGAAATTCGGCCGCCTGATCGACCAGAACATTGCCCAAGCTGTCTATCTTGCCGGCTTGATCGAGGCCGCGCCACAATTGCAGCTGGCGGCATCGCCGACCGTCAACATCGTCTGCTTCCGCTATCAGCCCGGTCTGACAGGCGAGGCTCTGAAGACGCTCAACACGGAGGTCATGCTGCGGTTGCAGGAACAGGGCATTGCGGCCCTTTCGGACACCACGGTGCATGGCGAGCACTGGTTGCGCGTGGCGATCACCAATCATCGCACACGGCGCGAGGATCTCGACCTTCTGGTGCATGAAACGGTGCGGCTGGGGCATGACATCGCAACGCAGGGTTCCGCGCCTTCCTAGTTACGGGCAGGCATGCGATTCTGCCGCGATGATTCGGGAGATCCAGGCCGTGACGCTGTTTCGTATGGTTGCACTGACGGCGCTGGTCTTCACCGCCTCGGCGCAGGCCGCCGACATGGCTTTCTTCGTGAAGAACCTGCGCAAGGAATCTGTCGCGGTCGAGCTGTTCAGCCGCGACCGTGAGACGGTCTGGCCGGGCAATGACAAGGTGTTCCTGATCGAACCCGAGTCGCAGAAATCCGTGCCGCTGTCCTGCAATCAGGGCGAACAAATCTGCTATGGCGCCTGGGCCGACGGCAACGACAGCCTCTCGGCCGGCGTGGGGCCGGACAACGACCAGCCCTGCGACACCTGCTGCTTCATCTGCGTGGAGCACTCGACCGAGACGATCGATCTGGTGCCGTAGAGCGCGGAAGTGTCGTTGGACCCAAATTAAGTCAGGGATCGCTTCGTCCGGTCCACTTCCGCGATTCAGCGCTGCATGCAATGGTCGCCCCGCGGCCGGGTGGGCCGCTTATTCGGGGGGTATCATGTTTCATGCCTATGCGCGCCGCATGCTGGCCGCGCTGTCCTTCGTCATGCTGGTTGCGTCGGCGGCGCAAGCCGACGATGTCACCTTCGCCATCAAGAACAGCCACCCGAACGCCATGCGCGTCGAGCTCTACAGCCAGGATCGCGACTATGTCTGGCCGGGCGAGGACAAGGACTATTTCCTCGACGACGGCGAGACCAAGCAGCTGCCGATATCCTGCAACGCGGGCGAATCGATCTGCTACGGCGCCTGGGTCGATGGCGACGAGGGCACCTATTGGGGCGTCGGTCCCGGCAACACGGAAAAATGCGAGGATTGCTGCTACACCTGTAGCGGCGGCGAGACCGAGGAGATCGAACTGGTCCCCTGACCGGTTTGCCAGCTTGACGGTCTTCGGGCCGGAGCCATAGCCTGTGCAAATACCCAGCGCGCGCCGCCTCGAACTGTTCAGACGCGACGTGCTTCAGGCAAAAGGAGCCCAGCTATGGCCGGCATGGTCGAAAGCGACAAGATCGACGTCGGGTTTTCCGGCAAGCGCTGCATCCATTCGCGCAACTGCGTGCTCGGCGATCCGCATGTCTTCGTGCCCAACGCGCCGGGCCAATGGATCCATCCCGAGGCGGCCAGCGTCGAGAAGATCGTCGCCATCGCCGAGAGCTGCCCTTCGGGCGCCATCACCTATGTCAGGAAGGATGGCCGGCCGCAGGAGCAATCACCGGTGGTCAACACGGTGCGGCTGCGGGAAAACGGCCCGCTGGCGGTACACGCCGAGATCGTGCTCGACGGCGAGACTTCTTATCGTGCCACGCTCTGCCGCTGCGGCGCTTCGGAAAGCAAGCCGTTTTGCGACGGCAGCCACAACAAGTCCGGTTTTGCCGCCACCGGCGAGCCGCCGCTGAAGGACACGCCGGCGCTCGAAACGAGGAACGGTCCGCTGAAAGTGACGCCGACCACCAATGGCCCGCTCAAGCTTGAGGGCAATCTCGAGATCGTCACCGGAACCGGCCATACGGTCGACCGTACGCAACGCGCCTTCCTCTGCCGCTGCGGCCATTCCGCCAACAAACCGTTCTGCGATGGGACGCACAAGAAGGTGGGGTTTGTGGGGTAGCTGCGATCTCCCTCCTTGAGGGGGAGATGGCCGGCAGGCCAGAGGGGGTCGTCTCGCGTAGAGCGCTGGCTTCCTCTTTCGCCTCGTATGAAGTCGCATCCAGTCGTGCCGACCCCTCTGTCGCCTTTGGCGACATCTCCCCCTCGAGGGGGGAGATTACCCGTGGCCCAGCGCTCGCGGCTTTATCGCCCGCTCCGTATCGGCTAAGGGCAGGGACAAATAAATTGCCACCCGGACCGCCGCCAAAAATGACCGCCAAGACCAAGCCAAAGCCGCTGTTCCTCGGGATCGACACCGGCGGCACCTATACCGATGCCGTGTTGTGGTCTGAAACGGAAGGCCCGCAAGAAGGGCCGAACAAGGGCAAGGTGCTGGCCAAGGCCAAGGCGCTGACCACAAGGCATGATCTTGCCGTCGGCATTTCCGGCGCCGTCGATGCGGTGCTGCAGAAAGCCGGAACCGATCCGGCCGCCATCAAGCTGGTCTCGATGTCGACGACGCTTGCCACCAACGCGCTGGTCGAGGGCCAGGGCGGTCGTGTCGCGCTGGTGATGATCGGCTTTTCCGAGGGCGACCTCGCTCGCGACGGGCTGAAGGCCGCGCTCGGCACCGATCCGGTGGTTTTTTGTCCGGGCGGTCACGATGTGCACGGCAATGCCGCCAGGCTCGACCTCTCTGGGCTGGAAGCGATGCTGCCGGAACTCGGCGCGTCGGTGTCCGGCTTTGCCGTCTGCGCCTATTTTGCCACCCGCAATCCGGCGCACGAGATCGCCGCCCGCGAGCTGATCCGCGAAAAGACAGGTCTGCCGGTCACATCGAGCCACGAGTTGTCGGCCAAGCTCGGCGGCCCGCGCCGGGCGTTGACCACTTTGCTCAACGCCAGGCTGATCTCGATGATCGACCGGCTGGTGGCGGCAACCGAAGGTTTTCTTGGAGAACGCAACATCGCAGCCCCGCTGATGGTGGTGCGCGGCGACGGTGCGCTGGTTTCGGCCGCGTTTGCCCGCCAGCGGCCGATCGAGACCATCCTGTCCGGCCCGGCCGCCAGCCTGGTCGGCGCCCGCCACATGACCGGGCTCGACAATGCCGTGGTGTCCGACATCGGCGGCACCACCACCGACGTCGCCGTGCTCGACGGCGGCCGTCCCAGGCTCGATCCGGAAGGCGCCACCGTCGGCGGCTTCCGCACCATGGTCGAGGCCGTCGCCATGCGCACCTTCGGCCTCGGCGGCGATTCCGAAGTGGCGCTGGAAGATGGCGCGCTCAACCCGAAGATCCTGCTCGGGCCGCGCCGCCTGGTGCCGTTGGCGCTGGCCGGCATGGCGCACGGTATAGCTGTCACCTCCGAACTCGAACGCCAGCTGCGGGCGCCCAATCCCGGCCGCATGGACGGCCGCTTCGCGGTGCGCACCGGCGTGCCGGACCGGCTCGCCGCCGGCCTGACCGGCGCCGAAGCCAGGCTCTACGAGCTGATCGGTGCCGTGCCGCTCGCCGTCGACAGGCTTTTGAGTTCCAACGCGCAGAACGCGACGCTGAACCGGCTGGTGTCGCGCGGGCTGGTGCATGTCGCCGGCTTCACCCCGTCGGACGCCGCCCATGTGCTGGGCAAGCAGGCGAACTGGGATCCCATCGCCGCGCGCCTCGGCGCCGAATTGTTCGCCCGCAAGCGTGACGGCCGTGGCCAGTACATCGCCGCCTCGCCGGAAGCGATCTCGGAGCGGGTGCTGGTGACGCTGACCCGCTGGTCGGCCGAATACATCCTCGAGACCGCCTTTGCCGAGGATGGGCTCGATGGGGCGTCGACGGTGGCGCACGCCCTGGTGCAGCGCGCGGTCGACGCGCATCCCGGCATCGCCCGCCTGAGCGTTGCGCTCGACCGCCCGGTCATCGGCCTCGGCGCCTCGGCGCCGCTGCATTATGCCGGGCTGCCGCCGCTGATCGGCAATGACTGCGTGGTGCCCAGGGATACCGATGTCGCCAACGCGCTTGGCGCCGTCGTCGGCCAGGTCAGGGTTTCGGCCGAGGCGCGGGTCAGCCAGCCCATAGAAGGGCTGTTTCGTCTCGCCTCGGGCGAGACCGTGCGCGATTTCCTCGACGAGGCGACGGCTATCGCGGCGGCCGAGGCCGATGTCCGCGCCATCGTCGCGGAGCGCGCTATGGAGGCCGGCACCGACAGCGCCGAGATCGACGTTTCGACCGAATTCCGCGTCTCGACCGTCGAAGCCCAGCGCATGTTCATCGAGGCGCATGTCGTGGCCGTGGCCTCGGGAAGGCCAAGGATTGCGGTTTGAGCGGGGCGGCGAAATACGCCCACCTTCACCCTAAGCTGAATTGACCCGGCAAACCTGACATGCCAAAGGCCCGCAAAGCCTTTCATCTGGAGTAGCCTGATGACCGACCGCATCGAGATCGCCGGATTGCGGATTGCCCGCGAGCTGCATGAGTTCGTGGCCAGGGAAGCGCTGCCGGGCACGGGCGTCGAAGCGGACGCCTTCTGGAACGGTTTTTCGGCCATCATCCATGATTTGGCGCCGAAGAACCGGGCGCTGCTGGCAAAGCGTGACGCCATCCAGGAACAGATAGACGGCTGGTATCGCGAGCATGGCGCGCCGGTCGACATGGAGGCCTACAAGGGCTTCCTGAAAGAAATCGGCTATCTCGTTCCCGAAGGCCCGGCCTTCAGCGTATCGACCGACAATGTCGACCCCGAAATTGCTGATGTTGCCGGACCGCAGCTGGTCGTGCCGGTGATGAATGCGCGCTATGCGCTCAACGCCGCCAATGCGCGCTGGGGGTCGCTCTACGATGCGCTCTACGGCACCGATGCCATCCCCGAAACGGATGGCGCCGAAAAGGGCAAAGCCTTCAATCCGGCGCGCGGCACCAAGGTCGTCGCCTGGACGAAGGCCTTTCTCGACGAGGCTGCCCCGCTCACCTCGGGCAAATGGGCCGGGGTCAACGGGCTGTCGCTGGCGCAAGGTGCCTTGCGGCTGAGCGCCGGGGCCGGCTCGACCACGCTGGCCAACCCGAAGCAATTCGTCGGCTACCGTGGCGACGCGGCCAATCCCGATGCGGTGCTGCTGGTGCGCAACGGCCTGCACATCGAGATCGCGATCGACCGCAACAACCAGATCGGCCGCACCGATCCGGCTGGCATCGCCGATGTCATCCTGGAATCGGCGCTGACCACCATCCAGGACTGCGAGGATTCGGTCGCGGCGGTGGATGCTGAGGACAAGGTCGTTGTCTACCGCAACTGGCTCGGCCTGATGAAGGGCGATTTGGCGGAAGAGATCACCAAGGGCGGCAAGAGCTTTGTCCGCAAGCTCAATCCCGACCGCTCCTACAGCGCGCCCGCCGGTGGCACGCTGACCGTGCCCGGCCGCTCGCTGATGCTGGTCAGGAATGTCGGCCACCTCATGACCAACCCGGCGATACTGGATCGCGACGGTAACGAGGTCCCTGAAGGCATCCTCGATGCGGTGCTGACTGCGTTGATCGCGCTGCACGATGTCGGGCCGAACGGCCGCCGCGCCAATTCCCGCGCCGGTTCGATGTATGTCGTGAAACCCAAGATGCATGGGCCCGACGAAGTCGCTTTCGCCGTCGAGATCTTCGACCGCGTCGAGGCCCTGCTCGGCATGACTGAGAATACCATCAAGATGGGCATTATGGATGAGGAGCGGCGCACCACCGTCAACCTCAAGGAGGCGATCCGCGCCGCAAAAGAGCGCGTCGTGTTCATCAACACCGGCTTCCTCGACCGCACCGGCGACGAGATCCACACCTCGATGGAAGCCGGCCCGATGATCCGCAAGGGCGACATGAAGCAGGCCGCCTGGATTTCCGCCTACGAGGCGTGGAATGTCGATATCGGGCTGGAATGCGGTTTGGCCGGCCACGCCCAGATCGGCAAGGGCATGTGGGCGATGCCGGATTTGATGGCGGCGATGCTGGAACAGAAGATCGCCCACCCCAGGGCCGGCGCCAACACCGCCTGGGTGCCGTCGCCGACGGCGGCGACGCTGCATGCCACGCACTATCACAAGGTCGACGTCCACGCCGTGCAGGCGGCACTGAAGAACCGGCCGAAGGCGAAGCTCGACGACATCCTGTCGGTGCCTGTCGCCGTGCGGCCGAACTGGTCGCCCGAGGACATCCAGAAGGAACTCGACAACAACGCGCAGGGCATTCTTGGCTATGTCGTGCGCTGGATCGACCAGGGCGTCGGCTGCTCGAAAGTGCCTGACATCAACGATGTCGGCCTGATGGAAGACCGCGCCACGCTGCGTATTTCCTCACAGCACATCGCCAACTGGCTGCACCACGGCGTGTGCAGCGAGGACCAGGTGATGGCGACGATGAAGCGCATGGCTGACATCGTCGACCGCCAGAACGCGGGAGACCCACTCTACCAGCCGATGGCGGCCGACTTTGACAAGTCGATAGCCTTCCAGGCCGCTTGTGACCTGGTCTTCAAGGGCCGCGTCCAGCCCAATGGCTACACCGAGCCGGTGCTGCACGCGCGGCGGCTGGAACTGAAGGCGCAGCAGAGCTGAAGAGGCCAGTGTCGTGTATGGGCGGCGGGTTTTCGGCCTGCTTTCTCCGGGGTGAGGCGTCAGGGAGCTGTATGGTCCAGGAGCCGGATGGTGGGATCGCGACGGTGTTCGGAGTTGACCCGATCGACGCCTTCCACCGTAATCGCGATCGTCCCGTTTTCCACTCTTGCTATCCAGCCCTTCGCTTTCAGATACCAGAGATGAAACTCGAGATGCTCTCGCGGACAGTCTGACAGGCGTTCGAGCTCCACATCTCCGATCCCGGGATTGCCGACGTCGTGCCGGCGCTTCGCGTAAAGCAGCGACAGCAGCCTGGCCTGGATCACGACGTCACGCTCGATGCCTTTGGTGTTGCTGGCTTCCTCGGTCAATTGACGGCGAAGGCCGGCATGGTCCCTGTACGCGATGTCGTATTGTGCGCGTTTGACCGGATCCTTGAGCGTATTGTGGGCTTCCACGATTTCACTGAAACGGGCTTCATCGCCGGTTTCGCGATTGTCTGGATGATAGCGCATCGCAAAATAGCGAAATATGCGCTCCAGCGTTTCCGAATTGGCGTTCGGGCTGACTTCCAAAACTTCGTAGTAGTCAATGAACATAGCGGGCTCCCCGGCCACACCATATTCGCATTGTCTAAATAAGGAATGTCAATGCGGAGGCCAAGACCTTGGTCCGACGCCGATGACATCCACGCTTTCTGGAAGAGGAAGAAAATGGCCGGCGTCCGGTCGGTGGGGGCCGTTGGGTGGTGAGGACGCCGGCCAAGCGGACAATCAGGTCCGCCACCGTGGAGATGATCGATTCGCGGAGGCCGGGTTATGGCGTGATCGCGGAATGCAATGTGGCGAGGCCGGCTTGTCGGCGGACCTACGCCGCCTGCGCCATCCGCTCCGAGCTCATGCGGTAGGAGATCGCTTCGGCCAGATGGATTCGGCCGACGGTTTCGCTTGCGTCGAGATCAGCGAGCGTTCGCGCCACCTTCAGCACGCGATGATAGGCCCGCGCCGAAAAGGCGAGCTTTTCGCTGGCGTCCTTGAGCAGCGACAGGCCGGCGGCGTCCGGCATGGCGATCTCCTCGATCACCGAGGGTGCGCAATGCGCGTTGGTGGTGGCTCGGGTAGCGCCGAGCCGTTCGAACCGCTCGCGCTGGATGGTGCGGGCGCGTGCCACACGCAGCGCCACATCGGCACTTTTCTCCGCCCGGTCGGGCCGGATCAAGTCGCTGGCCGACACCGCCGGCACCTCGATCCTGAGATCGATGCGGTCGAGTAGCGGGCCCGAAATGCGCGCCTGGTAGTCGGTGCGGCAGCGCTCGCCGCGCAGGCAGCGATAGCCCGGCTCGCCGGCCATGCCGCATCGGCATGGGTTCATCGCCGCGACCAGCTGGATGCGCGCCGGATAGGTGACGCGATGGTTGGCGCGCGCGATCATGCAGTCGCCGGTTTCCAGCGGCTGGCGTAGCGCATCGAGCGTCTGCGGCGTGAACTCGGGAAACTCGTCGAGGAACAGCACGCCGTGATGGGCCAGCGACACCTCGCCCGGCCGCGCGCGGATGCCGCCGCCGACCATCGCCGCCATCGAGGCCGAGTGGTGCGGTGCGCGGAACGGCCGCCGGTCGGTCAATTTGCCTTCGCCGAGCTCTCCCGCCACCGAGGCGATCATCGAGACTTCCAGAAGCTCCTTCGGCGCCAGCGGCGGCAGGATCGACGGCAGCCGCTGCGCCAGCATCGATTTGCCGGATCCCGGGGGTCCGATCATGAGCAGATTATGCCCACCGGCGGCGGCCACTTCCAGCGCCCGCTTGGCGGTCTCCTGGCCCTTGATGTCGGCGAGGTCAGGCAAATCCAGAGCGGCGGCATGGATGCCGGCCTCGGGGCGCGACAGCACCTGCGTGCCGCGGAAATGGTTGGCGATGGCGATCAGGCTGCGCGGCGCCAGAATGTCGAAATCCTTTCCAGCCCAGGCCGCCTCCGGTCCGCAGGCGAACGGACAGATCAGGCCCTTGCCTTCCGCATTGGCGGCGATAGCCGCCGGCAAGGCGCCGGCGACCGCGGCAATCGTGCCGTCGAGCGACAATTCTCCAAGCACGACATAGCCGGCCAGCATGTCGCCCGGAATGGCGCCAAGGGCAGCCATCAGGCCAAGCGCGATCGGCAGGTCGTAATGACTGCCTTCCTTCGGCAGGTCGGCCGGCGCCAGATTGACAGTCACCTTCTTCGACGGCATCGACAGGCCGGAAGCATGCAGTGCGGCCTGCACCCGCTCGCGGCTTTCGGCCACCGCCTTGTCGCCGAGGCCGACGATGTGCATGTTGACCTTGCCGGGCGCGATCATCACCTGCACGTCGACCGGCACGGCCTCGATGCCCTGGAAAGCCACCGTGCGAACCCGCGCCACCATCGTGCAACCCCAATTCAGGCTGGCCCCAGCCCTGCGTTCAGGCCAGGAACGGCCCCTCGGGCAGACAATCACACTTCAACGGTCAAATCAAGAACATTACGGGAACGCATGACCGCTGGGGTTGCAGTGGAAGCGAGCGTGGTTGCAAAAACGGAACATGGTTAAGACAAAATGAAAACGGCTTACGCGCGCTTTCCCTCGACCGCGTCCCAGAACAGGCTTGCAATGTCGGCGCCGCCGAAGCGTTTGACTTCGCGCACGCCGGTCGGCGAGGTCACGTTGATCTCGGTCATATAGTCGCCGATCACGTCGATGCCGACCAGGATGAAGCCGCGCTCCTTCAGCGATGGGCCGATGCGGGCGCAGATTTCGCGCTCGCGCTCCGTCAGTTCGGTCTTTTCGGCGCGGCCGCCAACATGCATGTTGGAGCGGGAATCATGTTCGGCCGGCACCCGGTTGATGGCGCCGACCGGCTCGCCGTCGATCAGGATGATGCGCTTGTCGCCCTTGCGCACGTCCTTGAGATAGCGCTGCACGATATAGGGTTCGCGGAACATCTGGCCGAACATTTCCAGCAGCGAGGCAAGGTTGCGGTCGCCCTCGAGCAGATGGAAGATGCCGGCGCCGCCATTGCCGTAGAGCGGCTTGACGATGATGTCGCCGAACTCCTTGCGGAAGGCGGCAACTTCGAGCGGATCCTTGGTGATCAGCGTGTCCGGCATCAGGTCGGCAAATTCGGTGACGAAGATCTTTTCCGGGCTGTTGCGCACCCAGGCCGGGTCGTTGACCACGAGCGTTTTCGGATGGATGCGCTCCAGGATGTGCGTGGTGGTGATGTAGTTCATGTCGAAGGGCGGATCCTGGCGCAGCAGGACCACATCCATCTCCGACAGGTCGGTACGCACCTTCTCGCCCAGCGAATAGTGGCTGCCCTTCTCGTCGCGCACCTGCATTTCCTCGATGCGGGCAAACACCTTGCCGTCGCGCAACGAGAGCCGATCCGGCGTGTAGTGGAACAGCTCATGGCCGCGCCGCTGCGCTTCCAGCGACAGCGCGAACGAGGTGTCGCCGGCGATCGACACGGTGGAGATGTGGTCCATCTGGACGGCGATTTTCAGCTTCATGGCGGGTCTCCGGCGGCTAGGATGGACGACTGTCTTGCCTGTACAGGCTCACTGCCCGTCTGCCAATCGCGACATTCCTGGGATCGGCATCCGACACCCGAATGCGCTGCTTTCATCGATCCTTCGAAACAGTCGCGGTTGCCCCTGGAAAATCGATTTCGCGATACGTTTCCTAAAGGGTTTGCTGCCAGTCTGAAAATAAATTCCGACGTCACAAAACAGGGACACCGATGCAAACTTCGTTTGGCACCGGTCAGGCAAACAGGGAGAGCACGGATCTGGCATTCACAGATCCGTTGACCGGGCTTGGCAACCATCGCCGCTTCTTCGACAAGGTCGATCGCCTGATCGCCGACCGTGCCGACGATCCCGCGCCCTTTACCGTCGGCATTCTCGACCTCGACGGCTTCAAGCCGATCAACGATCTGTTCGGCCACAAGGCCGGAGACGACATCCTGATCCAGGTGGCGATGCGGCTGCGCGCCTCGATGGACGGCCATTCCACGGTCTGTCGCATCGGCGCCGACGAATTCGCTTTTCTCTATCCCCTGGTGTTCAGCGAGGAGGCGGCGGCCGAAAAGTCGCGCATGCTGATCGAGATCCTGTCGGCGCCCTATGATGTCGGCGAACGCACCGCCAGGCTTTCGGCCTCGGTCGGCTGCTCGCTGTTCTATTCGGGCGACGAGACCACGGAAATCCTCATCAACAAGGCCGAGACGGCGCTCTATCACGCCAAGCGTTCCGGCCGTGGCCGCGTCGTCGTCTACACCCGTGAGATGGAAGAGGCGGCCAAGCGCGTCACCCGCATCGAACAGGCGCTGCGCCGGGCTGTCTCGGCCGGCGAGGTGGAGCCGCATTTCCAGCCCATCGTCGATCTCGCCACGCGCCGCACCATCGGCTTCGAGACGCTGGCGCGCTGGACAGATCGCGACCTGGGCTCGGTGCCGCCGACTGTCTTCATTCCCATCGCCGAGGAGCGTGGCATCATCGGCCCGTTGTCGCAGCTGGTGCTGCGCAAGGCGACCGAGGCCGCCAGAAGCTGGCCGAAGGACCTGTTCCTGTCCTTCAACCTGTCGCCATCGCAGCTCGTCGACCAGAACACCGGCCTGCACATACTGGCGATCCTCGATCGCACCGGGTTCGATCCGCGGCGGCTGGAGATCGAGATCACCGAGACCGGCCTGATGAACGACCCAGCCTCTGCCGCGCAGATCGTCGAGGATCTGCGCCGCGTCGGCATCCGCGTCTCGCTCGACGATTTCGGCACCGGCCAGTCCTCGCTCGGCCGTCTGCGCGAATTCCATTTCGACAAGCTCAAGATCGATCGCGCCTTCGTCTCCTCCATTCTCGACGACCGTCCCTCGGAACACATCATCCGCGCCATTCTCGCAATGTGCGAGGGGCTCGGCATGGACGTCGTCGCCGAAGGCATCGAGCAGGAAGCGCAGGCCGATCGCCTGGTCCAGTTCGGCTGTGCCGGCGGGCAAGGCTATCTGTTCGGCAAGCCGGTCGACGCCGACGCCACGCTCGGCTATCTCCGCGATTCCTTCCGCGGCGCCCTGCGCGCCAAGGCGATCTGACCGGCGATCCCCCGTAGCCCATAATCCCGACGGTGCCGCTTTGCGCATCCGGTGCGGCGCATTGTCGTTTTGTCTGACATAAGCCCAGAAATCCGGCGGTTCGCCCTTGCCCGCGCGCCTTGCGTGGCTAGGATGCGCGCCGATCACGCTACAGCGCCGCGCGTCCTTTTGGACGCGCAAAGGACGCTGTAGCAATTTACATTTTGCGCATGATCCCTTTCCGAAAATCGATCCGATTTTCTGGGTCATGCGCTGGGAGACAGGAACGATGATGCCATCGGCGCATTTTGCCGACCTCGAAGGAGCCTCGGTGCTGATCACCGGCGGCGGCTCCGGAATAGGTGCTGCACTGACCGAGGGCTTTGTGCGCCAGGGCGCCAATGTCGCCTTCATCGACATCGCCGACGGCCCAAGCACGGCTCTTGCCGACCGCATCGAGAAAGCGTTCGGCAAGCGGCCGCTCTATCTCAAGACCGACCTACGCGACGTCGAGGCCCTGCGGGCGTCCGCCGCGAAGGCCGCCGAGGCGCATGGCGATGTCACCGTGCTGGTCAACAATGCGGCCTGGGATGAACGCCACGCCGTCGAGGACGTGACGGTCGAGTTCTGGGACAACAACCAGGCCATTAATCTGCGGCCGCATTTCTTCACCGCGCAAGCGGTGGCGCCGGGCATGAAGCGGGCGGGCGGCGGCTCGATCATCAACTTCACCTCGACATCCTATCTGATCAACCACCCCGACATGCCGTCCTACACGGCCGCCAAGGCCGGTATCCTCGGTCTGACCAAGGGATTGGCCGGCAAGCTCGGTGTCGACGGCATCCGCGTCAACGCCATTGCGCCTGGCTGGGTGATCACCGAGCGGCAGAGGGAGCTCTGGGTGACCGAACAGGGGCTTGCCGCCCATGTCGCCAAGCAGTGCATCAAGCAGGTGATGCAGCCCGACGACATCGTCGGCACCGTGCTGTTCCTGGCCTCGGACGCCTCGCGCATGCTGACAGCGCAGATGCTGGTCGTCGATGGAGGTTTCCTGTGAGCCCAGCCGGCAATGCACCGGCGGTCGCCGCCGTCGACTGGGGCACGACCCGCATGCGGGTCTGGCTGATAGACGGGCAAGGCAAGGTGCTTGCCGAACGCCGTGGCGACGATGGCCTGATCACGGCGCAGCAGAAGGGCTTTTCGACCATCCTCGAAGGGCATCTGGCGGCGATGGGAGCACCAGCGGCGCTGCCCGTCATCATCTGCGGCATGGCCGGATCCCGCCAGGGCTGGCTGGAAGCACCCTATGTCACCGTGCCGGCGCCGCTTAGCGCCATCCTTGCGGGTGCCGCCAGCGTGCCCGGCCAGAGCCGCGACATCCGCATCGTTCCGGGCCTTGCCCAGCGACTGACTGACGCGCCCGACGTCATGCGCGGCGAGGAAACCCAGCTTGCCGGCGCTGGCTTGCCGGCCAAGGGACGCCAGCTGGTCTGTATGCCCGGCACCCATTCGAAATGGGTGCTGGTCGAGGACGGTACTGTCACCGGCTTCGGCACCTGGCCGACCGGCGAGCTGTTTTCGGTGCTTGCCGCGCATTCGATCCTGCGCCATTCGCTCGGCGAACATCCAAAGCCCGTCACATCGGACAATCCGTTCTTCCGCCGCTGGTGCGAAACCGCATTGAGCGATGGCGGCGATGTCACCTCGCGGCTGTTTTCCATCCGCGCCGCCGGCCTGCTGCAGGATTTGAAAGCCGACGATGCCGCAGCCTGCCTGTCCGGCCTTCTGATCGGCGGCGAGATCGCCTCCGCCAGCCGTCGGCACGGCGCCGGTGCGGAACCCGTGGTGCTGGTCGCCTCCGGTGCGCTGGGAACGCTGTACAGCGAGGCGCTCGGCCTTGCCGGACTTGAGGTCCGGGCCGTCGACGCGGACGAGGCGGTGCGTGCAGGTCTCGTCGAGGCGGCGCGCGAGAACGGCATGATCGCAAGAATTGGAGCAGCTCGATGAGCCAGACCGCACCGTTTCCAAAACTCAAGCGCGGCCTGGTTGCCATCCTTCGCGGGCTCAAGCCCACCGAGGCGATGGCCATGGGCAAGGCACTGTTCGACGCCGGCATCGAGGCGATCGAAGTGCCGCTGAACTCACCGCAACCGTTCTCGTCGATCGCCCGCATCGTCCAAGTGCTGCCGAAAACGGCGCTGGTCGGTGCCGGCACGGTGCTGACGCCGGCCGATGTCGATGGCTTGCACCAGGCCGGAGGGCGGCTGCTGGTCAGTCCCAACATCGATGCCGAGGTGATGGCGCGCGCCATGCACTACGGCATGGTGACGATGCCCGGCGTGTTCACGCCGACCGAAGCCTTCCAGGCGATCAAGCTCGGCGCCTCGGCGCTGAAATTCTTCCCGGCGAGCGTGCTGGGTGCCGGCGGCATTTCCGCGATGCGCGCCGTGTTGCCGGCGCAGACATTGGTCGGCGCCGTCGGCGGCGTCTCCGAAAAAGATTTTGCCGGCTACAAGGCGGCCGGCGTGACCGCCTTTGGTCTGGGCTCCAGCCTGTTCAAGCCGGGCATGAGCGTCGACGAGGTGGCGGCGCGTGCACATGCTGCCGTCGTGGCCTGGGATGCGGTGTTCGGAGAAGCATGATGAGCGAAGCCATCGTTTCGGTTTTTTCCGATCACGTCTGCCAACTCGGCGAGGGGCCGAGCTACGATCCCGCCACCGATACGCTCTACTGGTTCGACATCGTCAACGGTCAGCTTCTGCAAAAGCAGCTGTCCGGCGGCGCGGCCACCGTCCATGAGCTCGGCCAAATGGCGAGCGCCATCGCAATCATCGACGACAAGCGCCAGCTTATCGCCGCCGAAACCGGCCTTTATGTCCGTGATGTCGCGACCGGCAAATTGACGCTGCACACGCCTGTCGAGGCCGACAATCCGGTCACGCGCTCCAACGATTCCCGGGTCCACCCCTGCGGCGCCTTGTGGATGGGTACCATGGGCAAGGGCGAGGAAAAGGGTGCGGGTTCGATCTACTGGTTTTTCAGAGGCGAACTGCGCCGCCTGTTTTCGGACATCACCGTCTCCAATTCGATCTGTTTTACCGAGGATGGCGCAATCGCCTACTACACCGACACCTCGACCGGGCTGCTGATGCGGGTCGCCTGCGACCCGGCGACCGGCCTGCCTGCCGGTGAGCCGAAGCTGTTCGTCGATCACCGCTCGGCCAAGGGCTATATCGACGGATCCGTGCTCGACCGCGACGGCATCCTGTGGAACGCCGTCTGGGGCGGCAGCGTCATCGAAGCCTATGGGCCCGACGGCAAGCTCGTCCGCACGGTCGCCATGCCGGTGACGCAGCCATCCTGCCCGGCCTTTGTCGGCGCCAAGGCCGATCGGCTGGCGGTCACCTCCGCCTGGTCGGGCAAGGATGAGAAGCAGCGTCTGCTGGATCTGCAGGGCGGCATGACCTTTCTGCTCGATATTCCCGTCAACGGCCGCTTCGAGCCGCGCGTGCTGATCGCCTGAGCGAACTGGATTCTGCGGTCGGACGGTGCGTTGTCACGCAACCGCCCGCGCCGTGTCGGTTTCGCGAGAGCCAGACGCCTTGACCATGCGATGGTAGGCAATCCTACTGCCGGAATCGTTCATCTCATGTCGAGCCGCAAGCCAAGACTGATCCTCGTCCATGAGCCGGAGAAGGCTTGTTTCGACCGTCTGGTCGCCGACGGTCATGCGCCGCAGCGTGCCGGCGAAATCGCGTCCTATCTGGCGCAGTCGACCGACGTCGCCCCCGAATTCGACATGCTTGGCCGCGCCTGCCAGGCACGCGGCCTGTCGTTTGCGCCAGTGGCGCTGGACGACGCCGCAACGGTGCTCGCCGAGGAGCACCCCAGCACGACGCTGGTCTGGACGCTGACCGACGGCATCGCCTATTTCCGCGGCGGCGCGGCGCCCGCTCTGGCGCGATTGGGCGGTTTCAAGACGGTTGGCGCAGATGATGCGCTGTTCGCGCTCTGTCAGGACAAGTTCCGCTCCGGAGCCGTGCTCGGCGCACTCGGCCTGCCGGTGCCGCAGGCCGGGCTCGCGCGCGACGGCCAATGGCTGGTCGAGCCGCCGGCCTCGCCCGCCGGCTGGTTCGTCAAGCCCAACCGGCTCGGCGCTAAGATCGGCATCTGGCCGGACTCGCGTGTGGCCGACCTCGGCCATGCGCTGGAGCTTAGCCGGCGCGTCTTTTCGGCCTATCGCGACGATGTCGTCGTCCAGCCCTATGTCGCCGGCCGCAACGTGCGCGCCAGTTTCCTCGGCCTGGTGCCAGGCGCCGGGGTCGAAGCGCTTGGCGTGGCCTTTGTCGATTCAGGCGCCGATTTCCAGACCATGGCCGACAGCCTGGCGCTCTACGGCGACACCGGGGAGGCGGCGAAAGCGGCTGGACACTATGCCGAACCGGAACTCGTCGCGGTTGCCGACAGCCAGCCGGCTGCCGACGCAAGGATTCGCGCGATCGCCGAGCGGCTGATCAGCGGGCTCGGCCTGCGCGACGTGTTTTCGATCGATCTCAGGGTCGAGGCCGACGACACCGTCCACCTCATCGAGTTCGAGGTCTGCCCCGGCCTGCCCTGCTTCGATTTTCGCGCCTATTGCCGCCAGCAATGGGGCCTCGAGCTGGCCGACGCCATGGCCGAGACAGCGGCGAGCCGGCTGATCGGCCAGCGCCATGACGGTTAGGTTTGTCGCACCCTTTTTGCCTGGCAGCGTGCGGCCGCAGTCGCGCGCATTGCTGCTGTCTCGGTAGCAGCCTAGCGCTTTGGTGGGCCCCTATAGAGATACCAGAGCGGCCACGCGACAAGGACGAGCAGGGTTATGATCAGTGCAGACCAATAAAGGAACGGGTCTTGGGCCCGATCTACGAGAAAGATCCCCCGGCCATGCTGCAGTGAAATGGTTTTCCCAGTCCAGAGGCCGACTGCCACGCCTGTACCGCCAACAAGCATCTGTGCGATGAAAAGGCCCTTGCCGATCGGTGAATATCGATTACTTCCGGCCATGCAGACGCCCCCTCTGTAAGCGCCTACAGCGTACCCCTGGAGGTCCAATACTTCCAGCGAGTTTACCCCTGAGGCATTCGCTCGACCGCCTGCAAGGACGGATCCATCTTGTCCCAGGCATGCCCGTGGCTCGTGTAGGTCACCATCTGCGGGCTGAACTGTTCCGGATCGTCGAGGCTGGCCGCGTGGACCACTATCAGCTCGGGCATGGCGACGGGTATCAGAAAGACCGGCGTTCCGCAGGTTGGACAGAAGGTGTGGATTTTTTCGTTGCCGCTGGCGCCCGCCACGCGCCAGGTGCTCACCTCCCCGGTGATGGCCATATCGGCACGTTGGCCGAAGGTCAGGTAGGATCCGTGGCCGGTGCCTGAGCGCTTCTGGCAATCGCTGCACTGGCAGTGGTTCTGGAAGATCGGCTCGTCATTGGTTTCGTAACGGATCGCGCCGCATGCGCAGCCGCCGGTATAGCGCTTGGTCATTGTCATTCTCCACGGGCCTGATTCTGCTTGAGGTCGCAGCATCAGGCCGATTTCGGCTTGGCGAAAATGTCGATGCCGCTGCCGGTTTCGAGGAAGGATTTCAGGCTCGACAGCACCGCCGGCCAGCCCTGGCTGACGCCCTTCGCCATGCCGCTGCCGGCCTCGAGTTCGTCATGGCTGACGGTCAGCCGCACCATGGTGTCGTATTCCTCGATGGCGAACGTCACCTGGCTGGTTTTCGACGGATCGTCGGCCTGCGAAGCGTTCGCCCAGGTGATGACGAGCCGGGTCGGCGGCGAAATCTCGACGACCTTGCCGACGAGTTCGACGGTCCGTTCGTCATTGGCGCGGATGTGCTCCCATTTCGAGCCCGGCGTCCATTCCGAGACGTTCTCGTGGCCCCAGTAGCGCTTTGCGACATCGGGCTTGATTATGGCCTCGAACACCTTCTGCGGCGTAGAGCGGATATAGGTCACGTAGACAAAGCTCGTGGTCTCTTTGGTGGTCATTGGTCTTCTCCTTCGAGTTCTTGCTTCAGGTCGTGCAGCAGGCTGAGCCGCTGTCGTTCGAATTTCCGTACCCAGCGCTCGTAGACTTCGTGCAGCGGCACGGGATTGATGAAATGCAGCTTTTCGCGGCCGCGCTTGACTGTGCTCACCAGATTGGCCGCCTCCAGCAGGTCGAGGTGCTGGGTGGCGGATTGCCTGGCCATGTCCAGGTTTTCGCAAAGCTGACCGAGCGTCTGCCCGTTCTGCTCGCACAGAAGGTCAAGCAGCCTTCTGCGTGTCGGATCGCCCAGCGCTTTGAAAACCTTGTCGGCGTCCATCTGCCTCACTCTGTTGTAAGGCATAATATGCAGGTAAATACCTGCATGTCAACCGGCCATCCGACCCGCGTTGAATGACCGCTCGTCGGCACGGCTCCGCACCCGGCAACTGCGCCAGGCAGATCACCGTGAAATCGCGGAGCAAAGATATGTAAAATGAGCCTGCGGGGCTTCAAACGCCGCCAGGCTTTATCCGATTTTGAACGTGATCTCCGGCGAAAACCGGAATGACTTCTTCGGAACTATGCTTGCAAGGACCTCAGGCGCCCTCGACCAGGACGATCTCGCCGTCGGCGACCTTCTGGCGGATGGCGACGGCGCGCTGGTATTCCGGCGAGTGGTAGCAATCATGCGCCGCAGCGAGCGATTCGAACTCGATGATGACATTGCGTGCGCGGCCGGGGCCTTCGGCCTTTTCATGCTCGCCGCCGCGCGCCAGGAACTTCGCACCGAAGCGCTCGAAGGCAGGCTTGGCGGCGGCGACATAGTCCTTGTAGCCTTCCGCGTCGCGCACATCGACACGGGCGATCCAGTATCCCTTGGGCATTTTCTTGGTCTCCGAACTTGTTCTTGGAAATCTCAGGCCGAGCGCATCTCGTCGAGGATGGCTTCGGCCGCTTCCCGTTTGTTGGCCGCAGCCACGATCGGCCGGCCGACGACGAGGTGGCTGGCGCCGTTGCGGATTGCCTGGCCCGGCGTCACCACGCGCTTCTGGTCGCCATGATCGCTGCCCGCCGGCCGGATGCCGGGCGTCACCACCGCCATGTCGGGTCCGACGATCCGGCGCACCGCCTCGGCCTCCGCGGCCGAGCAGACGATGCCGCCCATGCCGGCATGCAGCGCCTGTTCCGAACGCCGCAGCACCAGCGTATGCGGGTCGTACTCATAGCCGACGTCGATCATGTCCTGCTCGTCCATCGACGTCAGCACACTGACGGCAAGCAGGCAAAGCTCGCTGCCTCTGGCCGCCTCTACGGCGGCCTGCATAGCCTTCGGATAGGCGTGGATGGTCAGCATGGTCATGCCCATCTTGGCGATGTTCTCGACGCCCTTGGCCACCGTGTGGTCGATGTCAAGCAGCTTCATATCGAGGAAGACCTTGGTGCCGCCGCTGGCCAGTTCTCTGGCGAAGTCGAGCCCGCCGGCGAAGGCAAGCTGGTAGCCGATCTTGTAGAAGGAGACGATGCCGTCGAGCTCGCGTACCGCCTCCTCGGCATCCCTCACGGTCGGCACGTCGAGGCCGACGATCAGTCTTTCCTGCATGGATTGGGCCTGCATGGTTCGCATCGTGTCGGCGATCACGCCTCGATCCGGGTGGACAGCATGCGCGAGGTTTCGATCAGCGTGCGGCATAGATGCTCCATCGATTTGTGCAGTCTTTCGTCACGGAAATTGCCGTCTTCGTCGAAGGCGTCGCCGCCCTCGGGCACCGAGCATTCCGGCGTCACCACCTCCATCTGGCAACGCACCAGAACGGCGCGCAGATGGTTGATGCAGCGGATGCCGGCAAAGTGGCCGCTGGAGGACGAGCAGAGGCCGGCGACCTTGCCGGCCAGCGGCCTGACCGGCCGGCCGCCATCCCTGCGCACCCGGCTCACCCAGTCGATCGTGTTCTTGAGCAGCGGCGGAATGGAGCCGTTATATTCGGGCGTGGCGATCAGCAGCCCGTCATGGGCGATCACCAGACGCCCGAGTTTCTGGGCGTTTTCTGGAACGCCTTTTTCCTTTTCCAGGTCCTCGTCCATGATCGGCAGGGAGTAGTCGGCAAGCGAGATACGGGTCACCTCGGCGCCTTGCATGGCAAGTTCCTTCTGCGCCACGTCGGCAGTCCTGCCGCTATAGGCGCCGCCGCGCACCGAGCCGGCGAAGACGAGGATTTTCGGGATCACTGCCATTGGCCACCCTTGTTCCCGGACAGGTACAGCCAAGGACCGAGCAAATCAACGCCAACTTCGTCATCCCCGGGCGAAGCAGGAGCGAAGCTCCGTCGCGGAGACCCTGGGATCCATTCCGTGACCTTGACCGTAGAGTGTAGCGGAACAGAATTCTGCACCGTGGCGCGCACTCGGAAGTCGCGGCATGGATCCTCGGGTCTGCGCCGCGTCGCTGCGCTCCTTGCTCCGCCCGTGGATGACGAAGCGATGGATGTTTACGCCAAATGCCAAGGTATGCGGCGACCACTGGCGAGGCGCTGAGCGGTTCTGCGCTGAGAAACTAATGCGCCTCGCGCCGATAGATCCACAGCTGCGTCGGCGGGATGTTGCGGAGGATGAAATCGAAATGCTTGACCGTATAATTGCCACGGCCGGGTGGGATCGGCGACATCGGGCCATAGGTCAGCTGCACGATCGGCCGTCCGGCCGGGATGCGGTCGAGCAGGCTCTCGATATAGGCAATGCGCTGGGCGACCGGGAAGTTGAGCAGCGGCACGCCGGAAACGACGGAATCGAAGATCATCCCGCTCTTGTCGCCAAGCGTGGCGTTGAGGTTGAAGGCGTCGCCCTCGATGACGTTGACGCCGGGATAGAGTCGTCGCAAATGGCGCACGAAATCCGTGGAATATTCGACGGCGTAGAGGTTTTCGGGCCGTACGCCCTGGGCGAGGATGGCGCGGGTGATGACGCCGGTACCGGGACCGACCTCGAGCACCGGCAGGCCGGATTTAGGATCGACGATCGAGGCCATCTTGCGCGCGGTGATTGAACTGGTCGGCACGATCGAGCCAACCGTCTTCGGCTTGTCGATCCAGCCCTTGAAGAATTTGAGTTCGTCGTCGAACTTTTCGACAAGCGCCTTCCGCAGTCCAGGGCCACGTGTCATGCAAGCTCTCCTCAGCGCTCCCCGCAAAGTTACTTAGCACCTGAGCGGTGCTAGGCAAGGCGCGGCCGGACGCATGTCGTGGATAAGATAATTTTCGTCGCGTCTCAAGGGGTGACGCGATTCAAGGATTTACGCGTTGCAATCGGCTTAGGCTGGCCAAAGTGCATCAACGTTCGCCGAAGGACTCGAAAAAATCCTTCATGCGGGCGAAAAAGCCGCTCGATTGAGGCGAATTGTCCTGCGAGGAGAGCTGTTCGAACTCCTCCAGCAGTTCGCGCTGCCGGCGGGTCAGGTTCTGCGGCGTCTCGACTGCGGTCTGGATATAGAGGTCGCCGATATTGGGCTGGCGCAGCACAGGCATGCCCTTGCCCTTGAGGCGGAACTGGCGCCCGTTCTGGGTGCCCTCGGTCACCTTGACCTTGGTCTGCGTGCCGTCCAGCGTCGTCACCTCGAAGGAGCCGCCAAGGGCGGCCGTGGTCATCGAGATCGGCACCTTGCAATACAGATCGGCGCCGTCGCGTTGGAAGAACTCGTGCGGTTTGACCGCCAGGAAAATATAGAGGTCGCCCGAGGGCCCGCCGCGCAGGCCGGCTTCGCCCTCATTGGCAAGGCGGATGCGGGTGCCGTCCTCGATGCCGGCCGGGATGTTGACCGACAGCGAACGCTCCTCGGTGACGCGGCCCTGGCCGGCGCATTTCGGGCACGGATCCTTGATCGTCTGGCCGCGCCCCTGGCATTGCGGGCAGGTCCGTTCGATCGAGAAGAAGCCTTGCGTGGCGCGCACCTTGCCGTGGCCGTTGCACATCGAGCAGGTGACGGGCTGGGTGCCGGGCTTGGCGCCGCTGCCCGAACATTCAGAGCACGATATCGACGCCGGCACGCGGATTTGCGCGGTCTTGCCGGCAAAAGCCTCTTCCAGGGTGATTTCCATGTTGTAGCGCAGGTCGGCGCCGCGTTCGCGGCCGCCCGACGAACGGCGCTGGCGCCCGCCCATCATGTCGCCGAAAATGTCCTCGAAGATATCGGCGAAACCGCCGGCGCCAAAACCTTGCGCGCCGCCATTCATGCCGCCCTGTTCGAAAGCGGCGTGGCCGAAGCGGTCATAGGCCGCGCGCTTCTGCGGGTCTTTCAACGTCTCGTAGGCTTCGTTGATTTCCTTGAACTTGTGCTCGCAGGAATGATCGCCGGGGTTGCGGTCGGGATGGAACTGCATGGCAAGCTTGCGGAAAGCGCTCTTGAGCTCCTTCTCGTCGGCGCCTTTTTGGACGCCCAGCGTCTCGTAGAAATCAGCTTTCATTTTTTCCCGCTGTCCGGATGCTCAACGTCTTGAAGCATTGTTGCGTCTCTTGCCGGCACTGACGCTTCGATTTAGGTGCGATGGAAGGGGGATGCCAGTGTCGACGCGGCTTTGCCTGCATTTTTTCAGCAAGGCCCGCTGTTTTTCTGCAAGGGGTTGCAAAAAAGCCCGGCCTTCGCCGGGCTTTTCGCTTTATCTTGCCGTCAAACGGTTCAGGCCGACTTCTTCTTGTCATCGTCCTCGTCGATTTCCTCGAAATCGGCGTCGACAACGTCACTGTCCTTGGCGGCATCCGCCTTGGCGTCGGCTTCCGCCGCTTCCTTCTGCGAAGCCTCGTACATGGCCTGGCCAAGCTTCATCGAAGCCTCGGCAAGCGCCTGGCTCTTGGCTTCGATGTCGGCCGGGTCGTCGCCTTCGGTCGCGGTCTTCAGCGCCGCGATCGCGTCGGAGATCGCCGTGCGCTCGCCTTCCGAAACCTTGTCGCCATATTCCTTCAGCGACTTCTCCGAGGAATGCAGCAGCGCTTCGGCCTGGTTGCGGGCCTCGACCAGCGCACGCCGCTTTTTGTCGGTCTCGGCGTTGGCCTCGGCGTCCTTGACCATCTTCTCGATGTCGGCGTCCGAAAGACCGCCCGATGCCTGGATGCGGATCTGGTGCTCCTTGCCGGTACCCTTGTCCTTGGCCGAAACGTTGACGATGCCGTTGGCGTCGATGTCGAAGGTGACCTCGATCTGCGGCACGCCGCGCGGCGCCGGCGGGATGCCGACCAGGTCGAACTGGCCGAGCGCCTTGTTGTCGGCGGCCATTTCACGCTCACCCTGGAAGACCCGGATGGTCACGGCCGACTGTGAGTCCTCGGCCGTCGAGAACACCTGGCTCTTCTTGGTCGGGATCGTCGTGTTGCGTTCGATCAGGCGGGTGAACACGCCACCCAGCGTCTCGATGCCGAGCGACAGCGGCGTCACGTCGAGCAACAGCACGTCCTTGACGTCGCCCTGCAGCACGCCGGCCTGGATGGCGGCGCCGAGAGCGACGACTTCATCCGGATTGACGCCCTTGTGCGGCTCCTTGCCGAAGAACTGCTTCACGATCTCCTGGATCTTGGGCATGCGGGTCATGCCGCCGACCAGGACGACTTCGTCGATCTCGCCGGCCTTCAGGCCGGCATCCTTGAGAGCCGCCTTGCAAGGGGCAATCGTGCGCTGGACCAAGTCGTCGACCAGCTGCTCGAACTTGGCGCGCGTCAGCTTCAGCGTCAGGTGCTTCGGCCCGGTCGCGTCGGCGGTGATGAAGGGCAGGTTGATTTCGGTCTGGGTGGTCGACGACAGCTCGATCTTGGCCTTTTCAGCCGCCTCCTTGAGGCGCTGCAGGGCAAGCTTGTCGTTCTTCAGGTCGATGCCCTGTTCCTTCTTGAACTCGGCCGCCAGATATTCGACCAGGCGCATGTCGAAATCCTCGCCGCCGAGGAAGGTGTCGCCATTGGTCGACTTGACCTCGAACACGCCGTCGCCGATTTCGAGCACCGAAATGTCGAACGTGCCGCCGCCAAGGTCATAGACGGCAATGGTCTTGCCTTCCTTCTTGTCGAGGCCATAGGCAAGCGCTGCCGCGGTCGGCTCGTTGATGATGCGCAGCACTTCAAGGCCGGCGATCTTGCCGGCGTCCTTGGTCGCCTGGCGCTGGGCGTCGTTGAAATAGGCTGGAACGGTGATGACCGCCTTCTCGACCTTCTCGCCGAGATAGGCTTCCGCCGTCTCCTTCATCTTCTGCAGGATCATGGCCGAGATCTGCGAGGGCGACTGCTTCCTGCCGCCGGCTTCGACCCAGGCATCGCCATTGTCGCCCTTAACGATCTTGTAGGGGACAAGCTTCTTGTCCTTCTCCGTCACCGGATCGTCATAGCGGCGGCCGATCAGGCGCTTGACCGCGAAGATGGTGTTTTCAGGATTGGTGACCGCCTGGCGCTTGGCCGGCTGGCCGACCAGACGTTCGTCGTCGCCCGAAATGGCGACGATGGAAGGCGTCGTGCGCGCGCCTTCCGCATTCTCGATCACCTTGGGCTCCTTGCCATCCATGATGGCGATACACGAGTTGGTGGTGCCGAGATCGATACCGATTACTTTTGCCATTTTTCTAGTCTCTCCGCTAAGCAGGCTATCAGGACCCGTACAGGCGTTCCGACGAAAGCCCCTGTTCACAAGAAATCCCGTTCCGGCAACCGGCATTCCGGCGCCGAACGGCTTGGCGCGTATATAAGAACAGGCGGCATCGCGCGCAAGCATTCTGCGCAAGGCTTCCATGAACCTTTCCACCTCCGCCTGCGACTGATCTCCAGGTGCCGCATGGTGCGGCCCGGAAAGGAAGCCCCCATGACCAATAACCCAGAGACTCCCAGGTCTCCGGGAACAACAGGAGCTCGGCGCGACCACCGCCTTCGGGACGAGGTCGATGCGCTGGGCTTTCTGTTGATTCCGTTGACCCTGCGTAAGAGCAGGCGTATCGTCATCTTGAGGAAAGCAGACAATTCGATCAGGGAAGAACGAGCCGGACCGCCGCGCCTTGCCCTGATTTGCGCGGCCAGACCCGACGTTCTCCCGTCGACTACGGGGGGTAGTGTCATGTCTCGCATCCGCGGCTCGTTCGTGTCGTCTCTTGCTGGCGGCTTGCGCCGCGCTGCGCATCCAGGCGGGTTGCTGGCACTCGGCCTGTGGCTGGGCGCCGCGCAGGCGCAGGAAACCCGGATCATTTATCCCGGTTCGATGGCGGTGACCGGATTTTCCGGCACCATCATTCCCAATTTCGACCCCCCTGATTCCGAAAAAGAGGGACTGCCGCCCGGCGTCGATCCGGTCGACGAAACCTTCATCGACACCACGCGCGCCACCTTGCGCGTCTTCGACGTCTCGCAACTGGGCGGACCAGCCACCGGCCAGCTCGTCAACACGCCACCGCCCTTCGAGGTGACGGCGGAGCAGGTCGGCCAGGTGTTCGGCGTCACCTACGATGACGGCGTGCGCGACGGCGTTCCGACGGGCATTCCCAATCTCTATGCCGGCGCCACCTCGCTGCACGGCATCCGTATCGTCACCCCGGACGCCGACGATGACGGCCGCCCCGAGCGGCAGCGCCGCGGCGCTGCCGGCGCCATCTTCATGGATGGCCAGTTCGGCACCGAAAACGGCGGCGGGCCGGGCACCGTCTGGAAGATCGACGGCATCACCGGCCAGGTCTCCAAATTCGCCGACATCGACACCAACAGCGGTCCCGGCATCGGCAATCTCACTTTCGACGCCACTCACCGCGAGTTCTTCGCGTCCGATCTCGATACCGGCCTGATCCATCGCATCGATGCCGAAGGCAGGCTGATCGACAGCTTCGATCACGGCGTTGCCGGCCGTCCCGCGCATGGGCTTGCTCCAGTCGCCGACGACGGTTCGGTGATGGACATAAAGGGAGCGACCTTCGACAGCGAAGACCCCGACAGCTGGGGCTACACGCAGGACGAGCGCCGCGTCTGGGGCGTCTCCTACCATGGCGGCCGGCTCTACTACTCGGTCGGCGAAAAGTCGGAAATCTGGTCGGTGGGCATCGCCCGCGACGGCAGTTTTGTCGGCGACCCGCGCTGGGAACTGACGGTCAAGGCCGACAAGGACTACGCCGTCACCGACATCGCCTTCGACAATAGCGGCTTCATGTACCTGGCCCAGCGCGGCCCAGTCGAGAACCGCTACGATTACAGCCAATTCGCCGATTCCGGCAAAGGCGAGGTCATCCGCTACTTCCGAGAGAACCCGGACGATCCGGAGACGGAATCGGTCTGGGTCGAAGTGCCGCAGGAATATGCGGTCGGTTTCCCGCAGGGCAACCGGCAGGCCGCCGGCGGTCTCGACCTGCAATATGGTTATGATTCCGACGGCAATCTCGACACATCGGTCTGCACGCAGACGCTGGTCAAGTCAGGCGACAAGCTGCGCGACAATCCTTCACTCGCCGAACGGCTCGCCGCCGGCGGGCCGCTGGCCGTGCATGGCGTCCAGATCACGCCGAAAGAGCTGGTCAAGCCGGCCAACGTGCCGCCCTTCGGCTCCTGGTTCGTCGACTTCGACGGTTATTTCGAAGATCCGGAGGTCGAGGGCCATGTCGGCGACGTTGCCGTCTGGCATCCTTGCGAGGGCCGCGCCGGCTATTACGAGGAAATCCCGGGCGGCTACCTGCCCCCCTTCTACCCGCCGGATTTCCCACCACCCGGCAACCTGCCTCCGTGCATCGATGTCGAGGATATCAGGTATTACTGTACGCCTCGCGGCCTCCAGGCCGATCTCTATCTCCATGACCATGCCGGCTTCGGCGGCGATTCGATCAAGGCCCAACCTTCCAATGAGACAAAGTCCAGGACGCCAGGCGTCGGGGTGACATCATCCCAGTCGCATGCGCCCGGCAAGCCTTACACGGTCGACATCACCGGCCACTATCCGGGCGACAGAGTGGATGTTGGACTTTGCTTCTACAGGAAGTCCGACAAGGACAAGGGTGGCTACTACCCTTGCTGCAAGATGATCTTGCCGCTCCGAACCCCAGCCGTCAGCTGCGAACGTTGAGGAGGGGAAGATGAAAAATCTCGCACTCTCCCCGCTCACGACGAGCTCGCAATCCACAGTCATGGAGACGATCATGAAACCCCTGTCATACGCCAGGCGCGGCGCGCGCTGGCTGATGGCGGCCGGTATCGCGGTCGCCATGTTCACCCCTGTGGCAAGCCACGCGGAAGACGCCGCCCCGATCACCCCGGAACTGAGGCTCGATCTCGACAATTCGAAGATCGTCAATCCGAGGCCGGAGCGGGCGGTGCCCTTCTTCACCAAGAAAGGCACCCAGCGGAGCTGCGACTATGTCGTCTACTCCCTGAGCTTTGGCCTGCGCGGCGATGCGCAAGCCTTCGCCGACCTGACAGCCTTGCTGAAAACGCTCAAGATCGAGTTCAAGGACCAGCTTCCACACGGCCTTTCGATCGTCAGCGCGAATGTGTCGGGCGACGGCACGGACGCTTCGGGCGGACCATTGCCCGGCGTTTCGATCAGCACCTCGGCCGGTCCGAACGACACGGCAACGGTGTCCGATTTCCGGCTCTCCGCCGCTGATCTCGACGGCGCCGGTGCCGCCAATGAACGCGTCATCAACTTCCAGATCACGGCCAAGATCGACCATGCGGCGTTTCCTTCGCCGACCGTGATCGACAACCAGGGTGTGATCAAGGTCAGCAACGGAGCCGGCCCCGGGACCATTATCCCGTCGCAGGATCCGGGCAAGCCCGACGATGGCGACTACAAGTCCGGGGCCAAGACCTCGATCAAGATCGACCTCACCAACTGTGATAAGCGGCCACCGCCTCCCGACCGGGAATGCTTCAAGGTGGAACGCGGCACGGTGGACTGCGTGCCCGGCGGCGGCGCTTTCATCTACCACATGCCGGTCGGCCCGGAGATGGGCGGCAAGTGGGTGCAGGTGTCGACGACCACATCAGGCGTCACCATCATCCCCGACACCCAGTTGGTGCCGGCGGGCGGCGGTGTGCTCAACTGGAAGATCGTCGGCGCATCGCCCGGCGACGTCATCCACCTCATCGTCACCGGCATCGAAACCTATGCCGGTCCGAAGGAAGGCTGGGGCCTTTGCTGCACGCAGACGATCGACATCGTCATCCCGCGTGACCAGAGGTGCCCGCCCAAGGACAAGGAGCCGGACCTCAAGGTCGAGAAACGCGCCGACGTGACGCGTTGCACGATGGGTGGCGGCTGCGACTTCACCATCAGGGTCACCAATGTCGGCACCGGTGCCTACCACGGCAAGATCGTGCTCGACGAGGTGGCGCTGCCGGCCGGATCGACGCTCGATTCAGGACCCAATCCGCCCTGGGTCTGCGTACCCGGCGCCACCCCGATGATTTGCACCTACCCGGTGACCACGCTCAATCCGGGGGCCTCCGTCAACCTCAAGCTCGGCTTCAAGCCGGCCGGAGGCTGGCAAGGCAGCGTCTTGCGTAACTGCGCCACCTATAATTACGGCGCCAGTGGCAAGCCGCTGTTCGGCAGCCAGTCGAACGATCGCGGCTGCGCCTCGATCCCGATCTGCCGGCGTGGCGATCGTGACCGCGACTGCCGGCCGCCGGTCGAGAAGAAGGTCGACCTGATCCTGAAGAAGCGTGCCCGCGTCCCGGTCTGCACGGCCGACGGCATCTGCCACTTCGTGATCGACATCATCAACAACGGCACATCGACTTATAACGGGCCGCTGACGGTGATCGACAGCTACCCGGCCGGCGCGCCGGCCTCCTCGACCTTCGGCCCAAGCCCGCCATGGACCTGCGTACCGACAGGTCCCGGCCTGTTCCGCTGCGACCATGCGGGGATCTCGCTGCCTCCGGGCGGCTCGACGCCGATCGTCGTCAAGGCGGTCATGCCGGCCGGCTATCAGTCGGACATTGTCGAGAATTGCGCGACGGTGAAGCCCATCCCCGGCGAAAACGACCTCACCAACAACAAGGCCTGCGCCAAGGAACGCTTCCGCCATCCCAATGGCGGCAAGCCGACCCTGCGCATCACCAAGGTCTGCAACGGCTCGCTCGCCGGTGCCGCGCTGATCTCTTGCCGCATCACCGTCATCAGCCTTGGCACCGCTGCCCCCACCGGTCCGGTGCGGGTCAACGATGCCGCCACGCTGGTGGCCGGCGGCGCGCCTGTCCAGATCCAGACCGTCACCCCTGACGGCGCGGAATGGGCGTGCGGACCGGTTCCGGCCAACGCGCTGTCGTGCCAGATTCCCGGTGCCGTCATGACACCTGGAACCAGTCGCCACTTCGACGTGACGGTTTCGGCCAATGGCGCGTTCGAAAACTGCGCGCGCGGCTCCTATGGGCCGGCACCGGGCGACGACGTCGTCTATCCCTTTGGCCAGGCCTGCGCCAAGGGCGGCGGCGCCTCGACCATCCGTGTCGAAAAGACCGGCGACCGCGAATGCAGGCTCGGCCAACCCTGCTCGTTCGAGATCACCGCCACCAATGACGGAGCGACCGCCTTCTCCGGGCCGGTCCGCATTGGCGATGCGATCGGCGTGGAGGGTCTCGGCAGGCTGGAAGGCGTTGAGATCACGTCGATCGATCCGCCCTTCGGCTGCTCGCCGGCACCGGCAACCTTGCCTGCGTCCTGCATTGCCAATTTGTCGCTCGGCGCCGGCGAAAGCCGGGTGCATCATGTCACCGTGGTCATTCCCGACGACGGTCGTCTGGCCAATCTGCAGGGCAATGTCAGCGGCCAGAACTGCGTCGGCGTGCTCTCTCCCGACACACGGGTGCAAGGCGGTGGCGACGTGCTTGGCGGCGATCAGGCCAATGTGCAGGGCGATCGCGGCAAGGCCTATGCCTGCCATCCCTTCACCATCAGCCAGGAGACGAAGAAGGAATGCTCGCAAGGCTTCGTCATGAACGATGCCGGCCGCTGCGTCTGCCCGGAAGGCACCACCTACCGCAACGGCCAGTGCTCGCCGGGCGGCGGTATCGTGCCGAAGCCGGAACAGCCGAAGCGCTGTGTGCTGCTCGAAGGCCAGATCCGCACCGAGGACGGACGTTGCGTCTGCCCACGCGGAACCGGGCTTGAGAACGGCAGATGTGTCAGGACCGACAAGCCCGAGCAGTGCACCGTCCGTGGCCAGGTCCACAATGCCGATGGCGATTGTGTCTGCCCCAGGGGAACCGAGATCCGGGGCAATGCCTGCCGCCCGATCCAGCCAAAGCCTGAGCAGTGCACCATCCGTGGCCAGGTCCACGATGCCGATGGCGATTGTGTCTGCCCGAGAGGGACCGAGGTGCGCAATGGCGCCTGCCGTCCGATGCGGCCAAAGCCCGAGCAGTGCACGATCCGTGGTCAGGTTCACGACGCCGACGGCGATTGTGTCTGCCCAAGGGGTACCGAGGTCAGAAACGGAGCCTGCCGCCCGATTCGGCCGAAGCCTGAGCAATGCACGATCCGTGGCCAGGTCCATGACGCAAAGGGCAATTGTGTCTGCCCGAGGGGTACCGAGGTGCGGGGCAATGCCTGCCGGCGCAAGCAGCCGACGCAGGAGCAATGCGACATACGCGGCCAGGTCCACAACAAGCGTGGCGAGTGTGTCTGTCCGCGTGGGACGCAGGTGATCAACGGCGCATGCCGCAAGCCCAGGCAAGAGGTGGAATGCGCACCGGGCTCGCAGATGATCAACGGCCAGTGCCAGCCGATCATCAGGCGGCGCTGCCCGGAAGGTACGATCGGACGCTATCCGAACTGCCGGCCGCTCCGCGGGCAACCGTCGCTGGAGCTCAACCCCGGCCTGCTGCTGCAGCAGGTACTGCCACGGCGCAGGCCGCAGGTCGAACAGCAGCAGGATCCGGTTCCAGACAGAATCCTGAAACTCCAGCAGCAATAACGATCTGCTCGACGCCAGACCAGAAACCCGCCGGAGCAATCCGGCGGGTTTTCTTATGGCTCCGAGGCAAGCGGAAATTGGCTGCGACAGGATCGCGGACGCCGCAACGCCACCTCCGGCCGTGCAGCCGCCGCGCCCGTGCCCTCGACAAGTCGGCTGGAGCGCATTAGGCAGTCGATAGAGTGGCCGAACGTGAAGGGCACTCGGAAAGGCCGCATCCATGAGCAGAAAGACCCTGATTGCACCGTCGGTGCTGGCGTCGGATTTTTCCAAACTCGGCGATGAGGTCGAAGCGGTGGCGGCGGCCGGCGCCGACTGGATCCATCTCGATGTGATGGACGGGCATTTCGTGCCCAACATCACCTTTGGCCCGCCGGTGATCAAGGCGATCCGCAACCGCACCGAGGCCTTCTTCGACTGCCATCTGATGATTGCCCCGGCCGACCCCTATCTGGCCGCTTTCGCCGAGGCCGGCTGCGATGGTTTGACCGTCCATGCCGAAGCCGGCCCGCATCTTGACCGCTCGCTGCAGACCATCAGGAATCTCGGCAAGAAGGCCGGTGTGTCGCTCAATCCGGCGACGCCGGAAAGCGTGGTCGAATATGTGCTCGACCGGCTCGACCTGATCCTGATCATGACCGTCAATCCGGGCTTCGGCGGCCAGGCCTTCATCCCGGCGATCGTCGACAAGGTGAAGCGGGTCAAGGCCCTCATCGGCGGCCGGCCGATCCGCATCGAGATCGACGGCGGTGTTTCAGCCGAAACCGCGCCGCTGGTCACCGCCGCCGGCGCCGACGTGCTGGTGGCGGGCGCCGCCATCTTCAAAGGCGGCAGCGTCGAGGCTTACCGTCAGAACATCCAGGCGATCAGGACGGCAGCCGACCACGCAGCCGGCTAACCAGCGCTTTTCCCGCGTTCAGCCCGGCATGCCGGCCAAGGTTCTGGTACCGGCCGAGGCTTGTGATGGTCTGATGCGCAACGGTATCGGATCTGGAGCGGCTGCCTGATTCGGCCTCAAGGGTCCCCACAGCAGACAGTTGATCCCGCGCGCATACAAAAGAACAGAAAGAACAGATTCTCCTGCGTGCATACAAAACATGTTAAGTTCCCGCAGGTTGTGAAAATGAGCGGAATTACAGCATTGAGCTCCAGATGCCGCATATTCCTTCGTGCTAAAGTACAATAACGTGATCTTGTGCTTGAGCAGGCGAATGCCCGCACTGTATGGTACAAGTACGAGAAGGCGAATGCTTTCGGACTCGAATCGCCCAGGACAAGTCTTGGGGACAAGGAGTCGCTATGACATACGGAGCTGCCAATCTGAACGACGACGCTGCGGGACCGAAGAGTACGCTTGCCAGTACGGTCTATCAGCAATTGCGGGATGATCTTCTCGGTGGCGTTCTTGAGGCCGAGAGCAAGCTGCGGGTCGAATGGGTGGTCTCCAAATATGGAGCCGGCGCCTCGCCTGTCCGCGAAGCTCTCAATCGCCTCGCCTCGGAAGGACTTCTCGGCCGGCACGATCAGCGCGGCTTCTTCATCATGCCGGTCAGTGCGTCGGAACTCGAGGAGCTGACGCGCACCCGCTGCTGGCTCGAGGAGCGGGCGCTTCGCGAATCCATCGCCCACCGCACCGCCGAATGGGAAGAACAGCTCGTGCTGGCGCTGCATCGCCTGGGACGCGCGTCACGCCTGTCTCCGCAGGATCTCTTTTCGCTCAATCCCGATTGGGAGAGGCTGCATCGTATCTTCCACAGGGTGTTGATTTCGGCCTGCCGGTCGCAATGGCTGGTGGGGTTTTGCGACCAGCTCTCCGATCACGCCTATCGCTACCGGCAAATGGCCAATGATGGCGAGGGCGTCCAGCGCGACGATTTCGGCGAGCATCGCCTGATCGCCGAATGTGCCCTGGACGGCAATGCCGACGGTGCCGTCGAGGCACTGCTCAACCATTACCAGTTGACTGCCGCCATGTGCATGAAGCGCTTCGAGCAGGACGACGAAACGAAGGAGCTCGCCGGCAAACGCGCTCGGCGATAACAGCCGATTCCCGGCGGGCTCTTGCGCTCGTTTCTTGCTAGCAATCCGCGTCGAGCGCGGCTGGCGTGAACCGCTGTCGGCGGGCTTGACGGCGCGGCCAAGAACCGCGAACTCTCGCCGCCGAGGCATGCCGCGACAGGCGCATGCTCAGCGCCGCCGCACCCAGGGAAGTCTTCATGAGCAATCATCTGTTCGATGCGTTCCGGTCCCGGATGCCGGCGCCAGCGCGCTTGCTGATGGAAACCGATGATGGCCGCTCGCTCACCTATGGCGATATGCTGGCCCGCTCGGCGCAGCTTGCGCATGCGCTCCTGCAACTCGATGTCGAACCCGGTGACCGCGTTGCCGTGCAGGTCGAGAAGAGCCCGGAAGCGGTCATGCTCTATCTCGCCTGCCTGCGAGCCGGCGCCGTCTTCCTGCCGCTCAACACCGCCTACACGCTGGCTGAGCTGGAGTATTTCTTCGGCGACGCAGAACCACGCCTGGTCGTCTGCGATCCGGCAAGAGCGGCCGACATCGGCGCGCTGGCGGAAAAGACCGGCGCCGTCACCGTCACGCTCGGCCGCGACGGCCGGGGATCGCTGACCGACCAGGCCTCGCGACTGCCGACGGATTTTCATGACGTGGCGCGTGGGCCGGATGACCTCGCGGCGATCCTCTACACGTCGGGAACCACCGGCCGGTCGAAAGGCGCCATGCTCGGCCACGAGAATCTTGCTTCGAACGCGCGCGTGCTGGTCGAGCACTGGCGTTTCACTGGAGACGACGTGCTGATCCACGCATTGCCGATCTTCCACACGCACGGCCTGTTCGTCGCCACCAATGTCGTCCTGATGGCCGGCGCCTCGATGCTGTTCGAGCAGAAGTTCGATCCGGCCCGCATCGTCTCGCTGCTGCCGCGTGCCACGGCCCTGATGGGCGTGCCGACCTTCTACGTGCGCCTGCTGCAGCAGGATGGGCTGGACCATGAGGCGGCAAAAAACATCCGTGTGTTCATTTCCGGGTCGGCGCCGCTGCTGGCCGAGACGCACAACTCCTGGCGCGAGCGCACCGGCCACGCGATCCTCGAACGCTACGGCATGACCGAGACCAACATGAACACCTCGAACCCCTATGAGGGCGAGCGGCGCGCCGGTACCGTCGGTTTCCCTTTGCCCGGCGTCACGCTTCGCATCGCCGATCCAGACAGCGGCGCAGCGCTTGCGCAGGGCGAGGTCGGCATGATCGAGGTGAAGGGCCCAAACGTCTTCGGCGGCTATTGGCGCATGCCGGAGAAGACCAAGGCGGAATTCCGAGCCGACGGTTTTTTCATCACCGGCGATCTCGGTATGATCGACGCCGACGGCTACGTCCACATTGTCGGCCGCGGCAAGGACCTGATCATATCGGGTGGCTACAACATCTATCCGAAGGAACTCGAAAGCGAGATCGACGCGCTCGACGGGGTTAGCGAAAGCGCCGTCATCGGCGTTGTCCATGCGGATTTCGGCGAAGGTGTCACCGCTGTCGTCGTGCGTGCGCCGTCATCGCGGATCACCGGTGCCGAAATTCTCGGCGCCATCGCCGGGCGGGTGGCGAAATACAAGCACCCGAAGCGGGTGATCTTCGTCGATGAACTGCCGCGAAACACCATGGGCAAAGTACAGAAAAACGTGCTGCGCGATACCTACAAGGACATATACGCACCATAGTTGCGCGGTGCCTGGGGCAGGGGCGCCTTACTCCTTGCGCGGCCTTTCGGCCCGGCTGCCGGAACCCCACAAGGCACGCTTCAGCAGGTTGCGCTTGCGTGGGGCGAGGCTGATGTCGCTGACAAGCTTGGCGCCGCCCTCGCGCCGTTCCAGGGTGATCTTGCGGCTGTGGAAGGCTTCCAGCTCGGCCCGGTGCGCCACGCTGATGATGGTGACATCAGGCAATTCGCGGATCACCGTCGCCATCATGGTGTCCTGGCTCTTCTCGTCGAGCGCCGAGGTTGCTTCATCCAGCACGACGATATCGGGGCGGTGCAGCAGCAGGCGCGCGAAGGCGAGACGCTGCTTTTCGCCGCCCGACAGCGTCTGGTCCCATGGCGCTTCTTCCTTGATCCTTTCGACAAGGTAGGCGAGGCCGACCTTGTCGAGGGCGGCCTTGATCTGTTTGATCGTCCACTTGTCCGCCGCCGCGGGATAGGCGACCGCGCGGCGAAGCGTGCCCGAAGGGATGTAGGGGCGTTGCGGCAGCATGAACAGTCGCCTGTCGGCGTGGAAATTGACGCTGCCGCCGCCCCACGGCCACAGGCCCGCGACGGCCCGCACCAGCGTCGACTTGCCCGAGCCGGATTCGCCGGCCACCAGCACCCGCTCACCGGGTTCGATCGCAACCTCGGTCTCCTTGACCACGGCGGTGCCGTCGTCGAGCGTCACGGAGAGATCGTCGAGGCTGAGCATGGCACCGTCGTCGGTTTCGCCGTGCTGGATGCGTCCAAGCGCATCGCTCTGCTCCGCACGCTCGAGCCCGTCGAGCGACATCATCAGCGAAGCTACGCGCCGCGCGGAGGCGTTCCAGTCGGCAAGACGCGGGTAGTTGTCGACCAGCCACCCGAACGCGCCTTGCACGATGCCAAAGGCGGACGCTGCCTGCATCACCTCGCCAAGCGTCATTGAGCCTTCGAGGAATTTTGGCGCGCACAGCAGGATCGGCACGACCGGCGCAAACAGGCTCGATCCCTGCGACACCGCCGCCGTGCGCATGTGCTGGCCCGTCAGCAGCGCCCATTGCCTCAGCACATGGCCGAAATTCCTGTCGATGCCGCTGCGCTCCTCTTCCTCGCCGCCCAGCAAGGCGATGCTCTCGCCGTTTTCGCGCACGCGCGTCAGCGTGTAGCGCAGTTCGGCCTCCGCCTGGTTCTTCCGCTCGGAGAGCTGGACGAAATTGCGGCCGATGACCACCATCGCGGTCGAGGTGATGGCGGCATAGATCATCGCGGTGATGACCAGGAAGCCGGGGATGGTGATGCTCTCGCCGCCGATCGGCAAAGTGAGCGCGCCGCCGATGGTCCACAGCACGACGATGAAGGTCGAGGCAGACAGGAACGCGTTGAGGACGCCGGCGATGAAATCGACCGGCGACTCGGTGGCGATGCGCAGATCCTCGGTCATGCGGGCCTCGGGGTTCTGGTGGTCGCCGCCGACGAGATTCAGTTGGTAGTAGCGGCCGCCTGCCAGCCAGCGCGCGATGACCGCGGTGGTCAGCCAGGAACGCCAGCGGCGCTGGACCGTCATGCGCAGGTAGACCTGCGCGACGACAAGGCTGCCGCTGCAGATTACCAGCGGCACGAAGACGGCGCTGAGGAAATAGACGCTGCGGGCGTTGCGCTGCTCGAGGGCATCGAACATCGAACGGTTCCAGACATTGATGCCATACTGGAAGCCGATATTGATGCAGATCAGCAGCAGCACCCCGATCGTCAATGGCCAGGCGAGCCGGTCGCCGCGCCGGCTCCAGTAACCGCGCGCGCTGATCCAGAAACGCCGCAGCAGATATTTCTTGCGCTCCTGCTCGGCCCCTTCGGGCGTCAGTTGCGGATCGGGCTCGACAGCATCCGGTGGTGGCCCCGGCTGGCCGTCGACCTCCGGGGCAGCCTCGGCACTCGACAGCTTTTTTTCGCGCGGCTGCTCGTGGCGTGGCCTTTGGTCACGCGGCGCTTTCGGTCGCGGCTTCAAGGCACCGCGCGGTTTGATGCCGTCGGCCTGTTTCAATTTGGGTTTCGCCTCGGACATACGCTCCGACAACGACCTCAAAATCAAAAGGTTTCATGACGTCAGCCGACTTGACCTGATATCAACGCACAGTGTCGGAGCCGGCCGCAAAAACCTTTTCGCCGCCGATCCAGACGCCCTTCGTGTCGAGATCGTCCGACAGCGCGACAATATCCGCAGCCGTGCCGTTGGCGAATCGGCCAAGCCGGTGCGACTGACCGATTGCTTGCGCCGGATAGAGTGAGGCCATGCGCAAAGCTTCGGAAAGCTCGACCCCGACGACGCGGTGGATGAAACGAACGGCCGAGATCATATCGAGATCGGCGCCCGCCAGCGTTCCGTCGGCGAGCCTCAGGCTGCCGTCCCTTCGATAGATGGTGCGGCCGTTGAGCGTGAACGACGTCATGTCGGTGCCGATTGTCGCCATGGCGTCGGTGACCAGCACGATCCTGGCCGGCCCCTGCTTGGCGCGCAGCGCGATCTTGATGGTGGCCGGATCGACATGGATGCCGTCGGCGATGAGGCCGGCCGACAAGGTGCCAATGTCGATGGCGGCGCCGACCAATCCGGGCTCGCGATTGCCGATCTGGCTCATCGCATTGAACAGATGGGTGACCATTGAGGCGCCGGCCGCGGCAAAGGCGCTGGCGGTGGCATAGCCGGTATCGGAGTGGCCAAGGCTGACGATGATGCCGGCCCTGGCGAGTGCCGCGACGCGCGCCGGCTCGACGGATTCAGGGGCAATGGTGGTGAGCAGCACCGGTAGTTTTTGCCGCGCGGCGATCAGCATCGCCTGATCGGCATCCGTCATCGGCCGGATCAGCGCCGGATCATGCGCGCCCTTGCGGGCGACCGACAGATGCGGGCCTTCGAGATGCAGTCCGAGAAACCCAGGCACCTTCTGGCGCGCCGCTGCCTCGCCGGCGGCGACAGCGGCGGCGGTGATTGCAGGCGTGTCGGTGATCAGCGTCGGCAGCAGCGCCGTCGTGCCGAAGGGCGCGTGCGCGCGGCAGATGGTCTCGATTGAAGCGACATCGGGGTGGTCGTTGAGCATGACGCCGCCGCCGCCGTTGACCTGCAGGTCGACGAACCCCGGCGCCAGAAGGCCGCCACCGGTGTCGACGACGCGGATATCCGAGGGGATGGCACCAGTGGGCAGAATGGCCTCGACAAGACCGTCGCGCACGACAAGTGCGTGGCCTTCATGCCAGTCGTCGCCGTCGAAAATCCGGGCGCCAGTCAGGGCAAAGCGATCGCTCATACTGTCTCCGTCACCTTGCGAAGATTGCGCGGCGTGTCCGGATCGAGACCGCGATGGCGGGCAAAGGCCTCGACGAACATGTAGAAGGAGACGATCAGCGTCAGCGGATCGGTCAGCGGGTGCCCGGTGGCGACATGCGGCAGGCGCACGGCGCGTTTGGCAAGCGCGGAGGTGACGAACACCGGCGCGCCCTTGGCCGCCAGGCTGTCGGCGGCCTCGGCGATAGACGGTTCGGAGGCGTCGCGCGCGGCCAGCGCCAGCACCGGAAAGTCGGGGCCGATCAGCGCCAGCGGGCCGTGCATGACTTCGGCGGCGCTGTAGGCCTCGGCATGCATGCCGCAGGTCTCCTTGAATTTCAGCGCCGCTTCATTGGCCATCGCCGCCGACGGTCCGCGGCCGAGGATGAACAGCGACTTCTGCTTCTCGATCGTCTCAGAGAGCACGCTCATCCAGTCGCAGGCGATCGCCTTGCCGAAATGCTCCGGCAGGCGGGCAAGTGCGGCCAACAGCGCATCGTCGCCGGTGGCATGCGCCATCAGAGCGAGGCCGGCGACGGCCGAATTGATGAAGGTCTTGGTGGCCGCGACGCTGCGCTCGGGGCCGGCCAGGATATCTATCGCATAGTCCGAAGCACGCGCCAGCGGCGAATCGGCGGTGTTGGTGATGGCGACGGTCAGCGCGCCCCCCGCCCGCGCGGTTTCGGCCATGGCGACGATATCGGGGCTTTTGCCCGACTGCGAGATCGTCAGGCAGGCCGAGCCGGCGAGCCTGAGCTTGCGGCCATAGATCGAGGCGATCGACGGTCCGACAGACGCCACGGCCAGGCCCGCGGTCAGCTCGACGGCGTATTTCATGAAGGTGGCGGCATGGTCGGACGAGCCGCGCGCCACGGTGACGACGAACTGCGGGTCGCGTTCCCTGATGCCGCGCCCGGCCTCGGTCAGCACCGCGCCGGAGCCGTCGAGCAGGCGGGCGACCGCTTGCGGGACCTCCTCGATCTCGCGCCGCATATGGGTCATTTCTGCCGACATGGTCGGCTCTGTCGTGCTCATGGTCGGCCCTCTTCGCTCGGCCCGGTCAGCCGCAGTTCGGCGACGAAATCATAGGCGTCGCCCCGGTAGATGGAGCGGGTGAATTCGATCACCTTGCCGCTCGCCAGATAGGAAATGCGTTCGATGTGCAGGCCGGCAATACCTGGCGGCACTTCGAGCAGGCGCGCGTCGCTGTCGCCGAGATTGGCGGCGGAAATGCGCTGCACGGCGCGCACTGGCCGGTTGCCGGTCAATTCCAGCGCTGCGTAGAGCGAGGAACCTATATCGGCCGGATCGGGCAACACGCTGGCCGACAGCGAGGCGCGTTCGATCGCCAGCGGCGTGTCGTTGGCGATGCGCAGGCGCGCCACCCGCGCCACCAGTTCGCTCGAGGACAGGCCGAGCACCATCATCTCGTCGGGCGATGGTGCGTAGAGGCCGCGGTCGAGCCATGCCGAACGCACCGCCATGCCGCGCCGCGCCATGTCCTCGGTGAACGAGGTCAGCCGCGACAGCGACTGTTCGACACGCTCCATGCGCGGCGCCACGAAAGTGCCGGAGCCGTGGCGCTGCACCAGGATGCCGCCCTTGACGAGATCCTGCACCGCCTTGCGCACGGTGACCCGCGAAATATCGGCCTTGGTGGCGATGTCGCGCTCGGAAGGCAGCGCGTCGCCCGGCCCGATCAGGCCGCGATTGACCGCGTCCTCGATGCTCTTGCGAAGCTGCAGATAAAGCGGCGCGCCGCTTTGCGCTTGATGTTTCAACGTGGCGAAGATCTGGTCGGCGGCCTCGCTCATCGAGTTGCCTCCGCGTGTCCGGCGAAAAGGCGAACCGCCATCTGCACCGCGCCGCCCAGTGCGTCGTCGAGCGGCGGCTTCAGCAGCGCCCGGTAGCGGGCAGACAGGCGCGGCGCGTAGAGCGGCGCCAGCCCGCCGAGCAGGCACAGCGGCGCGTCGTCAGCAAGGTCGAGCGCGCCGAGCGAGGCTTCGACATCGGCGACCACCCTGTCGAGGATCCAGTTGGCGACGCTGTCGCCCTTCTCGGCATGCTCGAACACCTTGGGTGCGAAGCCGCCGAAATCGCCCGGCTTGGCATTGGTGGTGAATTCGACGACGTCTTCCGGGTTGTTGCGGAAGACGGCCAGCATGCTGTGCGTCAGCGGCGAACCGGCGCGAACGCCGTCATAGGCAAGCAGTGTCTGTTCGAGCAGGTCGCGGCCGATACGGGCGCCGCTGCCCTGGTCGCCGACCTGGAAACCCCAGCCGCCGATGGCGCGCGATTTGCCTTGTCTGCGCGCCATATAGGCGGTGCCGGTGCCGAGGATCGCCATGGCGCCGTCACCCGAGCCGACAGCGCCCTCCAGCGCGATCTCGGCGTCGGTCTCGACGCGGCTGATGCTGAACGGCAGGATCGCTTCGAGCTGCTGCCGATAGGTGCCGACATTGGCGCCGGCCAGCCCGAGAATGGCCGGCGTCTGCGGGATCAGTTCCGCATCCTGCCCGGCGGCGAGAAACGCCTGCCGCGCGGCCTCGACGATGTTCGAGCGGGCGCCGGTCAGGTCGGTGCGGATGTTGGCGGCGCCGCTTTTGGCGCGGCCGATCACCGTGCCGTCCGCCGTTGCCAGGGCGGCCCTGCAGCTGGTGCCGCCGCCATCGATTCCGAGCACGAAATTCACGTGATTTCTCCTCCGGGCGGATAATACCAATAAAATACCAATAGCCAAGGGTTAATTTCCGTTTCAAAAAGGTTAAGCCGTACTTTATTGAGAAATCTACGTATTTTGTCGACTCAACGATTTCCGACCGACGAATTCGTTAATGCGTGTGGACAAGTGGTATTTTTTTGGTATTGTTCTGGTATTGGAGGAACCGGGATGGCCGAAACGCGCACCGAAGCGCTTCACAAAAATGCCGAGGGGCTGGATATCCAGGCCCCGGACACCGTCCTTTCCTATTTGGCCGATGCGCAGATCGAAGCCGCCAAGGTCGTGCGCCATGCCATTCCATCCATCGCCAGGGCTGCCGAGATCATTGCCGTCAGGCTGCAGAGCGGCGGCAAGCTCGCCTACGCCGCTGCCGGCAGCTCAGGCCTGATGGCGCTGGCCGATGCGCTGGAGCTGCCGGGCACCTTCGGCATTCACCGCGACCGCATCGCTATCCTGATCGCCGGCGGCGACGACGCTTTCCGCACGCTGGCCGGAGGGCCGGAAGACGATACCGAGGAGGCTGCGGCAGCGGTCGCCGGGGCCGGCCTCGGCAAGGGCGACTGCCTGATCGCCATTTCCGCCAGCGGCACGACGCCCTATGCCGTGCGGGCCATCGAGGAGGCTGCCCGCCGCGGCGCTGCCACCATCGGCATCGCCAACAACAGGGACTCTGCGCTGCTGCGCCAGGCACAAACCGCCATCCTGCTCGAAACGCCGCCGGAACTGATCGCCGGCTCCACGCGCATGGGCGCCGGCACCGCCCAGAAGATCGCGCTCAACATGCTGTCGACGCTGACCGCCATCCATCTCGGCCATGTGCATGACGGCTACATGGTCAATCTCATGGCCGACAACATCAAGCTGCGCGACCGCGCGGCGCGCATCGTCGCCGCCGTCAGCGGGCGCGGCACGGACGAAGCGGCCCGCCTGCTCGAGAAGAGCGGCGGCGCGGTCAAGACCGCCATTCTGCTCGCCGCTGGCGCCGACAGCACTGACGCGGCGCAGAAGATACTGGAAGAGGCCGGCCAGAAGCTGCGGCCGGCCCTTTCCGCGCTGGGGCATGATCCCGAAAAGTGGAAGCCGCTTTTCGGAAAAGATCATGCTCGAACAGAGAAATAGAGCCTGGTTCATCCCGATTTTCATCGGGGTGAAACAGGCTTGCGAGGGGAGCAAAGGGCGCGCTGCCTCCGTTCTCATCAAAACCGAACCTGAAAAAGGTCAACAGGGAGACTGAGCATGACAACGAAACTACTGACGGCACTGCTTTTGGGCACCAGCATTCTCGGCTCGGCCGGGGTTGCCTATGCCGAAGACGTAACGCTCAACATCGAAAGCTGGCGCGGCGACGACCTTGCCATCTGGAAGGACAAGCTGATCCCGGCTTTCGAAGCCAAGAACCCAGGCATCAAGGTGGTGTTCGCGCCGTCGGCCCCGACCGAATATGATGCAGCGCTCGGCGCCAAGCTCGCCGCCGGCTCGGCGGGCGACCTGATCACCTGCCGCCCGTTCGACAAGTCGCTCGAACTGTTCAAGAAGGGCAACCTCGCCGACCTCTCGGCGCTGCCCGGCATGGAGAACTTCTCACCGGTGGCCAAGTCCGCCTGGCAGACCGACGACGGCAAGGCGAGCTTCTGCGTGCCGATGGCCTCGGTCATCCACGGCTTCATCTACAACAAGGACGCCTTCGACAAGCTCGGCATCAAGGTGCCGGAGACCCGCGACGAGTTCTTCGCTGCGCTCGACAAGATCAAGGCCGACGGCACCTACATCCCGATGGCGATGGGGACCAAGGATCTCTGGGAAGCCGCGACCATGGGCTACCAGAACATCGGCCCCAACTACTGGAAGGGCGAGGACGGCCGCGCAGCACTCATCAAGGGCGAGCAGAAGCTGACCGACAAGGACTGGGTCGCGCCGTATGAGGAACTGGCCAAGTGGAAGCCTTATCTCGGCGACGGCTTCGAGGCGCAGACCTATCCGGACAGCCAGAACCTGTTCACGCTCGGCCGCGCCGCCATCTACCCGGCCGGCTCGTGGGAGATCGGCCTGTTCAACACCCAGGCGCAGTTCAAGATGGGCGCCTTCCCGCCGCCGGTCGAGAAAGCCGGCGACACCTGCTATATATCAGACCATACCGATATCGGCATGGGCCTGAATGCGGCGTCGAAGAACGCCGATGCAGCCAAGACCTTCCTGTCCTGGGTCGCCTCGCCCGACTTCGCCACCATCTACGCCAACGCGCTGCCGGGCTTCTTCAGCCTGAACTCCTCGCCGGTGAAGATGGAAGACCCGCTGGCGCAGGAATTCGTCTCCTGGCGCGGCAAGTGCAAGTCGACCATCCGCTCGACGTATCAGATCCTGTCGCGCGGCACGCCCAACCTCGAGAACGAGACCTGGGTTGAATCGGCCAACGTCATCAACGGCACCGATACGCCGGAAGCCGCGGCCAAGAAGCTGCAGACCGGTCTCGACAGCTGGTACAAGCCGGCCAAGTAGAACTCAGGCTGAGCGCTGCTTATCTCCCCCCTCGAGGGGGAGATGTCGCCGAAGGCGACAGAGGGGGTCGGTGGAGGCAGGCCGCGACTTGATCGTTGCGGGAAAGCGCGGTCAAATGTCGATGGCGCGCTGCCTTGACCGACCCCACCCGCCTCGCTTCGCGAGGTACCCTCCCCTCGAGGGGGAGGGAGGCGCCGCGCCTTTGGCGGCATTTGCCGAGACCTGATCGGCGGGGACCGAACTCATGGCCGCAGATATCAGACCGAAAAGACCGTTCCGCTGGCACATCGGCATCTTCTTGGCGCCGGCCGTGCTCGTCTACACGGCGATCATGATCCTGCCGCTCGCCGGCACGCTGCAGCTGTCGCTGTTCCGCAACATCGAGCAGCACCAGGTCTTCGTCGGGCTGGAAAACTTCCGCACCCTGTTCGGCGACCCCAACTGGTCGGTGGGTTTCTGGAACGCGCTGAGAAACAATGTCTGGTTCTTCATCATCCACATGATCGTGCAGAACCCGATCGGCGTCATGCTGGCGGCGCTGCTGTCCAGCCCGAAACTGAGATTCGCGGCCTTCTACCGCACGGCGATCTTCGTGCCGACCATCCTGTCCTTCGTTATCGTCGGCTTCGCCTGGAAGCTGATCCTGTCGCCGCTGTGGGGCGTGGCGCCGCATCTGATGGACCTCGTCGGCCTGAAAAGCCTGTTCACGCCGTGGCTCGGCAAGGAGCAATATGCACTGACCGCACTCAGCCTGATCTCGGTGTGGCAGTTCGTCGGCATTCCGATGATGCTGATCTATGCCGCCCTGCTGTCGATCCCCGAAGAGGTGATCGAGGCCGCCGAATGCGACGGGATTACCGGCCTTTCGCAGTTCTGGAAGATCAAGCTGCCGCTGATCCTGCCGTCGATCGGCATCATCTCGATCCTCACCTTCGTCGGCAATTTCAACGCCTTCGACCTGATCTACACCGCGCAAGGCGCGCTCGCCGGGCCGAACTATTCGACCGACATTCTCGGCACCTTCCTCTACCGCGCCTTCTTCGGCTTCCAGCTGCAGACCGGCGACCCCAATATGGGCGCGGCGATCGCCACGATGATGTTCCTGATCATCCTCGGCGGCGTCTGCGTCTACCTCTTCCTCGTCCAGACGCGCCTGCGTCGCTATCAGTTCTGAGGGGCCGAGAGATGAGCACCGCCACCCGTTCCGTGCCCCGCACCATCGGCGCCCACGCGATCCTTTTGACCTACACGGTGATCGCGCTGTTTCCGGTGATCCTCGTCATCATGAACTCGTTCAAGTCCCGCGCCGGCATCTTCGGCGCGCCGCTGACGCCGCCGACGCCAAAAACCTTCGACTTGATCGGCTACACGACCGTCATCGGCCAGGGCGACTTCATCCACTATTTCCAGAACAGCCTCGTCGTCACCGTCGCCTCGCTGTTCTTCGTACTCCTGTTCGGCGCCATGGCGGCGTTCGCCCTGTCGGAATACCGCTTCCGCGGCAACTCGCTGATGGGGCTCTACCTGGCGCTCGGCATCATGATCCCGATCCGGCTGGGCACCGTCGCCATCCTGCAACTGATGGTGGCGAGCGGGCTGGTCAACACGCTGACGGCGCTGATCCTGGTCTACACCGCGCAAGGCCTGCCGCTTGCCGTCTTCATCCTGTCGGAGTTCATGAAGCAGGTGTCGGACGATCTGAAGAATGCCGGCCGCATCGACGGCCTGTCCGAATACACCATCTTCTTCCGGCTGGTGCTGCCGCTGGTCAGGCCTTCGATGGCGACCGTCGCCGTCTTCACCATGATCCCGATCTGGAACGATCTGTGGTTCCCGCTGATCCTGGCGCCGTCGGAGGAGACCAAGACGGTGACGCTCGGCGCGCAGCTCTTCCTCGGCCAGTTCGTCACCAACTGGAACGCCATTCTCGCTGCCCTGTCGCTGGCGATCATGCCGGTGCTGATCCTCTACGTCATCTTCTCGCGGCAGCTGATCCGCGGCATCACGTCCGGAGCCGTCAAGTGAACTCTGAAACACCCCTCCGCGTCGTCATTGCCGGCCTCGGCAATATGGGTCGCAGCCATGCGCTGGCCTACCATACCAATCCAGGTTTCCAGATCGCGGCGCTGATCAATCGCTCCGACGTGCCGCTGCCGGACGGGCTGTCGGGTTACGGCATCAGGCGCTCCTTCGATGAGGCATTGCGCGAGGAAAAGCCCGATGTCGCCTGCATCGCCACCTATTCCGACAGCCATGCCGACTATGCGGTGAGGGCGTTCGAGGCCGGTTGCCACGTCTTCGTCGAGAAGCCGCTGGCAACGACGGTGGCCGACGCCAGGCGCGTCGTCGCGGCGGCGAAGGCCAACGGCAGGAAGCTGGTGATCGGCTACATCCTGCGCCATCACCCGTCCTGGATCAGGCTGATCGCCGAAGCCCGCAAGCTAGGCGGCCCCTACGTCTTTCGCATGAACCTCAACCAGCAATCCTCAGGCCACACCTGGGAGACGCACAAGCAGTTGATGCAGACGACGTCGCCGATCGTCGACTGCGGCGTGCACTATCTCGACGTCATGCTGCAGATCACCGATGCGAAGCCGATCGAGGTGCGTGGCATGGGCGTGCGGCTGACAGACGAGGTGGCGCCGTCGATGTACAATTATGGCCATCTGCAGGTGCTGTTCGATGACGGTTCGGTCGGCTGGTATGAAGCCGGCTGGGGGCCGATGATTTCGGAAACGGCCTTCTTCGTTAAGGACGTGATCTCGCCGAATGGCTGCGTGTCGATCGTCATGAAGGAGGGTGTGAAGTCCGACGACATCGACACCCACACCAAGACCTCCACCATCCGCCTGCACAGTGCCGCGACCGGTGCGGACGGCAAGTTCGTCAAAGCCGACGAGATGCTGTCGATGGAGGGCGAACCCGGCCATCAGGACCTCTGCGACCTCGAACAGGCCTTTGTGTTGAAGGCGATCCGCGAGGATCTCGATCTCACCAAACACATGGACGATGCGGTCAAATCGCTCGCCGTCTGCCTTGCCGCCGATGAGAGCGTGCGCAGCGGAAAGGCGGTGCGGTTGTGACGAGGCAATTGTCGTCAGGGGCTGCGCTCTACGGCGCCCCCCTCTGGCCTGCCGGCCATCTCCCCCTCAAGGGGGGAGATCAGCTTTCGGCACGGCCTTCGCCAATCACCAACGTTGAAAAGAGTGTGGCGGCGTCAAAGCTGCCAATCTCCCCCCTTGAGGGGGAGATGGCCGGCAGGCCAGAGGGGGGCGTCTTGGCGCCCGCATTCCAATCCGGAGGAACGAAGTGGGCTCGCTGAACATCGAGAACGTGAAGAAGGCCTTTGGGCCGGTCGAGGTGCTGAAGGGCATCAACCTCGAAGTGAACGACGGCGAGTTCGTTGTCTTCGTCGGGCCGTCCGGCTGCGGCAAGTCGACCTTGCTCAGGGTCATTGCCGGACTGGAGGATTCGACCTCGGGCCGCGTCGTCATCGATGGCGCGGACGTCTCGGCCACGCCGCCGGCCAAGCGCGGCATCGCCATGGTGTTCCAGACCTATGCGCTCTATCCGCATCTGACGGTGAAGAACAATATGGGCCTCGGCCTCAAGCAGGCCGGCACGCCCGCCCCGGAGATCGAGCGCCGCATCGGCATCGCCTCGTCGATGCTGTCGCTGGAGCCCTATCTCGAAAGGCGCCCGGCCGAGCTCTCCGGCGGTCAGCGCCAGCGTGTCGCCATCGGCCGCGCCGTGGTGCGCGAACCCAAGCTCTTTCTCTTCGACGAGCCGCTTTCGAACCTCGATGCAGCACTGCGCGTCAACACGCGGCTGGAGATCGCGCAGCTGCATCGCCGGCTGAAGGCGACGATGATCTACGTCACCCACGACCAGGTCGAGGCGATGACGCTGGCCGACAAGATTGTCGTGCTCAACGCCGGCAAGATCGAGCAGATCGGTGGCCCGATGGAGCTCTACAATTCGCCGGCAAATGAGTTCGTCGCCGGCTTCATCGGCTCACCAAAGATGAATTTCGTCGACGGCGCCAGGCTCGGCGAAACCGCCAAGACCATCGGCGTGCGGCCGGAACATTTGACCGTCGATCCGAAATCCGGCGCCTGGAAGGGTACGGTGGTGCACGCCGAGCATCTCGGCGCCGACACCAACCTCTATCTCGACTGCGAGAAGGCGGGACTGATCACCGTGCGGATTTTTGGTGTTTATGATGCCGAGCCGGGTGCCACGCTGTATGCGACGCCGGATCCGGCGAAGACCTATCGGTTTGGCGCTGATGGGAAGACGATCAAGTAATATTTGACGTCGGCGCTCATTGCCCTGCCGGGCATTTCTCCCCGTATAGTGACGGGGAGAAAGGTACTGGCGCGACGCCGGCGCCTTCTTTGCAGCGTTGGCGATTGGCGAAAGCAGCAGTCACAGCGTCCTTCTCCCCGTTCACGGGGAGAAGATGGCGGCAGCCAGATGAGGGGCGGCGCAGACCTGTCGAGCGACAGGCTTATACGTCCGCCTTGAACGTCTGCTTCTGCTGGCCCAGGCCCTCGATTCCCAGCTCCACCACATCGCCGGCCTTCAAGAACACCGGCGGCTTCATGCCCAGCCCGACGCCGGGCGGCGTGCCGGTGGAGATGATGTCGCCGGGGTGCAGCGACATGAACTGGCTGAGATAGGAAACCAGATACTTGACGCCATAGACCATGGTCTTGGTCGAGCCGTTCTGCATCGTCTTGCCGTTGACCGTCAGCCACATTCTGAGGTTCTGCGGATCGGCCACTTCGTCCTTGGTTACCAGCCATGGGCCGGTCGGGCCGAACGTGTCGCAGCTCTTGCCCTTGGTCCACTGGCCCTGCCGCTCGGCCTGGAAGGCGCGCTCGGAGACGTCGTGGGCAACGCTGTAGCCGGCGACATAGTCGAGCGCATCGGCCTCGCTGACATACTTGGCGGTTTTGCCGATGATTACGGCCAGTTCGACTTCCCAGTCTGTCTTCTCCGAGCCGCGGGGGATCAGCACGTCGTCATCCGGCCCGACAATGGCCGAGCTTGCCTTCATGAAGATGATCGGCTCCGGCGGCACGGTGGCGCCGGTTTCGGCGGCATGGTCGGAATAGTTGAGGCCGATGCAGATGAACTTGCCGGTGCCGGCAACGCAGGCGCCGAGGCGCGGGCTGCCGGAAACGGCTGGCAGCGACTTCGGATCGAGCTTGGCGAGTGCCGCCAGCGATGCGGGGTCGAGCGTCTTGCCGCCGATATCGGTGACGTGAGCGGAGAGATCACGGATCGTTCCATCCGCATCGAGCAGGCCGGGACGTTCGCTTCCCACCTCGCCATAGCGCAGCAGTTTCATCTAAATCCTTCTCCTGATTGCGGCCTCGTGGCCTTTTGCAAACTTTCCGCCAAGGCGATTGCGCCTTCAAGGAACCGGCGGACCGTACCCATCGACCTGACTACGGACAAGCGCGATCGCCATACAAGATAGCCGGCGCGCGGGATTTTCAGACTCTTCGATCCCCTGTCAAACGCCGGGAAAGGGCCGGCTCGGCAAGATTTCCGCAGTCAGATCGACCAGCCGCCATCGATATTGTAGGCCTGCCCTGACGTATAGGTGGCGCCGGCCAGATAGACGGCGAGATCCGCGATCTCCTCCGGCGTGCCGAGCCGGCCCATCGGCTGGCGGGCGATGAAGGCTGCGCGGGCGGCATCGTAGTCGCCTTGCGCGTGCATGCGGTCCTGCAGCGACGGGCTCTCGACCGTGCCGGGGCAGATGGCGTTGCAGCGTATACCCTTGCCGACATAGTCGGCGGCGATCGCCTTGGTCAGGCCGATGACGGCGGCCTTGGTCAGGCCATAGACGAAGCGGTTGGGCACGCCCTTGGTTGAACTGGCCAGCGAGGCCATGTTGATGATCGATCCGTCGCCGCGTTCCAGCATGCCGGGCAGCACGGCCCGGCTGGTGCGGATCATGGCGCGAACATTGAGATTTAGCGCGAAATCGAGATCGGCTTCCTTCATCTCGAGGATCGAGCCGGAATGGACGAAACCGGCGCAATTGAACAGCACGTCCACGACGCCGATCTCGGCAAAGGCGGCGTTGACGGCTTCGTCGTTGAGCACGTCCAGCTTGCGGGTCTTGATCCCCGGCGTCCTGGCGAGTTCCGCCAGCAGTGTCTCGTTGATGTCGGTGGCGTGGACGATGGCGCCAGCTTTTGCGAACGCCAATGCGCTCGCCTTTCCGATGCCTTGCGCCGCTGCCGTGACGACAACGACCTTGCCTGCCAGATTCGCCATGCTGTTCTCCTCGTCCGCTGGGATAGTCCGGGTCTACCTGCGGCTGGCCAAGGCGTCATGTGCCAGTCACGCGCGATCGTGCAGCCTGCGCCGTTGACCGTTCACTGATAAAGATGTTTTTTCTCGTTAAAGAACATCTGTCCGTGCGTCAACCCCGAACACGGTCTCACAGCACCGGCGGGACATCAATCGCCGTAAGGCACCCAGACATTCTTGACCTCGACGGCGCGGCGCAGGAAGGCGTCGCCGGCGGCTTCGTCGGATGCCCAGTCGATGCCGCGGCCATTGCCGCTCCAGACGCGCTTGAGGTTGCCGATGGACTCTGCCTCCGCCTTGGCGCAGGTCTCTGCGTCGGCGAACACCCAGAGCCCGTCGACATCGTCATGCTTGGCCAGCACGCCGGCAAGTTCGGCGCTGCGGCCGGTGACGATGTTGATGGCGCCTGAGGGAATGTCGGAATATTCGATGACCTGGTAGAGATCGGTGGCCAGCAGCGGGTAGCGCTCCGACGGCACCGCAACCACGGTGTTGCCCATGGCCAGCGCCGGTGCGACCAGCGAGATCAGGCCGAGCAGCGGCGAGCTGTCGGGGGCGACGATGCCGACGACGCCGACCGGTTCATGAAGCGCCAGCGTCACGGCACGCGCCGGCGGCTGGTGCACGCGGCCCTCGAACTTGTCGGCCAGACCGGCATAGAGGAACAGCCGTTCGAGGGACTGTTCCACCTCTTCCCGCGCGGCCTTGGGCGTAGCGCCGGTCAATTCGGTGAGACGGGCGGCGAACTCGCCGGCACGGCCGGAAAGATTCTCGGCCAGATAATAGAGCACCTGGGACCTGTTATAGGCGGTCGCCTCCGGCCAGGCCTTGGCACCGCGGGCGGCAGAGACGGCATCGCGGATATCCTTGCGGCTGCCGAGCCCAACCTCGCCGGCAAGCTTGCCCTTGGCGGTGGCGATGGCGAGCGAATAATTGCCATCCGGCCGTACCTGCTTGCCGCCGATGAACAGCTTTGCCGTGCGATCGATCGTGTCGCCGTCCGGCTGCTCGACTGGCTGTGCGGAGGTCGTCGCCGGCTTGATGACCGGGCCGAGCGGCAGCTTTGCCGTGAGATATTCGAACATGCCCTCGCGCCCGCCCTCGCGGCCGAAACCGCTCTCGCGGTAGCCGCCGAAGCCACAGGCGGCGTCGAACATGTTGGTGCCGTTGACCCAGACCACGCCGGCCTTCAATTGCGGCGCGACGTGCAAAGCAAGGTTGACGTTCTCGCTCCACACCGAGGCGGCGAGCCCGTAGCGCGTGTTGTTGGCTAGCTCGATCGCTTCCTCGGTGTTGCGGAAGGTCATGGTCGCCAGAACAGGGCCGAACACCTCTTCTTGTGCCAATATGTTAGCCGGCGAAACACCTGTGGCGAGCGTCGGCAGATGGTAGTAGCCGGAAGACGGCAGCGCCGCATCCGGCTGCCAGCAGACGGCGCCCTGCCTGGCACCTTCGGCAACCAGGCCCTTGACGCGGTCAAGCTGGGTCAAGTCGACCAGCGGGCCGATATCGGTGTTCTTGTCGAGCGGGCTGCCGACGCGCAGCCGGCTCATCCGCGTCTTGACCTTGGCGATCAGGGCGTCGGCTATGCCTTCCTGCACCAGCAGGCGCGAGCCGGCACAGCAGACCTGGCCCTGGTTGAACCAGATACCATCGACCAGGCCTTCGACGGCGCTGTCGAGATCGGCATCCTCGAAGACGATGAAGGCCGACTTGCCGCCAAGTTCCAGCGACAGTTTCTTGCCCGAGCCGGCGGTCGCCTTGCGAATGATTTTGCCGACCTCGGAAGAGCCGGTGAAGGCGATCTTCTGGATGCCGGGATGGTTGACGATGGCGACGCCGGCCTCAGGGCCGCCCTGCACGATGTTGACGACACCTTTCGGCACGCCGGCGCGCTCGCAGATCTCGGCAAACAGGATTGATGTCAGCGGCGTGAACTCGGCCGGCTTCAGCACCACCGTGCAGCCGGCGGCGAGCGCCGGGGCGATCTTCCAGGCCAGCATCAGCAACGGGAAATTCCACGGGATGATCTGGCCGACGACGCCCACACCCTTGTGGCCGGGGAAATCCCTGTCCAGCGCCTGCGCCCAGCCGGCATGGTGGATGAAATGGCGGATCGCCAGCGGTACGTCGATGTCGCGGCTTTCGCGGATCGGCTTGCCGTTGTCGATGGTCTCCAGCACCGCGAGCAGGCGCTGGTGACGCTGCATGGCGCGGCCGATGGCATAAAGCACCTTGGCGCGCTGATAGCCCGAGGCTGCCGACCACTTCGGCAGCGCCTTGGTGGCTGCCGCAACCGCCGCGTCGATGTCGACGGCGTTGGCGTCGGATACGTTGGCCAGCAGCTTGCCGGAAGACGGCTCGCTGGTTTCGAAGGTCTTGCCGCCGGACGCGGCTTTCCAGTCGCCGCCGATGAACAGCGCCCTGCCGAAATCGCGCGCGGCAAGCCAGGCGTCGGCCTCGTTGCGGGCTTCCGGCGCCGGGCCGTATTCCATGGCGTGGTAGCGGTCGAGAATGTTCATTGGGCGCCTCCTTCACCCCTCCCACTTGTGGGAGGGTCGATCGGCTTGCCGATCGGGGTGGGGGTAAATCTCTCAAGCCATCGCGTGGCGATGATTGGCCGAATAGTGTCCCGTCAGATGGTGCTCGAGCTGGCGCTCGATGTCGGTCAAGAGGCTCGACGCGCCGAAGCGGAACAGGTCTGGCTCCAGCCATGGCCGGCCGAGCTCTTCCTTCATCAGCACCAGCCAGTCGAGCGAGGCCTTGGCCGTGGATATGCCGCCGGCCGGCTTGAAGCCGATGAGATAGCCGGTTTCCTCGAAATAGGCCCTGATGGCGCGCACCATGGCGAGGCCGACGGGCAGCGTCGCGTTGACGCTTTCCTTGCCGGTCGAGGTCTTGATGAAATCGGCGCCCGCCATCATCGCCACCATCGAGGCCAGCATGACGTTGCGCAGCGTTGCGAGGTCGCCGGTGCCGAGGATGACCTTCAGATGCGCGTCACCGCAAGCGGCGCGCATCGAGACGATCTCGTTGTAAAGCTCCCGCCACTTGGCCCCGAACACCAGGCCGCGCGGGATGACGACGTCGATCTCGTCGGCGCCGTCGCGGACCGAGGCCTCGATCTCCTGCAGGCGGGTCGACAGCGGCGTAAGGCCATGCGGGAAGGCGGTGGAAACGGCGGCGACATGGATGCCGGTGCCGCGCACCGCATCGACGGCGGTGGCAACGAAGGGATGGTAGACGCAGACGGCGGCCGGGCGGATGGTTTCACCCGATATGCCAAGGCCCTCGACGATGTCGCGGCGGAACGGATTGATCGCCTTGGCGCAGAGCCGGCGCACGCGCTCCTCGGTATCGTTGGAATTCAGCGTCGTCAAATCCATGCAGGCGACGGCGCGCAGCAGCCAGGCCGCCTGGTTGTCGGCCTTTATAGAGCGCCGCTTGGTCAAGCTGGCGACGCGCCGTTCCAGCGCCGAGCGGTTGACGCTGCGCACCGATTCCATGAAGCCGAGATCGAGCTTCATGCCGGGATTGCGCGCAATGCGATGGTCCGGTGGAACGGCTGTGTTGGCGGCGGCACGCGCCGGCAGCGGCGTCACCTTGGACGAGCCAACATCGGCTTCGCGGATTGTGCTGCTCATCTCCTGCCCTTTCATTCAGCGACGTGTGCCGAAGATAGCCCGTGAAGTCGTACTTCACGAGTCCTGCAGACGGTGATATCCGAAAAAGGCGGCGAAAGCAGCAGTTTTTGACCGTGTGGTCAAAAACGCAGACTTCGAGATGTCAGGTGCGGCTCAGCCGACGAAAGCGCGCTCGACCACGAAAGTCGCCGGGTGGCTCAGCGAACCTTCCTCGAAGCCGAGGCTTTCGGCCAGTTCCTTGACGTCCTTCAGCATATGCATCGAGCCGCAGATCATGATGCGGTCGGTTTCCGGGCTGAGCTTGTCGATGCCGAGATCGCTGTAGAACTTGCCGGAGCCGATCAGCGCGGTGATGCGGCCCATGCGCGCTGAGTCCTCGCGGGTCGTTGAATTGTAGAGCGTGACGCGCCCAGTGGTCAGTTCGCCGATCAGCGGGTCGCTTTCCAACGCTGCGACCAGCTCCTGGCCGTAGGTGAGTTCCGCATTGTCGCGGCAGGTATGGGTCAGGATCAGCTGATCGAATTTCTCGTAGGTGTCGGGGTCGCGCAGCAGGCTGGCGAAAGGTGCGATGCCGGTGCCGGTCGAGATCATGAACAGCCGCTTGGCCGGCGTCAGCGCGTCGACCACCAGCGTGCCGGTCGACTTCTGGCGCATGATAACCGTATCGCCGACCTGGATCTTCTGCAGTTCGGAGGTCAGCGGACCGTCCGGCACCTTGATCGAGAAGAATTCCAGCTCCTCGTCCCAGGCCGGGCTCGCCACCGAATAGGCGCGGTACACCGGCTTCTCGGCGTTGGGCAGGCCGATCATGACGAACTCGCCGGAGCGGAAGCGCAGCGACTGCGGACGGGTGATGCGGAACGAGAACAGCCGATCGGTATAGTGCTTCACCGAGACGACGGTTTCGGCATAGACGTTGGCCGGAATCGGGAACTGCAGCGGTCGGGCGCCGACGGTGTTGAGAGCGGATGTGGTGTTCATCAAATCCAACCTTCTGGCCCAACCGTGGACGCGGGCGCCAAACTTTCACCTGCACGCCCGGACCATTCAGATCCCGGCGGGCTGTTCGCACACTGCAAAGCGGCAAGCTCTTGTGTCCGGAATTTATTAGTATACAAACGATATTTGCGTCAAGATGCTCCCTTAAAACAGCTTTCCAAACTGGCGCATATCCGTAGTCCGTGCATTTCGGGTTTCGACGATGGAAGAGAATATTTCGGCGCAAGCGCGCAATTCCCGGGGAAATGTCGTCGCCGGTATCGATGTCGGCGGCACCTTCACCGACCTGCTCCTGATCGACGGAAGCGACGGCGGCCGGGTGTATCTGGCCAAGACGCCGACCACGGTGGACAACCAGGCTTTCGGTGTCGTTTCGGCACTCGGCGCCACCGGATTTCCGATCGGCGGCATCGACCTCATCGTGCATGGCACGACCACCACCACCAATGCGGTGCTCGAACGCCGGCTGGCGAAAACCGGCATGATCACCACGCGCGGTTTTCGCGACGTGATCGAACTGGGCCGGCGCACGCGCCCGCAGGCCTATGGCATGACCGGCAGCTTCGTCCCGATCATTCCTCGCAATCTCAGGCTCGAAGTCTCGGAGCGCGTCGAAGCGTCGGGCGCGGTGCGCACGCCGCTCGACGAGACCGAGATGCGCGACGCCGTGCAGACGCTGATCGCGGCCGGTTGCGAATCCCTCGTCATCCATTTCCTGCATTCCTACGCCAATCCGGCACATGAGCGGCGCGCCGTCGAAATCGCCACCGAACTCTGGCCGAACGGCTACATCACGGCAGGCCACGCGCTGCTGTCGGAAGCGCGCGAATTCGAACGCGGCGTGACCGCTTCGGTCAACGCCTCCGTGCAGCCGATCCTCGAGCGCTACGTCGAGCGGCTGCGCAAGGAATTGGCCGCCAAAGGCTATGCCCGCGACTTCCTGATCATGAACGGCAATGGCGGCATGATCTCGGCCCGCTTCGTCACACGTGAATCGGCCAAGACGGTCATGTCCGGCCCGGCCTCGGGCGTCATCGCCGCCGCCTATACGGGAAAACGCGCCGGCTTCGAAAACCTCGTCACCTATGACATGGGCGGCACCTCGACCGACGTGGCGTTGATCCGCAATGCCGAGCCGGCAGTGTCGAACGAGATCGAGATCGAATATGCGATGCCGATCCATGTGCCGATGGTGGCGGTGCACACGGTCGGCGCCGGCGGCGGCTCGATCGCCCGCGTCGATGCGGCCGGCCTGATCCAGATCGGTCCGGAAAGTGCCGGCGCCAATCCCGGCCCGATCTGCTACGGACGCGGCGGCCTCGAGCCGACCATTACCGACGCCAATCTGGTGCTCGGCCGGCTGGCGCCGAAGAAGCTGCTGGCGGTCCAAAATCCCGTCACATCAGAGCGCGTCACCGGCATTTTCGAAGACAAGATAGGCAAGGCGACCGGCCTGTCCGGCGTCGAGGCGGCGGGCGCGGTGCTGCGGCTCGGCAACATGAAGATGGCGGGCGCCATCCGCATGGTCTCGGTGTCGCGCGGCCATGACCCTCGTGATTTCGCGCTGTTCGCCTTTGGCGGCGCCGGCCCGCTGCACGCAACGGCCCTGGCACGCGAACTCGGCCTGCCCAAGGTGCTGGTGCCGGCGCGTCCGGGCATCACCAACGCACTCGGCTGCGTCGTCGCTGACCTGCGCCATGACTTCGTCAACACCATCAACCAGCCGGTGGCGGTGCTCGACGAAACACAGCTTCACACTGTATTGGAACGCCACCGAAACGAAGGTGAAGAGCTGATAGGTAAGGAAGCGGTGAAGCCGGAGACGATCCGCGTCACGCACTCCGCCGACATGCAGTTCGTCGGCCAGACCCACATCATCAACGTGGCACTGCCGTCTTCCTCGGTGACGCGGGGAACGCTGCAGCAGCTTTTCGAAAAGGCCTATTTCGCCCGCTTCAAGGTAGAGCTTCCGGAAATCCGCGCCAACCTCGTCAACCTCAACACCTCGGTGACCGGCGTGCGTCCGGCGATCGACCTGTCGCGGCTGATCGACCCGGCGGGGCGCGCGACAACGCTCGACGAGGCGCGGCGCGAGATCCGGCCGGTCTGGTACGCCGGCCAATGGCACGACACGCCGGTATACGCGCGCGAAAAACTGCCGCTCGACGCTGAAATCGAAGGGCCGGCGATCCTCGAACAGATGGATGCCACCACCGTGCTCGAGCCCGGCGACCGCGCACGCAGCGACGCCGACGGCAACATCATCATCGACATTGGCGAGGCCTGAGATGCCAAATCTTGATAGGGCAAAGCTCGACGCCATCACCCTTTCGGTCCTGCAGGCGGCACTGCAGCAGGTCTGCGACGAGATGGACCTGACCTTCTCGCGCGCCGCCTTCTCGCCTGTCATCGCCGAGGCCAATGACCGCTCCGACGGCATCTATTCGGCCGTCGATGGTTCGCTGATCGCGCAAGGCAGCCAGGGCCTGCCGGTGTTCGTCGGCGTCATGCAATATTCGACCAGGACGGTGATCGAGATGATCGCCGATGGCCGCTGCTTGGCCCCGGAGCCGGGCGACATCTACATCGTCAACGATCCCTATCTCGGCGGCACGCATCTGATGGATGTGCGCTTTGCCATGCCGGTCTACCGGGACGGCAAGATTTTCTGCTGGCTGTCCAATACCGGCCATTGGCCCGACATTGGCGGCTCGGTGCCGGGCGGATTTTCAGCCTCGGCGACTGCCGTGGAGCAGGAAGGCCTGCGACTGCCGCCCGTAAAACTGTTCAAGAAGGGCGTGCTCGATCCGGAGATCTACGCCATCATCTGCTCCAACATCCGTGTCGCCGACCAGCGCATCGGCGACATCCGCGCCCAGGCTGCGGCACTGCTGATCGGTCAGGACAGGCTCAATGGGATCCTGGATCGTTACGGTGATGAAACGGTTGTCGAGGCGATCGCCGAACTGCGCCGCCGCGCGGCCGAGCAGATGCGCGCCAACATCTCAGCCATTCCCGACGGCACCTACCATTCCAAGGCGTTTGTCGATTCCGACGGGGTGGTCAACGAGCCGCTGACCATCGCGCTTGCCGTCGACAAGCAGGGCGATACGCTGACCTTCGATTTCGCCGGTTCGTCCAAGCCTTGCGCCGGGCCTATGAACAGCGTGCTGGCGACCACCTTGTCCTCGGTCTATCTCGCCATGCGCCACATTTTCCCGGATGTGCCGATCAGTGCTGGCGCTTTCGAGCCGCTGATCGTCAAGCGTCCGGAAGGCACGTTCCTCGACGCCAAATATCCGCGTCCCGTATCGGGCTGCGCGGCTGAGGTGTCGCAGCGCATCGCCGAGGCGGTGTTCGCGGCGATGGTGCAGGCGCTGCCGGACAAGGTGACGGCGGCTCCCGCCGGCTCCAGCGGCAATTTCGCGCTCGGCGGCAATGACCCGGCGCGCGGCCGCGATTACGTCATGTACCAGATCTCCGGCGGCGGCTATGGCGGCAATTCAGGCCATGACGGCCTGACCAATGGCTGTTCGACCATCGGCATTTCCAAATCGCCGCCGGTCGAGATCATGGAACAGGCATTCCCGGTGCTCTACCGCCACTATGCCTTGCGCGAAGGTTCAGGCGGCGCCGGCAAGCATCGCGGCGGTTTCGGCCTCGCCTATGAGGTCGAAATCCTGCGCGGCGACGCCCGTGCTTCTTTCGTCATGGATCACGGCCGTTTCGGCCCCCAAGGCGCACTCGGCGGCAGGGATGGCGCGGTCAACATGGTGACCGTCTTCCGCAACGGCGAGGAACATGTACCGCCGCATTTGTCCAAGGAGCAGGACATCGCGCTCAAGGCCGGCGACCGCGTGCGTGTCGGCACGCCGGGCGGTGGCGGCTACGGCGATCCGCTGCAGCGCGATCCGGATCTGGTGCTGCGCGACGTGGCGTTGGGTTACTATACGGTCGAGGAAGCCAACGAAAAATTTGGCGTTGTCCTCTCGGCAGGCGAACTCGGCATCGACCGGACAGCGACGAACAAGCAGCGCGCCGGCTAACGCACGACCAATCGTGAGGGCTTGGTCCGCTCGCCGCGCCGCGATCGCCGCAGCGCATGTCGTTTCCGTCTCCGCCGGGATCATGAAAGCCCGTAGACTTCCCGCTTTCAACGGGGAACTCGAACATGCGTCTTTTCGGTCGTTTCGTGCTTGCCGCTTCCGTCGCTCTCACCCTTGCCACGGGCGCCGCCTCCGCCCAGGACAAAAAACTCAGGATCGGCACCGAGGGCGCCTATCCGCCCTTCAATTACGCCAGTGCCGACGGCACGCTGGGCGGCTTCGACATCGACTTGGGGAAGGCGCTATGCGCCGAGATGAAGGCCGAGTGCGAGTTCAGCGTGCAGGATTTCGATGGTTCCATACCGGCGCTGCAGGCCGGCAAGTTCGACGCCATCATCAACATCACCATCACGCCCGAGCGGGCCGAGAAGGTCGAGTTCACCCACAAATACTACCAGACGCCGCCGGCCATCGCCGTACCGAAGGATTCGACCATATCAGGCACCTCGCCGGACGACCTGAAAGGCAAGGCGCTCGGCGTGCAGACCGCGACCATCCACCAGAAATTCGCCGACCAGAAATATGCAGGCTCGACGGTCAAGGCCTATCCGACGGGCGACGATGCCCGCACCGACATGGCCAATGGCCGCCTCGACGCGATGATGGACGGCTCGATCATCCTGACCGAGTGGTTGAAGAAGCCAGACGGCGCCTGCTGCAAGCTGCTCGGCACGCTGACGGCCGATCCGGCCATACACGGCCCCGGCGTCGGCATCGCCCTGCAGAAGGGCAACAAGGAGTTGGCCGACAAGCTCAATGCGGCCATCGACGCGCTGCGCGCCAATGGCAAGTACAAGGAAATCAACGACAAATACTTTTCCTTCGACGTCTACGGCAGCTGAGAACGACAACAGATGCCTTCCGGCAGCGCTGCCTGGCGCTGCCGTTTTCTTGAACGATGGAGACTTCCTTGGCTGAGCGGCGTTCCCCTTTCTACAGCAGCATCGTCGGGCTGGGCGCCACCATGGGTCGTGTCGGGGGCGATTTCATCTCGGCCAAAACTTATTCCGGCATTGCCGACGAGCACCTGAACACCCGCAGGAATGTCGGCGTGCAGGATCTCAGCACCATGGGCAAGATGGATATCAAGGGGCCGGACGCCGAGGCGCTGGTCAACCATGTCATCGTCAATCATGCCGCTGCCATGAAACCGGGCCAGGTCCGCTATTCCACGGTCTGCCGCGAGGATGGCGGCATCATGGACGACCTCACCGTGTTTCGGTTGGGCCCGGAGCACTTCATGCTGGTGACCGGCTCGGTCAACCGGCTGAAGATGCTGCCCTGGCTGCAGCATCACGCTCAGGGCCGCAAGGCCTATGTCACCGACATCACGGCGGCCATCGCCTTCCCGACCATCCAGGGTCCGCGCTCGCGCGAACTGCTGAAAGCGTTGATCGCGGATGCCGATCTGGATGGACTGAAGCGCTGGTCATTCACGTCGGGCCATATCAACGGCACGAGAGTACTGATCTCGCGCACCGGCGTCACCGGCGAACTCGGCTTCGAACTGTTCGTGCCGGCCGACGAGGCGGCCTCTCTCTGGGACGCGCTGATGCGCACCGGCCGTGACTTTGGCCTGAAACCCTATGGCGTGCTGGCGATGTTCACGCTGGGCCTGGAAAAGGCCTATCCGGCGCACGGCATCGACATGGACGAGAGCCGCACCCCGTTCCATGTCGGCCTCGACCGCTGGATCAAGTTCGACAAGGGCGATTTCGTCGGCCGCGAGGCGCTTCTCAAGGTCCGCGACACCGGCCTCGACGAGCAATGGGTCGGACTGATCCTCGACGGCGACAAGCCGGCCGCGACCGATGCCAGGGTTCTGGCCGATGGCGAGGACGCCGGCATCATCACCTACAGCGACCACGGCTATTCCCTCGGCAAGGTGCTGGCCACCGCGCATCTGCGGCTGCCCTTCACGGCTGTCGGCACCGAATTGAGCATTGATATTGGTGGTAAGCCGACGCGTGCGGTGGTGGCTCCGATACCGTTCTTCGATCCGGAAGGGGCGAGGTTGCGAGGTTAGCTGACCCCCCCTTCGGGTGTTTCGGCCATTTCCAAGGTATGCGGGGCCGTCAACCCAAGCGACCGTCGAAACTTCTGAGGTAGCCGGAACGATCAGCTCTCGCCGTCGATCAGCGTCTCCAGCAGATCGAGCAACTGCTTGAGCTTTTCGTGGCCGAATCGCTGTTCGATGTCGTCATAAATGACGCGACGCTCGGGCGACAGGGCGTCGATCAGGGCGGAACCGGCGGGCGCAATGGTTAGAACGACGCGTCGGCCGTCGCCTTCGGCCTTGTTGCGGGTGATGAATTTGCGGCCCTCGAGCGCCTTGATGATGCGCGTCAGGCTGGGCGGCAAAACCGAGGCGCGGTCGGCGAGTTCCGTCGCCTCGACCGGGCCGGCTTCGCTCAGCACGCGCAGCACGCGCCATTGCTGTTCGGTCACGTCATGCGCCGCAAGCATCGGCCGAAACCGCGCCATCACCGCTTCGCGGGCATGAAGCAGCGCCATTGGCAGAGAACGACGGGTGTTTTCAGGCAGCAAGAAAAAGAGCCTCCCACGCTTGCGATCGAACAGGCCCCTCCCTCGGCCGAATCCCCCCTGCCAGGGCCCGTTCATGCCATCCCGTATCGTTGCGCCAAGGCCGATGCAAGACTTGACTTCGTCGGCGTTGCATGTAATTAACGCGTTAACTACAACAAAAGCAATAGACCAGGGAAACGCCGTGCCTCACTTCTCCATCGAGTATTCAGCCAATCTCGATGCCAAGGTCGACATGGGCGAATTGTGCGCGCTGGTGTTGCGCACCGTGCTGGACACCGGGCTGTTCGAGACCGGCGCCGTGCGGGTGCGGGCCTTTCGCGCCGAGGCTTACGCGATGGCCGACAGTCTGCCGGAAAACGCTTTTCTCGACATGTCGTTTCGCATCGGCACCGGCCGCAGCCCTGATGAGAAGAAGCGGACCGGCGAAGCCGTCTTCGCGGCGGTGAGCGAATATCTCGCCGCGCTGTTCGAGACCCCGCATTTCGCCCTGTCGCTCGAGATCCGGGAAATCGACCCGGAGCTGAGTTGGAAGAGAAACGCAATCCACCCGCGACTGCGCGGCAAGTGACGGAACCCGATATGTCCGACCTGCAAGGCAATCTGAACAAGGCCGAGGCCTATATGGACCGCTTCAGGCGCGATGGCGTGTTGAACCAGATCGGCGGCGAGGCGGTACCGGCGCTCGACGGCGCGACGTTCGAAACGCTGTCGCCGGTCGACCTGAAGCCGCTGGCAAGTGTCGCGCGCGGCGGGGCTGCCGATATCGACCGCGCCGCCAGGGCGGCGAAGGCGGCGTTTCCGGCCTGGGCCGCCATGCCGGGCGAAGCGCGCAAGAAGCTGCTGCACAGAATCGCCGACGCGATCGAGGCGCGTGCCGAGGAGATAGCCTTCGTCGAATGCATGGATACCGGCCAGGCGCTGAAGTTCATGGCCAAGGCGGCGTTGCGGGGTGCCGAGAATTTCCGCTTCTTCGCCGACCGTGCACCCGAAGCCCGAGACGGCGAGACGCTGCGGACGTCCGGCCAGGTCAACATCACGACACGCGTTCCGATCGGCCCGATCGGCATCATCACGCCGTGGAACACGCCGTTCATGCTGTCGACCTGGAAGATCGCGCCGGCGCTGGCGGCCGGCTGCACCGTGGTTCATAAGCCGGCTGAATTTTCGCCGCTGACCGCCCGCCTGCTGGTCGAGATCGCCGAGGAGGCCGGTCTGCCGAAGGGTGTCTGGAACCTGGTCAACGGCCTGGGTGAAGATGCCGGCAAGGCGTTGACCGAGCATCCCGACATCAAGGCGATCGGCTTTGTCGGCGAGAGCCGTACCGGCTCGATGATCATGAAACAAGGCGCCGACACGCTGAAGCGCGTGCATTTCGAGCTTGGCGGCAAGAACCCGGTGATCGTCTTTGCCGACGCCGATCTCGAACGCGCCGCCGACGCCGCCGTATTCATGATCTATTCGCTGAATGGCGAACGCTGCACCTCGTCGTCGCGACTGCTGGTCGAAGCTTCGATCTATGAAAGCTTCACCGCCAAAATCGCGGAGAGGGCGAAGCGCATCGTCGTCGGCCATCCGCTCGATCCGAAAACGGTGGTCGGCCCGCTCATCCATCCGGTGCATGAGAAGAAGGTGCTGTCCTATATCGACATCGGCAGGTCGGAGGGGGCCACGCTCGCCGTCGGCGGCGGCAAGGTCGATGGGCCGGGCGGCGGCTGTTATGTCGGCCCGACACTGTTCACCAACGTCACCAACGGCATGCGCATTGCGCAGGAGGAGATTTTCGGGCCGGTGCTGAGCGCCATTCCCTTCAACGACGAGGCCGAGGCGCTTGCGCTGGCCAACGACACGCAATACGGCCTGACCGGCTATCTCTGGACCTCGGACGTCACCCGCGCCTTCCGCTTCACAGACGCGCTCGATGCCGGCATGATCTGGGTCAATTCCGAGAATGTGCGCCATTTGCCGACACCGTTCGGCGGCGTCAAGAATTCCGGCATCGGCCGCGACGGCGGGGACCATTCCTTCGACTTCTACATGGAGACGAAGAACATAGCCTTTGCGACGACGGCGCACGCGATCCAGAAACTCGGCGGCTGACCGGAGGAAATCAGATGCCCTTGCCCAAGCCCAATCTCTACCCCGCCTTCAACATCGTGCGCCTCAGCCATGTCGAGCTGGCCGTCACCGACCTCGCCAAATCCCGCGCCTTCTATGTCGATACGCTCGGCCTGCAGGTCACCGACGAGACATCGGACACCATCTATCTCAGGGCGCTGGAGGAGCGTGGGCACCATTGCATCGTGCTGAAGAAGGCGGCCACGGCCGAAGCGCGCGACCTTGGCTTCAAGGTCTTCTCGGATGAAGACCTCGACAAGGCAGTGCATTTCTTCAAGGACAAGGGCCTGCCGGTGGAATGGGTCGAGCGGCCTTACCAGTCGCGCACCTTCCGCACCCGCGATCCGCACGGCATTCCGCTTGAATTCTACGCGGAGATGGAGCGGCTGCCGCCGATCCACCAGAAATATGCGCTGTACAAGGGCGTCAAGCCACTGCGCATCGACCACTTCAACTGCTTCTCGCCGAACGTCGATGAATCGGTGGCGTTCTACAACGAGCTCGGCTTCCGGGTGACCGAGTATACCGAGGACGCCAGCAGCGGAAGGCTGTGGGCGGCGTGGACGCACCGCAAGGGCGGCGTGCACGACATCGCCTTCACCAACGGCATCGGGCCGCGCCTGCACCATGTCGCCTTCTGGGTGCCGACGCCGCTCAACATCATCGACCTGCTCGATCTGATGGCAACGACGGGCTATTTGCCGAACATCGAACGCGGCCCCGGCCGGCACGGCATTTCCAACGCCTTCTTCCTCTATGTCAGAGACCCGGACAACCACCGCATCGAGATTTACTGTTCGGATTACCAGACGGTCGATCCGGACCTCGAGCCGATAAAATGGGACCTCAAGGACCCGCAACGCCAGACGCTGTGGGGCGCGCCGGCGCCGAAAAGCTGGTTCGAGGAGGGCAGTGTGTTTGCCGGAGCGAAGGCACGCCAGCCGGATTTGGCGGCTTCGCCGATCATTGCGCCGTGACTATGAACCTTACGAGGAGACACGGATGACTGGACATGGCCGGCTCGCCACCTTCACCGTCGGCGGCAAGGCGCGCTATGGCGCGGTCACCGGCAAGGGCGTCGTCGACCTGTCGGCGCGCCACGGCCAATGGCCGACGTTGCGGGAAGTGATCGAGGCCGGCGCCTTGCGGCGGCTGGCGGAAGAGGCGGAGGCGTTTGCCCCAGATTTCCCGCTCGACGCCATCGCCTACGAAATCCCGGTGCCTTCGCCGGAAAAGATCGTCTGCGTCGGCGTCAACTACCCCGACCGTAACGAGGAGTACAAGGATGGCCAGGCTGCGCCCTCCAACCCGTCGCTGTTCGTCCGCTTTCCCCGCTCCTTCGTCGGCCATGGCGCGCCGCTGGTGCGGCCACCGGAATCACCGCAGCTCGACTATGAGGGCGAAATCGTCATCGTCATCGGCAAGGCTGGCCGGCGCATTGCCGAGGCCGACGCGCTTGGCCATATCGCGGCGCTGTCGCTGTGCAACGAGGGCACCATCCGCGACTGGGTGCGGCATGCCAAGTTCAACGTCACGCAAGGCAAGAATTTCGACCGCAGCGGCTCGATCGGCCCATGGCTGGTGCCGTTCAGCGAAGAGGCGCAGATCGCCGATATCGCGCTGACCACCCGCGTCAATGGCGAGTTGCGCCAGCAGGACAGCACCAGCCGGATGATTTTTTCCTTCCGCAAGATCATCAACTACATCTCGACCTTCACCACGCTGGTGCCGGGCGATGTCATCGTCACCGGCACGCCGACGGGCGCCGGCGCCCGCTTCGAGCCGCCGATCTGGCTGAAGCCCGGCGACGTGATCGAGGTGGAGGCCGAAGGCATCGGCGTGCTCAGAAACGGTGTCGTCGACGAGGCAGCGCAATGACCCCGGAGCAAGTGGAAGACGCCGCGGCACGGCTGTTCGAGGCCGAGCGGTCGCGCCGCCAGATCCGTCTGCTCAGCCTCGATTTTCCCGATGCGACGATGGAGGACGCCTACCGCGTGCAAGCGGCGCTGGTGACGCGAAAGATCGATGCCGGGCTGAAGCCGAAGGGCTGGAAGATCGGGCTGACATCGAAGGCAATGCAGTACGCGCTTGCCATCGACACGCCGGATTCGGGCGTGCTGTTCGACGACATGTTCTTCCATGACGGCGCGACGGTGCCGGCCGGCCGCTTCATCCAGCCGCGCGTCGAGGCCGAGATCGCCTTCGTCATGAAGGCGCCGCTGAAAGGCCCCGGCGTGACCATCTCCGACGTGCTCCACGCCACCGACTACATCACCCCGTCGCTGGAAATCCTCGACACGCGCATCGAGCGCGTCAATGCGGAGACGAAGAAGGTGCGCACCTTCTTCGACACGATTTCCGACAATGCCGCCAATGCCGGCATCGTCATCGGCGGCCGGCGGCAACGTCCTGATGAGGCCGACATGCGCTGGATCGGTGCCATCGTCTCGCGCAACGCCGAGGTCGAGGAAACCGGGCTCGGCGCCGGCGTGCTCAACCACCCGGCCATGGGCATCGCCTGGCTGGCGGACAGGCTCGCCCGCTACGGCATGTCGATCGCGGCTGGCGAGGTGGTGCTCTCGGGATCGTTCGTGCGCCCGGTCGAGGCGCGGCCCGGCGACACGATCGTCGCCGATTTCGGCAGTTCGGGCACGGTCAGCATCCATTTCGCGAAGGGCTGACGACCCGCCAGTTCTTATTGATCGGCCCTATTCGCCACGCAGATAGGCAATCACCACATCGGCTGCGATGGCCGACATACGCTGGCCGACATCCCTGGTGATGTCGCCTTCGACGCGGCTCTGCACCCAACCGAGGAAAGCAAAGGCACGCAACGCCGAAAACAGCGGCAGCGCGGCGATGTCGCGCGCGGTCAGTGCCCGCTCCTGCCGATAGCCCTCGAGCAAAGCGGCCTCGATCAGCGGATAGATCGCCTCATCGCGGTTCTGGTAGAGCGCGACGGCAAGGTCGTACATGTGCCAGCCATGGCCGCAATCGTCGAAGTCGATGATGCGGATCGCGCCGTCATGGACGAGCACATTCTCGCGCACCAGATCGGCGTGGATGATGCCGAAATTGCGGGCGCTGCGTTCATGCTCCGACAGCGCCTTCACGGCCTTTTCCCGCGCCTGGAAAACCAGCTCGCGATGAGGGCCGTCGAGGAAGGGCGAGGTCTCGAAGCGGCCCCAATTCGGGTTCGCGCCGAAGAAGCCATTGAAATCCCAGGCATGGCGGGCAAAGCCGGCGGGCGGCGTCCAGGCAGACGTGACATTGTGCATGTGGGCGATGGTTCGGCCCATCGCGGTAAAGACCTGTCTTGCCTGCTCGGGCGTAAAATCCAGCGGCACGCCTCGCGCGCCGACGGCGCGGCCTTCCAGCCAGCTCAAGCAATCGACTTGCCGGGGTTGCACTGAGGCGTTGGCGCTGACAAGCACGAACAGATCGCCGGCCGGCGTGGCGACCGCAGATGGCGTGGCGATGCCGGCCGCTTGCAAAAAGCCCATCCATTGCAGTTCCGAGCGCAAGGCGGCGTCCGTGTGATAGCCAAGCCGGTGAATGCGCATGGCGGCCGGCTGGCCTGTTGGCAAGATGACGCGAAACACCGCGTTCTCGCGGAATTTCAGCAGCTCTGGCTCACCCTCACGAATGCCCCAATGTTCGAGCGCGCGCTTGGCAAGCTCGGTGACATCGGCTGCCGTCTCGGGCTCGGATTGCGTGGAAACAGCGTTCACGCCTTCACTCCGCCGACTTCACCCAGCACCTCGTCGAGGGCGCCGATCAGGACGTCGGCATTGTCGCGCGAGAACGGCATGGGCGGGCGGATCTTCAGCACATTACCGTGGATGCCGGTCTTGCCCATCAGCACGCCGCGGTGGCGCATGCGGTTGGCGACCTGCTCGGCAATGTCGGGCGCCGGCTCGCGCGTCTCGCGGTCGTGAACCAGTTCGGCGCCGAAGAACAGGCCGGCGCCCCTGACCTCGCCGATGCATTCATGGCGCTCGGCCAGCGGGCGCAGCAGACCGAGCGCATAGGCGCCGACGTCACGTGCGTTGGCGACGAGATCTTCCTGCTCGATGACGTCGAGGACGGCATTGGCCACCGCGCAGGAAACCGGATTGCCGCCAAAGGTGTTGAAGTAACGGAAAGCGTTGCGGAAGGTCGCCAATGTGTCCTTGGTGGTGACCACTGCGGCGACCGGATGGCCGTTGCCCATCGGCTTGCCCATGGTGACGATCTCGGGCACGAAGCCAGCGCGCTGGTGGCCCCAGAAATGACTGCCGGTGCGGCCGAAACCGGGCTGCACCTCATCGGCGATGACCAGTCCGCCGGCGTCACGCACCGCGCGCATCGCGTCGTCGAAAAATCCGGATGGGAGCGTCGGAAAGCCTTCATTGGCGAGTAGCGGACACAGGATGATGCCGGACAGGCCGATGCCATCCTGCTCCAGCGAGGCGATGGCTTCGCGCACCGCGTCGCCAAAGGCTTTGCCGTTGGCCATCGCATCCTGATGGCGATAGCTGTCAGGCGCCGGCACCAGCCTGACATTGCGGGCGCGGCCACCGACCGGCGGCATGCGGGTGCTGAGCTGCGAAACCGCCGTGGTGTTGCCATGGTAGGTGGCGTCGGTGGCGATGACGCCCATGCGGCCGGTGGCGGCCTGCGCCATGCGCAGCGCGATGTCGTTGGCCTCACTGCCGGTGCAGGTCAGGATGGCGGACGACAGGCTGGCATCGAAGGTCGCGGTCAGCCGCTCGACATAATCGAGGATGGCGGTGTGCAGATAGCGCGTGTGGGTGTTGAGCAGGCTGGCCTGCCGGCACAGGGCTTCGACCACATGCGGGTGGCAGTGGCCGACATGTGCGACATTGTTGTAGGCGTCGAGATATTTCCGACCATCGGCATCGTAGAGCCAGACGCCTTCGCCGCGCACCAGATGCACGGGCTCGTCGTAGAACAATTGCGATTTCGCGCCGAGCAGGCGGGAACGCCGGCTAACCAGTGCTTCTTGCGATTGGCTCATTGCGTCTTGAAACTCCGTTGTGTCCAGCTAACCCGTCAGGCCTTCGACAGGCCCGCATCCAATGCTTCGCCGATCTTCGTCACATCGGCAGCGCTGATGATGAGCGGCGGCGACAGGATGATGGCGTTGCCCGACACGCGCAGCATGACGCCGGCCTCATAGGCGGCCTCCGAAACCACGGCCATGGTCTTCTTGTCGGCAGGCTTTTTCGTCGTGCGGTCCGAGACCAGCTCCAGCGCCGCCATCAGGCCCTTGTACCTGACATCGCCGACGATCGCATGCCTGGCCTTCAGCCCCTCCAGCGTGGCCGCGAGTTCGACGCCCCGTGCCGCCGCGTTCTCGTTCAGGCGAAGCCGTTTGGTCTCGGCAAGCGCCGCCAGACCCGCCGCGCAGCCGACCGGGTGGCCGGAATAGGTATAGCCGTGGCCGATCGCACCAAAACTGGTCTTGTCGGCCTCGAAGACATCGGCGACTTTTCCGCCGATCAAGGTCGCGCCGAGCGGGAAATAGCCTGACGTGATCGCCTTGGCGATGGTCATGAAATCCGGCTTCACGCCGGACAGACGCGAGCCCGACCATGCGCCGGTGCGGCCGAAGCCCGTCACCACCTCGTCGGCGATCAGCAGGATCTCGTGGCGGTCGCAGATCTCACGCACCAGTGGCATGAAGCTCTCATGCGGAACGATGACGCCGCCGGCGCCGAGAACCGGCTCCATGATGAAAGCGGCGATGGTGTCGCCGCCCTGGAAGGCGATTTCGTCCTCCAGCGCCTTGGCGCACAGTTTCGCCAGCCGCACCGGGTCGGTCTCATCGAACGGGTTGCGGAAGGTCCAGGGCGCGGGAATGTGGAAGACGCCGGGCAGCAGCGGCTCGTAGTTGCGACGGAAATTGGCGTTGCCGTTAACCGACGCGCCGCCAAAATGCGTGCCGTGATAGCCCTTCTTCAGGGCGAGGAATTTTGTCCGGTCGGCCTGGCCGCGGATCTTCCAGTATTGCCTGGCCAGCCGAAGTGCCGTTTCGACCGAATCCGAGCCTCCCGAGGTGAAGAAGGTCCGCACCATGCCTTCTGGCTCAAACCATTCGCAGAGTTCGTAGGCGAGTTCGATCGACGGTCCTGTCGAGGTGCCGCGAAAGCCGGAATAATAGGGCAGCGCCGAAAGCTGGTCGGCGATCGCCTGCTTGATCGGGTCGCAGCTGTAGCCGAGATTGACGTTCCACAGGCCGCCGACGGCGTCGAGCACGGTGTTGCCGGCGATGTCGGTGACCATCACACCCTCGCCTTTCATGATCACCTTTGGCGGGTTGGCCCGCATCTCGGCCGGATGCGCCATCGGGTGCCAGATCGGCTTGGCGTTGGTTTCGGTGAGAAAATTGATGTCGCGCATAGAGGACTCCGCAAAAAAATCTCAGGCAACTGGGACGAGGCCGAAATGACCGAGGGCCTCGGCATAGGAATGAGCCGGGCGAGCGACGTCGAAATGGACCGTGCGCATGCCGGCAGCAGAGCCGCCATCGACATTGCGCTGCTGGTCGTCGACGAAGACGCAAGCGCCGGCAGGCAGGCCGAGCGCCTCGGTGACCAAGGCATAGGCGCGTGGATCGGGCTTGAGGATGCCGGTATAGGTGGCGTCGACGATGAGGTCGAACAGGCCGAGCAACGGCAGCCGCCGGCGGAAATCGGCGCCGTAGAACAGGTCGAGTTCGTTTGACAGGATCGCCAGCCGAAAACCCGCCGCATGCACCGTGCGAATGGCGCTGTCGGCCTCGGGCCGCACCACCTTTTCCGGCTCGGCGCCGCGCGCTCGTTGGACGAAGGTCTCCATCGCCTGCCAGTCCTCGCCGACCAGCCGACCGACCTCACTGGTGCGGGAGCGCCAGTAGTCGCGCTCGCTGATCTCGTCGGCCTGCATCGCGCGCCACAGCGGATCGCTGTCCGGATCGAACGGCCCGCGCCATTGCAGCGTTCCCGGCGCAAGGCCGAGCGCCTGTTCGGTCAAGGCATGCGTCTCGAACAGCGTCCGGGTGACGACGCCGCCGAAATCAAGGACAAGCGCCTGGGCGGGAACAGCGCTCACGCTGCCACTCCCTTGGCCGGCTTGCCGCGCGGGACGATGCCTTCCTCGACCCAGCGGTCGAATATCTCGAGCGCCTTGCCGACGAAGTCGTCGCTGTTGATGTGAGCGTCGATCTCGTGGAACTCGACCCCGGCGGGAATAGCCCTGCGCATTTCATCTGCGAAGGCCGCGAGAGCCTCGGGTTCATAGAGCGGCTCGCCCTGCACGTCCCATTCCTGGATGCCGCCGGTAGGCAGGATGAAGGCGGAGCGGCCTTTCGCGGCGCCGAGCTTGGCGGCGATGGTCCTGGCGACCTGCCGACGATCGTCGGCATCGACGGTGATCGACGCGATCAGCCTGTTGTGGGCATGAAAGGGCCGCGTCGAGAATTTAGCCGGCAAATCCTGCCAGGTCGGCAGATCGACCATGTCGACCGCCCCGGGTGCGGCGATCTGCGGAGTGCCGCGAGCGCCGGCATTCTCCAGCCGGTCGGTGCCGGAACTGACGACGGAGCCCGCGAGATGATTGGTAATTTCCTGCAGGCTGAAGTCGAACACCGCGCAAAAATGGTCCTGACCGGCAATCGATTCGAAGGCGCGGCCGCCCATTCCGGTGGTGTGGAAGACGGCAACGTCATAGCCGCGCTGTTCCAGCGCCGGCTTCAGCGTCTTCATGTAGCGCAGGCAGCTGCTGCCGAGCGAGGTCATGCCGATGGTCGGGCCGATTGCTGGAGCCGACATGCGGGCCTCCAGCGAAATCCTGGCCGCGCCGACGACCGCACCACAGGCCTGTGACAGGACCAGCCTGCAGATCGAGTTGAGGCCGTACAGCCCGCCGGCCCAGAGGATCATCATCAGGTCGGGCGCGACGCGCTCGGGCGGGATGAGGTGCGAATAGGCGATGGTCGAGACGACGAATTTCGGCACACCGAGCGGCAGGCAAAGCGCCACGTCGAGCGCCAGATCTGTCCCCATCGAGCCGCCGATGGCGATGAAGGCGTCGATCTCGCCACTTTGATGGAGTTTGCGCACCAGCTGCACGGCGCCGCCGGCCATCAGCGTCATGGCGGTGTTCTCATCACCGCTCGAAACGATCTCGGCGATCGTCACATCCACCGCGCGTGCCACGGCGTGCTTGTCGTGATCCGGGCTGTAGGGCGGGTCGCCAAGCACGCTGACGTCCATCATCACGGCGCTGCCGCCTGACTGCTCGATGCACTGTTTCATGAACAACAGCTCTTCGGCCTTTGTGTCGCCCGTGCCGATGACCAGGATGCGGGGCGCTGTCTCCGAGGACATCAGGCCTGCCTCCTCAAGATTTGCAGGTTTTCGCCGTTGAGGCGCATGGAAATCTCCCGTGCCGCCTCCCTCACGGCAAGTCCCCGCTCTGTGATCGCGGCTGCCGTCGTTCTGGCCTTTGGCGCCGCCACCGCGATGGTGCCGAGCGCAAAGCCATCCGCCCCGCGGATTGCCGCCGCGACGCTGATCACACCTTCCTCATAGCCTTGGTCGCAGATCGAATAGCCGCGCTCGCGCGCCTCGCTCATGGATCTTGAGATGGCGGCCGGCTCGATCAGCGTATGGGCCGTGAAAGCGTCGAGCGAACCCGTCAGGCACGCCTTGACGGTCTCGTCGCGGGCGAAGGCCAGATAGGCGATGCCCGACGCGGTCGAATGCAGGGGCAGCAATTGACCGATGTCGATGTTGACCCGGTTCGCCCATGCCGGATGCTCGACATGAACGGTGACCAGCCTGTCGACGCCGAATTCCGACAAATGCACGGTCTCGGCCGTCGATGCTGCCAGGTCCCGCACCAGCGGAACAGCTGTCTGCAGGAAAGGAAAGCGCGCTTCGCGGATGCGCGCCAGCCGCGACAGGCCGGCGCCGAGGCGATAGTGCCGCGTGCCGATATCCTGCTCGACAAAACCATGGCCGGCCAGCGCAACCAGCAGCCGCCGTGTCGTCGCCTTGTCGAAGCCCGAGCGGCGCGCCAGATCGGACAGGCCGAGCTCGGGCTCGTCGACGCTGAACAGCTCCAGAAGCGAGATCGCTTTTCCGACCGTACTCAAATTTGCCTCCCGGTTCGGGATAATCATTTAACGTGTGAATTAACTTGACAGGCATCGGCATTGTTTGCAAGTCTATATTCAAAATAGCGGTTCAAATAATGAACCAACCGCCAGAGTGCATGGGACAGGCCATTTGGCCGGCGAACTCAAGGGTTTGCAAACAGGAGGGATCGATGACAGCAGTTGCAGAACAGGCGCCGGCCAACAGGCTGCGCAAGAACAGTCTTGGCGTCGGCGCCATCACCTTCATGGTGATTTCGGCGGCCGCCCCGCTCACGGCCGTCGCCGGCGGCACGCCGCTCGGCATGCTGATGGGCAATGGCGCCGGCTTTGCGGGCACCTATCTGATCGTCACCATCCTGCTGCTTTTGTTCGCGGTCGGCTATGTCGCCATGTCACGCCATGTCGGCAATGCCGGCGCCTTCTATGCCTATGCCGCGCGCGGCCTCGGCAGCATGGCCGGCGGCGCCACCGCGCTGATCGCCATCCTGTCCTACAATGCCATGCAGATCGGGGTCATGGGCCTGCTCGGCGCCGCGACATCAGGCCTGTTCGCCGGCTGGGGCATCAATTTGCCCTGGTGGGTGTGGAGCTTCATCGCCATCGCGCTGGTCGCCGTGCTCGGCTATCGGCAGGTCGACCTCTCCGCCAAGATCCTAACGGTGCTGGTGCTGTGCGAATATCTTGTGGTTCTGGTCCTCGACATCGCCATCCTCAAGACCGGCGGCGATAGCGGCCTGTCGGCGGCGCCGTTCAGCTGGAGCCAGATCACATCGGGCTCGCCGGCCATCGCCATTCTGTTCTGCTTTGCCGCCTTCATCGGTTTCGAGGCGACGACGATCTATGCCGAGGAAGCCCGCGATCCAAAGATCACCATTCCGCGCGCCACCTATTTTTCGGTCGTGTTGATCGGCGTCTTCTACATGCTCACGGCATGGCTGATGGCGGTCGGCGCCGGTGTCGACAAGCTGCTGCCGACGCTGCAAGGGCTGCAGGATCCGACGACCTTCCTGTTCGGCCTGTCGGATCGTTACGCCGGCACGATGCTGTCGCAGGCGATGAGCATCCTGTTCGTGTCGAGCCTGTTTGCCGGCGTGCTGGCGTTCCACAATGCGGTTGCGCGCTATATCTATGTCTCGGGCCGCGAAAAACTGTTGCCGCAGACGATCGGCGTGACGCATGCGGTGCACCAGAGCCCGCATGTCGCTTCCGTCATCCAGAGCGTGCTCGCCGCGGTCGTCGTCGGCCTGTTCGCCGTGCTCGGCCTCGATCCGGTGCTGGCGCTGTTTTCGTGGCTGACCAATGTCGCGACGCTCGGCGTCATCGTGATGATGGCGGTGGCCTCGCTGGCCGTGGTGATGTTCTTCCGCGCCAACCCGGCAGCCCAGGAGAACGCGCTGAAGACCACCATCCTGCCCGGGCTGGCCTTCATCGCTTTCGTCATCATCATCTACCTGATCGTCATCAATTTCGGCAGCCTGTCCGGGGCCGGCGGCTTTCTTGGCGTGTTCCTGCCGGGGCTGGTGCTGATCGCCGCGATCGTCGGCCTGCTGCTGGCCAGCGCGCTGAAGAGCCGCGATCCCATAGCCTTCGAAAACCTCGGCCAGCCGCTGAAAGATTGAGAAAAGCAAAGGGGCGGCGTGCCACGCCGCCCCTACACCACAAGGGGAGTGGCGGATTTGAGCTTTGCCGAAAATATAACCGTCGAGGCATTGGAAGCCGATCCCTATCCGATCTATGCAGAGCTCAGGCGCAGTGCGCCTGTCGCTTTCGTGCCCGCGGTCAATCTGTGGTTCGTCACCCGCTGGAAGGATGTCGAGAGCGTCGCCAAGTCGCCCGACATCTTCTCCGCCGTCGTCGGCTCGTCGCCGGTCGAGCGCTCCTTCGGCAAGCCCACCATCCTGACCACCGATGGCGAGACGCACAAACAACTGCGCCAAGGCGTCGATCCGAAATACCGGCCGCGCACCGTCGCCGCCTATGCCGGCGACCTCGTGCGGTCGATTGCCGAACCTTTTCTCGGCCGGATCGCCAACCAAGGCTCCGCCGAGCTGATGGCCGATTATTTCGAACCGGTGTCGACGCTCAGCCTGGCACGCTCGCTCGGCCTTGCCGACATCGACATGCCGACGCTGCGCCGCTGGTTCTATGGCCTTGCCCAGGGCGCCATCAATTTCGAGAACGACCCGAAGCGGCAGGAGATCGCCGACGCGATCAGTGCCGAGGTCGGCGACGCCATCTTGCCGACGCTGGAAAGGCTTGTCCACACGCCGGATGATTCCGCGCTGTCGCATATGCTACATGACGGCATGCCGGAGGGCACGACGCGGCCAATCGATTTTTTGATGCCAAGCATCAAGGTCATCCTGCTTGGCGGCATGCAGGAGCCCGGGCATGGCGCCGGCTCGATCCTGGCCGGTCTGCTGGCCCATCCCGAACAGATGCGGCAGGTGCTCGCCGATCCCGAGACCTTCGTGCCGAAGGCGGTCGACGAGGGCCTGCGCTGGGTGGCGCCGATCGGCACGCAGACGCGGCAGACGACGCGGGCGGTGGAGCTTGGCGGCGTGACGATCCCGGCCGGCGCCGCGGTCGCCGCACTCGTCTCCTCGGCAAGCCGCGACGAGAGCCGCTTTGCCGATCCCGACCGCTTCAACATCAACCGCGACGAAGGCAATCATGCCGCCTTCGGCTTCGGCCATCATTTCTGTTCGGGCCGGTTTTTCGCACGCGAGCAGATGTGCCTTGCGGTGAGGCTGTTGCTTCTGCGCTTCCCCCATCTCAGCCTTGTGCCTGGCAAGGAGCCGGTGTTTCGCGGCTGGGAATTCCGCGCGCCAACCACATTGCATGTTTCCCTGGGAGTCCGTCACCCATGATCAGTCAGAATGCCATCGACACGCTGCGCAGGACGGAGATCGGCGCACGGGGCCTGTTCATCGATGGCGTGCAGATCGAGGCAACAAGCGGCGCAAGCCTGCCGGTGACGTCGCCGATCGACGGCCGGCCGTTCGCCAGCATCGCCGACGGCAACGCCGCCGATATCGACCGCGCCGTGAAGTCGGCGCGCAAGGCGTTCGAGAAGGGCTCGTGGTCGCGATCAGCGCCGGCCTTTCGCAAGAAGGTGCTGACGAAATTCGCCGAGCTGGTCGAAAAGCATGCCGACGAGCTCGCCGTGCTCGGCGTGCGCGACAATGGCACCGAGATCGGCATGGCCTACAAGGCCGAACCGCTCTCGGCGGCAGGCACCATCCGCTACTATGCCGAGGCGATCGACAAGGTCTATGGCGAGATCGCGCCGACGGCCGACAATGTGCTGGGACTGATCCACAAGGAGCCGCTCGGCGTCGTCGGCGTCATCGTGCCGTGGAATTTCCCGCTGATGATCGGCGCCTGGAAGATCGCGCCCGCACTTGCCGCCGGCAATTGCGTGGTGGTCAAGCCGCCGGAGATCGCTTCGCTGACGCTGCTGCGGTTGGCCGAATTGGCAAGCGAGGCCGGACTTCCCGCCGGTGTGCTCAATGTCGTCACCGGCCGTGGCGCGGTCACCGGCGAAGCGCTCGGCCTGCATATGGATGTCGACGCCATCGCCTTCACCGGCTCGGGGCCGGTCGGCCGACGGCTGCTCGAATATTCCGCTCGCTCCAATCTGAAGCGCGTCTTCCTCGAACTCGGCGGCAAGTCGCCCAACATCGTCTTTGCCGATGCTCCCGACCTGAAACAGGCGGCCGTCCTCTCGGCCAACGGCATTTTTCGCAATTCCGGCCAGGTCTGCGTCGCCGGCTCGCGCCTGCTCGTTCAGGCGTCGGTCTATGACCGTTTTATGGACGAACTTGTCGCGGCAACCACGCGGCTGAAAGTCGGCGATCCGCTCGATCTCACTAGCGATGTCGGCGCCGTGTCGAGCGCCGAACAGCTGGATAAGAACCTCGGTTTCGTCGCCAGGGCGACGGAAGAGGGTGCCCGTCTCGTCACCGGCGGCAAGCGGATTCTCACCGAGACCGGCGGCAGCTACATGGCGCCGACGATCTTCGAGAATGTCACGCAAGACATGCAGCTTGCCCGCGAGGAGGTGTTCGGGCCGGTGCTCGGCGTCATGCGCTTCGAGACCGAGGAGGAGGCGGTGCGGCTTGCCAATTCGACCGTCTACGGGCTCGCCTCGGCGGTGTGGACATCAAACCTCTCCACAGCACACCGCATGGTGCGCGCCATCAATGCCGGCGTCGTCCACGTCAACACCTACGGCGGCGCCGACATCACCGTGCCGCTCGGCGGCGTCAAGCAGTCCGGTTTCGGCCGCGACAAGTCGCTTCACGCGCTGGAGAAATATTTGGAACTGAAGACGGCGTGGATCGCGCTTTGAGCCTAGCGTCAGCGCCGGTTTTTCCGAGAGTCCGATCTTACTTCCGAAGCGCAGCGGATCGCATCGTAGCCCGCGGCGATCGATTCAATGGCGTCTCGTTCTCACTCACGCGAAAATTTTGAGAGAATATTCCCGGCTTTGGCGAGAACGGCGAAAGGCGTTCTTTGATAAACTTGATAGAATTTCTGAGGATGTGACCAAGGCTAGGCAATCCGCCTCGCTGCCATGACTTCACAACCACAGAGATCAATCATGTCCGACTTCAAGAACACTTTGCCATCTTCCCCGGGGTCAACCGTCAACCGGCGCAGTGGCCTTGCTCTGCTGTTCGCCTCGGCCGTGGCGATCGGCAGCCTGATGGCGCCCGGCGCATCGTTCGCCGAGGACAAGAAGGCGATCAAGGTGGGTATCATCAGCGGTGAGGACGAGGATGTCTGGCGAGTCGTCGTCGCCCAGGCCGCCGAAAAGGGCCTCTCCATCGAAACCGTGGTGTTCAACGACTACACCCAGCCCAATGAGGCGCTGGAGCGCGGCGAAATCGACGCCAACGCCTTCCAGCACCAGCCCTATCTCGACAACCAGATCAAGACTCAAGGGTATCATATCGTGCGCGTCGGCTATACCGGCGTGTGGCCGATCGGCCTCTACTCGAAGAAGTACAAAGCAGTCGCCGACCTGCCCGAGGGCGCGGTCGTCGGCGTGCCGAACGATCCATCCAATGAAGGCCGTGCGCTGCGCGTGCTGCAGAACGAGGGCGTGATCAAATTGAAGGACGGCACCGGTATTCTGGCCACCACCGCCGACATCGCCGAGAACGCGAAGAAGGCGGTGATCAAGGAGCTGGACGCCGGCATTGTGGGCCGCTCGGTCGAGGATCTCGACGCGGCGGTGGTCAACACCGACTGGGCGCTGAAAAGCGGCCTGACGCCGGAAAACCGCATCGCGCAGGAGCCGATCGCCGACAATCTCTACCGCAACTTCATCGCGGTGAAGGCTGGTAACGAGAACGAGGCCTGGGTGAAGACGCTGGTGGCCTCCTATCAAAACGAGGCGGTGAAGGCCGAGTTCGACAAGGTCTACAAGGGCACCGGCCTCAGCGCCTATTGATCCGATCGTCGACCGGAAGCCCGGTTCGAGAGCAACAGCGGTCCGCGCTCAGGCGCGGGCCGCGATTGCGTTTTCGGGAACAGGAACAATCATGAACCAGCATATCACGGCATCCGGAGAAACCGCCGATCCGACCCATGGCCGGCCCGACGCGTCTCAGGACGTCGTGCGCCTCGTCGAGCTGAAGCGCCGCTTCGGTGTGACAGCGGCGCTCGACGGCATCTCGCTGACCGTGCGCAAGGGCGAGATCCTCGGTATCATCGGCCGCAGCGGCGCCGGCAAGTCGACGCTGATCCGCTGCCTGAACGGGCTGGAACGGCCTGACTCCGGCGAGGTGTTCATCGAAGGCCGAGAGATCAGCCGGCTTGGCGAGCGCGAGCTGCAGCCGCTGCGGCGGCGCATCGGCATGATCTTCCAGCATTTCAACCTGCTGTCGGCCAAGACCGTCGAAGACAATGTGGCGCTGCCGCTGAAGATCGAGGGCCGCTCGAAGGCCGAGCGACTGAAGCGCGCCGCCGAACTGCTCGACCTCGTCGGCCTGTCCGAGAAGGCAAAAGCCTATCCGGCGTCACTGTCGGGCGGCCAGAAGCAGCGTGTCGGCATCGCCCGGGCGCTGGCAGCACGCCCGGCGCTGCTCTTGTCGGACGAAGCCACCTCGGCGCTCGATCCGGAAACAACGCGCTCCATCCTCGCCCTTCTCAAGGACATCAACCGGCAGCTTGGGCTGACCATCCTTCTGATCACCCATGAGATGGAGGTGGTCCGCTCGATCGCCGACCGCGTTGCGGTGATCGACGCCGGGCGCATCGTCGAGCAAGGGCCGGTCTGGTCGGTGTTTGCCGACCCACAATCAGACATCACCAAAAGCCTGCTCGGCGCCATCCGGCCGCAGCTGCCAGCCGAACTGGCGGCCCGGCTGCTGCCGGCGGCCGGCGCGGAGACGATCCTGCGCGTCGACGTGGCCGGCGATGCGGCACGCGGCCCGTTGCTGTCCGACCTTGCCACGGCTGTTCCAGGCGCCTTCCGCCTCATCCACGGCGGCATCGACCATATCCAGCAGCAGCCCGTCGGCACGCTGTTCCTGTCTGTTCCCGGCAGCGGTGCAAATCATCTCGCTGACATCATCACATTCCTGAAGACCCGCCAGGCGCGGGTGGAGGTGCTTGGCCATGTCGCCGATCCTGTTTGAACTTCTGCTGCGTTCGATCTGGGAAACCGTCCTGATGACAGCCGCCTCCGGCCTCATCTCGCTGGTCTTCGGCCTGCCGCTCGGCCTGGCACTGATCGCCACCGAACGCGGCGGGATTGCCGAAAGCCTGTGGGTGAACCGGGCGCTCGGCGCCGTCATCAACGGCTTCCGTTCGGTGCCCTTCATCATCCTTCTGGTGGCACTGATCCCGGTGACGCGGCTGATCGTCGGCACCTCGATCGGCACATGGGCAGCCATCGTGCCGCTATCGATCGCCGCCACGCCCTATTACGCGCGCATTGCCGAAGTGTCGTTGCGTGAGGTCGACCGTGGCTTGATCGAGGCGGCGCGCGCCATGAGCGGCAACCGCTGGACGATCATCCGCGAGGTGCTGGTGCCGGAAGCCCTGCCCGGCATCGTCGCCGGCTTCACGGTGACGCTGGTGACGCTGATCGGTGCCTCGGCCATGGCCGGCGCCATTGGCGCCGGCGGCCTCGGCGACCTCGCCATCCGCTACGGCTATCAACGATTTGAGACGTCCGTCATGATCGCGGTGGTCATCGTGCTGATCATCCTGGTCTGCGGCATCCAGTGGGCGGGGGACCGGCTGGTGGCGAGGCTGGATCGGCGAGGGTGAAAGACTGGCTGATGGCACGGCCGCGTACGGGATAGGCGGAGGCCTCCCCGCCACCAAACCGTCTGACGCCCGGCTTCACCCGCCAAAGCTGCCCAGCCGGGTCGGCTGCGTATAGCTGCGGTCGACATAGAGCAGGGCCGAGCCGCCGCTGCCGTGCCGGACATCGATGACGCGGCCGATCATGACATTGTGCGTGCCGACGACATGAACAGTCTCGATCTCGCAATCGAAATTGACGATCGCATCCGACAGCGCCGGCGTACCGGAGGTCAGCGTCTGCCAGCGTGCGGCGGAGTAGCGCGCTTCCATGTCCCTGGTTGCGCCGGCAAATTTTCCCGCCAGGTGCATATGGTCATGCGTCAGCACGTTGACGCAGAAGCGCCGGTTGGACAGGAACATGGCGGCCTGCGTCGAGCGCCCGTTCATGCACACGAGCAGCGTCGGCGGCTCGTCGGAGACGCTGCACATGGCGGTGGCGGTGAAGCCCCCACGCCCGGCCGGCCCATCGGTGGTGACGATGTTGACCGGCGCGCAGACCCTCGCCATGGCGTCGCGGAAATCGGCTTTCGAAATCTGCGTGGCCATCTGGTTTCACTCGGCCGTTGAGACAAGCGGATTGAACCAGGTATCGCCCGTCCAGCCATTCTCGTCATAGTCGGCCATGCAGGTGTCGACGAGCTCTTCCATCGCCTTCAGCCGCCCGCCGCGTTCAGCGCCCTTCAGCACCTGCAGCCGCACCTCTTCCGGCGCGCCGGCATAGTTGAGCTCGTAGAGCGCGTGGCGGCCGCCGAACTCGGTGCCGGTCGCGTCCCACAAAAGCTTCATGATCTTGATGCGCTCGATGTGGCCCATGTCGTTGGAGCCACGCACATATTGCGCCAGATATCTGTCGATCTCGGGGTTGTTGAAGTCGCGCACCGACGACGGCAGGTAGATCAGCCCGGACGCGATCACCCGGCGCACGGTGTCGATGACACGCGGATAGGCTTCCGACATGAAGGTGCGGTAGGCGAGCGCGGCTTCCAGATTGGGCAGCACCGCGCCATTCGCCCACGGGATCGGGTTGTAGGCCATGGCGTTGGAAAAGCTCCAGAACATGTGCCTGAGCGCGATAACCTCGCCCAGTGCCGCCTGGTTGCCGCGGAAAGCATCGCCGCCCGTGGCGCGCAGCGCCTTGGCCAGCAGGCCGGCGAGGAAATCGAGCTTGACGGCGAAACGCGTGCAGCCCTGGAAGCAGTAGCCATGCATGAAGCCGGATGCCGGATGGAAGGACAGGATTTTCTGCGCATCGCGCAGCACCAGCACGTCCTCCCAGGGGATGAAGACATGGTCGAGCACCAGGATCGCATCGTTCTCGTCGAAGCGCGACGACAGCGGATAGTCGAAGGGCGCCGCCACCGTGTTGGCCGTCTGCTCGTAGGAGACGCGGCAGAACATCTTTATCCCCGGCGCATTCATAGGCACGATGAACATCACCGACAGCGACGGATCCTCAGTGATCGTCGCCGAGCCCTGCGCCAGGAAATTGTAGTGGGTCAGCGCCGAGGACGTCGCCACCACCTTTGCGCCGGAGACATAGATGCCGGCATCCGTCTCCTTGGTGATGTGGACGAAGACGTCCTTCACCTGTTCGGCCGGCTTGTGGCGGTCGATCGGCGGATTGACGATGGCATGGTTCATGAACAGTGCGGCTTCCTGCGCACGTTTGTGCCAAGACAGCGCATTGTCCTTGAACGGCCCGTACCAGTCGGCATTGGCGCCGAGCGTGTTCATCAGCGCCGCCTTGTAGTCGGGCGTGCGCCCCATCCAGCCATAGGACATGCGCGACCACTCGGCGATCGCCGTCTGCTGGGCGGCGAGTTCGCCAGAGGATTTGGCAACGCGGAAATATTTGTGGGTGTAGCCGCCCGAGCCGGTGTCGGTCGGCGAGGTCAGCGTGTCCCGTCGCAGGGGATCATGCAGCGCATCGTAGAGGCGCGCCAGCGACCGCGCCGAATTGCGCATCGACGGGTGCGTGGTGACATCGGCAATGCGTTCGCCATTGATATAGACCTCGCGGCCGTCGCGCAGGCTCTCCAGATACTCAGCCCCGGTGAACGGGCGTGCCTTATCAGTGCGGAAGTCTTCTGATCGCATGATGGTCCTCCTCTTGAGTCGCAACACTAGCGCCTTGGACAGGCATCGGTTATGGACGGAACGGCAAAACCGATTGGACTTTTTCAGGCGCCATGAGCCAGAATTCCATTCCCGACTTCTTCGTCTATGGCGAGCCGGTGAGGCCGCTCGATGTCGGTTTTCTGCATGTCGAGACGGTGCTTGCGCGCAGCAACATCCATCTTGGTCAGGTTGCGGCGCACAAGCATCCGCAGATGGGCCAGATCACCTACTGGACCAGCGGCTCCGGTACCTACCGTATCGAAGACCGATCCTGGGACTTTTCGGCGCCTGCCGTCAGCTTCGTGCCGAGCGCTGTCGTGCATGGCTTCTCGATCGGACCCGGCACCGACGCCATCGTCGTCTCGGTCGCCGACGGCGCGCTCGCGGCCATCGCCGCTCACAGCCTGCTGCCGCTGGACAGGCCGGTCTTTGCCGACGGTCTGCCACGACACGCAGCGTGGGCGAGACTGGCGGCGGTGCTGGAGATGATCGCCGCCGAATATGCCGAGGCGCAAGCCGGCAATGACAGGGTCCTGCCGGCGCTGATCGCCGTCGCACTCTCCCATATTGCGCGCCTCAGCCCCGGCGTGACCGCCTCCGCCGCCTCTTCCAATGCTTCGCTGGCGCGGGGCCTGCGTCGGCTCGCCGACGCGCATTTCCGCGACAACTGGCCGGTCGATCGCTACGTCGAGGCGCTGGCCACCACGCCGCATCTTCTCGACAAGGCTGCCCATGCGGTGCTGGGCGCCGGTGTCAAGCGGGTCGTCAGCGAAAGGCGGCTGCTGGAGGCCAAGCGTCTGCTGCTGTTTACCGTACGCACGGTGGAGGACATCGCCTACGAGATCGGCTTCGACGACCCGGCGTATTTTTCACGGTTCTTTCGCGCGCGGGTCGGCGAAGCGCCCGCCGCCTGGCGCCGGAAGCACTTGCAGGGCCATTGATCCTGCGTGAGATGCAGACCCGTGATGCGCAATCCTCGATGTTGCAGCCACAGCCACTTTTTCGTGAAGCTGAACGGGTTGATCCCTTCGCCTGTCTGCCTAGGTAGAAAGGAGCGGCGGGCGCCACGCAAATCTGACATCGGACCAATCTGACAGTCGGCATGATATTTTCCTGCATTCAAAAGCTTGCCCTCGCTGTTCTCTGTGTGGGGATCCAGTCTTCCTGCGTCGTTCCCGACGATACGTCGCGTATCGCCAAGATTGATCCGACGGCAGCGGCTGCCCGCAAGGAGATGGTCGGCCTCAGCGAAGCCGATGTTCGAATGTGCGCCGGGTTTCCGACCGCCACCGCCGACGCCGGCCGATCGGGCCAGATCTGGACCTACAAGCGCATCGTCCAGCGCGGCAATCTCAGCATTGTGGTTCCGACTTTGGCGGTCGGCGCGATCCCGGCGGTCGGCGGCTCCGTCAATGTCGCTCCCGGCGGCTATTGCGACACGCAAATCCGCATGGTCGACGGCCGCGTCGCCGAAGTTGCCTATGCCGGCGACAACAATCTGCCGAACAGGCGCGACGCGCTTTGTGTCAGCACGGTGGACGCCTGTGTGACCTATGCCCGTCAACAGGGTCAGAGGCCGGCGGCCAGATAGCCGGCGGCAGCGAAACGGCGATAACGGTCACGCAAATATCGTTGAGGGCTTGACTGACCCGCCGGACAGAATACGCTAGTGCAAAATACCGGCTCTGATCGCCGGGCGGCAAGAATGCCTCGTATGCCTCGCCCTTCCGGCGCTGGCTGCGAGGCATTGTCATTTTGGGGATCTGTTTGAAACGGCGTATCGAGATCGGCATCCTGTATTCCCGCTCGGGGAGCTATCAACTCGTCTCCGATGCGTGCCGCATCGGCGCCATGCGCGCCATCGCCGACATCAACGCCGATCGCAGCTCAGGCATCGAACTGGTGCCGGTCGAGCGCGATCCGCAAAGCAATGCGGACCGCTACGCGACGCTGTGCGAGGATATTTTCAGGACCAGCAGCGCGCGCCATGTCGTCGGCTGCGTCACCTCGTGGAGCCGCAAGGAAGCCATTCCGGTGCTCGAGAAGGCGGGCGGCATGCTCTGGTACGCCTGCCCCTATGAGGGCTTCGAGGCCAACGAGCACGTCGTCTACATGCACGCTTGCCCAAACCAGCATCTGGTGCCGCTGATGGCGCATGTCGTGCCGCGTTTCGGCGCCAATGGCTTCCTGCTCGGCTCGAACTACATCTGGGGCTGGGAGATGAACCGCGTCGCCCGCGACCTGATCGCCGATGCCGGCGGCAAGGTGCTGGGCGAACGCTATCTGCGCATCGGCGAGACCGACGTGTCGCGGCTGATCGCGGAGATCCGTGCCACACGGCCGAACTTCATCCTCAACAACCTGATCGGCACCTCTTCCTACGCCTTCCTGGCGGCCTATTGCGATCTCGGGAATGAGGATCCTGCCTTCCGCCCGGAAACCTGTCCCGTCATCTCCTGCAACCTCACCGAAGGAGAGTTGCCGGCGATCGGCGAATCCGGGAAAGGGCACCTGTCGGTCGGGCCGTACTTCGCGCCGCGGCCGGCCGCCTTCGCCTCGTCTTTCGAGGCCTCCGCCTATGCCTCCGTGCAGGTGATGGCCGACGTGCTCTCCAGCAATTCCGAAGCCGGTCCGGCGGAATTTTCCAGAGCCTTCGCAGAACGCCGCTTCTCCACCCGGCTCGGGCCGATAGCCATCGACGCCCATTCCCAGCACGCGACGCTGCCGGTGATCATCGGGCGCATCGCGGATGGCTTCTTCGAGGTCGTCAGCCGCGAGGACGAAGTCGCGCCAGACCCGTATCTGTCGCGCTACGACCCGGCAAAAACATTCGGCCGCCCGCGCCTGAGGGTGGTGTCGTGACGAGAACCCCACGCATCCCCAATCTCGGCGGCGCCAGGGCCTTCATCCTGCACCGTCCGCACCCGACGGTGCAGGCGATCACCAGGCAATTGTCGGCCATCGGCCTGATCACGCTGGACTGCTGGCCGGAACTGCCGCCCGAGGCGCTGGCGGCCGATTTCGTCTTCTTCGACGCCGATCTCGGCTTCGACGAGCAATTCCCGTGGAAGCCGGGCGAAGCGCCGATGCCGCTGGTGGCGCTGATCGGCTCCGAGGCGCCCGGCCGCATCGAATGGGCATTGTCGCACAAGGCCGACGCCCAACTCTTGAAGCCGGTCGGCAATGCCGGCGTCTACAGCGCACTGCTGATCGCAAGGCAAAGTTTCGAGGCGCGAAAACACCTGGCCAGCGAAATCGCCTCGCTTCGCCAGCGCGTCGCCGAGCGCCAGACCATCGTGCGCGCGGTGACGGCACTGGCGAAAGGCGCCGATGACGGCCGCGCCTATGCGCAGCTTCGCTCGCTGGCGATGAGCTGGCAGATCAGCGTCGAGGATGCCGCGCGGCGGATCGTGGCCATGACAAGTGAAGAGGCAACGGGGGAAGAAGGCGGCGATGACCAGTCCCATCGCGCCTGATCTCACCGCGCCAGGGCGCATGCCGGTCAAGCCGCGCGCCGGCGTCTGGCGCCGGCTGGTCAGGCGCCGTCTGGCACTGCTTGGGCTGGTGATCGTCGCCATTGTCGTTGCCGGCGCCGTGCTGGCGCCATGGCTGACAGGCTACGATCCCAACGAGCAGATGTTCGACGGCCTGACCATCGAGGGCTCGCCCTTGCCGCCGGATGCAAAATTCTGGCTGGGCACCGACCTGCTCGGCCGCGACCTGTTGACCCGCATCCTCTACGGAGCCCGCACCTCGCTGATCATCGGCATCGTCGCCAATGGCGTGGCGCTGTTCATCGGCACGCTGGTCGGTGTTACCGCGGGTTATTTCCGCGGCTGGATCGGCAGCGCGCTGATGCGTTTCACCGATTTGATGATGGCGTTTCCGGCACTGCTGCTCGCCATTTGCCTGGCTGCGGTGTTCGAGCCGAGCCTGTGGATCGTCGCTATGGTCATCGCCCTGGTCAACTGGGTGCAGACCGCCCGCGTTATCTACACCGAGACCTCTTCGCTCGCCGAACGCGAGTTCATCGACGCCGAGCGCACCATCGGGGCGAGCGCACCGCGCATCCTGTTTCGCCACATCCTGCCGCATCTCCTGCCGACCATCATCGTCTGGGGCACGCTCGGCATTTCGACCACGGTGCTGTTGGAGGCGACGCTCTCCTTCCTCGGCATCGGCGTGCAGCCGCCGACCGCGTCCTGGGGCAACATCATCTTCGAGAACCAGACCTACTTCCAGGCAGCACCCTGGCTGGTGTTCTTTCCCGGCGCGGCGATCCTGGCGCTGGCGCTGGCCTTCAACCTGATCGGCGACGCGCTGCGCGACATCCTCGATCCGACGCAAAGGGGCCGGGCATGATCGCCTATCTCGGCCGCCGCCTGATCCAGTCGCTGCTGATCCTGCTCGGCGTCTCGCTGATCACCTTCGCGCTGCTCTATCTCTTGCCGGCCGACCCGGTGCGCCAGATCGCCGGCCGCAGCGCCATGCCGCAGACGGTCGAGAACATCCGCCAGCAGCTCGGCCTCGACCAGCCCTTCATCGTCCAATACTGGCGCTATCTCACAAAGCTCATCAGCGGCGATCTCGGCCGCTCCTACATCCAGCGCTCCGAGGTCACCGAGCTGATCGTCTCGCGGCTGCCGGCCAGCCTGTTGCTGATGGTCGGCGCCATCCTGTGCGAGCTGCTGCTCGGCCTCAGCATGGGCCTGATCGCCGCCGTCAAGCGCGGCACCGCCACCGACCAGACGCTGATGGTCGCCTCCTTCGTCGGCGTCTCGGCGCCGCAATTCGTCGTCGGCCTGCTGCTGCTCTACGTCTTTGCCGTGCGGCTCAGCTGGTTCCCGATCGGCGGCTATGGCACCTGGCGTCATCTCGTGCTGCCGTCGCTGACCATGGGCATACTCGGCGCCGGCTGGTACGCCCGCATGATGCGCTCGTCGATGATCGATGTTCTGCGCCAGGATTATGTCCGCACCGCCCGCGCCAAGGGCCTGGCGCGGCGAGCCATCCTGTTCCGCCATGCGCTGCCCAACGCCATCCTGCCGGTCATCGCCATGATCGGCATCGACATCGGCATCTTCATGGGTGGCATTGTTGTCGTCGAAAGCGTGTTCGGCTGGCCTGGCATTGGCCAGCTGGCGTGGCAGGCCATCCAGCGCGTGGACATCCCGATCATCATGGGCGTCACCCTGGTCTCGGCCTTCGCCATCGTGCTCGGCAATCTGCTGGCCGACGTCATCGCGCCCTTCATCGACCCCCGCATCAAGCTCAGATGAAAATGAAAACCAGACAGAGAAAGGGAACATAAAAATGAAAAAGTTTCTCGCATCCACGGTAGCGGCATCGGCGCTGGCGCTGATGCTCGGCATGACAAGTGTTCGCGCCGAAGACGCGATCGATCCGAACGCCAAGCAGGGCGGCGCCATCACCATCACCTACAAGGACGATGTCGCCACGCTCGATCCGGCGATCGGCTATGACTGGCAGAACTGGTCGATGATCAAGAGCCTGTTCGACGGGCTGATGGATTACGAACCGGGCACCACCAATTTGAAGCCCGACCTTGCCGAAAGCTACGAGATCGCGCCCGACGGCAAGTCATTCACCTTCAAGCTGCGCCATGGCGTGAAATTTCACAATGGCCGCGAGATGACCGCCGACGACGTGAAATATTCGCTCGACCGCGTCACCAATCCCAAGACCCAGAGCCCCGGCGCTGGCTTCTTCGGCTCGATCAAGGGCTATGACGATGTCGCCGCAGGCAAGGCCGAGAGCCTCTCGGGCGTCACCGTCGTCGATCCCTATACGGTCAAGCTCGAGCTGACCCGGCCCGACGCCACCTTCCTGCATGTCATGGCCATCAACTTCTCGCATATCGTGCCGAAGGAAGAGGTCGAGAAATACGGCGCCGATTTCGGCAAGCATCCGGTCGGCACCGGCGCTTTCAAGCTCGCCGAATGGACACTCGGCCAGCGCATCGTCTTCGAGCGCAATGCGGACTATTGGCACAAGGGCCTGCCGCATCTGGACAAGATCACCTTCGAGATCGGCCAGGAGCCGATCGTTGCGCTGCTGCGCCTGCAGAAGGGCGAGATCGACGTGCCCGGCGACGGCATTCCGCCGGCAAAATTCCAGGAGGTGATGGCCGATCCGGAGCAGAAGGCACGCGTCGTCGAAGGCGGCCAGCTGCACACCGGCTATGTCACCATGAACACCACCATGGCCCCGTTCGACAATGTGAAGGTGCGCCAGGCGGTCAACATGGCGATCAACAAGGCGCGCATCATCCAGATCATCAACGGCCGCGCTGTGCCGGCCAACCAGCCGCTGCCGCCGTCGATGCCGGGCTACGACAAGGAGTACAAGGGCTATCCCTATGACGTCGCCAAGGCCAAGGCGCTGCTTGCCGAGGCCGGTCATCCCGATGGTTTCGACACGCAATTGTTCGCCATGAACACCGATCCCAACCCGCGCATCGCTCAGGCGATCCAGCAGGATCTGGCGGCGATCGGCATCAAGGCCAGCATCCAGTCGCTGGCTCAGGCAAACGTCATTGCCGCCGGCGGCGACAAGGCCGGCGCACCGATGATCTGGTCCGGCGGCATGGCCTGGATCGCCGACTTCCCGGATCCGTCGAACTTCTACGGCCCGATCCTCGGCTGCGCCGGCGCGGTGCCGGGCGGCTGGAACTGGTCGTGGTATTGCAACAAGGATCTCGATGCCAAGGCGGCCGAGGCCGACTCGGTGGTCGACCCGGCCAAGGCCGGCGAGCGCGACAAGATGTGGAGCGCCATCTACGACAAGGTGATGGAAGACGCGCCCTGGGCGCCGGTCTTCAACGAGCAGCGCTTCACCATGAAGTCGGCGCGCATGGGCGGCGCCGACAACCTCTATGTCGACCCGGTCCATATCCCGATCAACTACGACAATGTGTACGTAAAAGATGTGCAATAACTGCGACTACACCATCCACGGGCGCCAACATCATTTCGGCTGGGACAATTCGTTTGTTCCGGCCGAGCGGGTGGCGCCCGGCTCGACCATCGAGTTCCAGTGCCTCGATTCCTCCGGCGGCCAGTTGCAGGCCGACAGCACGGTCGCCGACGTCGCCAGGCTCGACTTCGCCACCGTCAATCCGGTGACTGGGCCGATCTTCGTCGAGGGCGCCGAGCCGGGCGATGCACTGAAGGTGACGATCGAGATGTTCAAACCATCCGGCTTCGGCTGGACGGCCAACATTCCCGGTTTCGGGCTGCTCGCCGACGACTTCAAGGAGCCGGCGCTGAACATCTGGAAATACGACGCCGTCTCGCTCGAGCCGGCGCTGTTCGGCAAAAATGCGCGTGTGCCGTTGAAACCCTTCGCCGGCACCATCGGCAACGCGCTGGCGGAAAAGGGCCACCATTCGGTGGTGCCGCCAAGGCGCGTCGGCGGCAATCTCGACATCCGCGATCTCGCCTCCGGCACCACGCTGTACCTGCCGGTGGAAGTGGCGGGCGCGCTGTTTTCGGTCGGCGATACCCATGCCGCGCAAGGCGACGGCGAGGTCTGCGGCACGGCGATCGAAAGCCCGATGGACGTCGTGCTCAAGCTCGATCTGGTCAAGGACGCCAGGCTGAAGACGCCGCGCTTCACCACGCCAGGCCCGGTGACGCGCCATCTCGACGCCAAGGGCTATGAGGTGACGACCGGCATCGGCCCGGACCTGATGGCCGGCGCCAGGGAGGCGGTTGCCCAGATGGTCGACCTGCTCGCCGGGAGGTACAAAATCGACCCGGTCGAAGCCTATATGCTGGCCTCTGTGTGCGGCGATCTCAGGATCAGCGAGATCGTCGACATGCCGAACTGGGTGGTGTCGTTCTACTTCCCGCGCTGCGTGTTTGAATGATGTCAAGTCGGCGCTGCACCCCCCTCTGTCCTGCCGGACATCTCCCCCTCAAGGGGGGAGATCAGATGTCACTTCGGCTTTCGCCAATCTCTAATGTTGCAAGGGGGAGCGCCGGCCCACGTGACGGCCAATCTCCCCCCTTGAGGGGGAGATGTCCGGCAGGACAGAGGGGGGCGTGCCGGAATAAACCTCTCAGAACTTTGCCTTTGCAATGACCTCAACCCCCGAACCCATCCTCGACATCGCCAACCTCTGCGTCAGCGTGCGCGGCGAGGATGGCGAGCGCGAGGTCGTCTCCGACCTATCGCTCACGCTGAGCCGCGGCGAGACGCTCTGCATTGCCGGTGAATCCGGCTCCGGCAAATCGATGACCGCACTGGCCATCATGCAATTGCTGCCGCAGCCCGCAGCCCGCATATCGTCTGGGAAAATCCATTTGGGCGATACAGATCTGACGACTCTCGACGAGCGCCGGATGCGGCGCATTCGCGGCGACCGCATCGCCATGATCTTCCAGGAGCCGATGACCTCGCTCAACCCGGTGCTGTCGATCGGCCGGCAGCTCACCGAATCCATCGAGGCACACACCAGCCTGTCGCAGGGCGAAGCTCGTCAGCGCGCCATCGAGGCGTTGAAGGCGGTGCGCATTCCGGAAGCCGAAAGCCGGCTAAAGCAGTTTCCGCACGAACTGTCCGGCGGCATGCGCCAGAGGGTGATGATCGCCATGGCGCTGGCGCTCGAGCCGGACGTGCTGATCGCCGACGAGCCGACGACCGCACTTGACGTCACCGTGCAAGGCGAGGTGCTGGAGCTGCTGCGCGACCTGCAGCGCCAGCACGGCACCAGCGTCATCCTGATCACCCACGATATGGGCGTCGTCGCCGAAATGGCCGACCGCGTCATCATCATGCGGCATGGCCGCATGGTCGAAGAGGGAAAAACCGCTGACATTTTTGCCAGGCCGCAAGCCGACTACACGCGCGAGCTGCTGGCCGCCGTGCCGCGCATTGGCAGCGGTATCGGCCGCCAGAAATCCAGGGATGCCGAGACGGCGATGCCGGCCAATGTCGCAGAAGTCAACGACCTGCATGTCCGCTTCGACCTGCATGGCGGCTTCTTCGGCCGGGTCACCCGCCGCGTCCACGCGGTGGAAGGCGTGACCTTCTCGATCGCGCCCAACGAGACGCTGGCGCTGGTCGGCGAATCCGGCTGTGGCAAGTCGACCACCGCCAAGGCGCTGGCCGGACTGGTGCCCTACAGCGGCGATATCGCGGTTGGCGGGCGCAATCTGTCCGGCCTTGGTCGCGACGAGCGTAAGGCGGTGCGCCGCGACGTGCAGATGATTTTTCAGGATCCCTACGCCTCGCTCGACCCGCGCATGCGCGTCGGCGAACTCGTCGCCGAGCCGCTGCTGATCCATGGCATCGCCTCGAAGCAAGAGCGCAGTGACCGTGTCGCGGCGCTGTTCGAGCGCGTCGGCCTGTCGGCCGATCAGATGGAGCTCTATCCGCATGAATTCTCCGGCGGCCAGCGCCAGCGCGTCTGTATTGCACGCGCTCTTGCGCTGCGGCCGAAGCTGATCATCGCCGACGAAAGCGTCTCGGCGCTCGACGTTTCGGTGCAGGCGCGCGTGCTCGATCTGTTGAAGGAATTACAGCGCGAATTCGGCGTCGCCTATCTCTTCATCTCGCACGACATGGCTGTGGTCGAGAACATCTCCGACCGCGTCGCCGTCATGTATCTCGGCCAGATCGTCGAGATGGGCACGCGCGACCAGGTCTTTTCCAACCCGCGCCACCCCTACACCAGACGCCTCATCGAAGCCGTGCCGGTGCCCGATCCAGCCAAGCGAAGAAGCCGCTTCGCCCGCCTCGACCAGGAGATCCCGAGCGCCACCCGCAGGATCGGCGAGGCGCCGTTGAAACTGGCGCTGAGGGATGTCGGCAACGGCCACCTCGTCGCCGCCGAGGGCTGAGCCGGCACTGCCGCCGGCGGTTCACGTGTTTGTGTCTCTATCTCGCGCTCAAGGCTCGCGTTCCGCCGCCAAACCGTATCGCTTCGAGCACGAAATCCCTAACGGCCTCTTGCCCTCTGTCCCTATCTTCCTCATGTTCAATACCATTGCGATGATCGATCGTAGGAGGGTCGGTCGGATTCATCGCTATGGGAGGAAGTCAACCATGAAGGTAAGCCTTTTCGTTTCCGCGGCACTTCTCGCCGCATCCGCGATCCCCGCCTCGGCCGCCGAAATTTCCGACGGCAAGGTCAAAATCGGCATTCTCAACGACCAATCGGGCGTCTACGCCGATTTCGGCGGCAAGTGGTCGGTCGAGGCGGCCAAGATGGCGGTCGAGGATTTCGGCGGCAAGGTGCAGGGAGCGCCGATAGAAATCATCAGCGCCGATCACCAGAATAAGCCCGATATCGCCTCCAACATCGCGCGGCAGTGGTACGACACCGAACAGGTCGATGCCATCATGGAACTGACGACCTCTTCGGTGGCGCTCGCCGTCCAGGGGATTTCCAAGGAAAAGAAGAAGATCGACATCGTCACCGGCGCGGCGACCACGGAGCTGACCGGCAAACAATGCTCGCCCTATGGCTTCCACTGGGCCTATGACACTCATTCGCAAGCGGTTGGGACAGGCGGCTCTCTCGTGCAGCAGGGCGGCGACAGCTGGTTCTTCGTCACCGTCGACTATGCATTCGGCTATTCGCTGAAGGATCAGACCACCAAGTTCGTCGAGAGCCATGGCGGCAAGGTGCTGGGCGAGGTGCGTTATCCCCTGGGATCGACCGATTATTCGTCCTTCCTGTTGCAGGCGCAATCGTCGGGCGCCAAGGTCATCGGCCTGGCCAATGCCGGCCTCGATACCTCCAACTCGATCAAGCAGGCGGCCGAATTCGGCATCGTGCAGGGCGGTCAGCGTCTTGCCGCACTCCTGTTCACGCTGGCCGAGGTGCATGGGCTTGGCCTTCAAGCGGCGCAGGGCGTTGTGCTGACCGAAGGCTATTATTGGGATCGCGACGACAAGAGCCGCGAATTCGGGCAGCGCTTTTTCAAGCGCACCAACCGCATGCCGAACATGATCCAGGCCTCGACCTATTCAGCGGTGACGCAGTACCTGAAAGCGATCGACAAGGCCGGCACGGACGAGACCGAAGCCGTCGCCAAGCAACTGCATTCGATGCCTGTGGACGACGCCGCGATAACCAACGGCAAAGTGCAGGCGGACGGCAACATGGTCCACGACATGTACCTCTATCAGGTCAAGTCGCCAGCCGAGAGCACCAAGGAGTGGGACTACTACAAATATCTCGCCACCATTCCTGGCAACGAGGCCTTCCTGAGCGAAAAGGAAAGCGGCTGTCCGACGGCCGGCCAGTGATCGGCGCGGCCGATGGCGCCGACTGACCTGAGCGCGAACGAGCCGCCTGTGGTGCTTTCCGCCCGCGGGTTGCGGCGTGACTTTGCTGGCTTCATCGCCGTGAAAAACGTCGATCTGGATGTTCGCCATGGCAACATCCATGCCCTGATCGGACCCAACGGCGCCGGCAAGACGACCGTCTTCAACCTGCTCACCAAGTTCCTGGCGCCGACCAGCGGCAGGATCGAGCTGCTTGGCCATGACATCACCCGCACGTCGCCGGCCAGGGTCGCGCGGATGGGCCTGGTGCGCTCGTTCCAGATATCGGCGATTTTTCCGCACCTCAGCGTGCTCGACAATGTCCGCGTCGCCCTGCAGCGGCCGGGCGGGCTCAGCGTTCAGTTCTGGCGCTCGCTGGCGGCGCTCGACCGGCTGACGCCGCGTGCCGAGGAATTGCTGCGCTCGGTCGGTCTCGACGATGCCAGGAACAGGCTCGCCGGCGACCTTTCCTATGGCAGGAAACGCGTGCTCGAGATCGCCACGACCCTGGCGCTCGATCCGAAAGTGCTGCTGCTGGACGAGCCGATGGCCGGCATGGGGCACGAGGACGTGGCCACGGTTTCCGACCTTATCCGTTCGGTGGCCAAGGATCGCGCCGTGCTGATGGTCGAGCACAATCTGACTGTCGTGGCCGACCTTTGCGACTGGATAACGGTCATGCAGCGCGGCGAGGTGCTGGCCGCCGGCGACTACGCCACGGTCAGCCGCGACGAGCGCGTGAAGATCGCCTATATGGGCACCGCCGATGACTAGTACCGCACCTCTGCTTGCCGTCAGCGGCCTCAACGCCTGGTATGGCGAGGGCCATGCGCTGCACGGCGTCGATCTGGAAGTGTTTTCCGGCGAGACGGTCACACTGCTCGGCCGCAATGGCGTCGGCAAGACGACGACGCTGCGCGCCATCATGGGGCTGATCCGCAAGCGAACCGGCGGGATCGCCTTCGACGGCCAGGATTTGATGCGGCTGCCGCTGCACCGCACCGCGCATCAGGGCATCGGCTTCGTGCCGGAGGAGCGCGGTATTTTCGCCACGCTGACCGTCGACGAGAACCTGGTTCTGCCGCCGGTCGTGGCCGAGGGCGGCATGAGCGTCGAGGAGATATTCGATCTGTTCCCCAATCTGAAGGAGCGGCGCAACAGTCCCGGCACCAGGCTGTCGGGCGGCGAACAGCAGATGCTGGCGATCGCGCGCATGTTGAGAACGGGTGTGAAAATGCTGCTTCTCGACGAGCCGACGGAGGGGCTCGCTCCCGTCATCGTGCAGCGCATCGGCGCGTTGCTGGCGACGTTGAAAAAGCGCGGCATGACGATCCTGCTGGTCGAGCAGAACTTCCGCTTCGCCAGCCGTGTCGCCGATCGTTTCTATCTGATGGAGCACGGCAAGGTGGTGGCAGGGTTCCCGGTCGGCGAGTTGCCGGACCGCATGACGCAGCTCCACGAAGTCCTGGGTGTATGATGGCGCCATGACGATGATCTTCGGCATCCCCGTTCAGGCCTTCCTCGGCCAGTTGCTGGTCGGCCTGATCAACGGCTCGTTCTACGCCATGCTGAGCCTGGGCCTGGCTGTCATATTCGGCTTGCTGCGCGTCATCAATTTCGCCCATGGCGCCCAATATATGCTCGGCGCCTTCGTCGGCTATCTGCTGCTCACCTATCTCGGCATCGGCTACTGGCCCGCCTTGATCCTTGCGCCGCTGATCGTCGGTGTCTTCGGCATCGTGGTCGAGCGCCTGGCGCTGTCGCGGCTGTACGATCTCGATCCGCTCTACGGCCTGCTCTTCACCTTCGGCCTCGCGCTCGTGCTCGAAGGCATCTTCCGCTACTATTACGGCGTCTCGGGAAACCCGTACGCGGTGCCGCCGCTGCTTTCGGGAGGCACCAATCTCGGCTTCATGTTCCTGCCCAACTATCGCGGCTGGGTCGTCGTCGCCTCGCTGATCGTCTGCTTCGGAACCTGGGTGCTGATCGAGAAGACCAGGCTCGGTTCCTACCTGCGCGCCGCGACGGAGAATCCCCGCCTCGTCCAGGCTTTCGGCGTCAACGTGCCGTTGCTGCTGACCCTGACCTACGGCCTCGGCTCCGCGCTGGCTGGGCTTGCCGGAATTCTGGCAGCGCCGATCTATCAGGTGAGCCCGCTTATGGGGTCGGATCTCATCATCGTCGTCTTCGCCGTCGTCGTGGTCGGCGGCATGGGATCGATCCTTGGCGCCATCGTCACCGGCTACATGCTCGGCCTTGCCGAAGGCCTGACCAAGGTCTTCTATCCTGAGGCCTCCAACCTCGTGGTCTTCGTCATCATGGCCATCGTGCTTCTGGTCCGGCCGGCCGGCCTGTTCGGAAGGGACGCCTGACATGTCGGAAGAGACATCTGACATGTCGGAACTGACGCTTCGCGAGACATCGGCCAAAACCTCGGCGCGGCTTGAATGGACGCTGGTCGGGCTCGGCATCCTGGCGCTGCTGGTGGCGCCTTTCCTGGTCTATCCGATCTTCCTGATGAAGATGCTGTGCTTTGCGCTGTTTGCCTGTGCGTTCAATCTCCTGCTTGGCTACACCGGGCTGCTGTCGTTCGGCCACGCCACCTTTTTCGGCGGCGCCGCCTACTTCACGGCGCATGCCGTCAAGGTCTGGGGCTGGCCGCCGGAAGCCGGCATTCTGCTCGGCATGGCGGGTGCGGCCCTGCTTGGCTTCGTCATGGGCTTCTTCGCCATTCGCCGGCAAGGCATCTATTTCGCCATGATCACGCTGGCGCTGTCGCAGATGTTCTTCTTCTTCTGCGTGCAGGCGCCGTTCACGCAAGGCGAGGATGGCATCCAAGGTGTGCCGCGCGGCATGCTGCTAGGCGTCCTCGACCTGAACGTCTCGCTGAACATGTATTATTTCGTGCTGGCGGTGTTCCTCGTCGGCGTCTTCGCCATCTGGCGCATCGTCAATTCGCCGTTCGGCATGATCCTGCGCTCGATCCGCGAGAACGAGAACCGCGCCATTTCGCTGGGCTATTCCGTCGCCAACTACAAGCTCGGCGCCTTCGTCATGTCGGCGGCGCTGGCCGGGTTGGCCGGATCGCTCAAGGCGATCGTTTTCCAGTTCGCCACGCTCACCGACGTCACCTGGCAGATGTCGGGCGAGGTGATCCTGATGACGCTTCTGGGCGGCATCGGCACCATGGTCGGGCCGATCATCGGCGCCAGCCTTGTCATCGGCCTGGAAAACACGCTTGCCACTTCCGGCTTTCCGGTGACCATCGCCACTGGCCTGATCTTCATGGTGTGCGTGCTCGTCTTCCGGCGCGGCATCGTCGGCGAATTTTACGCGCGGATTTTCAAGCGGGCGGGAAAGGACTGATCAGCTGCAGGTTGATGGGACGCGGCTTGCGCGTGATGACGCATGCGTCTCCCCAATGAGCACCTGTCCGGATACTTCAGAAAGCTATAGACCTCGATCAAATCGATGCGACTGCTTGCGACCTGGGGCAATTGCGACTCCATCGGAACGGGTGAGCACTGCTTTGGGCAAATCGTGATGCGCGCATTCTTTCGATTGCTTGTCGTTGTAATCGTGGCGTCCGGCGTGACCGGTTGCACCAGTATTTCCTACTACGCGCAATCCGTGCAGGGCCATCTGCGGATCATGACGGCGCGCCAGGATGTCGGAAAACTGATCGAGGATCCGTCGACGCCGAAGGCATTGCGCGCGCGAATGGCATCGGCGAGCGCTATACGACAGTTCGCAACGGATGAACTGGCGCTGCCCGACAACAACAGCTACCGCAGCTATGTCGACATTGGTCGGGATTCGGTGACATGGGCTGTCTTCGCCGCGCCGGCATTTTCGCTGACGCCGCGAACATGGTGTTTTCCTGTTTTCGGCTGTGTTCCCTACCGGGGGTATTTCTCCAGGAAGTCCGCGACTGAAACCGCTGTCGAACTTCAAGGACAGGGCATGGACGTCTATGTGACGGGCATCACGGCATATTCCACGCTTGGCTGGTCGAGCGACCCGCTGCTCAGCACGATGTTCGGCCAGGATGAAACCAATCTCGCAGCGCTGGTGTTCCATGAACTGGCCCACCAGCGCGTCTACGTGCACGACGATTCCGCATTCAACGAGGCGTTCGCTGTCGCCGTTGAAACGACCGGCGTGAAAAAGTGGCTGCGCGCGACTGGCGACACCGCCGCATTGCGCCGTTACGAAGCTGCCCGGAGGCGCAAGGCTGAATTTCTTGCGCTGGTGTCGCGGACCCGCGACGAGCTGACGCAAGTCTATTCCAACGCCGGCACCTCGGAGCAAAAACTGGCCGCGAAGACGGCCGCGATTGAACGGCTGCGGATGCGCTACCGACACATGCGCGACAGGCGCTGGGGCCGATACCGGGGATACGATGCCTGGTTCGCTTCCCCGATCAACAATGCAAAGCTCGCCGCGACGTCCGTCTATAGCGATCGGGTGACCGCGTTTCTGCGCCTGTTCGACTTGTGTTCGGGCGACTATGTCAGGTTCTATGCGTCAGTCCGACGGATTGGCGCACTGGACCAAGCTCACCGCGTCGATGCACTTGCGGCGGCAGATCGCTGTTATTGAGCCGGTCAAAAGGGATGGCCCGAAGCGTCGGGGAACTTGCGTCCGAATCCAACCAAATCGCGCGATTGAGATCGCCCGCGCGGTTCTACTGGTCCGAGAACTTCACGCTCACGCCGCGCTGCCGAAAATAAGCCTGCATCAACTTGCGGCCCGAGCGGTTGTTCTGCGCCAGCTTGGCCGGATCGAACACCGCCTGTTTGATCCCCTCTCGCATCAGCGCCGCCTTAAGCGCCGCGATATGTGTGTCGATGTCGGCATTGTCCGCCCGGAGCGAGGCATAGATGCTCTCGGTCGCCTCGGCCACGGTCAGTTCGCTCATTGGTGTCGTCCTTTGGTTGGTTGGGCGGCGCTTAGCACAGATTCGCGGTCCGCCGATACCGAGACCGTCAGTACACAGCGCCCGTCGCGAAAGCGAACCGTTCCTTATGGGGCTTCGTAGAGTTCCAGCGGCAATCCATCCGGGTCCCTGAAAAAGGTAAACCGTTGGTCCGTATATGGGTCGATCCGGATAGGCTCGACGGCAACGCCTGCGGCTTCCAGGCGGATAATTACGGGCTCAAGATTAGCCACAGCGAATGCCAGATGTCTCAGGCCTGTAGCCTCTGGGTGGGATGGCCGCATCGCTGGTGCAGGGAAGGAGAACAATTCCAGTTGGGCCGATCCGATCCGCAGATCCGCTTTCCATGACTGCCGCTCCTCCCGATAAACCTCCCGGATCAGATCGAGGCCGAGGAGTTCGACGTAGAACCGTCGCGACCGGTCGTAGTCGGTGCAGATGAGCGCGACGTGGTGAATGGCGTTCAGCATGCTGCTAACTCTGGTCAAGCTGGGAGATGAGGCCAAGGCGCTTCAAGGCCTGGATCGTCGCGCGCCACGGCTCTGATTTGCCCTGTCCTTCCACCTCACCGATAACACCCGCGTTCCACCGCCAGCCGCCGCACCAGCGCCAGCACGGCATCGATGGTCGGGGTCGGCTTGTCCGTGAGCCGGCCAAGTTCCTGCACCGCGCTCACCAGCGCGTCGATCTCCATCGGCCTGCCGCGCTCCAGGTCCTGCAGCATCGAGGTCTTGTGTTCGCCGACATCGCCGGCGCCCTTGATGCGCCTGTCGACCGCTATGGGAAAACGCACGCCGAGGCTTTCGCCGATCGCCTGCGCCTCCAGCATCATGGTGCGGGCGAGCGCGCGGGTGCCATCGTCGGCGACAATCGCGGCCAGCGTGCTGCCGGTCAGCGCCGAGATCGGGTTGAAGGAGAGATTGCCCCACAGTTTTACCCAGATTTCGCTGCGGATGTCCTCGCGCACCGGCGCTTGCAAGCCGGCCTTGACCATTTCCTCGGCCAGAAGCGTAACCCGTTCGCTGCGCTCGCCGGAGGGTTCGCCGAGCGAGAAACGTTTGCCCTCGACATGGCGGATGAGGCCCGGCGCATCGACCTCGACGGCGGGATAGACGACCGAGCCGATAACGCGGTCCGGTCCGATCCGCTGCCAGATGGCGCCGCCGGGGTCGACCGCGTTCAGCCTGGTGCCTTCGAGCGGCCCGCCGACGCCGTGGAAATACCACCAGGGCACGCCGTTCTGCATGGTGACGACTGATGTGTGGTCCCCAAGCAGCGGCGCGATCTGGTCAAGGGCTGGGGAGAGAGAATGGGCCTTCAGCGCCAGCACGACGTAATCCTGGGCGCCAAGCTCGTCGGCTTTGGCGGCGGCCCGGACGGGGACCGAAATCTCCTGGCCATCCTCGATCAGGCGCAGGCCGTCCGCCTTGATGGCTTCCAGATGGGCGCCGCGCGCGACGATCGAAAGATCGGTCCGCCCAGTGATGGCGAGCTTGGCCGCGAGATAGCCGCCGATCGCGCCGGCGCCGAAGATGGTGATCTTCATCGTCAAAGCCCGAGTTTGGCGGCGAGGCCGATGCGCTGCAATTTGCCGGTCGCACCCTTGGGGATCTCGTCCAGGATCAGGATCTTGCGCGGCACCTTGAAATCGGCAAGCCGTGTCGCGGCATAGGTGCGAATGTCGCCCTCGGTGGCACTGATGCCTTCGCGCAGCACAACCGCCGCGGCCACCTCCTCGCCAAGCTTGTCATGCGGCATGGCGAAGGTGACGACCTGCGCCACCGCCGGATGGTCCATCAGCACGTCGTCGACCTCGAGCGGCGAGATCTTTTCGCCACCGCGGTTGATGATCTCCTTGAGCCGACCGGTGACCCTGAGATAGCCGTCCTCGTCGAGCACGCCCTGGTCGCCAGTGTGGAACCAGCCATGCGCGAAAGCCGTGGCATTGGCATCCGGGTTCTTCTCGTAACCCGTCGTGACATTGGGTCCGCGAATGACGATCTCGCCTGTCTCGCCGGCTGCGAGCAGCCGCCCGTCAGGCGCCATGACAGCCACGGCCGGACCGGCGGAGGCACCGACGCTGCCCGGCTTGCGCTGGCCCGGCGGCAGCCGGTTCGAGGCCATCTGGTGCGCGGCCTCGGTCATCCCGTAGGATTCGATCACCGGGCAGCCGAAGGTCGCCTCCAGCTCGGCCATCACCTGCGCCGGCAGCGACGCCGAGGATGAGCGGATGAAGCGCAGGCGCGCCGCCGCCAGCGCCTCGGTGTTGCGTGCCGCGCGGGGCAGGATCGCCTGATGCATGGTCGGCACCGCCGTGTACCAGCTCGGCTGCGCCTCGCTCAGCCACTGGAAGAAGCGCAGCGCGTTGAAACCCGGCGTGCAGTAGATGCTGCCACCGGCAGCCAGCGACGACAGCACGGCCGCGATCAGGCCGTGGATGTGGAACAGCGGCATGATGTTGAGGCAACGGTCATCTGCCGTCAGGCCAAGCGTGCCGCCGATATGGGCAGCCGAGGCCGCGATGTTTGCATGGCTGAGCGGCACCAGTTTTGGACGCGATGTCGTTCCGGAGGTATGCAGCAGCAGCGCAATGTCGCTGTCTTGCGCCATGTCGGGCGCGGCCTGCGGTCCGATCGCTGCGCCCTCGATCGTGAAGCTGCCGGCGGGTGTGCCGGGCTGCACGATAAGCCGCAGCACGCCGATGCCGAGGCGTTCGGCCACCGTCACAGCCGGTCCGGTCTCGCCCTCCCCGACAAGGATCGCCTTGGCGCCGATGTCGGTCAGGTAGAAATCCAGCTCGTCGGCCCGGTAGGCGGGGTTGAGCGGAGCCGTCGAGGCGACGGCCGCCACGGCGACGAAGGCGGTGGCCATCTCGGGCCCGTTCGGCAGCACGATCGCCACCCTGTCGCCGCGGCCGATGCCGCGCGCATGCAGCTGTTTTGCCGTATCGGCGATCAGGCTGCGCAATTCGCCATGGCTAAGCGTCGCCCTGTCGGGTGCCAGGATGGCGGGCGCATCGTCGGCGCCGGCGGCGAGACGGCGGGAGAGATCTGCGTGGGTTTCGGTTTGGGTCATGATCACCGGCTGGATTTCGAACGACTATTGGCGGGAGCCCTTCTGACGGGCTTGCCTCGATATGGATACGCCATTGGACAACGGATCGCCTCAGTAGCCAAGCGCCAAACCATCCTTGCGCGGATCGGAAGCGCCGGTCAGCGTCCCCTTCTCCCAGTCGATCAGCACCACCTGCCCGCCGCCAAGCGGATGATGCGGTTCGGCTATGCGGTGGCCGCGTCGGCGCAGGCCCTCGATCGCCTCGGTGGGAACGCCACGCTCGGCCTCGACTGTGTCGTCATTGTAAAACACCCTCGGCGCATCCAGCGCCTGCTGCGGGTCCATGCCGAAGTCGATCATGTTGGTCAGCAGATGGACATGGCCGAACGGCTGATAGCCGCCGCCCATGACCCCGAACGGCATCACCACGCGGCCGTTCTTCGTCGCCATGCCCGGCATGATCGTGTGCATCGGCCGCTTGCCCGGTGCGATGGCGTTCGGGTGCGCAGGCTCAAGGCGAAAGCTCGAACCGCGGTTCTGCAGCACGACACCGGTCTTAGGGCCGACCACGCCGCTGCCGAACGAGTAATAGGTCGAGTTGATGAAGGAGACCGCGTTGCGATCGCGGTCGACGATGGAGATGTAGACCGTGTCGCTGCCGGGCAGGTCCACGCGCGGCAGATGCGTCATGGCGCGGTCGCGGTCGATCTCGGCGCGCAGCCGGTCGGCATAGGCGCCGGACAGCAGCTCTCTGACCGGCACCGGGACATGGTCCTGATCACCGACATAACGGTCGCGGTCGCGATAGGCCAGGCGCCCGGCCTCGATCTCCAGATGCAGGCGCTCGGCGCCATTGGGATCCAGCCCGCCAAGCTCGAAGCCCGACAGCAAATTGAGCATCAAAAGCGCCGTCAGCCCCTGATTGTTCGGCGGCATCTGGTGGATGTCATGGCCGCCATAGGAGGTGCTGACCGGCGCCACATAGTCGCCTCTGGTCGCAGCGAAATCCTCGGCCGTATGAAGTCCGCCCAATGCATTGAGCCGACTCACCATATCGTCGGCGACAGCGCCTTCGTAGAAACCGGACCGGCCATGTTTGGCGATGATGCGCAAGGTCTCCGCCAGTTCCGGCTGCCGGTGGACGTCGCCAGCCCTCGGCGCCTTGCCGCCGGGCAGGAAGATGCGCGTGGCGTGCTCGTCGGCCGACAGATCGGTTTCCGGTTCGGCCCAGTCGAAGGCGACGCGGTCGTGCACGACATAGCCGTTCTCGGCATAGTGGATGGCCGGCGCCAGCACCTCGGCAAGGCCCTTGCGGCCATGGTCTTCGAGCAGGCGGCTCCAGGCATCGACGGCACCCGGCACGGTGACCGCATGCGGACCTTGCAGCGGGATGCGGTCGAAGCCTTTTTCGCGGTACCAGTCGACTGTCGCCCTGGCAGGCGCCCGGCCGGACCCGTTGAAGGCCAGCATATTGCCTTGCCCTCCGGGAGAATAGAGCACGAAGCAGTCGCCGCCGATGCCGGTCGATTGCGGCTCGACCACGCCCTGCACGGCGGCGGCGCAGACGGCGGCATCCATGGCATTGCCGCCGGACCGCAGCATGTCGATGGCGGCAAGGGTTGCAAGCGGATGCGAGGTCGCGGCAATCGCCTCGGTGGCACGAACCGGCGAGCGGCCGGGAAGCTGGAAATCACGCATTCTGTCTGGATATCCCATGGTCACTTCTGCGAATTGGTCTGGTGAAATCAATGGCGCCTGCCGAAGATCTGCGCAACCGACAACAGCACGACCGACAGCACGATCAGGCAGGTCGAGATGGCGGCGATCGTCGGGTCGATCTGGTCGCGCAGCGCATTGAACATGCGGCGCGTCAATGTCGTGGTCTCGCCGCCCGATATGAACAGCGAAACCACCACCTCGTCGAAGGAGGTGATGAAGGCAAACAGCGCGCCCGAGACGATCGAGAAGCGGATCTGCGGCATCGTCACCTGCCAGAAGGCGGCGACGCGGCCGGCGCCAAGGCTGCGCGCCACCCGCTCCTGGTTCATGTCGTAGGAGCGCAGTCCCGACAGCACCGTCAGCACCACCAGCGGCAGCGCCTGCACCGTGTGCGCGATGACCAGGCCGGTCAGCGTGTTGTTGAGCCCGATGCGCGCATAGAGGAAGAAGGTGCCGATGCCGATCAGGATCACCGGCACGATCAGCGACGCCGTCAGCAGCGCGTTGATGGTGCCGTTGAAGCGCAGCGTGCCCCGGTTGATGGCATAGGCGGCCGCGGTGCCGAGCGGCGTCGCCACCAGCACTGTCATGATAGCCACCTTGACCGAGACGATCGTGGCATCGCGCCATTCCAGCGACCCGAAATAGGTCTGGTACCAACGCAGCGACCATTGCTGCGGCGGGAATTGCAGCAGCGTCGAATCCGAAAACGACATGATGACGATGATGATCGACGGCGCGATCAGGAACAGAAGCACGAGGCCGCCGAGGCAATAGAGCCACAGCCGTTGCCGGTGCGAGATAGGCAGGCCGACATCCTCGCTCATCGCGAACTCCACACACCTGTGGCGCGCGCGCCGAGCAGCCACTGGAACAGGCCGAGAAGCGCCAGCGTGACCACCAGCAGCACCACGCCGAGTGCTGCACCCGCGCCCCAGTTGGAATAGAGGCTGGTGGTCTGTTCCATGCGCATCGCCCACATGATGACCTTGCCGCCGCCCATCAGCGCAGGCGTGACGAAGAAGCCCAGGCACAGCACGAAGACGATGACCACGCCCGAGGCGAGGCCGGGCAGCGACAGCGGAAAGAAGATCTGCCGGAAGGTGGCGGCCGGGCCGGCGCCGAGGTTCATGCCGGCGCGCAGGCAGTCGGTGTCGATTGTCTTCATCGAGGCGTAAAGCGGCAGCACCAGGAACGGCAGCAGGATATGCGTCATGCCGATGACGACGCCCGAAAAATTGTTGGCGAGCGATAGCGGCTGGCTGATCACACCGAGGTCGATCAGCCAGCTGTTGATCAGGCCCTTGCGCTGCAGGATCACCAGCCAGGCATAGGTGCGCACCAGGACCGATGTCCAGAACGGCAGGATGACGAAGATCAGGCAGATCGACGCCGCGCGGCGCGGTAGTTGCGACAGCATGTAGGCCAGGGGATAGCCGAGCAGCACGCAGGCGCCGGTGACGATGAAGGCGACCTTGAAGGTGGTGACAAAGGTCTTGATGTAGGAGGCCTGCTCGAAGAATCGCGCATAATTGGCGGCGCTGAAGCCGCCCGCTTCGTCGAACAGCGACAGCCAGAACAGCCAGCCGATGGGCACGATGATGATGGCGAAGACCAGCAACAGGCTCGGCGACAGCAGCGCCAGCAGCCGCAACGACTCGCGCCGCGCGTCCGTGCGCAGCGCCTGCGTGTTCAAATCCGGGCCCGCGCGGCCGGCATTCTCCTGCATGACGGCGGTCTGCGCGCTCATCAGTCTGCCGCTACCAGGATTGTGTCCTGCGCATCGAGACCGAACGAGACTGGCTGGCCGGGCGCCGGCATTTTCGCCAGCACATCGCTGCGGCAATAGTCGCGCAAAGTCAGCTGCCGGCCGTCGCGCAGCACGGCATAGCAGACGAAGCTGTCGCCCTGATAGATGATGTCACTGAGCGTCGCGTTGAGCACGTTGACGCCGCTTGTCGGTTCGGCGGTTGCCAAGAGCCGCAGCTTTTCCGGCCGCACCACCATCAGGTACTGGCCTGCCGCCGGCGTCGCCGCCGCCGTATTGATTCTTCGGTCCTCGTACCAGACGGAGCCGTTGCGGCACTCGACCGGAATGAAATTCGATTCGCCGATGAAGCCTGCTACAAATTGCGTTTGCGGCCTGGCGTAGAGGCTTTCGGGCTTGTCGAGCTGTTCGATGCGTCCGCCGTTCATGACAGCAATGCGGTCCGACATGGTGATGGCTTCGCGCTGGTCGTGCGTGACATAGACGGTGGTCATGCCGAGCCGCCGATGCAGGGCGCGCAGCTCGATCTGCATGTGCTCGCGCAGGCCCTTGTCGAGCGCCGACAAGGGTTCGTCCATAAGCACGATGCGCGGCTCGAAGACGATGGCGCGCGCCAGCGCCACGCGCTGGCGTTGGCCGCCGGAGAGTTGGTCGACCCGGCGCTCGCCCAGTCCCTGCAATTTCACCAGATCGAGTGCCTTCTCGACACGCTCGGCCGTCTCGGCGGCGGCGACGCCGCGTTGCTTCAGCGGAAAGGCGATGTTGTGAAAGACGTTCATATGCGGAAACAGCGCGTAGTTCTGGAACACCATGCCGATGTTGCGCTTGTGCGGCGGCGTGGTGATGATCTCGTCGCCGCCGACCCTGATCGAGCCGGCATTGGCCCGCACGAAACCGGCCAGAATCATCAGCAGCGTCGTCTTGCCGGAACCGGAAGGCCCCAGCAGCGTCAGGAATTCACCAGCCTCGACATCGAGGTTGAGGTCGCGCAGCACAGGCACGCTGCCAAATCGTTTCTCGATCCCGCGCATGCCGATCGGCAACGCGGATGGCGCAATGGACACGATTTTTCTCTCCGAGGGGCTGAGGCGGCGAAAGCAGGGCGAGGCGTCGCCCTGCCGTGGTTTGGATTGCGGCCGCAGCCTATTGCTGGATCAGATTGTTGAACTTTTCCGTCGCCTCGACCAGGTTGTCGCGCCAGAATTCTGCATCCTGCAACACCTGCTTCTTGACGTTTTCGGGCGCCGAATTGATGTCCTTGATCCTGTCCTGCGGGATCTTGCCGGTCTCGAAAGCCTTCTCGTTGACCGGGCCATTGTCGACATAGAGCGGCAGATTGGCCTGCAATTGCGGGCTGACGAACATCGCCAGCGCCTTCATGGCCGCCTCCTTGTTCTTGGCGCCCTTCGGGATGACCATGCAGTCGGCAGTCAGCACGCCCTGGTCGAAGGAAAAGCTGATCGGCGCGCCTTCCTTTTTCAAGGTGCCGGCGCGGCCGTTCCAGATGCTCGCCATGTCGACTTCGCCGTCCTTAACCAGCTGCATGGCCTGGGCGCCGGAGGTCCACCAAGCGTCGACATTGCCGCGGATCTTGTCGACGGACTTCAACGCGCCGTCGATATCGACCGGATAGACCTTGTCGATCGGAATGCCCTCGGCCAGTGCGGCAACGCTCAGCGTTTCCGTCGCCTGGCTGCCGCTCAGCGCGCGCCGTCCCGGAAACTTTTCCACGTTCCAGAAATCGGCCCAGGTCTTCGGGCCTTTGTCGCCGAATACGTCGGTCCGGTAGATCAGCACGACCGAGGTGTAGGAAATGCCGACCCAGTCGTCGTGGACAAGCTTCGGGTTGATGCCGCTCTTGTCGATGATGCCGTAGTCGAGCTTTTCGAACAGCCCTTCCTTCGAGCCGCGCGCACATTCGTCGGCGCCAAGTTCGGTGATGTCCCACTTCACCGCATTGCCGGTCACCTGCAGCCGGACGTCGTCGAGGCCGTTGGTGGTGTCTTCCTTGATGGTGATGCCGAGCGCGTCGGCGGTCGGCTTGAAAAACGCCTTGGTCTGCGCCTCCTGGTAGGTGCCGCCCCATGAGGCGACGGTGATGGTGTCGCCCGCCATGGCGGGGGCTGCGAACGAAGCCATGAGGCCCGCCATCGCAACGATGCTAACGTTTCTGTTCATTTTTCGGCTCTCCAACCGGTGTTCCCATTGTTTTTGATTTGGCATGCTATTTTGTATACAATTTTGAGTGTAGACTAGCGATCGATGTTGTCAACACCGCCGGCGCGCTCGAAATGTACGCTTCGTGCCGGACCAGGTTGGTGAGGGACGGCTTCGCCGGAGGCGTGGCAAATTGCGCCGACTGCGGCTACAGCTATGCGTGTTCCGGCTGAAAGGCCGGAGAAGTGGGAAGGGAAGCTTGGCCAAGGAAACCAAAAATACGCTGCGCGACTCGGTCTACTCCGCGCTGAAGGCGATGATCGTGACCGGCCAGATCCCGCCGGGCTCCCGCGTCACCGAAAACGACATCGCGGCGAAGCTGACGGTCAGCCGAACCCCGGTGCGCGAGGCTTTCAATCGCCTCGAGCGTGACGGGCTGGTCACCGGCCGGCCGCGCCAGGGCTATGTCGTCACCGAGTTCGACATCAACATGTTCCGCGAGGCCTTCGAGATCCGCGAACTGCTCGACGGTCATGCGACGGAACTTGCGGCAACGGCCGCGACGGAACAGGACAAGGCGCGGCTGCGCGCCATGTTGGCCGAATGCGAACGGCTGGCAGCCATTCCGGAACGCACGAACCGGGAAAAATTCCAGGAACTGGAAGTCGGCATCGACCTGCACCGCGTCATCGCCGAAATCAGCGGCAACGTCATGCTGCACAACATGCTGTGCGGCATCCTCGACAAGTGCCAGCACTACGTCTGGACCGAACTCCTGTGGCTGGACGAATGGAAGATCGCCCGCGACGAGCACGCCGAGATCGTCGATGCCATCTGCGCCGGCGACGCTGCCCGAGCCGGCACGCTGGCACGCGCCCATGTGCGCGGCTCGCGCGACAATGTGCTGCGCCTGCTGCAGGCCAAGTCGGATTATCGGAATTTTCTGGCGAAGGCGTCTTGATACAGGTGGCCTTCCTGGCATTCCGCATCGCTGCACAAGAGGGCAACAAATGGCGGTGTGATCGCCGGTTCTCACTTCACCTTTTGCCGAAACTTGGAATGGCAGCTTGAGCAATCCTGGAGGATAAGGTGCAGAAGATGCTCCGCCGGCAATCCGGCCGGATCCGCCTCCGTTGTCTTCAGCCGCTTGCCGAGCAGACTGCCCCCGTCCATTGACGTCATCGCGCCCATGCGCATGTCCCCGGTGATCCGGGCAGGCGCGGTTTCGGCCTTGGCTGCCAATGCATCGGCGAGTTCGCCAATGTGACTGGCGAGCGCCTCGAACTCCGACCGCGCCTGATCGATTTCCGCTTTGGCGCCCGACGGCGCGCCCAGCGTGCCCGCCGGGAATTCAGCCATCAGGGCGGGTCCGGTACGGGCGCTGAGCGCCTCCGCCGCCGCCTTGAAGCTGGCGGCGTCGTAGGCGCGCTTGCCGCCGAACATCTCGGCGATGGTTTTCGCTGCCGCCGCCATAGCCTTCATCGAGGCCTGGCGTGCGGCCACGATCTCATCACTGGAGGCGACCGCCTGCGGCGAGGAGAGGCTCAGCGAACCGGCCAGCGCCAGCACCACCGCTCCGAACGCGATGCCGAACTTCATGCCATGACATCGAGCACGCCCATCATGCCGAGCTGCTCGTGCTCGAGGATGTGGCAGTGATACATGCGCTGCCCCGGCCTATCCTGGCGCAGCAGGAGCCGCACCGTCTCGCCGCGGGCGACGTTCACCGTGTCCTTCCATGCGAGATAGGGCGGCTTGGACACCGCGCCGTCGCGCTCGTGTTCGACGACCTGGAATTGCGTACCGTGGACGTGAAAGGGATGGTCCATGTCGGCCTGGTTGACTATCTCCCAGAGCTCGATCTCGCCGGCCCTGGCGACGAAGTCGACGCGTCCCATGTCGAAGGCCTTGCCGTTGATCAGGAAGCCCATCTCCATGCCGGTGGGTTTCATCGCCATGGTCTCCGTTAAAACGAGCCGCCGGCTGAGGACAGGGTCGGCGAACGGTGCGATCGGCCGCAGCCGCGCCGGCAGCTGCGGCACCGCCTCGGCTTCGTTCTCCGAGACATCGACCGTCAGCAGCGTCAGCCCCGCATCGGCCGGGCGGCCGGGACCCATCCAGCCACGGTCGTAGCCGAGCGTATCGAGCGTGATGGGGCCGGGCCTGTCGAAGGATGCGACCAACTCGAGGCGTTCGCCCGGGCTGAGCAGGATCTCGTCCGCCGCCACCGGCGCCGCGAGCAGCCCGCCATCCGTCCCGATGACTGTTATCGTCGCGCCGTCGAAGGCAAGCTTCAGGAACCGTGCGTTGGTGGCGTTGTAGAGGCGCAGGCGTCGCTTGGCGCCCTTTGCCACCGAGAGCCTGGGATTCTTCTGGCCGTTGACCAGCACGTGGTCGCCAACGCGGCCGTTCATCAGATCGCTCATGCTGTTGCTCGGTATCGAGCCATCGGCGGCAAGTCTGAGGTCGGTGAACACCAGCACCGTGTCGCCATATTCGGCCGGGATGGGATCGGCCTTGGCCTTGACGACGAAGGCGCCGGCAAGACCCCGATAGACCTGCTCTGCCGTCTTGCCGTGCGGGTGCGGGTGGTACCAATAGGAGCCTGCGGAGCCTTCCGGCAGCTCGAAGGCATAAACGCGCTCGGTGCCCGCCGCAACCGGATCCATCGGACTGCCGTCCTGGTCGGCGGGCACCGGCATGCCGTGCCAGTGGATGGTGCTCACCTCGTTATCGATGCGGTTGGCAAATGTGATCTCGACGCGGTCGCCTTCGAAGGCCTCGATCAGCGGCCCCGGGCTGATGCCATTATAGGCGAGGATCGGTGTGTCTCGCCCCTCGGCGAACCTCGCAATGGCCGGTTCCGCGGTCAGCCTCGCCCTGAGCAGGCCCGGCCGGCCGGCTTCGTTGGCAAGCACCTGCAGGGCGCGCAACGCCTGGCCTTCGGGCAGGGTGACCGCGTCTTGCACCATCGCGGCCATGTCGTGCCCGGCATGGCCGCCCATGCCGGGCATCGACATATCGTCCATCTTCGTCTGCGCCAGCGCACGCGGGCTCGCCGGAACCGTCGCCAGGCTTGCCGTCAGAAATCCGCGTCGATGCATTTCTCCGCTCCTTGCTCTCGATGAAAGGCCCGCCGGAAGACCTCGCGTGACCCTAAGGGTTCCAGCAGCTGGAAGGTCAAGTGAGATCGAGCAGTCGACGGTGACGATAGAAGCTGCGTTGGCGCACGACGTAGTGAGAGCCCGGACCCGCTGTCCGATCATGAACACCGGTCGTTCCGGCGAAGCCGCAGAGTTCTCAGCCCTTGCGCTCCTGAAGGCTGTTGCCGCCGTCGACCACCAGCAGCGCGCCATTGACATAGCTGGCGCCTTCCGAGGCCAGGAATGCCACCGCGGCGGCCACTTCATCCGGCCGCCCGGCCCGCGCCGGCGGCGTATGCAGGGCGGCTTGCCGCTCCATTTCGCTCGACGAGCCCGTTTCGATCCAGCCGGGAGCGACGGCGTTGACGGTGATGCCGTTTTTCGCCACTTCGAGCGCCAGCGTGCGCGTCAGGCCGGCCATGCCGGCCTTGGCGGCCGAATAGGCTGCCGTGCCTTCGAAAGACACCAGCAGGCCGGTGACCGACGCCACATTGACGATGCGCCCATAGCCCGCTTCGACCATCGCCGGCAGAAAGGCCTTCGTGACGAGGAATGCCGTCTTCAGGCTGACGTCGATCCCCTGGTCCCAGTCGGCCTCGGTCATGGCGAGAAACGCCTTGTCGACCGATGGCGATGCCAGCGAGCCCATGCCGGCATTGTTGACCAGTATATCGACCGCCCCGACATCGGCCCGCAGCCGCGCGACATCGGCAGCGATGGTGAGATCGGCGACCACGGCCTTGGCATCGATGCCTTCTGCACGGAGCCCAACGGCGCGATCGAGCACACGCGCACTGGCACCGGTGAGAAAAACGGAATGGCCAGCATAGCTGAGCTGCCGGGCAATGGCAAAGCCGATGCCGTCGGCCGCGCCGGCCCCGGTGATAAGTGCGCGCTTTTTGCTGGTAGGAGACATGGTCAAATCAGGCTCCGCTGGTTTCCACTTGTCCGCGGATTCTGGCAGGCGCGATCACTGCATCAACTCGATCGGGATCAGCCAGCAATCCCGCTACCCAAGCAATGCGCAACCTTTTGGATTTGAGCAAGCTGACCCTTTAGACCATCAAGCTTCTCCTGCGCTTTCTTAGATTGGTGCAGTCCAGGCGCTTTGACGGCTTCGAGGCCAATCCGAAGCTTTTTAAATTGCTTGTGAGGGACGGAGATGTTGCCTCCTGCAACAAACACACCGGTCACCTCCGCAGGGCGATCAAAGTAGGCTTTTTCCTTATGATATTGCAGGCCGGCTCTGGCAATAGCTTGCTTGATGTCCCACATGACACGATCCGAAACGCTCGCTCCTGAGACAGTTACGTCGTCTATGTATACCGTGAGAGTTAGGCCCTCGCGCAAGCAAATCGCCGATATCTCATTCCACATATCGAGGTGAGCAAAGTAGGCCATTATAGGACTAAGAGGACTTCCAGTTGGAAGGTGTCCGCCATAGGAGGCGAGACGGGTAAGCGTCCCGGCCATCGCTCGATCACAATGCATTACGGAATTGAAAAACCAGAACACTCGCCGGGACGTGGTGCTCGGAAAGAACTTATGCACGTCGAGAGAGCGAACGACACGGTGATTTCTATGCTGTGCCGCGTTCGTCACATAGCAGCGACGCTTCACTGGGCAAAACAGATAGTCAGGCGGAGTGATACGGCACAATAATTTTGCCAGCTTGGCTTGCGCACGCTTTAGGAGTTTATCTGGATCCTCAATATGTCGAACGCCCGAACCGTTTTTCTTGGGCTGATCAAACTCTCGATAGAGAGTGTCAGCGTACTTCGTCACGTAACGGAGTTGTGCGTCACTCAACCCAATAAGCTCAGCCAAGCGGCGACGCCTAACAAGACGGAACAGGCTGGACTGCTCTACGGCGTGCGTTACCCTTCTAGTCGACATCCGGATGATCGGCTTTCGCTTCGAGAAATTGCATAAGCTTGATAATCTTACCAGCGACCGCCGTACGGGCCGTCTCAACGATCCGCGCCTGTCCCATGTTTTCAGAAAAATACAGGATTGAAGACGCAGGAATGCGAAAGGTTTCCGCATATTTCTCGACCAACTCCAAGGTTGGCTTTTTCTTGCCCGTTTCAACTTCAGAAAGGTAGGATGGCGACACACCTAGGGCCTTTGCAGCGTCAGCTTGTTTCATATCGTGAAAAACCCGAATCAGCCGTAGAGCCTCGTTTAACATCTCCTGCTCCTTACTGGGTACAATGCAGGGCAACGGGCTAGTCCCGGAGCGTGTTATAGAGCTTGACCAACGCCGCAACCACGTTTGTGATCCCGACAATGGCTGCGAACAGCACTCGGACAGTGGTCGGGCCCACCAAGCACTTGGCCCAGTTAAATCCCTTCCGTTTCGCCCGTCGCCGCTCCTGGTGGACATTGCCTTTCATAAAGGCCTCCTCTTGACCAACCGCTACGGAATTGTGGCGGCTCCTTCGAGGTCGTAGAGAAGTAGGCAGGAGCGCATCACCTGCATGTACGGGCGGCATCGCCCTTCGCGGTGCCGCCCCCCGTCGCCCGCCACTCGCGTGCGCCGGAGATTGTGTAGGAGGTTGTCACCTCCCGCGAAGCCCCTAGAGGCTTCAGTGAATGAAGGTTATCCTTTTTTCGTTCGACGCCAAGGTAGCTATCTGATTCGGGGGTTGGTGCAAATAAAATTCGCTATTAGCGAATTTTATTCACAGCCTATAGCGATAGCTGACGGCGGCAGCCGTGCGGCCGGCTCCCAAACGACAGAGCCAATGACGACACACTCAAAAATGCCTGAATAGACTTGTCGCAAGTGGGATAGGTGGGGTGTGGAAAGGGCTACTCTACTTGTCAGGCCCAAGCGCACTCCGACGCATGCCGACTAAGTGCCACGAGACATGTTCAGACGTTTCGTGCCTGCGCTTCGCAAAGCAGGTAGCTCTCTCTGAAATCTAATTGGCGCGCCCGAAGAGATTCGAACTCCTGACCCCCAGATTCGTAGTCTGGTGCTCTATCCAGCTGAGCTACGGGCGCGCAACAGGCCATGCTTTCCATGACCCCGCAATCCGATCGTGAACGACCGGTCGCGACGAGACGTGTTCCCTAGCGACTGAATTTCGGAAAAGCAAGCCGATCCGGCAAAAGTTTTGTCACAAGTGCCTTGGCCGGCGATGAACGCTGGGGATTCCGGCAGCTTGCAACGGTCCGAAGTCGAGCCGGTTCCTGCTCATTGGAGACCCAGCGCCCTAAACGGTCAGGCGGGGCGGCGCAGGCCGTTGCGCGCCTGGTCGAGCCGGACCGGCTGGTCGGGGATGGTGACGGCGAATGTGGTGCGCCCGCCAATGCTCTCGACCAGTTCCACCGTGCCGCCATGCGCGCGGATCAGCTCGTGCGCGATCGCCAGGCCAAGGCCGGTGCCGCCGCTGCGCGCCGAGCCGCGAAAGGCCGCGAACAGGTTTTCCCGCGCCTTGGGCGGCAGGCCGGGTCCGGTGTCGCTGACGGCAATGCGGCTGACGCTGCCCAGACGCACGGCCGACACCGCCAGGCGGCGCACCAGGGCGTTTTCGCTGTCGGCCGCCATCGCCTGCACGGAATTCCGGCACAGATTGGTGAGCACCCTGAACAGCTGGTCGGAATCGGCATCGACCTCGAAGGCCGGCTCGACCGAATTGACGAACTCGATGCCTTGCTCGATGTCGAGCAGGCCTTGCACATCCTCGACCAGCTGCCGCAGCCGGAGCCGGCGGCGCGCGGGCGGCGGCTCCTGCGTGCGGCCGTAGTGAAGCACGCCTTCGGAATAGGACACGGCACGGTCGAGTGCGCGCAGCAGTTTCGGTGCGAAGGCCTGCACGGTCGGATCCTTGACCTGGCGCAGGCGGTCCGACATCAGCTGCGCCGAGGCCAGGATGTTGCGCATGTCATGGTTGATCTTGGAGACCGCGAGGCCGAGGTCGGCAAGATGCTTCTGCTCGGAGAGCATTTTTTGCAGCCGCTCCTGCATTTGCGACAGCTCGCGCTCGGCAACGCCGATCTCGTCGGCGCGGGCAGCCGGATGGATGATCCGTCCGGGATCGTCGGGCGCCTCGGAGAAGGACAGCATCGAGCGCGTCATCGTGCGGATCGGCCCGATCATGATCAGGTCGATGGCGGCGTAGACCAGCATGGCGGTGAACAGCGAGATCAGCAGCGAGACGAAGGCGACGTTGCGCGAATAGCGCAGCATCGCATTGCGCAGGCTGTTGTCGGGCATGATCAGCTCGAACTCCTTGTCCGAGTCACCGACCGGACCGAAGACGCGCAGCATCCGGTCGCCGCCGAAAAACAACGTGTCGAGCGCGCCGGTCATGCCCTTGATCATGCCGATCGAGGCGATATCGATATGCGCGTCGACCTTCGGCGGCATTTCGGCCACCACCAGCAGCCGCGAGACGCCGCCGTCGCGCACCGCGATCGCCTTGGCGCCGATCGCCATCAGCACGTCGTTCTGGGCCGTGCGCGACAGCGAGGCGGGCTCACCCTGCACCAGCACGATCGACACCGCAGCCGCCGTGCTCAGCCGTTCCTTAAGCCAGTTCAGCCGGTAGCTGGCGATCCAGGGCAGGAAGATCAGCACTTCGGCCAGAAGCACGAAGACGATGGTCAGCAGCAGCAGCTTGGTCGACAGGCCGCGCGACAGCGGCACCGTGCGCACGGCCGCCGGCGCCTCGGTGGACCCCGCCGTGCCGATCCCTTCCTGTGCTTGTATGGTTTCGCTCATGCGGCTAATGTCTTCACGATCACTTGATCAACGCAGATTAGGCGATTACGGCTTTTTTGCCAATTTCATCCTTGGTCGCAAACATAAACCGGCGTGAACGGAGCCGGATTGCGCCCGACGACTCCGGATTGACTTCCAAAAGCCTTCTTTCTATAAGCCCGCACACGCTCGGGCCATTCGTCCCGGCGCGGTTTCGATCGCGCCAAAGCCGGCCCGGCAAAGCTCCTGTTACACAGTGACAGAATCAAGAAGGGCCGCACCCCGCGGTATTAAAACAAATGAAGCGTACCTACCAACCGTCTAAACTCGTCCGCAAACGTCGGCACGGCTTCCGTGCCCGCATGGCCACCAAGGGTGGTCGCGGCGTCGTCGCAGCTCGCCGCAACCGCGGCCGCAAGCGGCTCAGCGCCTGAACGGAAGACGAGATCGTTGCCCGCAACCGGCAAGCCAGTGGGACCAAATCCCAAGCGGCTTCTGAAGCGCGCGGAATTCCTGGCTGTCCGTCGTGGTGAAAAACGACGCGGGCGGCTTTTTCTCGTTGAAGTTCTCGACCGCGGCGACGGCCTGTCGCCGCGCGTCGGCTACACCGTCACCAAGAAGGTCGGCAATGCGGTTGTCCGCAACCGTGTCCGGCGGCGGCTGCGAGAAGCCGTCCGTACGCATGCTGCAAGTGACATGGCGCCTGGCAATGATTATGTCATCGTCGGGCGCGAAGACGTGCTTACCACTCCGTTCGGCCAGTTGAAGGCCGAACTCTCCCGCCGACTGCGCGGAACACGATAGGCCAAGGGCTTTCGATGGAAAACAACCGGAACTTCTTCATCACCATCGCGCTGTCGGTGCTGATCCTTGCGGTATGGCAATATTTTTACGTGTTGCCGCGCAGCGAAGCCCAGCGCGAGGCGGCCCGCGTCGAACAGCAGCGCATCGAGGAGCAGAAGAAGGCCGCCGGTACCGACACCGGAACGCCCGCCGCACCTGGCGCCATTCCGAATGCACCGGGTACCGACGCCGTGACGCCGGCCGGCCGCGAACAGGCGCTCGCCACGACGACCCGCGCGAAGATCGACACGCCGAGCCTCGAGGGTTCGATCAACCTGACCGGCGCCCGCCTCGACGACCTCAAGCTCAAGCACTACACCGAGACGGTCGACAAGAACTCGCCCGAGATCAGCCTGCTCAACCCGGCGGCACTGCCCAATGGCTATTATGCCGAGATCGGCTTCGTCGGCAACGACAAGACCGGCGCGGTGCCCGGTCCGGAGACTGTGTGGACCGTCGACGGCAATGCGACGCTGACGCCGACAACCCCGGTCACGCTGACCTATTCGAACGACAAGGGCTTGACCTTCAAGCGCACCTTCTCCGTCGACACCGATTACATGTTCACGGTGTCCGACACGGTGCAGAATGCGGGCACGGCCGCCGTCTCGCTGTCCAATTACGGCCGCGTCACCCGCTTCGACAAGCCGCTCGTTGCCAGCACCTATGTGCTGCATGAGGGCCTGATCGGCTTCACCGGCACCGAAGGCCTGCAGGAGCACAAATACGCGTCCATCGAATCGGACAAGCAGTTCACGCCGGGCAAGTCGACTGACGGCTGGTTGGGCATTACCGACAAATACTGGGCGGTGACGCTCGTGCCGACCGAAAAGCAGCCGTTCCAGCCGCGCTACGCCTTTTTCGAGGACGGCCGCCACCGCTATCAGTCCGACTTCCTGACCGACCCGATAACGGTTGCCGCGGGTCAATCGGCGACGGTGGAGAGCGAGATCTTCGCCGGCGCCAAGGAGGTCGGCAAGATCAACGCCTATGCAGAGGACCGTCAAATCAAGCGGTTCGATCTTTTGATCGACTGGGGCTGGTTCCACTTCATCACCAAGCCGATGTTCTGGCTGATCGACACGCTCTACAAATTCTTCGGCAATTTCGGTCTGGCCATCCTCGCCACCACCGTCATCGTCAAGGCCATCTTCTACCCGCTCGCCAACAAGTCCTACGCGTCGATGGCGAACATGAAGAAGGTGCAGCCGAAAATGCTCGAGATCCGCGAGAAATACGCGGACGACAAGATGAAGCAGCAGCAGGCGATGATGGAGCTCTACAAGACCGAGAAGATCAATCCGATCGCCGGCTGCTGGCCGGTGGCGCTGCAGATCCCGGTGTTCTTCGCGCTCTACAAGGTGCTCTACATCACCATCGAGATGCGTCATGCGCCGTTCTTCGGCTGGATCCAGGATCTGGCCGCGCCCGATCCGACATCGCTGTTCAACCTGTTCGGCCTCATTCCGATCACGCTGCCGCATATGCTGATGATCGGCGTGTGGCCACTGATCATGGGCGTCACCATGTTCCTGCAGATGCGCATGAACCCGACGCCGCCGGACCCGACGCAGGCGGCGATCTTCACCTGGATGCCTGTCATCTTCACCTTCATGATGGCGGGTTTCCCGGCCGGCCTGGTCATCTACTGGGCCTGGAACAACACGCTGTCGATCCTGCAGCAAGGCATCATCATGAAGCGCCAGGGCGCCAAGATCGAGCTGTGGGACAATCTGGTCGCGCTGTTCCGAAAGAAACCATCACCGGCCGAATAGAAGGCGCAGCGCTTTCTCCAGCCTTCAAAGCCCCGCCTCGCGCGGGGCTTTTTCGTTCAAGCCGCTTTCGGCATCACGTTCCTGTGATCGGCGAAACTTGCGCCCCGCCGGCGGCGTGACTGCCTGTGCGTTTCCAAAGGCTATCAATTCCGATCAGCCCTCACCCGGAGGAAGACCATATGCGCTTGCCGTCATTCAGGACCATCGCCCTTTCCGCGTTCGTCGCCGGCGTGGCGATTGCCGCGCCCGCCTATGCCAAAAACCCGAATGTCGGCGGCGCGCCGATGTACACCACCAAGAACATCGTCGAGAACGCCGTCAATTCGAAGGACCACACGACGCTGGTCGCCGCGGTCAAGGCCGCCGGCCTGGTCGACACGCTGCAGGGCGCTGGCCCGTTCACAGTCTTCGCCCCGACTAACGCGGCGTTTGCGAAACTGCCCAAGGGCACCGTCGACACGCTGCTGAAGCCGGAGAACAAGGGCAAGCTCACCAAGGTGCTGACCGCGCATGTCGTGGCAGGCAAGATTTCGGGCGCCGAAATGATGAAGAAGGCCAAAGCGATGGGCGGCAAGTACGAGATGAAAACCGTCTCCGGTGACACGCTTACCGCTGAAGTCAAGAAGGGCAAGCTCTACATCATGGATGAGTCAGGCGGCGAGGCGCGAGTGACGATCGCCGACGTCAACCAGTCGAACGGCGTCATCCATGTCGTCAACAAGGTGCTGTTGCCGAAGTAACGGCTTTCGGCAAAGGGGATCAAGGCAGGTCCGTCGGGGCTTTCTCGGGCCTGCCATCCCCACCTCATGACGAGGTGCCATGTTTCTTGGGAAGTCGTATCGGCATCGGCCGGGGTCCTGTCCCTCACAGGCCCCCGGTTTCTTTTGGTTCATGGACCGAAGACCGTAGAGAACAAATACCTGAACGGAGCGGGTAGCCGAGATGCCGGTTAGCCGTAAGCTGGCACGGACCGCCGCGCACCGGAATGTGGCGTCGCGATGCGACTGCCAACGCGGTTGAGGGGTAGAGAGACAACGCTCACCTAGCGCCCGCAGATGTGACATACTGACTGCATATCGATTTCGTGGCCTTGTTAGGAACACGACGTGGATTGGTTTACCCAACGCAAGCCTTTCCCAAATGCCGCAAAGTCAGCTTTCGGAGTTGGAGCGCTTGGCGATATAGCTGCTGAGGAATTGACTCCCATCGTCGACGACACTTACCGAACAACCTCGAGGCATCTCACATCTGATGGGATCAGCATCTACATTCCCTATCGGTTGCATTTTCTGCCGACCGTAGCTGTCGATTTCGCTAGCTTTTCGCCGGGGTCGCAGTGCTTGCTGACACGTTCGACAGACGGTTATCTGAGGCAAAAATCAGCCAAAATTATCCTTCCGCTGAACGAGCCTTGGACGGTTCCATTCATCGTTCTTCTCTTAGGCGAGTACGTCGTCGAAATTCTCGACGATATCCATTTGGCGATGCCGTATTTCGATCAGACAGCTTACGCCAGTTTCGTCCGGCAGAACCGGCAGGTAATGCGTGCAATACGCGCTAAGGCGACAAGCTATTGGAATGCCTACTACCGCCAAAGTTATCCCGGCAGGAAATCGTATCCGGCGATTGCCGTCCTCAATCAGCTGGATACTTGGGCAACCTAGCATCACGTGCAACGGGACAGCCGACGACGTCGCCATACGTTGTATTTCCATTTTGTCGACAGTGACGCATTCGAAACTTGCTTCAACAAAAGGCCCTCGACCAAAACATCACTCCATCACGGCGCTGTGGTCGATCTTCGCCGGAGTCGCCGGCTTGCGCAGCAACAGAACCAGCGGAATGGCGGCAAGCGACAGGATCATCATCAGCTTGAAGTCGTTCATATAACTGATGATTGTCGCCTGCAGCGTCACCACGCCGTCGAGCGCGGCGCGGCCCGCGGCGCTGTAGGGATCCATCGCCTGGAAGATGGCCGGATTGCTGAAAGCCTGGTTGTAAGGCGTCACATAGGTGGCGATGTTGGCGTGGTTGATCTGCACGTTCTCCGTCAACAGCGCGGTGACGACGGATATGCCGACGCTGGAGCCGATGTTCCGCGACAGATTGTAAAGGCCTGTGCCTTCCGCGCGCCGCTCCGGCGCCAGCGTGGCGAAGGTGATGGTGGTCAGCGGCACGAACAGGAAGCCCAGGCCAGCGCCCTGGATGAAGCCGGTGCTGATGATCGTCCATTGCGACACATCAGGGGTCCAGCCGGTCATGTCGTACATCGCCCAGGCGGTGACCAGCAGGCCGGTCAACAGCAGCCAGCGCGTGTCCACCTTGCCGATCAGCCTGCCGACCAGGAACATGCAAGCCATGGTGCCGAGACCGCGCGGCCCCATGACGATGCCGGCCGTCACCACCGGATAGCCCATCAACGTCTGCAGATAGGGCGTCATCAGGGCCAACGAGGCCAGATAGGTGATGCCGATGATGAAGATGAAGATCATGCCGACGGCGAAATTCCTGTCGAGGAACAACCGCGGGTTCACGAATGTGTTTTTGGCGGTGAAGGTGTGGACGAGGAAGATGTAGAAGGCCGACGCGCAGATCAGCGCCTCGACGATGATCTCGGACGACGAGAACCAGTTGAGCTGCTCGCCGCGATCAAGAAACATCTGCAGCGATGCGATGGTGACGCTGAGCATGCCGAAGCCCAGCCAGTCCAGCCTGGCCTTGAGGTCCGTCTTGGTTTCCTGGACGAACATCGAGACGCCGGCGAAAGCCAGGACCCCGATCGGGACATTGATGTAGAACACCCAGCGCCAGCTGACGTTTTCGGTGAGCCAGCCGCCGATGACCGGCCCGAGCACCGGCCCGACCATCACCGAAACGCCGAACAGCGCCATCGCCGAGCCGCGCTCCTCGACGCTGTAGATGTCGAGCAGGATGCTCTGCGCCAGCGGAACCAGGGCCGCGCCGAACAGACCTTGCAGCAGGCGGAAGCCGACGATCTGCGGCAGCGACTGCGCGAAGCCGCACAGCACCGACGCGACGACGAAGCCGGTGATGGATATCAAAAGGATGCGCTTGCGGCCGAAACGATTGGCAAGATAGCCCGAAGGCGGAGTCATGACGGCCGCCGCGACGATATAGGACGTCAGCACCCAGTTTATCTGGTCGGCGCTCGCCGAAACGCTGCCCTGGATATAGGGCAGCGCGACATTGGCGATGGTCGTGTCCAGCGCCTGCATGATCACGGCCAGGATCACGCAGGCGGTGATGGCGCCGCGATTGGCGACCACGCCACCTGTCGCGGACGCGCCGGTCATGACTTTTGTCCGAACCGGCCGAGCAGGTCCGTCACGAAGTCCGGCAAGCCGCGCGCATGACCGGTATCGATGCCGACCACGACGCTCATCCCGCCACGCAACGGTGGCTTGCCCTGGAGATCGTCGACCGTCACGCGCATCGGAATGCGTTGCACGACCTTGACCCAGTTGCCGGTGGTGTTCTGCGCCGGAAGCAAGGAGAAGCTCGACGACGACGCCGGGCTGATCGAGGCGACCGTGCCGTGCCAGACGGTGCCGGGATAGCTGTCGACGCTGATCGTCCCCGTCTGTCCCGGCCGCACATAGGTCAGTTCGGTTTCCTTCGGCTCCGCCGCGATCCACAGATCGGTCACCGAAATCAGGCTGAAGGCCGGCTGCGAAGCCGGCAGGTACTTGCCGACCTGAAGCGCGTCGACATTGGTGACGATGCCGTCGAACGGCGCCTTGACGATGGAATCGGCAAGATTGCGCTGGGCATCGTCCACCGCCGACTGCGCCTGGAGGTAGAAGGGGTTCTTCTCCACCGGCTGGCTGGCGTCGCCGCCAAGCTGGGCAAGCGTCGCCTGTGCCTGCGCCTGGGCAACGGACACTTTCTGGCGGGCGGCGACGAGGTCGTGCTGGGCGCTGTCGAAGGTCGCCTTGGAGGAGGTGGAAGTCCTGAGCAGATCCTGCTGGCGCTGGAACGCGGCCTCGTAATAGGGGATGTCGGCCTGCGCCTGCTCGATCAGCGCCTGCGACTGCTGATAACTCGCCTGCAGGGTCACCACCTGGTTGCGCACCGTGCCGAGCTGCGCCTGGGCGGCGGCAAGAGCGGTTTCGAAAGAGGCCGGCCGCAGCCGGAAAAGCACCTGGTCCTTCTTCACCGCCTCGTTCTCGTGCACGTCGATCTCGGACACAGTGCCGGAGACATCGGTGGAAACGCCGAGCGACTGCGCCTGGATGTAGGCATTGTCGGTCGTCATGACCTGGCCGCCGATGACGTAGTAATAGCCGCCGACGACCAGCGCGACCGGAAGCAGGGCAAACAGGATCGGCCGTGCCCGGCCGCGCTTGGGCTTGACCGGCGCCGGCGGCGCCACCGTAACCGTGGCCTGTCGTGGCTCCTTGGACGGCGCCTCGAGCGCCGCCGGCTCCAGGGCGACCGGTGCTTCGAGTTCGTCATTGCCGATGAGGGTGCCGGCTCGCCTTTGTTCGCGTTCGCTGTCCAGTCGGATGATCTGGTCGTGCGCCCGGCCGGCGGAGGATCCGTCTTCTTCGACAGGCTTCTTTGGTGAGGTTGATTCAGCCATGTGTTTTCTCCCGGTCGGCGGCAGGCTGGGTGCAAGCCGCGAGCAGATTGGATTTGATGAGGGATAGGGTTTGCAGCAGATGCAGCTGGGCATCCGCGGAAAGACCGACAAAGGCCTCGTCCCGCGTCTTCTGCCCATTGCTGCGCATGATTTCGATGAGCGGATGAGCTTGCGGCTTCAGGTAAAGCAGCCATGCCCGGCGGTCAGCGGGATTGGGCCGGCGCTCGATGAAGCCGCGTGCCTCCATCTTATCGAGCAGCCGGGCGAGCGGGATCGGCGTGATCTCGATAAGGTCCGCCAATTTGTTCTGGTGGATGCCTTCATGCAGGCAGAGATAGGCCAGCACCTGCCATTGGGCGCGGGTCAGCCCCGATGCCCGCGACCTCTGCTCGAACCGCTTTCGAAGCAGGCGCGCGACATCGTGCAGCACGAAGCTGATGTTGGGTGGCGATGGCATGGGAGGTACTGGAGTTTCGGCGCAACTTTTAGTGAGCATGCTTATTATCATCATGCACATAATCCCGCTGGACGCGGTGCGCAAGACGGACTAAGCCCGCCTGGAAAAAATGACGCATGGGCTGCGACCCACAAAAAGGCTCAGGTAGCAGGCCGTTGCCGGGCGAGGATACGACGATGAATCGGCTGAAGATCGCGACCGTGGCGGCCATCGCGGGATGGCCCGGCATTGCGCTCGCAAAGGACGCCGTCAGCTGCGGCGGCGCCGCGATGCTGGGTGGCGCGCAATTGAACTGCAGCCACGTCGAACCCCAGGCGTCGCCTCAGTTTTGCACCTATAGCTGGGCTCTCCACATGCCGGCCGGCGATCAGAAAATCGTCGAAGGCAGCTTCATGCTGCCGCCCGGCGCGGCGAACGTCACCGTCTATCAGGGCAGCGGTTTCGACAGCGCAATGTCCGATCCGATCGTGATCTGTCGCGGCGGCAAATGAGCAAGGCCGTCAAGGAAAGCTCGCTCGTCGCCCGATTGGTGCTATAGGGCGGATCACGCTATTTTGAACGGGCGCATTCGAGTTTCGGATGCGCCTGGCGGCCATTTCTCTGACGGATTTCGACATGGACGGACCCAACCCAGACATCAAGCACCCGATCCCGATGCATACCCGCGTCGGCTTCCTCAAGGGACTGGTGAATGCGCCGAACATCGAGATCGGCGACTTCACCTATTATGACGACCCGGACGGCCCCGACAAATTCGCCGAAAAATGCGTCCTGCATCATTATCCGTTCATCGGCGACAAGCTGATCATCGGCAGGTTCTGCGCCATCGCCGAGGGCGCGCGCTTCGTCATGAACGGCGCCAACCACGCCATGTCCGGCTTTTCGACCTATCCGTTCAATATCTTTGGCCATGGCTGGGAAAAGGGTTTTGACCCGGCGACGTGGTCGAAGGAAGTGCGCGGCGACACCATTGTCGGCAGCGACGTCTGGATCGGCATGGAGGCGGTGATCTTGCCCGGGGTGGAAATCGGCCACGGCGCCATCATCGCCGCGAAATCGGTGGTGACTCACGACGTGCCGCCCTATGCGATCGTCGCCGGCAATGCGGCCAAGGTGGTGAAGATGCGTTTCGACGACCGGACAATCAGGCGGCTGCTGGCGGTGGCGTGGTGGGACTGGCCGGTGGACAAGGTCAGTCGCAACCTCGATGCTATCCGGGGCGCCGATATTTCTCTTCTGGAGGCAGCAGCTTGAACGCTCTGAACAGCAGCATAATCGGCACCGAACTGTTTACGCGGGGGTGGATCTTCATCCGCGGCGTGCCGGCCATGAAATTCCTGCCGCCTGAAGGGCCGCCGGAAATCGCCTTTGCCGGCCGCTCGAATGTCGGCAAGTCGTCGCTGATCAACGCGCTGGTCAACCAGAAGGGGCTGGCGCGCACCTCCAACACGCCGGGGCGCACGCAGGAGCTCAACTATTTCGTGCCGGACGGATTTTCGGGTGAGGGCGCCGACCTGCCGCCCTTGGCGCTGGTCGACATGCCCGGCTATGGCTATGCCACCGCGCCGAAGGAGAAGGTCGACGAGTGGACCAAGCTGGTCTTCGACTATCTCAAGGGCCGCGTCACGCTGAAGCGCGTCTATGTGCTGATCGACGCCCGCCACGGCATCAAGGCCAAGGACGACGAAGTGCTGTCGCTGCTCGACAAGGCGGCGGTGTCCTACCAGATCGTGCTGACCAAGACCGACAAGATCAAGACTGCCGGCGTGCCGAGGCTGATCGAGGAGACGCTGGCAAAGATCAAGAAGCGGCCGGCGGCGTTCCCGTTCGTGCTGGCCACCTCTTCTGAAAAGGCCGAGGGCCTCCAGGAATTGCAGGCGGCCATCGTGCTTGCCGCCAATGGCGGCTAAGCATCCACAGCTTAGAGCATGGCCTACGGCTTGGCCTCGATAGCAATCGTCTGGTGGCCTTCTTCCGCCACAAGCCTTTCGGTGCCGTATGCCTTGAGGAACATGCTGACGCCTGACCTGACGATGCGGTCGATCTCGTCCTGGCTCGGGGCTTTGGTGCGGTAGGCGAAGATGCACTGGCGGAACAGACCGGCCAGGCACAGTTCGGTGAACTGATAGGCGGCAAGATCGACATCGTCGATGCGCAGCAGGTCGCGCTCGATGGCGGCATTGAGAAAGGCCGCGACCTTGTCGTGGCCACGCTTGGGACCGCGCTCGTAAAACCGCGCGCCCATGTCGGGTATCCGGTCGGATGCACCGATCACCGTGCGCTGCGCCTGGATCACCTTGGCCGACGTGATCTTGAGGGCCAGCACCTTGCCGAACTTCACCAGCGTCTCGCGCAGGTTGTCGGCATTGTCCAGCACGTCATACATGTTCTTGAAGATGGTGCCGCGCTCTTCCTCGATCAGCGCTTCGAACAGCTCTTCCTTGTTGGCGAAATAGACGTAGATCGTACCCTTGGAGACACCGGCCTCGCGGGTGATGTCGTTCATCGAGGCGGCTTCGAAGCCCTTGTCGATGAAGACACGACGGGCGCCGTCGATGATCTGGCTGCGCTTGACCGGATCTTGCCCCGCTGCCGGGCGGCCACGACGCAAGCTTTCCAACAGGTCGTCGCACGACTCGTTTTCGACATTGGACGGGGTCTCGGCCATGAAAGTCACACCTCGAAAATAATTCGAACCAAGCGGTTCGATTGCCCTTGATATGGTCCTGTTTACGCGCTATGTCAACGGCCGGATCGAACCGAACGGTTCAGTATTATATTATAACTTTAGAGAGATGTCATGTCCTCGAACGCGCCGACCACTGCCGAAGTCCGTCCCTTTCCCAACGCCAAGGTTGCGCCGGCGACGGAAGCCCCGGAAGTGCCTGTCCAGCCGGTCTCGTCGCCACCGGCAGAGGCTCCGGCCAAGAAGAAGCGTTCGGTGCGTTCCTTCCTGCTGCCGATCATCGGCGTCGCCTTGCTGGGCGCCGGCGCCTGGTATGGTTACGATTACTGGACCACGGGCCGCTTCATGATCTCCACGGACGATGCCTATGTCCAGGCAGACATGGCGTTCATCTCGCCCAAGATTTCCGGCTATGTCGATCAGGTCAAGGTCAGCGAGAACCAGCTGGTCAAGGCCGGCGATCCGCTGCTCGTCGTCGATGACGGCGATTACAAGATTGCCGTCGCCCAGGCCGAGGCGCAGATCGCCACTTTGAGCAAGACGCTCGACCGTATCGACGCCCAGACCGACGCGGCCCGCGCCTCGCTGCAGCAGGCGCAGGCGCAGAAGGTCGCCGACCAGGCCGCCGCCGACAATGCGGCCAAGGTCGCGGCGCGCGCCTCGCAACTGCTCAAGACCCATGTCGGCACGCAGGCGCAGCTGGACGACGCCCAGACGGCGGTCCAGCAGGCCGATGCCGCCCTTGTCGGCGCCGACGCACAGATCGCCGCCGCGCAGGCCAATATCGGCGTGCTGCAGGCGCAACGCGCGGAATCGGCGAGCACGCTGGCGTCCCTGCAGCTCAGCCATGACAAGGCGCTGCGCGATCTTTCCTTCACCGTGCTCAAGGCGCCTTATGACGGCATCGTCGGCAACCGCTCGGTCGAACAGGGCGACCTTGTCAGCCCCGGCCAGAAGCTCGCCGTCATCGTGCCGATGGACAAGCTCTACATCGTCGCCAACTTCAAGGAGACGCAGCTTGCCCGGCTGGTGCCCGGAGAGAAGGTGAAGATCTCGGTCGATGCGACCGACGGCCAGGACTTCGAGGGCACCGTCTCGTCGCTGGCGCCGGCTTCGGGTGCCGTGTTCTCGCTGCTGCCGCCCGAAAACGCCACCGGCAACTTCACCAAGGTCGTGCAGCGCGTTCCGGTCCGCATCGATGTGCCCGCAGATGTCCTGAAGAGCGGCAAACTGCGCGCCGGCCTGAGCGTCATCGTCGACGTCGACAGCCGCACCGCCCCATCCGGGTCGGGCCCAGTGGCCGCGAACTGAGCGGCGACGGGAGCAATGCCATGGCAACCGCAACCCTGACAGCAGGAGCGCCGCCGGCGAGGCCGGCTGTGCCTGACACCATTTCGACGCGGCGCGTCATCGCCTTCCTGGCGATGGTGTTCGGCATGTTTATGGCCATCCTCGATATCCAGATCGTCTCCGCCTCGCTGTCGGAAATCCAGGCCGGCCTGAGCGCCAGCTCCGACGAAATCCCGTGGGTGCAGACCGCCTATCTGATCGCCGAAGTGGTGATGATCCCGCTGTCGGGCTTCCTCAGCCGGATGCTGTCGACGCGGGTGCTGTTCACGATCTCGGCGGCGGGCTTCACCGCGGCCAGTGCGCTGGCGGCGACTGCCACCAACATCGACCAGATGATTGTCTACCGCGCCGTCCAGGGCTTCATCGGCGGCGGCATGATACCGAGCGTCTTCGCCGCTGCCTTCACCATCTTCCCGCCCTCGCGCCGCGCCTTCGTCTCGCCGATGATCGGCCTGGTGGCGACGTTGGCGCCGACCATCGGCCCGACTGTCGGCGGCTATATCAGCCATGCCATGTCCTGGCACTGGCTGTTCCTGGTCAATGTCGTGCCCGGCATCCTGGTGACAGCGGCGGCCTGGACGCTGATCGACTTCGACAAGCCCAACCTCAAGCTGTTCAGCAAGTTCGACTGGTGGGGCCTCGCCGGCATGGCGGCTTTCCTGGGCTGCATGGAATATGTGCTCGAGGAAGGCCCCAACAATGACTGGCTGCAGGACCAGGGCGTCTTCATCTGCGCCATTGTCATGACCATCGGCGCGGTGCTGTTCTTCTGGCGGGTGTTCACCGCCGAGGAGCCGATCGTCGACCTGAAGGCCTTCACCAACATCAACTTCGCCTTCGGCTCGCTGTTTTCCTTCGTCATCGGCATCGGCCTTTACGGCCTGACCTATCTCTACCCGGTGTATCTCGGGCGCATCCGTGGCTACGATTCGATGATGATCGGCGAGGCGCTGTTCGTCAGCGGCCTGGCCATGTTCTTCACCGCGCCGATCTCGGGCATCCTGTCGAACAAGATGGACCCGCGGCTGATGATGATGATCGGCTTCTTCGGCTTCGCCACCGGCACCTGGTGGATGACGCATCTGACCGCCGACTGGGATTTCAACGAGCTGCTCATCCCGCAGATCCTGCGCGGCTGTTCGATGATGCTGTGCATGGTGCCGATCAACAACATCGCGCTCGGCACCTTGCCGCCCGAGCGGCTGAAGAATGCGTCCGGCCTGTTCAATCTCACCCGCAACCTTGGCGGTGCGGTTGGCCTCGCGCTGATCAACACCGTGCTGATCGACCGCAATGCCTTCCACTACGCAAGGCTCTCCGAGCATGTGCAATGGGGCAGTGAAGCCGCGCAGACCAAGCTGCAGAACATGACGCTCAATTTCGAGCAAACCCCCGGCCTGGATGCGACAAGTGCTGCCATCTCCAAGCTGTCGGGCATGGTCCAGCAGCAGGCGGCGCTGCTGTCATTCATGGATGTGTTCTTCATGCTGACGGTGCTGTTTGCGACGCTTGGCCTGTTCACCATGTTGATCCGCAAGCCGGCCGCGGCGGCGGGTGGAGGTGGTGGCGGCGGCCATTGATACGTGGGCAGCTGTTTCGGGAAGCTCCTCCAGTCCACGCCCGAAAAAGCTCTGACCGCGCAAAAAACTCCGGGCCGCAAGCCCGGAGTTTTTCATATCCAGTTGGAATTTGTCAGGCTGTGGCGGGCTTGAAGGTCAGCGCGACGCCGTTGATGCAGTGGCGCAGGCCGGTCGGCGCTGGACCGTCGTCGAAGACGTGGCCGAGATGGCCGCCGCAGCGGCGGCAATGCGCCTCGGTGCGCGTCATGCCGAGCGAGCGGTCCACGGTCGTGCCGATAGCCTTGGGGATCTCTTGCCAGAAGCTCGGCCAGCCGGTGCCGGAATCGAATTTCGTCTCCGACGAATAGACCGGCAGGTCGCAGCCGGCACAGGCGAAGATGCCCTTACGGTGTTCGTTGAGCAGCGGGCTGGTGCCGGGATACTCCGTGCCTTCCTTGCGCAGCACGTCGAAGGCGGCCGGCGACAGGATGGCTTTCCACTCGGCGTCGGTCTTGGTGACTTCGAATTTTTCGGCGGCCTGTGCTGCCTGCGGATCGCCCATGCGCAGCATCGTTGCTGCGGCCCCGACGACGCCGATGGCGGCGGCACCGCTCAAAAGAAAGTCGCGACGGTTCATGACCGGTTCCTCCTGATGTCCTTTTGCCAAACTATACCGCCGCGCGGAAATCAAAAGCCGGTGACGGTAGCCCCCTCGAACGAACACTCCGCGCCCTCCCACATCCGAATATGGGCGGCGCGGAGTGCGCGGGTCAATTGCGGATCACGGGAGCGGGATCGTGCAATCGACGGAGGGCCCTTGCTGCCAGTTCGCCGGCAGCAATCCCCTTGTTACATCTTCGGCAAAAGAACCTTGTCGATGACGTGGATGACGCCATTGGACTGTTCGACATCGGCGATCGTCACATTGGCGACATTGCCGTTCTCGTCGGTGACGGTGACCTTGCCGCCGTCGGCCTTGAGCGACAGCTCGCAGCCGCCGACCGTCTTGACCTTGTGGGCGCCGCCGTCAGCCTTGGCCATCGCGGCGACATCCGCCCCCATCGCCTTGGCGCCGATGACATGGCAGGTCAGGATCTTGGTGAGCTTGTCCTTGTTTTCAGGCTTGAGCAGCGTCTCGACCGTCCCGGCCGGAAGAGCCGCGAAGGCTTCGTTGGTCGGAGCGAACACGGTGAACGGACCGGCGCCCTGCAGCGTTTCGACAAGGCCGGCGGCCTTAACGGCGGCGACCAGCGTGGTGTGGTCCTTCGAGTTCACGGCGTTCTCGACGATGTTTTTGTTAGCATACATCGCGGCGCCGCCAACCATCGGGTTTTCGGCATAGGCGGCGGTGGCAAGGGCCGAAACGGCGATCGTACCGGCGAGCAAAAGGGTGGCGTATCTGCACATGATGTCAAACTCCTCGGGTTTTCTCTTCCCATTTTTGGGGACGCGAGGAGATACGGAACAGAAGTGCGGGAGTTTCAGAAATATTCTTATTTTTTATTTTGCCCGGGATGCCGAAGAGATTTTGCCACGCAACGGCTTGCCGGCTACCATGCTGTCTACGGGCGTGGAAGGTGGGAGATACACTTCAGGTGCTCTATTTTGAGTCTGGCGACGCCAAGAGCCGGTCAGATGCTCTTCAGGTCGCCGGCGGCGACCACCGGTCCGGTCGGCTGTCCGGTCGGCGAACCGCCTGACGGCTCGAGGCTGACGGCAAGCACCGCGCCCTGGGCAAGCTTCTGCTGGGCCGCCGGTGAGACGACGATATGTGCCGTAGCACCGGTCGGAATGACGCCCATCGAGACCGGCGGGTTCTTGCCCTCGATCATCCACAGCTCGAAGTCCTTGCCGGAAGCACGCTCACCGGAGACATGCGACAGGCCGACTTCGTGATGCGCGGCGTCGTAGACGGCAAGATATCTGACGTCGCTGCCTTCGGCGGCCAGCGAAGCGACGAGGCGCGCCTGCGGCTCCTCGACCGGCGGGTTGAGGACTGGCACGGCAATGTAAATCGCCAGTGCCGCAACCGCAGCCGCGGCAAGGCCGCGCCAGAAAGCGAGGCTGGACCACAGGCCGCCGCGCGATTCGGCGGGCGTGGTCACGGCGGCAGCGTTCGCGAACAGCCGGCGGTCGACCGCGGTCTTCACCGAAACCGGCGGCTCGATTTCCGGGTAGGCGGCGGCCAGCGGTGAGAGACGGACCTCCCATCCCTCGACAAGACGAGCAAAAACCGTATCCGCATCGATGCGGCGGGCGACGATCTGGCGTTCGTCGGCATCGAGCACGCCGAGAACGTATTCGGCGGCGAGCAGGTCGTCGCCTCCACGTTCCGGTCCTGTGTCTTCTGCCAGCGTCATCTTTCCAGACATTCTCTGAGTTTCAACAGGCTGCGGCGCAGCCATGTACGCATCGTGTTCAGCGGCACGCCATGGCGCTCCGCCAGTTCGGCATAGCTCTCGCCCTTGAGATAGGCGCCCCGGACGGCGGCTGCCCGGTCCTTCTCCAACTCATCGAGACAATGGTGGATACGTTCGGATTCGTCTCCCGCCACCGCCATCGCTTCAGGCCCCGGCGCCGGATCGGCCACGTCGAGCGCGGCATCGATGTCGGCGGCAGGCCTGCGCCGCGCTCGTATGCGATCGATCGCATGATTACGCGCAATTGCCACCAGCCAGGAGATCGGGCTTAGATCGGAGACGGCAAAACGATCCGCCTTCGTCCATATCTTGACGAAGACTTCCTGTAGCGCTTCTTCCGCATCTCCCCGGTCGTTCAATACACGAAGACAGACGCCAAAAAGTTTCGCGCTGGTCTGCCGGTAAAGCAGATCGAACGCGGCCCGATCCTTCATCGAAGTCCGGACGATCAGCTTGGTGATGTCCTGCGGCGTCATCCGCGGCAAGTTAGGCGATTGCAATGTATTTGCAACGGCGGAAATAACCTTGTGCACGCCTAAGCTTTTGTGTGTCGCCAGCCGGGTCCGTCGACCGATTGCCAATGGAATCGCCACTGGCTAGCTTGCCCTCAGTGATGGGGGGAGCGCGCATGTCGGTCGAACGGATCCTTTGGGAAGAAGATGCCGCGGGCCTCGCCGATCTGGTCCGCAAGGGCGAGGTTTCGGCCGTCGAGCTGACCGACGCCGCGATTGCCCGCGCCGAGGCCACCCGTCCCGACATCAATGCCACGGCCGAACCGCTCTACGATGCCGCGCGGGCCCGCGCCAAGACCGTCGACCCTTCGCTGCCGCTGGCCGGTGTTCCCTTCGCCATCAAGGATCTCGGCATCGCCATCAGGGGCGTGCCGACGCATGGCGGCAGCCGCATTCCGGCATGGCTGGCCGATGTCAATTCGGTGCTGACCGACCGCTACATCGCTGCCGGACTTATCCCGATCGTCACCTCGACATCGCCGGAGCACGGGCTTCGATTGATGACCGAATCCAGGGCCTTCGGCATCACCCGCAATCCGTGGAACACCGGTCACACCAGCGGCGGCTCGTCGGGTGGTGCGGCTGCACTGGTCGCAGCCGGCGTAGTGCCGGTGGCACATGCCTCCGATGGCGGCGGCTCGATCCGCGTGCCTGCCGCCTGCACCGGGCTTGTCGGCCTGAAGACGTCGCGCGGCCGCACACCGCTGACGCCGCTGGTGAGCGAAAGCTGGTACGGCATGGTCGTCGACCATGCGCTCACCCGTTCGGTGCGTGATTGCGCGCTGCTGCTCGACCTCACCCATGGGTCCGATCCTCTGTCGCCCTATGCCGCGCCGCCGCCGAAAGGCACGTTCGCGGCCGCCGCGGCGCGCGACCCCGGCAAGCTCAGCCTGGCCGTGTACCGCAAATCCCCGCTTGGCCTGCCGATCTCGGACGAGACGCTCAAGGCGCTCGACAAGGCGGTGGCGCTTGCCCGCGAGGGCGGCCACACGGTCGAGGAGATCGACCTGCCCTTTATCGGCCGCGATTTCTTCGCCGATTTCTGCAGGACGGTTGCCTCCGCCGTCGCCGGCACGATGCGGGCCGAAGCGCTGCGCGTCGGCCGTTCCGTTACCGGTGACATCGAGCGGGCGACGCGGGTGCTCGCCCGCTTCGGCGAAATGGTGTCGGCCGGCGAGACCTATGCCGACCTGCAGCGGCTGCATGCCGCCTCGCGGCAGCTGATTTCGGAGACCGTGCAGTACGACGCCGTGCTGATGCCGGTCATTGCCCACCCGCCGCTCGCCTGCGGCGCCATGGATCCCAAAGGCGCCGACGAGCTCATCGAGAACCTGCTCGACAAGCTTCACCTGACACCCTTGCTGAAGCTGAAGCCGTTCTTCGGCCAATTGATGGACAAGAGCCTCTGGTTCACCCATTGGCCGGCGATCCAGAATGTCAGCGGCCAGCCGTCGATCGCGCTGCCGGTCCATGTCACTGACGCCGGCCTGCCGCTCGGCGTCCAGGCGGCCGGCCGTCCGGGCGACGAAGAGACGCTTTTGTCGCTCGCCGCGCAGATGGAGAAGATCTCGGGTTGGCTGGACCGCAGGGCGCCGCTGATGGTGCCGACACGATGACGAGGTCGTGAAGCGCTTGAATATGACAGCAAAGCCATTTGCGGGCGGCGCCAATTCCCGCTAAGACGCCGCCGTCCTTACCTGATGCATGTCGCCCAAAAGTGTCCAGGGGTTTTGGGACAACGACGTGCTTAAAATAAAAAGCCGGGAACCAAACCGATGACGGAAATAACCGCCACCGCCGAAATGCAGGCAGCCCTGTTGTCGCGGGCGCTGCCCTACATGCAGCGCTACGAACACAAGACGGTCGTGGTGAAATATGGCGGCCATGCCATGGGCGATATCGAACTCGGCAAGGCCTTCGCGCGCGACATCGCGCTGCTCAAGCAGTCCGGCGTCAACCCGATCGTCGTCCATGGCGGCGGCCCGCAGATCGGCGCCATGCTGGCCAAGATGGGCATCGAATCGAAGTTCGAGGGCGGCCTGCGCGTCACCGACCAGAAGACGGTCGAGATCGTCGAAATGGTGCTGGCCGGTTCGATCAACAAGGAGATCGTCGCGCTGATCAACGCCGAGGGCGAATGGGCGATCGGTCTCTGCGGCAAGGACGGCAACATGGTTTTCGCCGAAAAGGCTCGCAAGACCATGATCGATCCGGACTCCAACATCGAGCGCGTGCTCGATCTCGGCTTCGTCGGCGAGCCGGTCGAGGTCGACCGCACCTTGCTCGATCTTCTGGCACGCTCCGAGATGATCCCGGTGCTGGCGCCGGTGGCGCCAGGCCGCGACGGCCACACCTACAACATCAATGCCGACACCTTCGCCGGCGCCATTGCCGGCGCCTGCCAGGCGACGCGCCTGCTGTTCCTCACCGACGTGCCTGGTGTGCTCGACAAGAACAAGAAGCTGATCGACGAACTGACCGTGGCCGAGGCCAAGGCGCTGATCAAGGACGGCACGGTCTCGGGCGGCATGATCCCCAAGGTCGAGACCTGCATCGAAGCGATCGAACGCGGTGTCGAAGGCGTCGTCATCCTCAACGGCAAGACGCCGCATGCGGTGCTGTTGGAACTGTTCACCGAACATGGCGCCGGCACGCTGATCGTGCCCTGAGGGGCTCGTCAGCCGGCTAACTTTTTCGCCTCGGAATCTTCAATATTGCCGATGGTGGGAATGGCGAGCTTTCTGGCCGGCCGTGAAACCGTCATCGATTCCTCCTCGGCGTCCTGCGGCGCGCCCCAGAATTCAGCCAGCGTCGGGCCGTCTTTCACCCTGACGTCGCGGACCAGAAAACCCCAGACCTCGCGGAACCAGACGCGGCGGCCCATCTGTGTGTACCAGCGCATCGAATGCCGCTGCTCGGGATCCTTGTGTAACAGGATGCGGGCCAGCGCCTTCGGCCGTGATTGCACCGCCAGCTCGATCAGCTTGACGCTGAAGAACAGCATCCAGGGTTTCAGCCGCGTCATCTGCAGCACCTGGTGCTTGTAATCCCACAAGCGCGCATCCTGCTGGATCACCTTGCGATCCCGCGCGATGCGGAAGAACGGCGTCCAGCGATGCGGCGTCACATAGAGCGCCTGGATCTGGTCGGGGTCATAGGCGATGAGCTGGCGAAAGCCGCGCCACAGATCGCGGAACCCTTCGTCCTCGAAGCCGGCCACCCAGGTCGCCATCGACAGGATGCCGTTGAGGCGCAGCAGCCTTATCGCCTCGCGGTCGGATGATGTGCTGCCGCCCTTGCGGATCAATTGAAGCGTCTGCTCGTCGGTGTTTTCCATGCCGAGCAGCCAGCGGATGACGCCGGCCTTGCGGTAGAGATGCAGGGTGTCGGCATCGCGCACTATGTCGTCGGCACGGGTCGAACCGACGATCAGCACCGGCACGTTCTCGGCGATAAGGGCGTCGAGGAAGGCACGCCAGGCCTTCTTCGAGACCGTCGGATTCTCGTCGGCGAGATTGATCAGCTCGACGCCGTGCTCGCGGTGCAGCCAGGCGATCTCCCTGGCGAATTTCACCGGATCGCGATGCCGCCAGCGGGTCCAGAAGCCGCGCTGGCCGCAATAATTGCACAGATGCGGACAGCCGCGCGAAAACTGCATGACCACGGCCCGCTTGCCGCCCCAGTAACTGTACCGCGAGTGCTCAATCAGCTCCCAACCGACGCGGTAGGCGTCGAGGTCGGCAATGGTCATGGCGGCCTGTGTGGCGAAGGGGCGGCTGAGATCGTCGCGATAGGCGATGCCGGCCACGCTCGCCGGCGGCTGGTGCATTTCCAGCGCCTCGACCAGCGCCACGACGGTCGCCTCGCCCTCGCCGCGCACGATGAAGTCGAAAGCATCGGTAGCGGCCAGGATGTCGCGCCAATGATAGGTAGGGAAAACGCCGCCATAGATGATGATGGTCGCCGGCTCCCTCTCCTTGATCATGCGTGCGATCAGCAAGGCGGTCGGGTGCGCCGAGGTCGAGCCGGAATGGCCGATCAGGACGAAGTCGGGGTGGTCCTCCAGTGCGTCGCGCACGACGTCATCGAGCGGTATCGGCCCGAATTCGGCGTCGACGAGCTGTACTTCGTGCCCGGCATCGATCAGAGGCCCGCCGATCGCCAGAAGGCCGAGCGGCGGCAGGTGATCGTCGGGCACGCGGCTGCCGATGGCGGTGTGCGGCGGATTGATCAGGACGATTTTCATGGCGGACCTCTGGGCGGTTGGTCCGCGCAAGCTGGCCGGCGATGTGGACACGCGCTTGGCCCGTTTCAGCAGTTTGCGTGCAGCTTTTCCCCAAGGAGTGCGAAGAGAGGCATTGTCATCGCCTGAGATGCCCGAGCGGCACATGGCCCGGCCCCTTGATGTTCTGCAGCACCAACTGCGTGTGGACGTCGCGCACGCCGTCGAGCCGCATCAGCCGGTGCATAACGAAGGCGTTGAGTTCGTCGACCGACGGCACCATGACATGCAGTAGAAAGTCATGGTCGCCAGTCATCGTCCAGCACGAGGACACCTCGTCCATGCGCTGCACGGCGGCGATGAAGCTTTCGGGCGAGCCGTCGCTGTGGCTGACCAGGCGCACCTGGATGAACACCTCGACCATCAGGCCGACCGCGCGGCGGCTGATCACCGCGGCAAATCCCTTGATGATGCCGGCCTCCTGCAGCGCCTCGAAGCGCCGCGCGCACGGCGTCGTCGACAGGCCGATCTCTTGCGCCAGTTCGGAAACCGGCTTGCGCCCGTCGCGCTGCAGGACATCGAGCATCTTGATCTCGAAATCGTCGAATTGAGGCATTTTCACTCCGATAGAGGGTTTTGTGAGTGGATGTTATCCCAAATATTCCGTTCGAGCCATCATCAAAACCGATTTGCCTCGGCAAATCCGGTTAGCCTTTCGGCACGTCAGCCATTCATGATTTGCGAGGAGGAAAACCATGACGACGATGAGCGTTGCCGAATATGCCCGCGACTGCGCGGCGCAAGGATTGCGCGGTGACTATTCGGTCTGCCGCGCCGATTTCACCGTGTCGCAGGGCTACGATTACAGCGAAGAAGAGCAGGCGGTGTGGCGCACGCTGTGCGACCGCCAGACCAAATTGACGCGCAGGCTCGCCCACCATTCCTATCTCGACGGCGTCGAAAAACTTGGCCTGCTCGACCGTATTCCCGATTTCGACGAGGTCAGCGCCAAGCTGCGCAAATTGACCGGCTGGGAGATCGTCGCGGTGCCCGGTCTCATTCCCGCGGCCCCGTTTTTCGATCATCTCGCCGATCGCCGCTTCCCGGTCACCAACTGGCTGCGGACCAGGCAGGAGCTCGACTACATTGTCGAGCCCGACATGTTCCATGATTTCTTCGGCCACGTGCCGGCGCTGTCGCAACCGGTGTTCGCCGACTTCATGCAGATGTATGGCGAGAAGGCCGGCGACATCATCGCGCTGGGCGGCGACGAGATGATTTCCAGGCTCTACTGGTACACGGCCGAATACGGCTTGATGCAGGAGGCCGGCCAGCCGCTAAAGGCCTTTGGCGCCGGCCTGATGTCGTCGTTTACCGAGCTGCAGTTCGCGGTCGAAGGCAATGACGCCCACCACGTGCCCTTCGACCTCGAAACGGTGATGCGCACCGGCTACGAGATCGACAAGTTCCAGCGCGCCTATTTCGTGCTGCCGTCCTTCGACGCCTTGCGCGATGCCTTCCAGACCGCCGATTTCGCGGCAATCGTCGCCCGACGCAAGGACCAGCCGGCGCTCGACCCGGCGACGTTATAGTGCAGAACCGTCAGGCGGTGACCACCTTGCTCAGATGGTCGCCCAGCCGGCAGGCCAGCGCGGTGATCGTCGTCGTCGGGTTGCATTGGCCCGACGTGCAGAACACCGAGGAGCCGCCGACATAGAGATTGTCCATGCCGTGCACCTTGCAGTTGGCGTCGACCACGCTCTTGCTGACGTCGGTGCCCATGCGCGTGCCGCCCATGTGATGATGGCCCGCCGTCTCGTCGTTGGTCGGATAATCCTGACCATTGCTGATCCAGTCGGCAATACGCACGCGGCCGAGATTCTTCTCGATCAGCGTCTTGCCGAACAGTCTGAGCCCTTCGAGCAGGGTGCGGCGCTCCATTTCCGATTTCTTCCAGTGCAATTCGATGCGTGGCACGCCGGCATGGTCGACATCGGTCTTCGACAACTCGATCTGGTTGGAGGCCAGCGGCGCCTGTTCCCAGGCGACGTAGAGCTGGGCGGCGCAGCGCAGTCTCTGACTGAGCTTGGAGGACATCCACTCGGCCATGTCGGGTGCCGTGCAGGCGAGGTCGGCGATAAGGCTCTTGACGCCGGAATACGGCGTCTCGATCAGCCGGATGCCGAAATTCATGATCTGCAGCCGCTCCATGGCGGCAAGGGTCGGCGAGAAGAAGGCCTCATTGACGGCGTCGACCTCGAACGCGTTGTAGTCGGCCAGGATCGCGTTGCCGCCCTCGAAGGTCGGATGCTCCATCCAGTAGCGGCCAAGCGCCGTCGCATTCGGCACGACGCCGCCGTTCGAACGCTGGTTCGACCACAGAAGCAGCCGCGAATTCTCCAGCCCGCCGGTGCAGACGATGAAATAGTCGGCACTGAAGGAGCCGGCATCCTGCCCGTTCGACCACAGTCTGGCGCCCGTCACACGTTTGCCGTCGCCGGAAAGTTCGGTGGCACAAGTGTTGAGCACCACCGCGATGTTCTTGGCCTTGTCGAGTTCATCGCCGAACTTCTCGGCGAAGCGCACGGCCGGGCTCTTGATCAGCTGCACCCAGTGAATGTCGTCCGAGATCGGCACATCTGGCCGGAGGGCCGGAAGGTCGAGAATGTCGCGCACTTCCGGCAGATAGGGTTCGATGTCGGTGCGGCGGATCGGCCAGCCCGTATCGGGTACCCAGGCCTTCGGCTCGAAATCCTGCTTGTCGAGCACGCGGCACCAGCCGGCCCAGTGGTTGGAACTGCCGCCCATCAACCGCAGCCGGGTTATGTCGAGATCGAAATAGAAATCGCCGACCGTGCTGCCACGGTAAAAGTCCTGCGACTCGTCGCTGAATTCGCGCGGACCGGCCTCCATCACCACCACCGGAATGCCGGCCGCGCCAAGCTTGCGGGCAATGGTCGTGCCGGCCGGGCCGGAGCCTAGGATGCACACTTTTGGGGTGAAGTTCGCGGCGCGATACGCCTCGTAGCTGTCGAAGATCATGCCAGGTCGCTCCGCTTCAGGATCCAGCCATTGACCTCGACGATCTCGTTCGGGTCGGGCTTTGGACCGGCGACATCGGCATTAGGCAGCTTGCGGAACAAAGACAGGGCAGGCAATGCGATCAACGCCTGCACGAGCGCGCGGCGTGACATTTTCTTGATGATGAAACTCATGGCTCGTCTCTCGGCTGGGCTTCGGCACTGCATGGCGTTCCCAGAACGGCAATTCCCGGAACGACACATGCATCACCGTAGAAGCCAGTATCGTGCCAAGTCTGGCCGCAAAGCAGTGAAAACCCGGCTAAGCGGTACAACCGAGTGCAAACAGGGTTAGAATTTTCTTAACAGGCCGGTTGCGGCAGATCGGATCACGCCGCCTCGGAAATGCCGGTGTCGATGATCGTCAGGTTACGGCCCTGGTGCTTCGCCTGGTAGAGGCGCCGGTCGGCGGCGCGCATCAGCTCCGACACACTGGCTTCCTCGCCGCAGACGGTGCCGCCGATGCTGACCGTGAGCGGGATGGTCCGCTCGTCGACGGGCCGGAAGCGGATCAGCTCCACTTCGCGGCGAATTCGTTCGGCGACGCGCTTGGCCTCCTGTTCGGTGGCGCCGATCAGGAAGGCGCCGAACTCCTCGCCGCCGATGCGGCCGAGCACATCGCCGCTGCGCACGCCGCGCTGGATCGCGCTGGCGATCAAAAGCAGCGCGTCATCACCTGTCAGATGGCCGAAATTGTCGTTGATGGTCTTGAAGTGATCGGCATCGATGATCAGCAGCGCGCCGCGATCGGACTTGCGGCGCGAACCGTCGAGCGCGGCAAAGAAGCTTTCCCGGTTGAGCATGCCGGTCATGTCGTCGCGGCTCGCCTTTTCCGCCAGGCGGCGATGCGCGGCGGCGAGCTGGGCATGGGCTCGGGCGAGATCGCGATGCGCGTTTTTCAGCCTGTCGCTTTGCCAGAAAGTGCTTGCGCTGGCAGCCCACGCCAGCACCAGCGGACAGAGGGTGGAGGTCAGCCAGATCGTGCGGTTGACCGGAAATCCCATGGCCGGAACGATGATCAGGGTCAGTAGGAGAGAGGCCGCGACTGAGGCGAAAGCAACGGCGGCGGATCTCAGAATTATGCTGTTCATCGCTTGCTCCCACAAGACTGCCTCTCTGCCAGCAAGCCCTAAAGGCCACCTTTCCCAGATGCCTAAAATTTGAATCGTGAGGCGATTTACGCAACCTCAACGAGCAGAAGTTGTGGATAAAGTCGCTTCCGGAATGCGCGTTTCATGCCATAAGGAGCCCATGACCACGCTCCCTGACCCCGCCCGCTTCGCCCATGTCACCGACTGGGTTTTCGATCTCGACAACACGCTCTATCCGCATCATTCGAATCTGTTCTCGCAGATCGACGTCAAGATGACCGCCTATGTCGGCGAGCTGCTGGCATTGCCGCGCGACGATGCGCGCAAGTTGCAGAAGGAACTCTACCGCGAATATGGCACGACGCTGAACGGCCTGATGACACGTCATGGCATCGACCCCGATGATTTCCTCGAGAAGGTCCACGACATCGACTATTCATGGCTGGTGCCAGACCCCGTTCTCGGCACCGCCATCCGCCAGCTTCCGGGCCGCAAGTTCATCTTCACCAATGGCGACCGCAGGCACGCCGAGCGCACTGCGCGCCAACTCGGCATCCTCGACCATTTCGACGACATCTTCGACATCGTCGCCGCCGGGCTCAATCCCAAGCCGGCGCGCCAGACCTACGAGAAGTTCGCCGAACTCCACGCCGTCACCGGCCACAATGCGGTGATGTTCGAAGACCTTGCCCGTAACCTGTCGGTGCCGAAGTCGCTCGGCATGACCACGGTGCTTATCGTGCCGCGCAATTTCGAGCCCACCTTTTCCGAGATATGGGAGCGCGACCCGGCCAACGAGGACGACGTCGATTTCGTCACCGACGACCTGGCGGGGTTTCTGACGGCGATTGTGGAGGGGGAAGGAAGAGGGGAATTGAAGAATTGAAGAATTGAAGAATGAAGGACGGTCTCTACGGATTCCCCCAGTTCCCGAGTTCCCGAGTTCCCCAGTTCTTCAATTCGTCAGCTCTTCAATTCCCCATTTCCCTACTCCCCTAACTTGTAGAACCGGCTGATGATCCCCCAGGCTTCGTCGGCGGTGTCGACGAAGTCGATGATGTCCTGATCGCCGGGGCTGATCGTGCCCTGCTCGGCGAGAAAATCGAGATTGATCGCCCGCTTCCAGAAGGATTTGCCGAACAGGATCACCGGCACGCGCTCCATGCGCCCTGTCTGGATCAGGGTCAGCGTCTCGAAGAATTCATCCATCGTGCCGAAGCCGCCCGGAAACACCGCGACCGCCTTGGCGCGCATGACGAAATGCATCTTGCGGATAGCAAAATAATGGAAGTTGAAGCAGAGCTCCGGCGTCACATAGATGTTCGGCGCCTGCTCGTGCGGCAGGACGATGTTGAGGCCGATCGACGGCGCGCCGACATCGTCGGCGCCGCGGTTTCCCGCTTCCATCACGCCGGGCCCGCCACCGGTCACCACGACATATTCGCGGTAATAGGAGGTAGCCGACTGCTGCGAGCAGAGGCGGGCGAATTTGCGCGCTTCCTCGTAGTATTTGCTGTTTTCCTCGAGGTTCTTCTTCTGCGTCTCGTTCTTGGCCGCCCAGGCCTCGCCGCCGGGTTCCGGCAGGCGCGCGCCGCCGAACAGGATCACCGTCGAACGGATGCCGCGTTCGGCCAGGATCATTTCCGGTTTCAGGAGCTCGAGCTGCAGCCGGACCGCGCGCAACTCGCGCCGCGTCATGAAGTCGGGATCGTTCCAGGCGAGCCGGTAGGTTTCGGCACGCGTCTGCGGCGTATCCGGCACACTCTTCGACCGCTCCAGATCCTCGTCCGAATGCGGCAGTGGCGTCCAGCCCGCCTTTTCCATAGGTGTCATATGCTCTACCCGTCCAAATTCTTCACTTGCGCCGCCCCAGGACGCAGCCGCGATTGACCCTCACCAAGGCTTCACATAAGCAGGTTCCGCAAAAGTGTCCCGCGGTTTTGTGACAAGAACCTGCTACATGCAAAGATCCAGACAGGCAAAGCCTGCCAAGGGGTCCGCGCGACTTTCAAAACAGGTTAAGGCGCAGCCCCTTAACAGCTTGGTAATGGAGCGAATTCATGTCGAAGCCCGATCTGGCGAGCCTCGAAAAGACCATCGAGAAGGCCTTCGAGGAACGCGACGCGATTTCGACTGCGACGCGCGGCGAAACGCGCGACGCCATCCAGTCGGCGCTCGATCTGCTCGACCGCGGCGCCGTCCGCGTCGCCGAGCGGCAGGCCGACGGCAAGTGGCATGTCAACCAGTGGCTGAAGAAGGCCGTGCTGTTGTCGTTCCGGCTCAACCCGATGGAGATCATCAAGGGGGGACCCGGCGAGGCGGTGTGGTGGGACAAGGTGCCGTCGAAGTTCGACGGCTGGAGTGCCGTCGATTTCGAAAAGGCGGGCTTCCGAGCCGTGCCGTCGTCGGTCGTGCGCCGTTCGGCCTATGTCGCACCGGGCGCCGTGCTGATGCCGTCCTTCGTCAATGTCGGCGCGTATGTCGACAGCGGCACCATGGTCGACACCTGGGCCTCGGTCGGCTCCTGCGCCCAGATCGGTAAGAACGTGCATCTGTCCGGCGGCGTCGGCATCGGCGGCGTGCTGGAGCCGATGCAGGCCGGCCCGACCATCATCGAGGACAATTGTTTTATCGGCGCGCGTTCGGAAGTGGTCGAGGGCTGCATCGTGCGCGAAGGCTCTGTGCTCGGCATGGGCGTCTTCATCGGCCAGTCGACCAAGATCGTCGACCGCGCCACCGGCGAGATTTTCTATGGCGAAGTGCCGCCGAATTCCGTCGTCGTCGCCGGCACCATGCCGGGCAAGCCCTTTCCGAACGGCGAGCCGGGTCCCAACCTCTACTGCGCCGTCATCGTCAAGCGTGTCGACGCCAAGACCCGCTCCAAAACCTCGATCAATGAATTGCTGCGCGATTGATCTTTGCGCAAAGCGAGCGCACCTTCCGCCGGCGCGACAATCGGTCGCGCTGGTTCAAGATGGAGGGGTGACATGGACTGGAAGTATCTGCTCACAAGTTTTGATGGTCGCATCAACCGTGGCAAGTTCTGGGCCGCGATTGGCGTTTTCATCGTCATTGGCATCGTTGCCTTCATTCTCGATGCAATCCTCGGTACACGTCTGACCACCGCCAGTGGCGCCCAGATCGGCATCATCGGCATTCTCATCGCTCTGGCCTCGATCTATTTCGCGCTCGCAGTCTACGCCAAGCGCTGGCATGATCGCGGCAAGTCGGGCTGGTGGAGCCTGATCATGCTGGTGCCGCTCATCGGCCCGATCTGGTTTCTGGTGGAATGCGGCATTCTCGAAGGCGCCAGAGGCGCCAATCAATATGGACCGGACCCGCTTGCCTGACAGATCAGATCTCACCTGGCTTTTCTTCAAAACCTCGGGCCGCGTCAGTCGCGCGGCCTATTTTCTTGGCGGGTTGCTCGTCGCCATCATCCAGGCCTTCCCGCTCTACCGCTTCACGCTGGTGCCGGAAGGTTCGGCCGAGAGCAACATGTGGTCGTTCATCTTCTTCGTCGCCTTCATCGCCTCGCTGTGGTCGAACATCGCCCTGGCGGTGAAGCGGCTGCACGATTTGGACAAGCCGGGCATTGCCGCGCTGATCCTGTTCGTGCCGGTGGTCTCGATCGTCGCCTTCCTTGTGTTGTGCCTGTTTCCGGGGCAGCCTGGACCCAACCGCTATGGCCGGCGCACCAACGAGCCGGAACAATCCTGAGGGCTGATCGGACATGCGCTACCGCACGCTTGATCCGAAGCTGATCATCGAGACCGCGGAACGGCTGGAGACGCGTGTTGCGGAGCGTTTCCCCCAAGCCGGCCTGCGCAGCGTTGCCGCCGAACTGGTCTCGCTGTCGCGCGATCTGGCACAGGGCGCCAAGGCCCTGGAAGCGCCGATCTGGTGGCTGCGCGGCCTCATCGTCGCCGCTGTCGTTGCCGGTGCATTGATGTTCATCTTCGTCGGCACCGTCCTGCCGTTCGACCGCATTTCCAAACCCGGTGATGCCGTCCAGTCGGTACAAGGCATCGAAGCTTCGCTCAACATGTTCATCCTCGCCATTGTCGGCTTTCTCGCCTTGATCCGCTCCGAGGAGCGCATCAAGCGCAAGCAGGTTTTTCGCCAGCTGCATGGCCTGCGCTCGCTGATCCACGTCATCGACATGCATCAGCTGACCAAGGATCCGGCGGCGCTGTCGGCTGATTTCAAGCCGACGTCGCATTCGCCCGCCCGCATCACCAATGCCGCCGACCTGGCCCGTTACCTCGACTATTGCTCCGAAATGCTGTCGATCACGGGCAAGATCGCCGCATTGTTCGCACAGTCGGTCAATGACGACGTGGTCATCGACGGCGTCAACGACATCGAGAACCTGGCATCCAACCTGTCGCGGAAAATCTGGCAGAAGATCACGTTGATCGACGGCCGGCCGGTGCAACAACCTGCTCCGGCGCCAGGCCCGGCGAGCCAAGCCGCTCCGCTTCCGCCGCGCGCACCAAAGCGGTGACCCGCTGAACCGTCGGCACGGGCGTGCCGGCCTTCCCCGCCAGCTGCAAGATGGCGCCTTGCAGGTCGTCGATCTCTGTCGGCCGGCCGCGCTGAAGATCGTCCCACATCGACGAGCGCGCCTGCGCGTCGATCGCCAGCATGCGGCGCGCCAGCAGCTTGAACAGCCAGTCCGGCAGCCTGAGCACCTTCGGCAGCAACGCCGGCGGCAGGCCGGCGATCCGCGCCGGCTCGATGCCGGACGATCTCATCGCTCTCAGGGCCTCGTCGATCTGGCTGGCCAGGATCAGCCGCCAGCGCCGATCGGCCAGTTCGGTCGCCAGCGGCAGGCCGGAAAGCGCCACCAACGCGTTGTTCAAATTCATCAGCAGCTTGCCCCACAGCACGGCTTTCATGTCGCCATGGGCTTCGACCGCAAACCCTTCGACGCCAAGCAGGCCGACCAAGCCGGCGGCGCCATCCTCGACCATTACCGTGCCGTCGCTGGCGCGGTGCACGCGCAGCGGCAGCTCGCCATCCGGCGACTGCACCACATTGAACGGCACCATGCCGGCCAGCACCGTACGTCCGGCAAGTTCAGCGCGCAGCCTGTCGGCATTGTCGACACCGTTCTGCAGGCTGATCACCACGGCGTCGGGCCGGGCATGGGCTTTGATAAGATCTGCCATGTCCTGGGTGGCGCCGCTCTTGACCGTGACCAGGACCACGTCCGCCTGCGGCAAGGCGACGGCGGGATCGGCTGTGACGACAAGCGCCTCGGGCTTGATCGAGCGATCGCGGCCCTGGAGGTCGCTGACCCGCAATCCATCCTGCCGCAACGCTGCCTCGAGGCGCGGCCGAGCCAGCAGAATGACCTCTCGACCGGCCAGCGCCAGGCAGCCGCCGGCATAGCAGCCGATGCTGCCGGCACCGGCAATGACGATCCGTTTGTCCTTGTCTGCCATCCTGTCGCCCGCGCCGGGTCGCAACTATACGACATGAAAACCATAATATCGGCGGTATCGCCAGCCATGAGGCTGGCCCCTATGTCTGGCCGTGACAGGCCCTGCGCTTTCGACTATCGCTTTTGCCATGACGCTGCCGACCGATCCCGCCGAAAACCTCGCCGCCCTTATCCGTTGCGCTTCGGTGACGCCCGCTGAGGGCGGTGCGCTGACCGCGCTGGAGACGATGCTCAAACCGCTCGGCTTCCTAGTCGATCGGCCGGTGTTTTCCGAAGACGGCACGCCCGATATCGAAAACCTCTATGCAAGGCGCTCCGGCAATGGCCCGCATCTGATGTTCGCCGGACACACTGACGTGGTGCCTGTCGGCGACGAAGCCGCCTGGACGCATCCGCCTTTCGCCGCCGAGATCGCCAATGGCGAGATGTATGGCCGCGGCGCCGTCGACATGAAGGGCGGCATTGCCTGTTTCATCGCCGCCGTGGCGCGCCATGTCGAGGCCAATGGCGGTCCGAAAGGGTCGGTCTCGCTGCTGATCACCGGCGACGAGGAAGGCCCGGCCATCAACGGCACGGTGAAGCTGCTCGAATGGGCGGCTTCGCGGGGCGAGAAATGGGATGCCTCTGTCGTCGGCGAGCCGACCAATCCGGACGCTCTCGGCGACATGATCAAGATCGGCCGCCGCGGCTCGATGTCCGGCGCGGTCACCGTCAATGGCCGCCAGGGCCATGTCGCCTATCCCCTGCTTGCCGACAATCCGGTGCGCGGGCTGATGAGCCTGGTCGACGCCTTGCTGCATCCGGTTTTCGACAAGGGAACCAGGGATTTCCAGCCGACCAATCTGGAGATCACCTCCATCGATGTCGGCAACCCCGCCACCAATGTCATTGCGGCCAAAGCGACCGCGACCTTCAACATCCGCTTCAACGACACCTGGACGGACGAGACCCTGCAGGCCGAGATCCATAACCGGCTCGACCAGGCGGCCAGGCGCAGGAAGTACCGGCAGGGCAAGAAGACGCCGGTCGACTACGAGCTCGTCTGGCGCGACCGGCCGAGCCATGTCTTCCTGACCCGCGACGATAGGCTGATCGAAACGCTGCGCGGCTCGATCAAGTCGGCGGTCGGCAAGGAGCCGACACTGTCGACCTCCGGTGGAACGTCCGACGCGCGTTTTATCAAGGACTATTGTCCGGTGGTCGAGTTCGGGCTGGTCGGCAAGACAATGCATATGGTCGACGAGCGCGTCGCCATTGCCGATTTGGAAACGCTGACGCAAATCTACCAGCGCTTCATAGAAGACTGGTTCGGACAGGGCTGAACGGCATGCTTTCGGCGGACGAAACCCAAGCTTCGCTGACGGGCGCCTGGCGATTGATGCTCGGCAAGGCCGACGGCCTGCGCCTGCTCGACCTGTCGGCCGACGGCTTCTGGAATTCCTTCTTCGCCATTGTCGTTGCAGCACCGGCGCTGATCGTCGGCTGGGTCAGCATCGCCAACGAAATCGGCGATCCCGACGCCTTCGCGGGCCGCTTCAGCATGCTGGTCCGCCTGGCGACGGTCGACATCGGCTCCTGGGTGCTGCCGCTGGTTGCGCTCGCCCTGATCGCGCCGCGCGCCGGCATAGGCGGCCGCTTCGTCCACTACGTCGTCGCCAGCAACTGGGCTTCGGCCATCACCGCATGGCTGATGCTGCCCTCGGCGCTGATCCGGCTTTTCCTGTCGTCCGCAAGCCAGGCTGCGAGCCTTGTGTCGCTGTTCCTGTTTGCCCTGTCGATGGTGCTGACCTGGCGCATGACCAACGCCACGATCGGCAGGGGCGCATCGGTCGGCACCGCCGTTTTCGTCGGCATGTTCATCGTCTCGCTGCTGGTGCTGTTCGGCCTGCAGGCGCTGCTCGGCATCACCGTGCCGGAGGATGTCGGAGTTCAGAGCCTGTCCGGGCTCGTCTCGACTGGATAATCGACACCGGTGAGAAACAGCCCGTCGGGCGGCGCCACTTGGCCACAGGCGGCGCGGTCGTGCGCCTCGAGCGCCGTTTTCAGGTCGGCCGCGGTCCAGCCGCCGTCGCCGACGCGCTTGAGCGAGCCGACCATCGAACGTACCTGATTGTGCAGGAATGAGCGCGCCGAAGCCCTGACCTCGACCATGTCGCCCTGTCGGCTCACATCGAGCCGTTCCAGCGTCCTGATCGGGCTGTTGGCCTGGCACTGGGTCGAGCGGAAGGTGGTGAAATCATGCCGTCCGAGCAGGACTTTCGCCGCTTCGTGCATGGTGCCGACGTCGAGCCGCTTCGGCACCCACCATACCTTGCCCTTGTCGAGCGCGGCCGGGGCACGGCGGTTCAGGATGCGGTAGAGATAGTGGCGGCCGATGGCCGAGAAGCGGGCGTCGAAGCTGTCGGAGACGACTGTCGCTTTCAGGATGGCGATGCGGGCCCCGCCCGCCTGCAGATGGGCGTTGACGGCATCGCGCACCTTGTCGCCCGGCCACGCCTTGGCGAGGTCGGCATGCGCCACCTGCGCGGTCGCATGGACGCCGGCATCGGTGCGGCCGGCGGCGCGCAGCCGGATCGCTTCGCCGCAGAATTTTTCGATCGCCCGCTCGATCGCCTGTTGCACCGAAGGCTGATCCGCCTGGTGCTGCCAGCCGGCAAACAGACTGCCATTATATTCGATGTCGAGGCGAAAACGCGGCATGCCGGGCGGCTATACGCTCTCGCCTAGGCGGCGAGAGCGGTGAAGGCGGAGGCGTAGACCAGTGTGCCGGCCTCAGGCGCGTCGCCCCAGGCCAGCGCCTGCAGCGCTTCGCCCTGGTATTCGCTCTCGAAGTTCTCGGCACGCGTGTGGCTATATCCGAAACGCCCGTAATAGATGGGGTCGCCGAGCACCACAGCCAGCGTTTCGCCGGCATCCCTGAGGCGGATATGCGCCTCGCGGATCAGCGCGCCGCCGATGCCGCTGCCATGGAACGAGGGCTCCACCGCCAGCGGTGCCAGCGCCACGGCCGCGAAAGTCTTGCCGCCATTCTGGACGAACAGCCGCGAAAACAGGATGTGGCCGACCACCTGGCCGTCCTCTTCCGCCACCAGTTCGGCAACAGCGTCGCCGCCGGTCACCAGCGCGTCGACCAGACCGGCCTCCGCCTGCTGGCCGAAAGCGTGTTCCTCGACGAGGCGGATGGCCTCGCGATCCCGCGGCGTTGCCGCGCGTATCGACATCATGCTCATGAGAATTTCAGTCCTTTTTCGATCTTGGCCCCGCGCAGGAACTCCGACGCGGCAGCGGGCTTTCCGCCCGCGCGTTGAACTTCGACCAGCCTGATCGCGCCTGCCCCGCAGGCGACCGTCAGCCGGTCATCGAGAATTCCTCCCGACTCGCCCAACTCTTCCCAAAGCGACAGGCCTTGCGACAGCGTCGAGCGAAGCAGTTTCAGCCGCTCCTGACGGCCGCCAATTCCTATCTCCGACCACGCGCCGGGAGAGGGTGACAGGCCGCGAATATGATTGTGGACCTCACTTGCTGAGTGAGTCCAGTCCACGCGAGTCTCGGATTTATCGATTTTCTTGGCGTAGGTCACCCCATCCACAGCTTGTGTGGTGAATGTCAGGGTATTCCTTTCCAGTCGCGCCAGCGCTTCCACCATCAAGGCAGCACCGACACTCATCAACCGATCATGCAGATCGCCGGCTGTCATATCGGGTTCGATGGCGCATTTTTCAACCAGCCCGACCGGGCCGGTGTCCAGCCCCTCTTCCATGCGCATCACCATCATGCCGCTTTCCAGGTCGCCGGCCATGATGGCGCGCTGGATCGGCGCGGCACCGCGCCAGCGCGGCAGAAGCGACGCATGGCCGTTGATGCAGCCGAGCCGGGTCGCCTCGAGAACCGCCTTCGGCAGCAGCAAGCCATAGGCGACGACCACGGCGACATCGGCCTGCAAGGCACGGAAAGCGGCCTGCTCGGCCTCGCCCTTGAGCGAAACCGGCGCCCGGACTTCAATGCCCAGCCGCTCCGCCTCGCGCTGCACCGGCGATGGCGTCAACTCCAGCCCGCGCCGCCCTGCGGCGCGTGGCGGCTGGGTATAGACGGCCGATATCTCATGGCCAGCCTCGGCGATCGCGCGCAAAGTCGGCACCGAAAACTCCGGCGTGCCCATGAAGATGACGCGAAGGGGCATTTTTCTTCTGGTATCCTGTCTTCTTGGTCGCACCGTGTGCCGGCTCAGGCGTCCGCTTCAAACGGGTTTACGCGCTTCAGGTCAAGCTCGTCGAAGTCGCGAACGTTGCGCGTGGCAAGCGTCGCATCATGGGCGAGGCAGATCGCGGCAATCATGGCGTCGGAAAGACTGATCGGACGGCCAATTCTTTCCCGCGTCGCCCGCAGCTTGCCGGCAAGTCGGGGGATCGAACCGGAAAATTCCACGATACGGCCGGCGAACTGCTGCGAAATCAGCTGATCGAGCACGCGAATATAACGGTCTGATCCCGTCTTGTTCAAAAACCGTTCGGCCCCGAAAGACTGCTCCATGATGACTGGCCCACACATGTAGAGTGCGAGAAGATCCTGTTTGCGGAACCAGGCGGAGACATTCAAGTCGGGCGCCGGTTTGCTGGCTTCGGAAACAACATTGGTATCGAGGATGATCACTCGAAATCCTCAACTGGATGGCCGAAGTCGCGTTTTCCGTCCGCTTCGATTTGGTCCATTATCTCGGAAAATTCATCGCCTATTGCATTTTCAGCAGCGAACGCCGAACGAATGGCATCCCACGCGGAAAGTCCCGGCTCCGGTTTGGCTTCTTTCTCCGCGACCATGCCTTTACGCAAGAGATCGATCGCCTTGCCCGACAGACTTTGGCCGCCCTTGCGCGCCGCGTGTTCGATTTCGCGCTTCAAGGGTTCGGGAACATCTCTGATCAACATATCGCCCATGGATGCCTCCAAGATTTGATATCACTGATATCACTCCCGGAGTCATTGATCAACAAGAGTTCCGCCCCTTCACCCAGCCACTCAAAACGGTCCATTAAGTCTACACCAACTGTTCAGGCGTATGCTTCGCGGATCTGTCCTGGGAGCTTCATATGCAGCGCGCTCAAAATCCCTTTGGGAAACGCAGGAAGCCAATAGCTGAATACAAATCGGTCGAAGAACGATACGAGAAAGGCGAATTGTCGAGGCGAAGAGAGAGCAATTTCGCCATTTATAACACCCTGCTAATGATGGTGTTAGCCGTGGTTGTCTCTCTGGTGCTGATCATCTCGCCAGAATCTCGCGCGCTTGCGTTAGAGATCGGTGCAAAAGCGTTCGAGCTTGGCAGGGATTGGGTTTTGCGTGGCGTGCTCGAATGATCCCTATCCCGCCAGCTTGCCCGGCGCCTTGTCCCTGGCGAGCTTCTTGAATTTCTTCACCACCATGTCGCGCTTCAGCTTCGAGATGTGGTCGATGAACAGGACGCCATTGAGGTGGTCGATCTCGTGTTGCAGGCAGGTCGCCATCAGGCCTTCGGCCTCCATCTCCTGCAATTTGCCGTCGCGGTCGAGATATTTGACCCGCACGGCGGCCGGGCGTTCGACCTCGGCGTAATAATCCGGGATCGACAGGCAGCCTTCCTCATAGACCGAGCGCGCGTCGGCGCTCTCCAGGATTTCCGGGTTGATGAAGAAATGCGGCGCCGGCGTCTCGTCTTCCTTGGCCAGATCGACCACCAGTAAGCGCAGCGGTTCGCCGATCTGGATCGCCGCCAGCCCGATACCCGGCGCGTCATACATGGTCGCCAGCATGTCGTCGGCTAATCTGCGCAAAGGCGCGTCGACACGCTCCACGGGCATGGAAACCTGGCGCAGGATGGGGTCGGGAAGGATGATGAGCGGCTTGATCGACATGGCGTTCCACCTAAGACCTCCAGAGAAAAGCGTCAACCGGTAGGCTGGAGGCTCGTTCACGTTTTGATCTGTGCCGGCAGCGCGAATCGTTTATGCTGTCCACATGAATGATTTGAGCACCATCCTTTCCGAACCTGTCGCCCGGCTTGGCGCCACAACCGTCACGCTCGGCCATGCGCTGGCCTTCGGCGCTTTGCTGTTTCTGGCCCTGTTCGTGGCGCTGGTCATTGCGCTGTGGCGGTCGGCGAAGGCGCGCGCCGTCACGGCCGCGGAAGCCGCCGATCATGCCCGCGATGCGGAAGTGCGGATGGCCGGCATTCTGCAAAGCCAGGCCGAAATGCAGGGTCGTATGGGCGCCATCGCCGAAGTGTTCGGCGCACGGCAGGCGGAGCTGACGCAATCGATCGGCCAGCGCCTCGACGCCATGACCGGCCGGCTCGGCCAGACCATGACCGAGCAGACCAAATCCACGCATGAGAGTCTGGCCAAATTGCAGGAGCGGCTGGCCATCATCGATGTCGCGCAGGGCAACATCCAGTCGCTCGCCGGCCAGGTGGTGCAGCTGCAGGCGATCCTCTCCAATAAGCAGACGCGCGGCGCCTTCGGCCAGTCGCGCATGGAGGCGATTGTCGCCGACGGCCTGCCGCACGGCGCCTATGAATTCCAGGCGACGCTGTCGAACGGCAGCCGTCCTGACTGCCTGGTGAAGATGCCGAACGGCGCACCGTCGCTGGCCATCGACGCCAAGTTCCCGCTCGAAGCCTGGAACGCCATCCGCGCCGCCGACGGCGCCGACCTGCAGAAGGCCGCCTCGCAGGCCTTCCGCCGCGACATCGAGATCCATGTCCGCGATATCTCGGAAAAATACCTGATCCAGGGCGAGACGCAGGACACCGCCTTCATGTTCGTGCCCTCGGAATCGGTGTTCGCCGAGATTCACGAGAATTTCGAGGCGATCATCCACAAGGCGCACCGCGCCCGAATTGTCATCGTCTCGCCGTCATTGCTGATGCTGTCGATCCAGGTCATCCAGGCGATCCTCAAGGATGCCCGCATGCGCGAACAGGCGCACCTGATTCAGGGCGAAGTCATCCGGCTGATGGAGGATGTCGCGCGCGTCGACGAGCGGGTGCGCAAGCTGCAGGTGCATTTCGGTCAGTCGGCCAAGGACATCGACGACATCCTGGTTTCGACGTCGAAGGTCACCAAGCGCGGCCAGAAGATCGAGGCACTGGAATTCGGCGCGCAGCCCGACGGCGATGCCGCCGCGGACGCCGCGTCACGGGCTCCCGCCGCGAAGGTCGATTCCGGCGCGCGCGTTGCCGATTCGAAAACCGGGCAGCTCAGGCTGAGGGTCGTCGAAGGCGACGATTGAGGCGCGGCGCCGGACCGGCGCTACTGCTCTTCCTTGGTCGTCATACCCGGGAATTCCGGCAACCAGGGCAGCGCCGAGCGGTGCCAGCTTTGCCGTCTCGGGACTAACTGTTCACGTTGTCGCGCCGTGCCGACCCGGATGCCATAAACCTTCGGCCCGTCGCCAACCGGTGTCGCGTAGAGATGCGAGCCGCACTCGCCGCAAAAGCCCTGCGCGCGCTTGTCGCCGCTCGATCCTGTCTTGATATAGACCTTTGGCGCACCCTTGGTGATCCGGTAGTGGCCTTCCGGCGCGCCCACGGTCACGCGAAAAGCCGTTCCGGTCAGTTGTTGGCAATCGGTGCAGTGGCAGATTCCGGTGTTCTCCGGGTCGACCTCCGCCTCGTAGGTGATGGCGCCACAATGGCAGCCGCCGTCGATTTTCATCTTCGCTCCTCCAAACTCCCTTTAATCCTAGCGGGGCAAGACCGTGAGGCAATGGCGGCGCTAGTCCAGAGCCGGATCGGATGCGGTCTCGATCAGCTTGCGCCGCTGCTCCCAGGTGCCTGTCGTCTGTGGCTTGACGAACAGCCGCGTGATCTCCGGCATTTCCTTCTTCAGCTGCGCCTCCAGGCGCTCGACGCAAGCTTCGATCTCAGGCGCCGTCAAATGGTCCTCGAACTCGATGCTGAGCCCGGCGACGATCTCTGCCGGCCCCATATGGACGGTCAGGACGCCGTTCGCCCGCTGCACCGCCGGATCCTGCTGGGCGATCGCCAGCACCTTCATCTGCACCTCGGGCGATGCCGGCTCGCCGATCAGCAGTCCCTTGCTTTCGCGGGCCAAGAAGATCGCCGTCGCGCCCAGGATCAGCCCAATGCCGATCGAGGCGGCGCCGTCGAGTTCCGGCATCTCCAGAACTTCCGCCGCCAGGATGCCGACGAACGCGACGATCAGGCCGAGAAGTGCTGCACTGTCCTCGAACAGCACGGTGTAGACGCTCGGATCCTTGCTCGACTGCACCGCCCGCAGCCAGCCCTGCTTGCCCTTCTGCTGGCGGAACTCCTTCAGCGCCACCCACCACGAACTGCCTTCGAACAGGAAGGAAAGGCCAAGCACGATGTAGGTCACCTCGGCGTTGGCGACCGGCTCCGGCGCCATCATATGGATCACGCCTTCGTAGAACGACACGCCGGCGCCCAGCGCGAAGACGAGGAGCGCGACGATGAAGCTCCAGAAGTAGAGTTCGCGGCCGTGACCGAGCGGATGCGTGCGATCGGCCGGGCGGGCGGCGCGGTGCATGCCGTAGAGCAGCAGGCCGCCATTGCCGGTATCGACCAGCGAATGCACGCCCTCCGACAGCATCGCCGAACTGCCGGTGAAGGCGGCGGCGGCGAACTTGGTCAGCGCGATGGCGAAATTGCCGGCGAGCGCCGCGTAGATCACCTTTTTTGAGCCGCCGTGCCCGGCCATGGCATTTGTTCCCATTCAAGGCGCAGTCTAGCGGCCAGGCCGCTAAAGCTCCACAGGCATCACACCGCGCGAATGTCGGGTCGTCCAAGCCAGCGGTCATGAGAGATCGGCCTATGGAAAACGGCGACTACTCGACGATCTCGCTGGTCCACACCTTGAAGCCGGCAAGCGTTCCCGGGCCGAATATATGGGTCAGCGGCACGTCGGCGGCGTCGCGGCCGGAGGCGATCAGGATGCGGCCGATGCGCGGTGCATTGTTGCGCGGGTCGAAGACATGCCAGCGGCCGCCGAGATAGACTTCCATCCAGGCGCAGAAATCCATGCTCGCCCACGGCTTCGGCATGCCGATGTCGCTGATGTAGCCGGTGCAATAGCGCGTTGGGATGTTGAGCGCCCGGCAGAAGGTGACGGCGAGATGCGCGTAGTCTCGGCACACGCCGCTCTGTTCGCGATACGCTTCCGCGGCGGTGCGTGTCGGCCGAGCATTGCCGTAGTTGAAGACGATGTGGTTGTGGACGAAGTCGCAGACCGCCTGCACGCGCGGAATGCCCAGCGGCGTGTTGCCGAACAGCCGCCACGCTTCATCAGCCAGAAGGTCGCTTTCGCAAAAACGGCTGGGCAGCAGGAACAGCAGCGTGTCCGCCGGCAGGTCGCGAACCTCGTGCTGCCAGGCCATCAGATCGCCCATCTCGAAAGTGCCGGGATCGCGGATCACCGCGTCGGTGCCGAAGGTGAAACGCCCGGGCGGCGCGACGAACCGGTTGCACCAATTGCCGAAACTGTCGCGATAGCTTTCGATCGGCACCGGCGGGTTGGAAATCAGGAAATCCGGCCGCTCGAGATCGGAGGCACGCGAATAATGCACATTCAGCATCGCGATGAGCGGCGTTTCCTGCGGAAAGTCGAAGCTCATCTCGCAGCCGATGTGGATTCGCATTGTCGTCCTGACGGCCTGCCTGACGATCACCCGGCGAAGCTCGGGTCGATGCTGCAGTGCGAAAATGACCATCGCACGGACCGTCATGGTTTACGAGCAAATTAGAAACCGGTTGAAAGCGATCCGGCGACGCCGGCAACGGTCGCTAACCCCTTGCGGTCGGGCGGTTCTCTTGTTTCACTTGGCGTCCCACATCAGGAGGAACGAATCATGGCTAAAGGTGCGATGAAGGCAGGCAAGGAAGCCCGCAAGCCGAAGAAGGACGCCAAGAAGCCCGCTCCGGCTCCCGCGCTGAAGGCGCCGCCGGTCAAGGCGATGAAGCTCAAGGACAAGTAGGTCCGGCGATCCACTTCGCAATAAGGGTTACGGCCGGCGACACTGTTGCCGGCCGCTGTTGATCGAGCGCTCGAAGTTCCTATATTGGCATGGCGGGGACGACCTCGCGCTTCCCCAAAATCCGGACGGGACGACCCGCCATTGTTTGACTGATCGTCGGACGCCGAAAATCGCTTTTCGGTCCGATGCTCTGATGGAGCGTTGTCGATGTCGTGGATTCTTCTCTTTTTCGCCGGCCTGTTCGAGATCGGCTGGGCAATCGGCCTCAAATACACAGATGGCTTCTCGAAGCTGGTGCCGACCGTGCTGACCGTTGCCTCTATGGTCGTCAGCCTCACTCTGCTCGGCCTGGCGCTGAAGGCGCTGCCCGTCGGCACCGCCTATGCGGTGTGGACCGGCATCGGCACCGTCGGTACGGCACTGCTCGGCATCTGGCTGCTCGGCGAACCAGCCACCGCGATCAGGCTGGCCTGCATCGCGCTCATCGTCTGCGGCATCATGGGGCTGAAGTTCGCCGCCTGACGGTCTTTTGGTTTGCGCATGTCGTCCTCTCAGAACCGGGACCAATATTTGGGCGACGGACAAACACCTTCAGGGCCGCTGTGAGGCGACCCTGATTGTCGAAGCTGGCTGCTTCGGTAATCCTGAGGCTAGCGGGCGGAGAAGCCCGGCGGCGTCCTGCCGGTGCGCTGCTTGCGTGCCGCATAACGCGCGTCACGCTTGGCCTTGCGTTCGGCTTCGTCGGCCAGAAAACGGGCGATGCGCTCGTTCTCTTCGGATTCCCGAATCTTGGCCTCAGCCTGTGCAGCTTCCTCGGCGGCGATACGTGCCGCTTCGGCTGCTGCCTCGCGCTCGGCCTTCTCGACCGCTTCGCGTGCCAGCTTCTCCTGCTTCAGCCGAGCCTTTTCAGCCTCGCGGATTTCGCGGGCCGCAAGGATCGCCTTGCGTTCAGCCTGCCGTGCCAGCACAGCAGGATCATCCGCCGCCGGCTTTGCCTTGAAGCGCTCGAGGAGCGCCTTCTTTGCCTCGTTTGCGGCATTGCGCCGCTCGAAAACGTCTTTTTCCCTGTAGATAGCCAAGTCCACTTCCCTGAAGTCAATTCGCGACGCTTACATACGCGCGAAAACCGAGAGTTCAAGCGCCAAAACGGCATGGCAGCCATGAAATTGTCGGCTGTTGCACTCGGGAGACGCCTTTGGAGCAATTTCAGGGAAGGTGTGAAACGGTTTTCCGGGAAAAGCGCGCAGCGCTTTCCCTTGGGAATTGCGACGAAGAGATTGAACCGAAAACGACATGCACTGTTCACCGTCGCGCCTCTGGCGGCGAGGTTGGCGGATGGCTACGTCTAGCGGCAAATTCCAACACCAGGATGACATTAGATGGAACTCGGTCTCTACACCTTCGCCGACGTCAGCCCGCAGCCGGGCCCCGGCGCCATCGGCCCGCATGAGCGGCTGCGCAACCTGATCGAGGAGGTTGAGTTGGCCGATCAGGTCGGCCTCGACGTCTTCGGCCTCGGCGAGCATCACCGGCCCGACTATGCCGCCTCCGCACCGGTCGTGGCCCTGGCCGCGGCCGCCGAGCGCTCGAAGCGCATCAAGCTGACCAGTGCCGTCACCGTTCTGTCTTCCGATGACCCGGTGCGCGTTTTTCAGCAGTTCGCCACGCTCGACCTTCTGTCGGGCGGCCGCGCCGAGATCATGGCCGGGCGCGGCTCGTTCATCGAATCCTTCCCGCTGTTCGGTTACAACCTCGAGGACTATGACGAACTGTTCGCCGAAAAGCTCGATCTGCTGCTTGCCATCCGCGACAGCGTGAAGGTTACCTGGTCCGGCAATCTGCGCGCGCCGATCAACGATCGCGGCGTTTATCCCCGGCCGTTCCAGGACAGGCTACCGGTCTGGATCGCCATTGGCGGCACGCCGCAGTCTGCCGCCCGCGCTGGCGCGCTCGGCCTGCCGCTGGCGCTCGCCATCATCGGCGGCGAGCCGGCGCGCTTCGCGCCGCTGTTCGATCTCTACCGTGAGGCCGCCAAGCGCGCCGGCGGTGACCCGGCGGGCCTTGCCACCAGCATCAACGTGCACGGCTTCATCGCCGAGACGACCGAGCAGGCGGCCCACGATTTTTACGGCCCGCAGGCGGAGGTGATGAACCGCATCGGCCGCGAGCGCGGCTGGGGTCCGACATCCCAAGCGCATTTCGACCAGTCGCGCGGCCCGAACGGCGCGTTGTTCGTCGGCGGTCCCGAGCAAGTGGCCGAAAAAATCGTCGCCCAGCACAAGATCTTCGGCAATGACCGCTTCCTGCTGCAAATGGCGATCGGCACCATGCCGCATGCCAAGATCATGAAGGCGATCGAACTCTACGGCACCAGGGTGGCGCCGATCGTGCGCAAGGAAACAGCCAGCGCTGGCACAGCCGTCACCGCGCCGGCAGCCTGACGGAAATGTCGGCTGCTGGCTGCTGCAATTGAGAAGGCCGGATTTTTCGTCCGCGTCGCCACGACATTGGGAAGAAAGCCAAATCTCTCTTCCAATGCCGTGAGTGCAGGCCTGGATGCTGCGGCGCGCTCTGATTTCCGGACCCGTGCAAACGGGCCTCATTCCGGAAGCCGGCTCATGGAACCTGCGCCCATAACTCTGCGTTCATGCAAGCAATAGCCGATCGCCGAGGGCGCCGGCTCGAGGGTGAGCATGAAAACCGAACCCGCTGCCTTGGGCCGCGCCATCGCCGACGAGTCGGATTCGCGCGTTGCGGCCCGCGCCGACACGCATCTGATGCGCTCGCTGCTCGTCGGCATTTTCCTGTTCATGGCCATCTATGCGCTCTACTTCGCTCGCGCTTTCTTCATGCCGGTCATTCTGGCTTTCCTGCTGGCGCTGACGCTGACGCCGATCGTTAGGCTCCTGCGCAGGCACGGCATCTCCGAAGTGGTTTCGGCGACCCTTCTGGTGCTGTTGTCGATCTGCATCTTTGCCAGCGTAGGCTACCTGCTCAGCGGACCGATCATCGACCTCATCAACAACACCTCTTCGATAGGCCAGCAACTTGCCGAACGGCTGGCGCAATTGCGCCGCCCACTCGAGAAGATCATGCAGATTTCGCATCAGATCGAACAGCTGACCCAGACGTCGCAGGAGCCGGGCATCCAGAGGGTGGCGATGGCGCAGTCCGGCATCCTGTCGGCGGCCGCCAGCAACATCCTGTCGGCCGGGACAGGCCTGACCATCATCTTCGTGCTATCGCTGTTCCTGCTCGCCTCCGGCACGATGTTTTATGAAAAGATCATCCAGTCCTTCGCCAGCCTCAGCGAAAAGAAACGGGCGCTGCGCGTCGTCTATGACGTCGAGCGCGAAATCTCGCACTATCTGCTCACCGTCACCATCATCAATGCCGGCCTCGGCACGGTCATCGCTCTCGGTCTGTGGGCGCTCGGCATGCCCAACCCGCTGGTCTGGGGAGCCGCCGCGGCGTTGCTCAACTTCTTGCCCTATGTCGGAGCGCTGATCACCATCGTGCTTGTCACGGTCATGGCGTTGATCAGCTTCGATACCATCTTCTACGCGCTTCTGGCGCCGGCCTTCGTGATCTTGTGCGACATCGTCGAAGGCCAGTTCGTGACGCCGATGGTGGTCGGCCGGCGTCTGGAGATCAACGCCGTGGCAATCTTGATCGCCATCGCCTTCTGGTCATGGTTGTGGGGCTTCGTCGGCGCCCTGATGGCGGTGCCGCTGCTGGTCGTCATCAAGGTATTCTGCGATCATTTCGACGGGCTCAGCCATGTCGGCAATTTTCTCGCCGCGCAGCACGCGGTTGTCGTCGAGGAGGACGACATCGCCGACCCCGAAGCTATCAAAGGCTGATCAATATTTTTGAATTTGCGGCGCCGCCGGATGCTTCCTACATGCGGTCCTGACACAGGATCCCATCCATGACCGCTCTTTCCGTTCTCGACCTGTCGCCGATCGTCGAAGGCAGCGATGCCTCGCAGTCGCTGGCCAACTCGCTCGTTCTTGCCCGCCATGCCGAGCGCTTGGGCTACAAGCGTTTCTGGCTGGCCGAGCATCACAACATGCCGGGTATCGCCAGCGCGGCCACAGCCGTCGTCATTGCCCATGTCGCCGGCGGAACCAAGACCATTCGTGTCGGCGCCGGCGGCATCATGCTGCCCAACCATTCGCCGCTGGTGATTGCCGAGCAGTTCGGCACGCTGGCCGCCTTGCATCCGGGCCGCATCGATCTCGGCATCGGCCGGGCGCCCGGCACCGACATGGGCACCGCCCGTGCCTTGCGCCGCAATCTCGAGGCCGGGGTCGACAATTTCCCTCAGGATGTCGTCGAGCTGATGGGCTATTTCCAGCCGGCCGAGGAAGGCCAGCGAATTCGCGCCGTGCCCGGCGAAGGCCAGAACGTGCCGGTCTGGATCCTCGGCTCCAGCCTCTACGGCGCGCAGCTCGCCGCCATGCTCGGCCTGCCCTACGCCTTCGCTTCGCATTTCGCGCCGGCGGAGCTGGATCACGCGCTGGATGTCTACCGCTCGCGCTTCCAGCCGTCCGAGCAGCTCGACAAGCCGCATGTCATGCTTGGCCTCAATGTCTTCGCCGCGCCCACCGATGCGGAGGCCCGTTTGTTGTTCACCTCGCTGCAACAGGCTTTCGTCAATCTGCGCACCGGTCGGGCCGGCCGGCTGCCGCCACCTGTCGAGAACTATGACCGCGATCTCGATCCGATGGCAAAGACAATGCTCGGCCAGGCATTGTCCTGCGCCGTCGTCGGCTCTCCGGAAACGGTGCGGCAAGGCCTCGATGCCTTCGTGCGCCGCACCGGTGCCGACGAGCTGATGGTCACCGCGCAGATTTTTGATCATGCGGCACGGGTGCGATCGTTCGAGATCCTGGCCGACGCGCACAAATCCCTGTCGCAGGCGGCCTGACAAATCCTGGTACGACTTACGCCGGGGGAAGGCTACGCGCTCACGCTCTGCGCAATCGCGCCGAGCGGACGGCATGAATTGCGGATCATCAGCCGGCCCTTGAGCAAAAGCTTGCGCGGCGGCGCGTCCCTGTTGCCGGCGAGACGGTCGAGAAGCAGATTGGCCGCCTGTTCGCCGATCGCCTGCACGGGCTGGGCCACCGTGGTCAACTGCGGCTGGAACACGTCGGACCATGGAAAGTCGTCGAAGCAGGCGACCGAAATATCTTCCGGGCAGGACAGGCCGATGTCGCGGATCGCCTTCATGGTGCCGATCACCATCGGATTGTTGGCCGAGAAGATCGCGCTTGGACGATCATGCGAGGAAAGCATCTGCATGGTTTCGTTATAGCCGTCGATCTCGTGGAAATTGCCGAAGCGGATCAGCTCCTCGGCGATCGGCAGGCCGGCGGCGTGAAGCGCCTCGCGATATCCCGCCATGCGGTCATGCATCGGCGAGATGTCCGAGGTGCCGGTGATGTAACCGATGCGCCGGTGGCCGAGATTGATCAGATAGGTGATGGCGTCGAACACCGCGCGCTGGTTGTCCAGCACCACGGCATCGGTGTCGATGCCTTTGCAGATACGATCGAGCAGCACGACCGGCACGTTGGCGTCGTCGACGATCCGCTTGAGGATCGCGCCGTCGCCGACGCGCGCCACGATCAGCCCGTCGACCATGCGGTCGAGCAGCAGCCTGATCTGGTCGTCCTGGGTGTTCAAATCCTCGTCCGTGCAGCACAGCATGACGGCATAGCCGGCCCGGTCGAAGGCCTGCTGGATGACCGAGACGACATCGGTGAAGAACGGGTTGGTGATGTGCGGCACAGTCAGTCCGATGGTGCGGGTCGTGCCCATCTTCAGGCTGCGGGCGATCGCGTTGCGCTTGTAGCCGATATCGCGGATTGCCTGCTCGATGCGCTGGCTAAGCTCCGGGCTGACCGTCGCCGTGCCATTGATCAGCGCCGAAACGGTGGCGACAGAAACACGCGCCGCTTCAGCCACATGAAGCATGGTGGGCGCGGTGGATTTGCGGTGTCTTTTTTGCCCTGACGCTGTCATTTTCGAAACGTTTCGCCACCTTTGCTGGCCAATACGTACGGAATCCTGTCCTTTTTAGCAAGAATCGAATTGCACCAAACGTCCGGCACCTTATATCGGCTTGACATGATCGAAACGTTTAGATTAGCGTTTGCGGGAAGTTGACGACGACGGAAGGGAGGCCGCCATTGTCATGCAAGAGAGCAATTGCCTGTCCCCGCAGCACGGTGCGGCCGATCGGTCGCACATCGTTCTGAGTGCCGAGCGCATTTCCAAGAGCTTCGGCGGCATCGCCGCGCTTGTCGATGTCGGCTTTGAGCTGCGTCGCGGCGAGGTTCATGCCTTGATGGGCGAGAACGGCGCCGGCAAGTCGACGCTGATGAAAATCCTCTCCGGCGTCTATACCGGTTATGACGGCACGGTGAGCGTCGATGGCCGCCCCGTCAGCTTCGCCGGCGTGCGCGACGCCGAGGATGCCGGCATCGCCATCATTCATCAGGAACTCAACCTGGTGCCCGAGCTCAGCGTCGCCGACAACATCTTCCTCGGCCGCGAGAAGCTGATCGCCGGGCTGATCGTCGACCGCAAGGCGAGCAGCCGCGCGGCAGGTGCTTTGTTGCAGCGGCTCGGCATCGAACTCGATCCGCAAGCCCGCGTCGGCGCCCTGCGTGTCGGCGAGCAGCAACTGGTCGAGATCGCCAAGGCTCTGTCGATGTCGGCACGCATCCTGATCATGGACGAGCCGACCTCGGCGCTTTCGCCGGCCGAATGCCAGCGGCTGTTCCGCATCATCCGCCAGCTTGCCGACAGCGGCGTCGCCATCGTCTACATCTCGCACCGCATCGACGAGGTCATGCATCTGGCCGGCCGCGTCACCGTGTTTCGCGACGGCCGCCATGTGCTGACCGAGCCGATGGCCAGGCTCGACGAAGATACGATCATTTCGGCGATGGTCGGCCGCAACCTGCTCGCTTCCTCCGAGGAAGAGCGCAACACCAGCGGCATGACCGTGCTTTCGGTCGAAAACCTGTCGCTGTCGAAGCCCGATGCGCATGGTTGGCGCACGGTGATCGACGGCGTCGGCTTCGATCTTGCCGCCGGAGAAATCCTCGGCATTGGCGGGCTGCTGGGTTCGGGCCGCACCGAGATCCTGGAAGCGATCTTCGGCTCGAGCAATGGCCGCACCGGCGGCGAAATCCGTATTGACGGCCATCCCGTGGACATCCGTTCGCCGCGCGATGCGAGGCGGCTGGGCATTGCGCTGGTGACCGAGGACCGCAAGACGCAAGGGCTGCATCTGCAGGCTTCGATCGCGGACAATGTCGCGCTGCCGCTGGTCGGCTCGCTGGCCCGCTTCGGCATCCGCTCGCTGGCCGGCGAGCAGGGGCTGGCGCGGCAGGCGGTCAAGGCCCTCGGCATCCGCTGCCGGGACATCGACCAGCCCGCCGGGACGCTGTCGGGCGGCAACCAGCAGAAAGTTGTCATCGGCAAATGGCTGGCGACGAAGCCGAGGGTGCTGTTGCTCGACGAGCCGACGCGCGGCATCGATGTCGGCGCCAAACGCGAGATCTACGACCTGATCTTCAAGCTGGCGCGCGACGGTCTCGCCATCGCCGTCATCAGCTCCGAACTGCCGGAGCTGCTGCACCTCTCCGACCGCATCCTGGTGATGGCCGATGGCCGCCAGACAGGCATTCTTTCCCGCGACGCGGCCAGTGAGGAGGCCATCATGCGCCTCGCCGCCCCGCGCCGGACCATATCGAGACCAGCCGCATGACCGTTTTGAAACTCCTGTCCCGGACCAAGCTCTATTGGGGCCTGATCGCCATCTTCCTGATCGGTGTCCTGGGCTCGCCGATGAGCTCGAAGGGCAACAACATCTTCCTCTCCTACGGCAATCTGCTCGATGTGCTGCGCCAGGTGTCGACCACCGGCCTGATCGCCACTGGCATGACGGCCGTCATCATCACCGGCGGCATCGATCTCTCCGTCGGCTCGCTAATGGCCATCTGCTCGGTGGTCTGCGCCATGCTGCTGACGGTTCCAGGCGTGACGCCGGGCGTCGTGCTGGGCGTGCCAACCGTCGCCCTGGTGGCGCTTTGCCTCGGTTTCGTCGTCACCCGTTTCATTTTCCAGAACCTGGCAAAATCCCGTGCCGGCGCCGACCTCCTCCGTGAGATCAAGCTGGACGGGATTCGCGGCCTGGTCACGCCCGCCGTCGTCGGCGTGGTCCTGTGCTGCCTGTCGCTGTGGTTTCTGCTGCCGCAGATCGAGCCGAAATTCGGTGTGCTCGGCGTGCTGCTGGTGGCGCCGTGCGTTGGTTTGCTGTTCGGCGCGCTCAACGGCTTCATCATCGTTGCCGGGCGGCTGCAGCCCTTCATCGTCACCCTGGCGATGATGGTGACGGCGCTCGGCATCGCACGGTTGACCGCCGGCCAGAACAATGCGGTGCTGCCGGTCTATACCGGCTCCAACGCGACCGCCGATTTCGAGATCCTGCGCTCGCTGGTGTTCGGCATCATCCCGATGCCGGGCCTGTTCTTCCTCAGCGCCATCCTGATCTATGGCGCGGTGCTGCGCTTCACGCCGTTCGGCCGTTACGTCTACGCCATCGGCGGCAACGAGGAGGCGGCGCGCCTCTCCGGCATCGCCGCCGGCCGCGTCAAGATCGCAACCTATGCCGTCTCGGGGCTGCTCGCCGGCATCGCCGCCGTGCTCTATGTCGCACAGTACCGGCAAGGCAAGCCGGATGCCGGCGCCGGGCTGGAGCTCGACGCCATCGCCGCCGTGGTCATCGGCGGCACCAGCCTGATGGGCGGGCGCGGCAGCCTCACCGGCACGTTCTGCGGCGTGCTGATCTTCGGTCTGCTCTCCAACATCCTGCAGCTCCACAACATCAATTCGAACCTTCAGCTGGTGCTGAAGGGGATGATCATCATCGGCACCGTGCTCGTGCAGGAGCGCAATGCCGGTGATCTCCTGGCCTATCTGCGCCTGCCCGGCGGGCAATCGGCGCACAAGGAAACGGCCGCGGCAAAGCGGCCGTCGCAAGAGACACCGTCACTCAATCTCGGAGGAAACAAAAAATGAAACGACGTGACATGCTGAAGCTTGCCGCCGTGACCGCGGCACTGCTGACCACCACCGCGCTTCTGACCACCGGCAGTGCCTTCGCCCAGGACAAGAAGTGGAAGATCGGCTTCTCGCAGGTGACGACCATCGAGCCCTGGCGCGCGCAGTTCAACAAGGACATTCTGGCCGAAGCCGCCAAGCATCCCGAGGTCGAACTGATCATCACCGACGGCGAGGACAAGACCGAAAAGCAGGTCGCCGATGTCGAGAACCTGATCCGCCAGGAAGTCGATGCGCTGTTGGTGTCGCCGAAGGAATCGGCCGGCCTGACCGGCGTCGTGCAGCAGGCGATCGATGCCAAGATCCCGGTCTTCGTGCTCGACCGCAATGTCGAGACCAAGGACTACACGCAGTTCGTCGGTGGCGACAACGCGCTGATCGGCCGCGCGGCCGGCGAATATGCCGTCGAACTGCTTGGCGGCAAGGGCAAGGCTGCAGGCAACGTCGTCGAGATCTGGGGCGGCATGGGCACCCAGCCGGCGCATGACCGCCACGACGGCTTCCACGAATTCACCGACAAGGAGCCGGGCATCAAATATCTGCTCGACCAGCAATCGGGCGACTGGAAGCAGGATCAGGCCTACAATCTGATGGCCAACGCGCTGAAGAGCAACGAGAAGATCGATCTCGTTTACGGCCACAACGACCCGATGGCCTATGGTGCCTATCTCGCCGCCAAGGATGTCGGCCGCGAGAAGGACATCAAGTTCATTGGTATCGACGGCCTGCCCAACGAAGGCGTGCAGATGGTCAACAAGGGCGAGCTGACGGCAACCTTCACCTATGTCACTCCCGGTGCCGAAGGCCTGCGCCAGGCGATCAAGTTCCTCAACGGCGAGAAGGTCGAAAAGACCATCACTCTGCCAACCGAGAAGATCACCAAGGAAAACGCCGCCCAGGTGCTGAAGGACAACGGCCTCTGAGCCAAGCTTCCTGCCGGGTGCCTTTTTGGCGCCCGGCGGTCTAAGCCAGCTTCACCAGCAGCTTCATGAAGGTGGCGATCTCCTTGGCGGAGAGCGGCGCCAGCGTTTCCTGGGTGATCTCGCGCGCCAGCGGGATCAGGCGGTCGATGGCATCGCGGCCTGCCGCGGTCAGATTGACCAGCAGCCGTCTCTTGTCGACCTCGTGCCTGGAAAGCTCGACCAGGCCGCGCGCCTTCAGCCGGTCGATGACGCCCTTCACCGTCGCCGCATCCATCGCGATCAGCGTGCCGAGCTGGTTCTGCGAGGTCTCGCCGACGTCACGCAGCTTGGCCAACGCCGCGAATTGCGGCGGCGTCAGATCGCCGATATGCGCGGCAAAGATCGCGACATGGCGCTGATGCGCCTTGCGCAGGATGAAGCCGACCTGCTCCTGCAGCAGGTAATCCTGGTCGTCCGGGGTCTCGACCTCGACCAGCTTGAGCAGATTGTCCTCGCCGCTCACCGCAAGCCATCCCAGGCTTTGATGTCATCGGCCGCCAGACCACCCATGCGATTGTGGATGCGCGGGCCACAGGTCATGGCGAGGCAGAACAGGATTTCGTCCGGGCGCGGACCATCGCTGATGCCGACTTCCATGGCGTCGAAATGGCTGCGCACATAGGCGGCGTTGATGTGGCCGAGCGGTACATCGAGCTTTGAACCGAACGCGCCGACCTTCTTGGCCGACGGCACGATCGCCTTGGCGTCGCCGAGCCGTTCGCGCATGGCGTAGCCGCCGGGCACATGCCACAGCGCACCGTGCTCCAACTCGCCCGCCGTGCCGACAATGGCGCCCTTGCCGTAGCCGTCGATCTGCTTGACGTCGCCGCCGAGCGCCGCGATCAGCCGGTCGGCGAGCAACAGGCCGAGCGGCTTCAGATCGTCCATGGCGCTCTGCAAGTCTTCGACATAGCGCCCGGCGAACGGGTTTTTCACCAGGGCCATGGCGGCGGCGCGGCGGCGCGGCACCTGGGCCACCGGCCCGCCCTCGTGAAAAATCTCTTCGGTCAGCACCGCGATTTTGCGGATCGAAAACTCAGGCATGGGCAACTTCCTCCCTCGAACTTTTGTTGGGCGCTGCAAGCGCGACCGAGCCACTGATGCGGATCTCACCGCCAAGAAACAGCGCCGATGCGGCAATCAGGCCGCGCCGGCGAAAATCTTCGGCGACGGCAAGGCCATTGTCCAGCGCCCGCGCCACTTCGCCAAGGCCAAGCGTGCCGACACCATGTGTCACCAGGCGCGCGCCGAGATCGCTGTCGGGCGACAGTTCATGTGCTGGAATGCGCTTGATGGCCGGATTGCCGGGCAGGTCCACCGCGTTGGCAATGAGGGTCGCTGCCGCATCGGCCTCGGCACCGGTCCGCGCCAGCACGGTGACGGCGTCGGCAATGCCAAGCGAGAAGGAGCGGCCGCGCCAGCCGCTGGTGGCAACGCCGCGAACGCCATCTTCCGCGCGGATCGTGATCCGGTCCGCCATGCCGTTGCCGGTGCCGGCGACCGCCAGACCCATCGACTGGCCCTTGCCGATATGGAGCGCGCAGTCGCCTCCATTATTGACATAGGCGCGCTCGAGCTTGCGACCGGCAAGCAATGCGGCGAGCATTTCGTCGGCTACCGATCCTGCGACCGCGGCCATCGGAGTTATGAAGCATTCCGCCAGGGGCATGACGGCTGTTTCCATGCGGCGCGCCGTCGAGCCCGCGAAGGTGCGCGGCGCGAGGAAAAACGTCGGGAGCCGCAATTCGGGGAGCTCCTCGACCAGCTCCATCAGGATCGTCTGGAACCGCGCTACGGCCTGTTCATAGGCTTGGCGGCATTCTTCCGCCTCACCAAAAACCTCGACGATCAGGTCGATCGGCCCGTGGTTGAGATGCAGCCGCTTGCCGTCCTGCAGCCAGTGGGCTTGCGGGCCTTGCATCACCCGGCCCCGTCCGAGCCGGCACGACGTAGCTGCGCGAGTGGCGGCCATGGATTGGTGGCTTCGGCGCCTGTGCCGCGGCGCGGATTGAGGTACTCACCGCCTTTTGCGACAATATCCTCGACGCTGCGGATCTCGGCCTCGTACCCGCCGAGCCTGACATAGTCGTCGCGGCGCAGCGTGAATTCGATAGGCGCCACCAGCGCCGGCGTCGGCACATAGCCGAAGGCACCCTCAGGCACTCTGGTGACATCGACCATCAGCGTGATGCCGCCGCCCGGCCAGACATAGACCGGCGCGCCGCCGACCGTGACATAGGTGGTCAGGCCCTGAACCGAGCGGGTGAGGTTGACCGGGTTTTCGGTGACGCCGGCCCGCAGCGAGCCGCCGGCGCCGCCGATGAACAGCACTGTGCACAAAGCTGGCTCGCAATTGTCCTCGATCAGCCCGACCGACTTCTGCAGCCGTTCGGGGAAAGGTTTTTGCACCGGTTTCAGTTCGTCGTCGAGTTCGTAATAGGCGAACTGTTCCCCGGTGGTCGACACCATCAGCAGCGACAGCCCCGGCCGCGCGCCTTTCTTGGCGTTCCACTCTCCGAGGATCGACAGCGGGTCTGAAATGCTGGTGCCGCCCCAGCCAAGCCCGGGTTCGGAGACCTTGAAATAGCGGCCCGGCGTCGAACGGCGGCCGATGATTTTTATCCCGGTATCCTGCCAGCCCAGCACCTTGCCGGCCTGATGCTCGGAAACGACGCCGGTGATGTGGTCGTCGACCACCACCACCTCGTCGACAAGGCCGCGCCATTGCGTGGCGAACATGCCGATGGTGGCCGAGCCGCAGCCGACGCGCATTCGGTGTTCCTGCTTGCCGTCGATGACAGGTGCTTTGCCGGCTTCGACTATGATGGTGGCGCCGCCGTCGATGGCCAGTTCCACCGGCTTGCGGTTGCACAGATTGAGCAGCGCGTCACAGGTGGCGCGTCCCTCGGCCTTGGAGCCGCCGGTCAGATGGTGCACACCGCCCAGCGACAGCATCTGCGAGCCATACTCGCCCGTCGTGACATGGCCGATCGCTTCGCCGGCTGCGCGGACTATTGCCGTCTCGGGACCGAGGTGACGGTCGGTATCGATCTTCACCTTGACGCCGCAATAGGAGAAGATGCCCTCGGTGACGACGGTGACGAGATCGACGCCTTCGACCTCCTGGCTGACGATGAAGGGGGCCGGCTTGTAGTCGGGATAGGTGGTGCCGGCGCCGATTGCGGTGACGAAGCGGCGGCCGGTGTTGACCAGTTCGCCATCCCATGCCTCGCCCTCGGCGACGAACGGCACGATCGCCGCGCCGGTCTCGGCCGCATGATCGAGGATGGTCAGCGGATCCATCCGCACGATCCTGCCGCCGACATTTCCGTAGCGGTCGCAGGCGCCGGTGCGCCCGTCAGCGATGTAGCACATCACCGGACAGGCATCGCAGCGGATCTTCTCCGCCACCAGCTTCTCGCCGGGATCATGGGTCTCGAAGCGTTCGGCAAGCTCGCTCATCGGCGTGCCTCCTTTTCGCGGATGCCATCTTTTTCGCGGATGCCAGCGCGGATACGCGTCGGCGTCGCCGGAATCTTGGTGACCAGCACGCCGGTGGCGTGGCGGATGGCGTTGAGGATCGCCGGCGCCGTCGGGATCAGCACGTGCTCGCCCAAACCCTTGGCACCAAAGGGTCCTTCCGGATCCGGAACTTCTATCAGGATGGTTTCGATCGGCGGCACGTCGCCAATGGTCGGGATGAGATAATCGTGCAAATTCTCGGTGCGGCCGGGGATATACTCTTCCATCAGCGCCATGCCGATGCCTTGCGCAATGCCGCCTTCGATCTGGCCCTCGGCCAGCAGCGGGTTGATCGCCTTGCCGACATCATGCGCGGCGGTGATTTTCAGCAGCTTCACCGTGCCGAGCTTGAGGTCGACCTCCAATTCGGCGATCTGCGCGCCATAGCCGTAGACGGCGTAGGGTTTGCCCTGGCCCTTGGCGTCGAGGGGCAGCGTCGGCGGGTCGTAGGTCTCCTCGGCGCGAAAGACGAAGCCTTCGGCATCCACGTCCAATGTGGTGAGATCGATGCGGCGGGTGGCTTCTCCCTCGCGGATGACGATCGCCGAACCGTCCAGTTGCAGAGCGGCTTTTTCCGAAACATTGGCGAAGCGCAGGATCTTTTCGCGCAAGGCGCGGCCAGCCTTTTCGGCCGCCTTGCCGGTGACGAAGGTCTGGCGCGAGGCCGAGGTCTTGCCGGCGTCGGGGGTGATGGCTGTATCGGCGCTCTTCAACTGAAATTTCTCAAGCGGCAGGCCGAGCGCGTCGGCGCATATCTGGGCGATGACCGTGTTCGAACCCTGGCCGATATCGACAGCGCCCTGGTGCAGGATGACCGTGCCGTCAGCCGCGATGCCGACCCGGATGGTCGACGGGTTGGGCAGCGAGGTGTTGCCGCAGCCATACCAGCAGGACGCGATGCCAACACCGCGCTTTCTATCCCTGCTGGCGCTGTTGAATGCATCCGCATCAGCCGTTGCGCGCACCCAGTGCGGCTGCAGCGATTCGAGGCATTCGGCAATGCCGACGCCGGACTCCAGAAGCTGCCCGGTAACCGTTTCGGATCCGTTACGAAGGCAGTTCTTCAAGCGAAAATCGAGCCGGTCCATGCCGAGCTTGCCGGCTAGCTCGTCATACAGCGTCTCCTGCATGATCGTCGCCTGCGGCACGCCGAAGCCGCGGAAGGCGCCGGAGATCGGCCCATGCGTGTGGATGGCGCGGCCTTCGGCGCGGTAATTCGGCGTCGCGTAGGGTCCGGAGGCGTGCACCGGCACGCGGTTGGCCACGGTAGGGCCCCAGCTTGCATAGGCGCCGGTGTTGAAGTCACCGTCGAAGATCATGCCGGTGACAAGGCCGTCGGCATCGGCGCCGATGGTCGCTTTCATCTCGGCCGGATGGCGCTTGGTGGTCGAGATCATCGATTCGGTGCGAGTGTAGGCAAGTGCCGCCGGCCGCCCCGTCTTCATGGCCACAAGGCCGATCAGCGGCTGCAGCGAAACGTCGAGCTTGGAGCCAAAACCGCCACCGGTCGCGGTCGGCACGATGCGCACCTTGTCGACGGTTAGGCCGAGCACCTTCGCCGTCTCGTCGCGGTCCATGTAGGGCGCCTGGGTGCAGGCGACGACCACCAGCGTGTCGCCGTCCAGATAGGCATAGCCGGCTTCCGGTTCGATATAGGCGTGCTCGACATAGGAGGTGTCGATGGCGCCGGACACGGTGAACGCAGCGCCGGCAAGCGCCATTTCGGGGTCGCCTCGCTCGACCAGGCCGGAGGTGAGCAGGTTCGCCGGCCGACTTTCATGGATCAGCGCAGCACCCTCAGCCTGCGCCTCAGTAGGTTGCAGAAAATGCGGCAGCTCGCTCCAGCGGACAGGAAAACCCGACAAATCGAGATCGAGGATCGCCTCGCGCTCGCCGGCAACCAGCGCCACCGCCTCGCCGCGAAGCCGCGCAAACCCTTCGGCCAGAGCCGGCTGGTCGGCGAACGGGCCGATAGCGCCGAAACAGTTTTTTCCGGGAATGTCGGCGGCTGTGAAGACACCGGCTATGCCGGGATGCGCCTTCGTCCAGCCGTCGAGGTCGCCAAAGGCGAAGCTGGCGTGATAGTGCGGCGAGCGGACCACCAGCACGGCCAGCGCATTGGCGGGGAAGGAATCGCCGCCGAATTTTTCACCGCCAGTAACCTTCGGCACGCCGTCGAGCCGGATGGGCGAGGAGCCGATTGCTTGGCCTGATTGAGGCAAGCGGAAATCAAGGCTTGTTGCCTGCAGGGAGGCATCCATCACCGCCGCGATGATCTTACGGTAGCCGGTGCAGCGGCAGAGAATACCGCCCAGTGCGTCCTGCACCTCCACCTCGGTCGGGCTTGGCTGTCTGTCCAGCAATGCGGTTGCAGCGACAAGCAGCGCCGGCGTGCAGATGCCGCATTGCGCCGCGCCATGGGCGAGGAATGACGCCTGCAGCGCCGACAGCCGGCCATTGGCGAGGCCTTCGACTGACGTCACCGACGTCCCGGCGGCGGAAGCCGCTGACATCAGGCAGGCGCAGACGGGATCGCCGTCGACCAGCACCGTGCAAGCGCCGCAGTCACCGGCATCGCAGCCGACCTTGGTGCCGGTCAGCCCCAATTCATCGCGCAGCACCAGGGACAGCCGGCGCAGCGGCGGCACATTGACCGAGACGGCGGTGCCATTGACCTCGAAGGCGATGTCAGCGCGCTCCGGGCCGAAGCCAGGCTGGACGTTGCCGAGATCGGACAGAGCTTCACGCACTTCAGGTTGAACTTGGCTCATGCCGCCGCCACCTCGTCATCGGTCGTCCGTCTCACAGCCGCAAGCACGGCGCGGGCAACGATTTCGCGCACCGCATCGAGCCGGTATTCGGCGCTGCCGCGCACATCGGCGATCGGTGACAGTTCGCTCATCGGCGCGGCCAGGACCGCGTCGGCAAGTCCGCCGTCCACCGGCAGTCCGCGCAGCGCGGCTTCGACGCCGGCCAGCCGCTTGGCCACCACCGAGCAGGATCCGGCGGCGACGGCGGCGTCGTTGACGATGCCATCCTCGACGACCAGACGCGCCGCCACCATGGCGATGGAAATGACGAGATAACGGCGCGCGCCGAGCTTTACGAAAGCCGACGTGCCGCTGGGCTTCGGCACGCGGATGGCCGTGACCATCTCACCGGGCAGCAGAGCGGTTCGGCGGTTGCCGAGAATGAAGTCCTGCAACGGCAGATGCCGCGTCGCGGCCACCGAGCGCAGCTCGACCTCGGCATCGAGGATGAGCAGGCCCGGCACCCCGTCGGCGGCCGGCGAGGCGTTGCAGAGATTGCCGGCGACCGAGGCGACGTTCTGGATTTGCACCGAGCCGACCTCTCGCGCCGCCTGTTTCAGCGCATCGAAGGCCGGAGGCAAGGGATGGCGGACGATGTCGGTCCAGGTCGTGCGCGCGCCGATGACGAAATGGTCGTGCGTCTCGGCAATGCCGCGCAGCGCCGCCAGGCCGTTAATGTCGAGAACATTGTCGCGGAAGGGTTTGCTGCCCTGTGCCGGATAGAAATCGGTGCCGCCGGCAAGGATGCGCCAGGCGCCCTCGCCAAGCAAAGCGAGCGCTTCGTCGACCGAGGTGGGTTTCGCGTAACGGATCACGCTTTGCCTTCCAGAAAGGAACTTTCCGAATCCGGTATTTCCGGCGTTCGAGCCGAGAAACTCATTCGTATGCAAATGATATCAAGCCCGCAGGATTTGTCAAAGCCCGAGTTTGCGGCGGCCCGGCCGGCACGCATTTGTTATGTCGCGAGAGGGTTGACGCCGCCGGCCATCTGGTCAAGTTTCTGCGTCCGGTCGCGTCAGCGGCATTTTCCACTGGAGCCTGCATACGGAAGAGGAAAGCCCATGGCCGACGAAGCGCTTGTCGTCATCGACCTGCAGAACGATTTTTGTCCGGGCGGTGCGCTGGCGGTTGCCGGCGGCGATGAGATCGTGCCGCTGGTCAACGACCTGATCCGGCGAACCGACCATGTCGTGCTGACGCAGGACTGGCATCCCGCCGGTCATTCCAGCTTTGCCTCCAGCCATCCGGGCGCGCAGCCTTTCACGATGATCGAAATGCCCTATGGTCAGCAGACGCTGTGGCCGGACCACTGCATCCAGGGCAGCCTGGGCTCGGATTTCCATTCCGGCCTCGCCTGGACCAAGGCCGAGCTCGTCATTCGCAAGGGATTTAGGCCTGATATCGACAGCTATTCGGCTTTCTTCGAGAACGACCGCACGACCCAGACCGGCCTTGCCGGCTACCTCCGGGAGCGCGGCATCGACACGCTGACCCTGGTCGGGCTGGCGACCGATTTCTGCGTCGGCTTTTCGGCGCTGGACGCCGTCAGCCAGGGCTTCAAAACCACAGTGCGGCTCGATGCCTGCCGCGGCATCGATCTCAACGGTTCGCTCGATGCCATGCTGCAGCGCCTGCGCGACGCCGGCGTGACGCTCGAAGACCCTTTGTCGGATTGAACGGCCCTTGGGCAAGCACCCCCTCACCCGGATTGCCAGCCGAATTGCGAAGGGCAATTCGGGGCAATCCGACCTCTCCCCGAGGGGAGAGGAGGCTGCCGGCGCCGAAGCTCGTCTCTTCTCCCCAGCGGGGGTCCGAAGGACGGGCGAGGCCCGTGACTCGCCCCGGCATAGGTGGCCGCGTAGCGGCCGGATGAGGGGGCCTTTCTCGTACGCGATCCCATGCGCTGTAACAGTTTTCGCAATACTGTTTCCTGGAACAGCTTTTGCCGCCGAAGACCACGGCCTGCCCGGCGCTTCGATGTCGCTGTGGTGGGCGCTGCCCTTTGCCGGGCTGCTGTTGTCGATCGCCACCGGTCCGCTGCTGTTTCCTCATGCCTGGGAACATCACTACGGCAAGATATCGGCCCTTTGGGCCGCGCTGGTGATCGTGCCGCTGGCGATTGCCTTCGGTGTTCCCACAGCGACCGAAGCGGTGCTGCATGCGTTGCTCACGGAATACATGTCGTTCATCATCCTGCTGTTTGCGCTGTTCACCATTTCGGGCGGCATTCTCCTTGCCGGCAACATTCACGGCACGCCGCTGGTGAATGCAAGCCTGCTGCTGGTCGGCGCGCTGCTGGCCTCGGTGATAGGCACGACCGGTGCCTCGATGATCCTGATCCGGCCGATCATCCGCGCCAACGATAACAGGCCGTTCAACGCCCATGTCGTCATCTTCTTCATCTTCCTGGTGTCCAACATCGGCGGCTCGCTGACGCCGCTTGGCGATCCGCCGCTGTTCGTCGGCTTCCTCAGAGGTGTCGACTTCTTCTGGACGACCGCCAATCTCTGGCGCGAGACCCTGTTCGTCGGCGGTGCCGTGCTGGCCGTCTTCCTGGGCATCGACATCATCCTGCATCGGCGCGAGGCTGGCGCGCCGAAGATCAAGGATCCGACGCCGGACACGACGGTGCGTCTGCGCGGCCTGGCCAACCTTCCGCTGCTGGCAGGTGTGATCGGCGCCATCCTGCTGTCGGCGGCCTGGAAGCCGGGCGTCAGCTTCTCCGTGTTCGGCGTCAGTCTCGAACTGCAGAATCTGGTGCGCGACGCCATCATCCTGGCGCTCGCCCTGCTGTCGCTTCCGCTCTCCTACAAGAGCCACCGGGAGGCGAACGGCTTCAACTGGGGCCCGATAGCAGAGGTGGCAAAATTGTTTGCCGGCATCTTCATCTGCATCGTGCCGGTCATCGCCATCCTAAGGGCAAGCCATGACGGCGCGCTGGCACCGCTGGTGTCGCTTGTCAGTTCACCCTCGGGTACGCCCAACGATCTCGCCTATTTCTGGCTGACAGGGGCATTGTCGTCCTTCCTCGACAATGCGCCGACCTATCTGGTGTTCTTCGAGCTTGCCGGCGGCGACCCCCGGCACCTGATGACGGAGTTCGCTTCGACGCTTGCCGCGATCTCGGCCGGCGCGGTGTTCATGGGCGCCAACACTTATATCGGCAATGCGCCGAACTTCATGGTCTACGCCATCGCCCGCCATCGCGGCGTGAAGATGCCGGGCTTCTTCGGCTACATGCTGTGGTCTGGGCTGGTGCTGATCCCGATATTTTTGGTCGCGGGCTTTCTGTTCTTCGGCTGATCACCCGACGCCGACATAGCGGCGGACCGCCGACGGGTCGGCGCGCAACTCCTCGACGTCGACCGTCTCGCGGTTGCGGCCGTTTTCGATGAAGGCAACGTGGTCGGCGACCGAAAGCACTGCATCGACACGCTGCTCGACCAGGATGGTCGAGACGCCCATGTCGCGCAGCTTCGACACCGTCTCGCGGATCTTGGCGATCATCGACGGCATCAGCCCTTCGGTCGGCTCGTCGAGCAGCAGCACTTGCGGTTCGAGACAGAGCGCGCGCGCCATGGCCAGCATCTGCTGTTCGCCGCCGGACAATGTGCCGGAACGCTGCCGCAGCCGCTGGCGCAGCAATGGAAAGAGGTCGAGCACGTTTTCACGCGTCGCCTTGCCCTTGCTGCGGGCCATCAGGCCGATCTCGATGTTTTCGGCCACCGTCATTTCGGCGAACAGCCGCCTTCCCTGCGGCACATAGGCGGCGCCGGCCTTGGGCACCTCATGCGCCGGCAGCCCGGTCAATTCTTGGCCAGCCAGTTTGATCGAGCCGGCGCTTGAGGGAACCAGCCCCATGATGGCTTTGAGCGTCGTTGTCTTACCGGCGCCATTGCGGCCGAACAGGCACAGCACCTCGCCCTTGTTCAGCACCAGGTCGAGGCCATAGAGCACCTGGACCTCGCCATAGTAGCAGTCCAGTCCAGAGATGGTCAGCGCCTCGGACTTTGCCTCGGTCATGGGGCGGTCCCCAGATAGGCTTCCTGCACCGCCGCGTTCTGGCGGATCGCTTCGGGGGTGCCTTCGGCCAGGATCTTGCCGGCATTGAAGACGGTGATGCGGTCGGCGAGTTGCATGACGACAGGCATGTTGTGCTCGATCAGAAGCACGGTGGCGTTCTTGGCGATCTCGCGCACCAGGGTGATGAAATTGTCGATCTCGCTGTCGGCCAGCCCTTGCGTCGGCTCGTCGAGGATCAGCAGGCGCGGCTTCAGCGCGAGGCCCATCGCCACTTCCAACAGGCGCTGATGGCCGTAGGACAATTGGCCGGCCGGCATGTGGGCACGATCGGCCAGGCCGGTGCGTTCCAGTGCGGTCATGACAGCGGCCTGTATCGCGCTCTTGGAATGGCTGCCATGCCGCAGCGTCAGTTGCGCGGGCAGCGCGACGTTGGCGTAAACGGACAGGTTGGCATAGACGCTGGTGAGCTGGAAGGTGTAGGCGATGCCCCTGCGCACCCTGACATAGGCAGGCAGATTGGTGATGTCGGCGCCGTCGAAGACGATCATGCCGGCAGACGGCTGGATGCGGCCGCTGACCAGGCTGACGAAGGTGGTCTTCCCCGCCCCGTTGGGGCCGATCACGGCGCGGATCTCGCCCGGCATCAGCGCGAAATCGACATTGTCGACGGCGCGCAGACCACCGAAATTGCGCGACAGGCCCTTGGTGGTCAAAAGCGGCATCATGGCAGCCACCCGAGCCAGCGCTGGCGGATGCTGCCCAGAATGCCTTTCGGGAAAAACAGCACCAGCAGGATCAGCGCGATGCCGACGATCAGCAGATAGGCGGAGGTGTAGCCGCTGGTGATATCAATGACATAGTACATGAACAGCGTGCCGATCAGCGGTCCGAGCGTCGTCGCGGCACCCCCCAGCAGCACCCACAGCAGCGGCAGGATCGAATACTGCACCGACGCGAAGCTCGATCCGACATAGCCGAACAGCAGCGCATAGGCGGCCCCCGAGGCCGCGCAGATGATGCCGGAGATGACGACGGCGGCGAGCTTGTTCGAAAACGTATCGTAGCCGAGCATCTTCGTGCGCTCCTCATTCTCGCGGATGGCGACCAGCACGCGGCCATAGCGGGAGCGGACGATGGCCAATGTGACGAGCAGCACGATGGAAAACAGCGCCAGCGCTGTCATGTAGCGCACCGTCGGATTGGTGAGTTCGAGCGATGTAGCGCCAAAGCTGAGCACCCGCGCCGGCTGCGGCACGACCATGCCTTGGTCGCCGCCGGTCCAAGTCGCGAAGTAGAGGATGAGGAGGTAGAACACTTGAGCGAACATCATGGTGACGATCATGAAGGCGACGCCCGTGGTGCGCAACGCCAGCAGGCCGATCACGAGTGAAACAACAACACCACAGCCGAGGCCCGAGGCGAATGCCGCTGGTACGCTCCAGCCGAGCTGGATGACGGCAAGGCCGGCGCCATAGAGCCCGGCGGCGAAGAACATCGCATGGCCGAGGCTGAGCAGGCCGACATAGCCGAACAGCATGTTGTAGCCCATGGCAAAGACCGCCAGCACCATGATGCGGGCAAGCAGGCCGTGATAGTAGTCCGGCAGCAGGAAGCTCAGCACGAAGAGCAGGGCGATGACGCCGAGATGCAGGGCATAGGCTTTTGCCGGCGAAGCTTCGCTCATCGCGATGCCGTCCCGAACAGGCCTTGCGGGCGGAACACCAGCACCATGGCGACGAGCAGCGTGGCAATGATCTTGGCCAGCGTCGGCGAGAAGAACATCGAGATGATGCCGTCGGAGAGGCCGATCAGCACGGCGGCGACGACCGTGCCGCGCAGCGAGCCGAGGCCGCCGATGATGACGACGATGAAGGAGAGCAGCAGCGGATCCTGTCCCATCAGATAATGCGCCTGGCTGATCGGCACGATCAGCACCGCGGCAATGGCCGCCAGCATGGCACCGAGCGCGAAGACGCCGCCATAGACACGGCCGACAGGGATGCCGAAGGCCTGTGCGGTTTCGCTGTCATACTGCGTGGCGCGCATGACGAGGCCGATCCTGGTGCGCGTCAGCACCAGCCATGTCGCGGTGAGCAGCAGCGCGGAAGCGGCGATAACAGACAGTTTGTAGCCGGAATAGCCGAACCACGGCAAAAGGATGCGGTAGCTGAACGGCGGCTCGACCGGCCGAGCCTCCGGGCCATAGAAAGTCAGCGCCAGCTGCTGGATGATGTAGAGCATGCCGATGGTGGCGACGATGGTGGCTTCCGGATTGTAATTGAGCCGGCGCAGCACCAGCCGTTCGGCGACCAGCGCAATGGCGCCGACGATCAGCGGGGCAATCACCAGCGCCGCCAGGAAGCCGAGCGCAGGGTGACCGCCGATGGCCGTGGTGATCGCCCAGGCGAGCACCGCGCCCAGCATGAAGAACTCGCCATGCGCGACATTGACCACCCGCATGACGCCGAACACCAGCGACAGGCCGAGCGCCGTCAGGGCTAGCACTGACGAGGTGACGAGGCCTTCGAGAGCGGCGAGGAGGAGATGGGGACCGAAGTGCATGGGCTAAGCACCAGCGGATGCGCGAGGCACCCCCCTCTGGCCTGCCGGCCATCTCCCCCTCAAGGGGGGAGATTGGCTGTCCCCACGGCCTTCGCCAATAGCCAAGGGTGATAAATGGCCGCCTTCGCATGAACTGCCAATCTCCCCCCTTGAGGGGGAGATGGCCGGCAGGCCAAAGGGGGGTGGGCCGAAGGGCACTGTGCTTACAAAACCAGGCTCACAGCGCCTGCGTCGTATAATCTCCCTCGGCCTCGTAAAGCCCGTCCTCGATCTTGGTCTTGTGCACGACCTTGAGCTTGCCGCCCTCGACCTTGGAGATGTTCTGGATACCAAAGCACTGGTGGATCTTGCCGTTGAAGGTTTTTGGCCCCTGCGGATGCTGCGGGCCTTCGGCGAACTCGGTCAGTGCCTCGGTCGCCTCGACCAGCTTGGCGCGGTCTTCCGGACCCTTGTAGCCGGCGTCTTCCATTGCCTTCTTGACGACATAGAGCGTCTCCCAGCAGCCGAACATGTGGGCTGCGGTGGAGACATCCTTGGGATCGCCGACGGCAGCGCCATTGTCATCGATGCCGACAGCGGTGCGGTAGGCCTTCTGCGCTTCGGAATCGTTGGCCTGCGCATAACGCGGCGAGCCTTCCCAGAAATGGCTGCCGTCGAGGAATTCGAGGCCGGGGCTGTTGATGTCGGTGGCCTCGAGCGAATCGATGAAGCCGAACAGTTGCGGTCGGTTGGAGCCGTAGAATTCGCCGAGCTCCTTGACGAAAGTGAGCACGGCCGGGCCGACCATGACGTGGTAGATCACCTCGGTCTCGGCCGGGATCTGCGGGAAGTATTTGGTGAAGGACGATTCCGTCGGCGGGATGGCGATCTGCGCGATGACCTCGCCGCCTTGCGCCTTCAGTGCCGGCGGCAGGTAGTCGCGATGGTCGTAGCCGAAGGCGAAATCGGGGAATATCTGCGTCACCTTCTTGCCGGCATTGGCCGCGATCCAGGGCGCCATCGACTGGATCTGGCTCTTCACGTCGGTGATGCCGGGCTGGAAGACATAGCGGTTCAGCTTGGTTGAAGCGACGTGGTGGCCTTCGCTGACGACGAAATAGGGCATCTTGTTTTCGCCGGCGGCGGGCGCAGAGCCGATGACGACATGCGAGAACAGCGTGCCGAAGACGATGTCGGTCTTGTGCTGGGTGGCGAACTTGCCGACCACCTCGGCGCCACGGCCGGGATCGGTGCCGTCATCCTCGATGATCACCTCAACCTGACGGCCGTTGATGCCGCCGGCGGCGTTGATCGCCTTGACCGCGGCAGCGGTGGTCTTCTCGTACCAGCGGCCATAGGCGGCGCCGATGCCGGTTCGGTGCGACTGAAAGCCGATCTTGATCGGCGCCGAGCTCTGCGCCTGCGAATAACGGACGAAGCCGGGGGCAAGGCCCAGGCCGGCGCCGGCGGCCAGACCCTTCAGCGCTGTGCGGCGAGTCAGGGCAGTCTTGGAGAGGTCGAAAAATCCGTTCTTGTCAGCCATGTTCGTTCCTCTGTTTTTCAGTTTTGACCAACGATAAGGCGGCTTCGGCATCCTCGCTCAGAGGACGCAAAAAATTGCATGTGTACAAACTAAATCACCAAAGCCTTGATGTGGCAAGCGAGCTTCCCGACGATATCGAGGCCGTCCTTTTCTCATCCGGTGGTCGGCGTGGCAAGCAACCAGAGGCCGAAGACGGTGTAGGCGATCATCAGCAAGGTAAGCGGGAACTGGCTGAGGGCTGCACGGGCAGGCTGTGGGTGCAGGCGCCAGGCGAAGCCGTGGGCGACGAGGACGGCGAGCACGTGGCCAAGGATGATGGCGCCGGCCTGGACATTCCACAACCACCACGCCGAGTCCGCCCCGGCAACGATGCCGGCTTCGATCTGCATGTCGGCGGTGCCGAACAGGTTCCAGCCCATCGCGAACGGGTCGGAAAGTGCCGCAAGCGCATATTGGCCGTCGACGAGCAGCGCCGTCAGATAATGCGCGACATGATAGGCGAGCGCGATCGGCACGATCGACCACACCAGCAGGCCGGCCGCCTGGGCAAGGGTGTGATCGCTGCCGGCAAGACGCTGGCCAAGCCAGACGGCAAGCAGGAACACCGCCGCAAGCAGCACGAATGTCAGGATCAGCCCGAAAGTGCCGCTGCCGATCAGCGCGGTGCGGCCGGGAAATTCGAGCGGATTGATGCCGAACAGGCCGAGCCAGAAGAAGGTTTTCGACAGGCCGTCGAAGGACACCGACGACAGGGCGAGCAGCAGGAAGGCGATGCCGCTGGCCGGCAGGGGCTGCGCCGTCAGCAGCTTGGCGCCGGGCCAGCACAGGCCAAGCCGGCCGTCTTGGTTGCGTTCGGCCACGGCGAAGCGCGCCACCATCGAGAAGAAAACCGTCAGGAATTCACCGCTGCGGCTCCAGTCGCGATAGCCGAACGCCAGCATGGCGAGGAAAGAGAACAGCCAGTAGAGGCCGGCGGCCAAGGCCAGCCGCCCCGGATCGTCGGGCGCCGGATCGATGAGTTCGAACCAGGCGAAGGCGAAGAACAGGATGACAGCCGGCCAGCAGCCGACCCATCCGGGCAGGCGCCATGCTCCGTGATCCCTGGTCCCGAACAGGCGCGAGGCGAGACGCCATGCTCCATACCAGGGGTTCAGCCATGACCAGAGGTCGCCGAAGACACCCTGCAGCAGCGTGACGCCGGCCCACAACAGTGTCCAGATCACCAGTGGCAGAGGATTGGAAAGCGGGTCGCGGCTGCCGAAAAGGCCGGCGGCTATGAGGATTACAAAGCCGGCAAAGGAGAGCAGGCTGATGACGGTGCGGGCGGCGTTGCTGAGGGCAAACAACGGCAGGCGCCGGCGCCAGAAACGGTCCAGCAAATCCGCAGGCAGCAGCGCCAGGACGAGGAAGCTGACGGCCACGGCGAAGGCGCCGCCGATCAGATAGTAGCCGGTCGGCAGCAGCAGGACGTGGCCACGGTCGGAGGCGTGGGCGAAGGCGGGGGTGGGCAATATGAGCGATGCGGCCGTAACCAACAAAGCCAACGATAGGTGATGGCGCTCTACGGCGCCCCCCTCTGTCCTGCCGGACATCTCCCCCTCAAGGGGGGAGATTGCGCAGCCGTTACAGCTTTCGCCAATCTTCAACGTTGAAGAAGAAGAGCCGTCGGCGGAACTGCCGATCTCCCCCCTTGAGGGGGAGATGTCCGGCAGGACAGAGGGGGGCGCCAAGGAACTCGAACTATCCAGGAGCCCCATCACCGCTCACACCTTGACCAGTTGCTCCACGCGATCCTTCTCGCCAAAAATCCTGATATAGCGTTCGATCTCGTTCTCGTCGCCGGTCGCCTTGGCCGGATTGTCCGACAGCTTCACCGCCGGCCTGCCATTGGCCTCGGTGACCTTGCAGACCAGCGATATGGCGTCGAGGCTGTTGGTTTCCGTCGGCGCGCAGCCTTCGAAATCATTGGTCAGATTGGTGCCCCAGCCGAAGGACATGCGCACCTTGCCCTTGAAGTGGCGATAGGTCTCCTCGATGGTCTCGACTTCAAGCCCGTCGGAGAAGATCAGCAGTTTCTGCCGGGGATCTTTGCCCTTGTCGCGCCACCAGGACAGGATCTTTTCGCCGCCTTCGATCGGCGGCGCGCTGTCGGGGCGAAAGCCCGTCCAGTCGGCCACCCAGTCCGGCGCATCACGCAGGAACGATGCCGTGCCGAAGGCGTCGGGCAGCACGATCAAGAGATTGCCGCCATAGTAACGCTGCCAGTCCTGCAGCACCTTGTAGGGCGACTGCCTCAGCTCTTTTTCCGAGTCGGCGAGGGCGGCGAACACCATCGGCAGCTCATGTGCGTTGGTGCCGAGCGCTTCGAGGTCGTTGTCCATGGCCAGAAGCACGTTGGAGGTGCCGGTGAACGCTTCGCCGATGCCTTCCTTCAGCGCCTCGACGCACCAGCGCTGCCACAGGAAGGAATGGCGCCGGCGCGTGCCGAAGTCCGAGATGCGGATGCCGGGCAGCGCCTTCAGCCGCTCGGTCTTGGCCCACATCTTGGACTTGGCGCGGGCATAGAGCACGTCGAGCGCGAAAGGCCCGAACGCCCGCATCGCCGCGCGCGATCGAAGTTCATTGATGATGGCGAGCGCGGGGATTTCCCACAGTGTGGTGTACATCCACGGCCCGCTGAAGGTCAGTTCATACTGCCCGTCGCGCTTCGACAGCTCGTATTCGGGCAGCCGGAAGCCTTCCAGCCAGGCGAGGAATTCCGGTTCGAAGATCTGCTTGCGGCCGTAGAAATTGTTACCGCCGAGCCAGATCATCTCCTTCTTGGAGAAGCGCAAGGTGCGGGCATGGTCGAGCTGTTCGCGCAATTCGGCCTCGTCGATCTCGTCGGCAAGGCGCACCGAAGTCGTGCGGTTGATCAGCGAGAAGGTTGCGTCGACCTTGGGATACATGCCCCAGATCATCTGCAGCATCAAAAGCTTGTAGAAATCCGTATCGAGCAGGCTGCGCACGATCGGGTCGAGCTTCCAGGTGTGGTTGTAGACGCGCCGCGCAATATCGGTCTTAGCCATGTCTCAACACCGCCTTCGCTGCCTGCCATCCACAATCGCGACAGGCCTCATAGCATCGAATCGGCCAGAACGCTGCCCGCTTTCAGGCTGGCCCGACAAAAAGAGCTGCCTGCATGCGGTGGCGCAGAGCTTGGCATCAACTTGCGGATTTTCCGCCCATCACCCTGAGCGCCGGACGCTTGCGGCGGCTGACGATGCGGCCGGCCACAGGGGCGTCGGCGCGCCCGTCATCCCCGGCCTTCTCGGCGAACAGCCAGTCGATGAACACCTGCACGATCGGTGTCGCCCGCATCTCGTTGCGGCAGACGACATAGAAATCGTCGACCGCCGGCACCGACAGGCTGAACGGCGCGACCAGCATGCCCCTGGCCAGCAGCGCACTTGCCGTCACGGAGTCGCCCAGCGCCACGCCATGGCCATGCACCGCCGCCTCGGTCGCCATGCGCGCATCGCCGAGGTGATGGCGGCGACCCCGCTCCAGGTCCAGCGCTTCGGCGGCCGCCAGCCAGGTGTGCCATTCGCGGCCGTCATCGCCATGCAGGAAGACATGGTCGGCGAGATCCCTGACGCTGCGGATCGGCCGGTTGTTGATCAGGGTCGGGCTGACCACGGGAAACAGTTCGAGGCCCGACCATTTGCGCATCCAGCAATCGGTCCAGCTGCCGTCGCCATAATGCACGCAGACATCGATGGTGGGCGCCCGCAAATCCTTGGGATCGTTGGAAGGGATAAGCGTCAGCCTTATGTCGGGATATTGCGCCATGAAACTGCCGAGCCGCGGTGTCATCCACAACAACAGAAGCGCCGGCACGCAGGAGACCGAAAGTGTGCCGCTGCTCGCCGGCCTTGTCATGCGCTGGGTGGCGGCGGCGATGCCGTCGAAGGCGGTCGACACCGCCGGCAGAAGCTCCGCGCCATGCGGTGTCAGTTTGACCCGCTGGCCGGCCCGCTCGAACAGCTTGACACTAAGCGACTGCTCGAGCGCCTTGATCTGATGGCTGACGGCGCCATGGGTGACATTCAGCTCAATGGCCGCCTTGGTCAGCGAGCCATGTCGGGCCGTTGCCTCGAAGGCGCGCAGTGGATTAAGCGGTGGCAGGCGCTTGGTCATGGGTATCAACTTTATTGTGAGATTTTCTCACAGAAAACACCCTAACAATATCAATTGATTTTTCAATGCCGCTGCCGGACACTGAACCTGGACAGCATCAAGACGTGAATCTGCAGGCAGCCAGCGGGACAGCGGCCCGGCCGGATGACGGTCGGTTCGCAGGCGTCATCCGCGGCGGCACTGCATCAGCCCAGGAGGAGCGGACATGGGATACGATCGCGGCAAGCTCGACGCGTTGCGTCGCAAATATGGTGAAAGCCATGGCGGCGAGATGTTCGACCCGAAATTCCGCAAGGTCGCCGACAAGATCTTCTCCAAGAGCGGCACGCGGCTGGCGCCCTATTCAGGCATCCCGACCTTCCTCGCCGCGCCCTACCGCGAAATATCGGCCGACAATCCGGATTTCGGCGATTTGCAGGTGGCGATGATCGGCGTGCCGATGGACCTCGGCGTCACCAACCGGCCAGGCTCGCGCTTCGGGCCGCGAGCGCTGCGTGCCATCGAGCGCATCGGCCCCTACAATCACGTTCTGGAATGCGCGCCCACACATGAGCTCCGGGTCGCCGATATCGGCGACACGCCGTTCCGCAGCCGCTACCGGCTTGAGACAAGCCATGAGGATATCGAGCGCCGCACCAACCAGATCGTCGATGCCGGCGTCATCCCGCTTTCGATCGGCGGCGACCATTCGATCAGCCACCCGATCCTGAAGGCCGTCGGCAAGAAAGCTCCGGTCGGGTTGATCCATATCGACGCCCACTGCGACACCAGTGGCCTGTTCGACATGACCAAGTTCCACCATGGCGGCCCGTTCCGCAACGCGGTGCTTGACGGCGTGCTCGACCCGACGCGCACCATCCAGATAGGCATCCGCGGCTCGGCCGAATATCTGTGGGAGTTCACCTACGAGTCCGGCATGACCGTGGTGCATGCCGAGGAGGTGACCGGTCTCGGCATTCCGGCCATCATCGAGAAGGCGCGCAGAATAGTCGGCGACGGCCCGACCTATGTCTCCTTCGATATCGACAGCGTCGACCCGGCCTTCGCGCCCGGCACCGGCACGCCGGAAGTTGGCGGGCTGACGACACGCGAAGTGCTCGAACTGCTGCGCGGCCTCAAGGGCCTCAACATCGTCGGCGGCGACGTCGTCGAGGTGGCGCCGCAATATGACGCGACCACCAACACGGCGCATGCCGCCGCACAGGTGCTGTTCGAGATATTGAGCCTGATGGTGTTCAGCCCGGCTATCACCGGCAAGGGAGCCTGACCTCTACGAATCCAAACGAAGGCGGCCGCCGCGCTGGAGCCGGCGGCCGTATCCAACAAACAAGCGTCCAGACAGGGGAATAACAATGACAATCCGCAAGACATTTGCCTCCATCGCCGCCGTGCTGATGCTTGGCACGGCCGGTTTCGGCTTCGCCACACAAGCCGCAAGCGCCGATGCGCTGGCGGACATCACCAAGGCCGGCACCATCAATGTCGGCGTCTTCGCCGACTTTCCGCCCTTCTCCTCGGCCAGCGCCGATATGAGCCTCAAGGGCTATGACATGGATGTCGCGCAATACATTGCCGATACGCTCAAGGTGAAGCTCAACCCCATCGCCGTCACCGGCCAGAACCGCATCCCGTATCTGAACGACAAGCGCGTCGACATCCTGATGAGCGTCGGCTACTCGAAGGAACGCGAACAGGTCATCGACTTCGCCGCCGCCTATGCGCCCTACTACATCGCCGTGATCGGTCCGGCGGCTCTGACGGTCAAGGGCAAGGAAGACCTCGCCGACAAGTCGATCGCCGTCAATCGTGGCACGCTGGAAGACACCTCGCTCACCGAGGCAGCACCGGCGTCGGCCGACATCAAGCGCTTCGACAACTACAATTCGGTGATCCAGGCCTTCATCTCCGGCCAGACGCAGCTGATGGTCGTCGGCAACGATGTCGGCGCGCAGGTGCTGGCCAAGCAGGACGCACTGAAGCCGGAGCAGAAGTTCCAGCTTCTGACCTCGCCCTCGCATATCGGCCTCAACAAGAATGAGGACGGCCTGAAGAAGGCGGTCAACGATGCCATCGCCAAGATGCTGGCCGACGGCAAGCTGGATGAAAGCTCGAAAACCTGGCTGAAGACGCCGCTCAATCCCGAAAACCTCAAGGATTGAGTTTCCGTGGCCTTTGCCTGGCTCCCGGGTGCTCTGGGCGACATCGCGCACGGCGCGGCCACGACGATCCTGCTGATCGCCGTGACCACGCTGGCCGGAACGCTGCTCAGCATCCTGGGTGCCGCGGGGCGACGAAACGGCCCGGTTCTGCTCAAGCGGGCGATCGCCTGTTACGTCGAGGTGATGCGCAACACGCCGTTCCTGGTGCAGCTGTTCTTCATCTTCTTCGGCCTGCCCAGCCTGGGCATCCGGCTCGATCCGATCCTGGCCGCCATGCTGGCGATGACGCTCAACATGGCGGCCTACACGATCGAGATCGTCGGCGCCGGGCTTGACGCCGTGCCCGGCGGACAGACGGAAGCAGCGCTCGCACTTGGGCTGCGGCCACGCCAGGTGTTCGTCAAGATCGTGCTGCCGCAGGCACTCAAGATTATCTATCCCGCGCTCACCAGCCAGATCGTCATCATGATGCTGGAGTCGGCCGTGGTGTCGCAGATCGCCGTGCGTGAACTGACCTACGAGGCCGACATGCTGCAGGCGCGCACCTTCCGCTCTTTCGAGACCTATTTCGTCGTGACGCTGGTCTATCTCGCTCTGTCGATGGCCTTGCGCCGGCTGCTGGTGTCAGGCGGGCGCCGTGCGCTCGGAGCCGGCGTATCATGATCGAGTTCACCTCCTGGGACATCGTGCGCAACCTGCTGCTCGCCGCCCGCTGGACGGTGCTGCTATCGCTGGCCGCCTTCATCGGCGGCGGCATCGTCGGCCTGGTCGTGCTGTTCTTCAGGATCGCCAAAAACAAGTGGAGCAGGCGCATAGCCTCGGGCTACATCGCCCTGTTCCAGGGGACGCCGCTCTTGATGCAGCTGTTCCTGATGTTCTTCGGGCTGCCGATGCTCGGCCTGCGCATCGAACCGTGGACGGCGGCGGCGCTCGGCCTCACCTTCTTCGCCAGCGCCTATCTCGCCGAAATCTGGCGCTCCGGCGTCGCGGCGCTACCCCTGGGGCAATGGGACGCCGGCGCAAGCCTTGGCCTGCACTATCTGCAGGAGCTGAGGCTGATCATCCTGCCGCAGGCCTTTTCGATCACCCGCGCACCCACCGTCGGCTTCCTGGTTCAGCTGATCAAATCGACCGCGCTCACTTCGATCATCGGCTTCGAGGAGCTGGTGCGGACCTCCAACGCCATCAACAATGCGACCTTCGAACCGTTCAAGGTCTACGGGCTGGTGGCTCTGATCTTCTTCGTCATGTGCTTTCCGCTGACGCAATACGCCCGCAGGCTCGAGAAACAGGCGGCTGCTCGCTGACGCGCCAAGGCAGCGCTCGATTTCAGGCCGGCAGCCCAAGCTGCTTGCGCAGGCTCTTGTCGAATGCGGACGCGGGGACGAAACGACGCAGGAAACTGACCTGGCGCGCCATTTTTCCCGCCGCATAGCGTTTCTTCGGCGCGGGATCGGTCGCTGCGGCCAAAACGGTGTTGGCGACCACTTCGGGCGCATCGCCTTTTTCCATCGATTTCCGCACGGATACAGTCATCCCGGCGCGCGCGGAATCGTAGATTTCGAGCGACCGGTCGGGGGCGGCAAGATTGTCCTCGAATGCCGTGCGGGTATAGGCGGGCTCCACCAGCGAAACGCGGATGCCGAACGGGCGCAATTCGTGATCGAGCGACTCCGAATAACCCTCGATGGCATGTTTGGTCGCCGAGTAGAGTGCGAAATAGGGAGCGGGGATGAACCCCTGCACCGAACTCAAATTCACGATTCCGCCCTTCCCTTGGCGCCGCATTGCCGGCAGCACCGCGTTGGTCACACGCAAGACGCCGAAGACGTTCACGTCAAACAGCGCCTTAGCCTGGGCGGTCGAGGACTCCTCTGCGCCGCCAAACAGGCCCATACCGGCATTGTTGACAAGCAGGTCGATGCGTCCGGCCTTGGCCAGAACGTCATCGACCATTGTCGCAACGGACGCGTCGTCGGTCACGTCGCAGGTCAGCATGGTCACGCCGGCGGATGGCCGGGAGGCCGCGCGACGGCTGGTTCCGAAGACGCGAAAGCCGGCGCCTAGCAAGGCATCGGCGGTAGCGCGCCCGATGCCGGAAGATGCCCCTGTGACCAGGGCGACGCCAGGATTGGTCTTGTTCATGGAAATCATATCCTTCTTTGCGTTGGATCGGATTGGGGAAAGCATGAGAGGCCGGGGCAAAGGGCGTTGGTCATGACTGCGTCTGGCAACCGATTAGTTCCAGCGTCTGAACAGGGCGCTGGCATTCACGCCGCCAAAGCCGAAGCCATTGGCGATCGCGTACTCCATCTCCATGGGCCGGGGCGCGTTTGCGACGAAGTCGATTCCGTCGCCGGCTGGATCGGCCTCGCCCAGGTTGAGGGTTGGCGGGGCGACCTGATCCCTGAGCGCCAGGATTGCGAAGATCGCACCAAGCCCGCCGGCCGCTCCGAGCAGATGTCCGGTCGCCGATTTCGTCGCACTGACAGCTATCGCGGAATCGCGCCCGAACACGCTCTTGATCGCTTCGATCTCACCCAGGTCACCGACTGACGTGGATGTCGCATGCGCATTGAGATGGCGAACCTGGCGTGGCGAAATCCCTGCCTGGGCAATCGCGATCTGCATGGCCCGGCGCGCGCCGTCGCCGTCCTCCGGTCCGGAGGTGACGTGGTGGGCATCGGCGGTCGTGCCGTAGCCGACGAGCTCAGCCAACGGCTTTGCGCCGCGCGCCAACGCGTGGTCCAATGCCTCGATGACCAGCACGCCGGCTCCTTCGCCCATGACGAAGCCGTCCCGCGATGTGTCGAAAGGGCGCGAGGCTTGAGCCGGCGCCCAATTGAAGCCGGTTGAAAGAGAGCGCGCCGCGGCGAAACCGCCGAGGCTGACGGTGTTGATGCACGCTTCCGTTCCGCCGCACACGGCGATGTCGGCTTCGTTCGCGCGGATCAGGCGGGCGGCGTCGCCGATCGCCTGGATGCCCGCCGCGCATGCCGTCACCGGTGCGCCGAGTGGACCTTTGAAACCATGACGGATCGAGATGTGGCCCGCCGCGAGGTTTACCAGGAAGGACGGCACCGTAAAGGGCGACAGGCGGCGGGCGCCACGCAGGTCCACCGTGCGCACCGCCTCGGTGATGGCGGGAAACCCGCCGACCCCTGAAGCGATGATCGTGGCCGTGCGCAGGCGATCCGTTTCCAGGGCAGGCTTCCATTGCGCCTGCGCGAGCGCCTCTTCCGCCGCAGCCAGCGCAAAGAGAATGAACCGGTCCACCTTGCGTTGATCCTTCGCGGACAGGACGGCATCGGCATCGAACCCAGCCTCCGGATCTTCGCCCAGGGAGGGAACCACGCCGCCAATCTTAACCGGCAGCTCTCCCACCACATCGTCCGGAAGCCTGCGAACGCCCGACCGGCCGGCAAGCAGGCGTGACCAGGACGCTTCGACATTGGCGGCAAGAGGCGTGACCGCTCCCATGCCCGTGACGACAATCCGTTGCATCTGCTCTCCTGTCCTTGGTGTGCCGGCGGCACTGCTCGCGCCGTTCAAGGGGCGACTGCTTCGCGAACCTGATCGGCCGCCGCATCCAGAAAAGCCCGCGCGAGGTCGGGGTCGTTGACGACCCGCGAGAGCACCACCGCGCCGACCATCGTCGAGAGAACGGCCATTGCCTTGTTGCCGGTCTTTTCGCTGTCGCCCTCGCCAACCCAACCGCCGAGCATCTCAAGGTACGCCTTGATGCCGGCTTCGAATGACGCCTTCACCTCGGCACCCTGCCTGGCTGCATCCGAACCGAGCGCAACGACCGGGCAGCCGTCCATCTTTTCCCCGCGATGATCCATGCTGAGGTAGAATGAGATCACCCCGTCGAGCGGGCTCCCAGGATGTGCGGCGGTCGCGGCCGACCATTTGTGGGTGGCGCTTTCCATCGCCCGCCTGGACGCCAGCGCCGCCAGATCGTCCTTCGACTCGAATTGCTTGTAAAAGGCGCCCTGGGTCAGCCCGGCACCCTTCATCAGGTCCTTGAGGCCGATGCCGTCAAAGCCGCGCTCCCGGAAAAGCCGGCTTGCCACATTGATCACGGTCTCGCGGTTTTCCGCGGCCTGAGTGCGACTCACACGCATCGTCATCTCCTTTTTTAGATTGCATTCGTAATCTATACCCTATATAGAGGGTGAACGCAATCTAAAAAAGGACAAATGAGATGATCCGCAAAACCCTGAGCGCCTCGCTGCTGGCAGCGCTGTTTCTTGCAACCCCGGCTCTTGCCGAGGAAGCCACCATCGGACGCCCGATCGAAGGCGGCAGCCTGCACCAGGGACACCTGGACATGGTGGCCTACTACGTTCCGCGCGGCGACCTGCTTGAGGTCACCGCCACTTTCGCACCGAAGGCCGGGGGTGATCCGCTGCGGGTTGTCATGGGCCTCGCCAACAGTGACGCTGTGTCGTTTTCCATACCGGGCTACCCGGGCTCGCTCTACTCGTTCTCAAGGTCCGGTAAGGAAGTGACGGTCTCGACCGAGACTGACACATCCCTGCGAGCCGACGCGACAATGCCCTGACCTGACGCGCAGGCCCGCGGCCGCGCGATGCTGGCCGGGGCTCTCGCGTCGGAACGGCGCGCCACCAATAAGTTCGGAGAGAGGTCACATGCTTTACAGCTATTTTGTCGAGAAATCGATCCGGCAGAGCTTCGACGACGTCAACAACCATCGCTGGGACGCGGCGGTGAAGGCCATCGCGCCGCATGTCCATCACCGGGTTGGTGGCGCCCACGCGCTTGGTGGGGAGCGCCACGACAAGCAAGCCCTGCGCCGCTGGTTCGAGCGCCTCGGCCGTGTTCTGCCCACTCTCCATCTCACGGTCAACCACGTCTGGGTGAAGGGTTGGCCGTGGCATACCACCGTGTTTGCCCAGTGGGATGGCACCGCAACCCTGCTCAACGGCGATACGTCCTACATCAACCGTGGTCTCCACGTGTTCACGCTGCGGTGGGGCACGGTTCATGCGCTCGAGGAGTTTTACGATTCACAGGCGGCGGCGCGCGGTCTCGCCGCTCAAGCCGCAGCCGGCCTCGAAGAGGCTGTCGCCGAACAGATAACAAGCTGAAGCGCGGTTCGAGGACGGCCGGGTTGCCCATGCGCCGACCGGCTCGGGTCCCGAGCCATCTCCGCTGCCGCGCTCCAACTTGTTGCAAGACGTTCAAATTTGAGCTTCCGCACTCATGCTTTGTCGAGAGTATCTCCTGTATTCACTTAAACGGTCTGCGCCGTAGTTTTTAGCCGTTCTGAATCGCCGTCGGCGACGATGACGACGAAATAGGAGAACGCAATGACTCGCAATCACGTTGAACGTCTTGGAGAGTTCAGGGAAATCCTGGTCGCAACCCGACGCGAAGGAGTCCGCAACGTGCACCATACCCGCGACGCAATGCGGGCAAGTGGCTTTCAGATAGGGGACAGCGATGGCTCCAGCTACGGAGCCGAGCTGAAGGCGCTCCAGGAAGAAATCGAGGCAGTCGATCGCGCCATAGAAGACGAGAAGCGGTTGGCCCAGGCCCTCGAGAGCGCAGCTCAATCCCGCCGGCCGAGCAAGCCGAGAATCGTGAAGGGAACATAGTTCCGCTCTCGGCCAAGACGTTCATTGCCTCGGTGCCAAGCGCCGGCTCACGGCACGAACGTTTCTGCAGGCGCCGCTTAATCAGCTACAAGGTCGGGACATGGCGACCGTCCTGTTTCAACCCCCGAACACCAGCGGCGGCGCGATCCGATCCCGCCGCAGCCAGCGCGCCAGAAGCAGCGCGGCCACCACGGCCAGCCCCGTCGACAGGCCGATCCAGATGCCGACGCCATGCAGGCCGAAATGGAAGGCGAGCAGCACGCCGAGCGGCAGGCCGATGCCCCAATAGCCGATCGCGGCATAGATCATCGGCACCTTGGTGTCGTGCAGGCCGCGCAGCATGCCGGCGGCAACCGCCTGCGCGCCATCGAAGACCTGGAACAGCGCGGCAAAAGCCAGGAACGACACGGCAAGCGCGATCACCCTGGCATTGGCCGGATTGCCCAGATCGATGAAGGCGCTGATCAGCGGATGCGGCCACAGGATCATCACCAGCCCCATCAGCGCCATGAACGAGACGCCGATGACAAAGGCGGTCCAGCCGGCGCGCGAGACGCCTTCCGGATTGCCGGCGCCGTGCGCAAGGCCGACGCGCACCGTCACCGCCTGGTTGAGGCCGAGCGGCACCATGAAGGAGATCGAGGCGATCTGGATGGCGATCGCGTGCGCGGCCAGCGAATCCGCGTCGATCAGGCCCATCAGCAGGGCCGCCGCATTGAAGATCGTCACCTCGAAGGCGAGAATGCCGGCGATCGGCAGGCCGAGCCGCAACAGGCCCTTGAAGCGCGGCCAGTCGGCGCGCCAGAACCGGCCGGCGTGGCCGGAGACCAGTTGCCTGCGCCAGGAGGCCAGCGCCGCAGCATGCGCGTCCGTCACTCTGCAGTCAGAACAACCTTGACGCTTTGGGAGCGGTCGGCGGCGAGGCGGAAGGCCTCGGGTGCGGACGAAAGGACGCGTTCGGCGGTAACCAGCTTCAAGACGTCGACTTCTCCATCGACGATGAGAGCGACCGCCTGATTGAATTCGGCGCCGAAACGGAATGACCCCTTCAGGTCGATCTCCTTGGCCATGACGGCGTTGGCCGGTACCGGGATCTGGCCGCCCGGCAGATTGCCGACCTGGACGACGACGCCGCCGCGCCGGACGCTGGCGATCGCCGCGGTGAGGCCGGCCGCGGTGCCTGAAATTTCGAAAGCAACATCGAATGGTCTGTCGGCGGCAAGCGCCTTGAGTTCGGCATCGCCGCCGGAAAGATCGATCGTCTGTTCTGCACCCAACCGGGTGGCGAAGGCGAGCGGCGCCGCGGCTATGTCTGCGACAGTTATTCCGCCGCAGCCTTTGAACCTGGCCGCGAGCATGGTGAGAAGTCCGATCGGCCCGGCGCCGAAGAGGATGACATTCCTGTCAGCGATCGCGCCGGCCCGCGCCACTGCATGCAGGCTGACGGCGAGCGGCTCGGCGAGTGCCGCCGCTTGATATGCCACATGCTGCGGGACCTTGACGCATTGCGCCGGCGTGGCGTCGAAGACGCTGGCGAACCCCCCTTGCATATGCGGCGTCCTGGAAGCCGAACCCATGAAGTAGATGTTCTCGCAGAGATTGGCGCGGCCTTCAGCGCATCGCGCACAGTGCCCGCACCACCGCGAGGGGTTGACCGCAACGCGGTCACCGACGGCAAGTCCGGACGCTGCCGCGTTGATCTCGACAATCTCTCCAGCAACCTCGTGACCGAGTACGAGCGGAGATGTGACGACGAAATCGCCGGTCCGCGCATGGCGAAAATAGTGCAGGTCGGAGCCGCATATGCCGCCAGCGCCGAAACGCACGCGCACCATGCCCGACACAAGGGGTTCGAGCGGACGCTCCACCATGCGCAGGTCTTCGGGGCTGAACAACGTCGCGGCGATCACATTGCCGGTCATTTGATCAGTCCCATTTGTGTCGGCAGCCACAGCGTGATGGCCGGAATGAAGGTGATCAGGATCAGCGCGACCAGCAACGGCACGAGCCAAGGCAGGATCGCCATCGTCGTGCGCTCGACCGACAGCTTGGCGATCCGCGAGAGAACGAACAGCACCATGCCGAGCGGCGGATGCAGCAGGCCGATCATCAGGTTGAGCGTCATGATTAGGCCGAAGTGCACGGGGTCGATGCCGTACAGGACGATGATGGGCAATAGGATCGGCACGAGGATGGTGATCGCGGCGATGGTATCAAGAAAGCATCCCACCACCAGCATCAGGATGTTGATCAGAATTAGGAACACCCATTTGTTCTCTGTCAGCGAGGTGATGAATATCGAGAACATCTGCGCCGCTTGGCTGACGGTTAGCAGCCACGCGAAGATCGACGCCGCGGTGACGATGAACAGAACCGACGCCGTCGTCTCAATCGTGTCGAAGCTGGCCTTGGCCAGCGTTGCGAAAGTCATCGTGCGATAGCGCACCAGCCCCAGGAACAGCGACCAGATGACCGCGGCCATGGCCGCCTCGGTTGGCGTGAACCAACCCATTGTCATGCCGCCGATCAGGATGATGGGCGTCATCAAAGCCATCACGGCGGAGAAGTCGAAATACCAGTCGCAGGCGATCAGAACCGCGAGAGCGATGCCGACGGAGATGTTGAGCGACAACCCGGCGCTGACCAATATGTAGACCAGAACCGGAAAGCAGGCGACGACCAGGATCTCGAGAGACGCGGCGCCGAGTTTGCGCAGTTCGAACGGCGTGTCGGAGCCCCAGCCGCGGCGATAGGCGAAGATGGCGACCGTCACCATCATCAGCACCGTCATGACGACGCCGGGCAGGATGCCTGCCATGAACAGGGCACCGATGGAGACGTTGGCCATCATACCGTAGATGACAAAGGGCAGCGACGGCGGAAAGATCGGGCCGAGCGTCGACGATGCAGCGGTGACGCCGACCGCCGCCTCGACCGGATAGCCGTGATCGCGCATGGCCTTGATCTCGATCGTGCCGATCCCGGCAGCATCCGCGAGGGCCGCGCCGGACATGCCAGCGAAAACCACCGATCCGATAATGTTTACCTGAGCGAGGCCGCCCTTCATCCAGCCGACAAGCGCTAGTGCGAAGGAATAGATGCGCCCGGTGACGCCGGCGATGTTCATGAGATTGCCGGCAAAGATGAAGAAGGGCACGGCGAGCAGCGGAAAACTCTCGACGCCGGCGATCATGCGTTGCGCGGCGATGATGTCGGGCGCCACACCATAGAAGACGAGGTAAAGCAGCGACGAGACGGCCATCGACACGGCGACGGGCACACCGATTAGCATCAGGACGAGAAAGGCACCGATCAAAAGCAGCATCGCCTTACTCCCCCAACCCGTCGAATGCGGCGGGGCGCTCGAGCACCGAGTAGCCGCGGCGAACATTGCCGACGAATACCTGGACCGCGCGAAGCATCATCAGCACGAAGCCGGCGAATACGGAGTAGAAGACGACGTTGCGCGGCAGGTTGATCGTGACCATCCGCTCGCGGTGGACGATCCCGACATAGCGCCACAGAAGCCAGGACATGTAGGCGAAAAAGCCGATGGTGATCAGGTTCACCGCAAGCGCCAGATAGCGCCCGACCCGCGCCGGCAGATAGTGGTAGAGCACATCGACCTGGATGTGGCGCGACATGCGGGTGCACATCACGGACCCCAGAAACACGACGACGACAAGGCAGTTGATCGCGATCTCTTCGGTCCAGGCATAGCTGTTGTTGAGGACATAGCGGGTGAAGAACTGCAGGAAGACGCAGAACGACATGCCCCAGAACACGGCGAGCGTCGCCCAGTCCTCGACTGCGTAGCGAGAGAGGTCGACGGGCGCGGTCTCCTCCTCGAAGGCATGCGCCAGTTCTTCGGCTGTCACCGGGTTGTGAATCTCTTCAGTCATCGGCATGGCTCCGGGTTGAACGACCTGCGCTGTCATTGTTCAAACCGGTCCGGACGCACTCCGGACCGGTTTGAAAGCGATTACTTGATGGCGCGGATCGCCTCCCAATCTGCCTTGCGGTAACCGAACTCCTCGAACGTCACTTTTTCCATCACGTTCTTCTCGAAGTCGGCCCGATCGACTTCGGTCACGGTCAGGCCGCGGTCCTTGAAGGTCTGAACGAGGGCCTTCTCGCGATCCACGATGATCTTGGTGGCGCGCGCGGCGGCTTCCTGCATCACTTCGGTGAGGATCGCCTTGTCCGCGTCAGAGAGCTCGGCCCAGCGCGATTTCGACACGATCGTGTTGAGATGGTCGACGATATGACCGGTCAGGACGATGTGCTTCTGCACCTCGTAGAATTTCTTCGCGTCGATCGTCGTCAGCGGGTTTTCCTGTGCCTCGACGGTGCCCTGCTGCAGAGCCAGATAGACCTCGGCGAAGGCGATCGGGGCAGTGTTGGCACCGCAGGCGCGCGGCATTGCGAGGTAGGCCGGCACATCCGGCACCCGGATCTTCAGGCCCGCCATGTCCGCGCATTTCGCGATAGGCCGGTTCGAGGTGGTATGGCGCGTGCCGTAGTAGGTCGTTGCTGTGATGTGATGGCCGGATGCTTCCTCGTAGCCGCCGGTCAGTTCCTTGTATTTGTCGCTTTTCGCGTAAGCGAGCAGGTGGTCGGCGTCGCGGAAGGTGAACGGAAAATAGGTCACCCCGATCGGCGGGAATTCGCGCGCCGCGAAGCTTGATCCGGAAATGATGATGTCGACCGTGCCCAGAGTCAGACCCTGATTGATATCTGCTTCCTTGCCGAGTTGGGACGCCGGAAACACGTCGATCGTATAGCGCCCGTCGGTGCGCTTCTTGATTTCTTCTGCCGCCCACACGGCCTCCGTGTGGAAGGGCTCGGACGTTTCATACACATGCGCCCATTTCAACGCCGTTTGTGCCGAGGCCGAAGCCATGGGCAGAGCGACCGTGGCGATCGCGCAGAGCAGTGCGGTATACCTTGAAAACATCTTCATTCCTCCCTGTGGTTGGACCGATGACGGCCGGATCTCCTCCCGGCCGGTTCTATTCCGCAACCTCCATGGTTGCGGGGCTCTCACCGAAATTGCGTGAGAATCGAAGTTGCGACCGACGCAGATGCTCCTGCATCGCCGCCTTTGCCCTTTCCGGATCGCGCGCCGCGATTGCGTCGCGCACCGCGCGATGCTCTACCGCGGCGGCCCGCCATGAGTCCTTGTTCTCGAAATAGCTCGAGAGACGTTCGAAATAGGGGTTCATGCGCTGGTCGAACATCTCGCCGATAAAACGCACCAGCACCGCGTTGCCGAGGATGCCCGCCACCGTCGTATGGAATTCCCGGTCAAGCATGATGGTCGTGGTGGCGGGCAGGCTTATGTCGTCCATCCGGCGCAGCGCATCTTCGAGCAGATCGAGATCGGTCGGCCGAACCTGGAGAGCGGCTTCCGCGGCGATCGCACCTTCGATGAACTCCCGCGCCCGCAGCAGTTCGAACGGGCCTTCATCCGTTTCTGCGGCGAGTATTTCGGCGCGCGGCGGGGCAGTGACGTAGATGCCAGAGCCTACGCGAATGCGTATGCGGCCCTCAACCTCAAGCGCAATCAGCGCTTCACGGACCGTCGGGCGCGAGATCCCCAACTGGTCGGCTAGTTCCCGCTCCGTCGGCAGACGGTCGCCAACGGCAAACTCACCAGAGCCGATCAACTGCCTCAGTTGATCGGCGACCTGTCGATAAAGCCGACGCGGCTCAACAGCCTGAATAGGCATCGCTCCCTGCTCCCGAAGTCGCCTTCAATACAACAGGTAAATTGGTCTGGCCAATTGACCTTTAGCTTGTGGGTGGCACGAGTCAAGAGTGATGAGACGTTCATTGCCTCGATGCCAAGCGTCGGCTCATGGCGCTTAGCGGACGTTTCGAGGCAATTCTGCAGGCCCGGCAATGAGCCTCAATGTTAGCAAAAACGACCGCCGGTGCCCGGCGGCCATTTCTACTTTCAATGCCCAAACGCAAAAGTCGGCGCGATCCGATCCCGCCGCAGCCAGCGCGCCAGAAGCAGCGCGGCCACCACGGCCAGCCCCGTCGACAGGCCGATCCAGATGCCGACGCCATGCAGGCCGAAATGGAAGGCGAGCAGCACGCCGAGCGGCAGGCCGATGCCCCAATAGCCGATCGCGGCATAGATCATCGGCACCTTGGTGTCGTGCAGGCCGCGCAGCATGCCGGCGGCAACCGCCTGCGCGCCATCGAAGACCTGGAACAGCGCGGCAAAAGCCAGGAACGACACGGCAAGCGCGATCACCCTGGCATTGGCCGGATTGCCCAGATCGATGAAGGCGCTGATCAGCGGATGCGGCCACAGGATCATCACCAGCCCCATCAGCGCCATGAACGAGACGCCGATGACAAAGGCGGTCCAGCCGGCGCGCGAGACGCCTTCCGGATTGCCGGCGCCGTGCGCAAGGCCGACGCGCACCGTCACCGCCTGGTTGAGGCCGAGCGGCACCATGAAGGAGATCGAGGCGATCTGGATGGCGATCGCGTGCGCGGCCAGCGAATCCGCGTCGATCAGGCCCATCAGCAGGGCCGCCGCATTGAAGATCGTCACCTCGAAGGCGAGAATGCCGGCGATCGGCAGGCCGAGCCGCAGCAGACCCTTGAAGCGCGGCCAGTCGGACCGCCAGAAGCGGCCGAACAGACGGTAGCGGCGGAACTTCTTCTCCAGCATCACCACGGCAGCCATGCCGATGAACATCAGCGCTGAGGACAGCGAGGTGGCAAGGCCCGACCCGGCAATGCCCATTGCCGGCACGCCGAGATTGCCGAACATGAACACCCAGTTGAAGAAGACGTTGCAGGCGACGGCGACGAAGACGATGACCAGCGCCCAGCCCGGCCGTTCCAGCGCCGAGATGAACGAGCGCAGCACGATATAGCCGTAGAACGGCAGCACCGCCCATTCGAGCCAGCGCAGATAGATGCCGGCCTGATGGGCGAGCGCCGGGTCCTGGCCCATGGCCAATAGAATGCCCTCGCCGTGCCAAAGCACGAGCCAGATCGGGATCGAGATCAGGATCGCCAGCCACAGGCCCTGGCGCACGGTGCGGCGCAGGTCGCGCACCGAATAGCGGCGGCGGCCGAGCTCGGTGGCGATCATCGGCGAGGTCGCCAGCATCAGGCCGAGGCCGAAGATCAGCGGCATGAAATAAAGGTTGGCGCCAAGCGCGCCGCTGGCCAGCGTGTCCGGACCCAGACGACCCATCATCATGACGTCGGTGGCCGTCATCGCGGTCTGGCCGAGATTGGTCAGCACCATCGGCCAGGCGAGCGCCAGCGTCGCCCTGATTTCCTGACGCCAAAGATTTTCCGGCGCGCGAGCGCCGGCTTCGATCGCAGACATTGTTCCGCTCTTTCCAGCTACGGCACGTCGGCCAGAGCCGGAAGCCGCATGTCAAACGGCAAAACCTTCGGTTTCGCGGCGTTTGCGTCAGCTTCTGGACGAAACGCGACATGAAGGCAAGAGAGGAGGGACGGGAACGGATTGAGCCAGCGACCGGCCCAAATGCTCTACCGGATCGCGTCCAGCATCCGCCGCTGGCGGTGCATCTCGAGGAAAACCTTGTAGTCGCGCTCGAAACGCCCTGATGATTTCGGGTTCGACGGGCGCGTCCGGCCGCCTTGCTGCATGGCAAGACAGGCCGCGTTGAGGTCGGGAAACAGCCCGGCCGCGGTGGCGGCGATCATGCCGGTGCCGAGCAGCACCGCCTCGTCGGCCAGCGGCTCGACCACCGTGCAGCCGGTGGCGTCGGCATAGAGCTCCATCAGCAGCGGGTTCTTGGTGTGGCCGCCGGTGACGTGCAGCGTGTCGATCAGATAGCCGTTCTCGTTCAGCGCCTCCAGCACGTGGCGCACGCCGAGCGCGATGCCGACGGCGGTGCGCCAGTAGAGCTTGCACAGGCTGTCGAAGGAGGAATCCAGCGTCAGCCCGCTGACGACGCCGACGGCATGCGGATCGGCGAGCGGCGAGCGGTTGCCATGAAAGTCGGGCAGCACATGCAGCCTTGCGGCGAGGTTGTCGCCCTCGGTGGCGCGCAGCTCGGCGACACGCCCGGCGATCTTCGCATGCATGGCGGCATCTGGCTCGCCGCCGGCGCCGTGCCAGCGGATGATGTGGTCGAGCAGGGCGCCGGTCGCCGACTGGCCGCCTTCCGACAGCCACAGCCTGGGCAGTGCCGCGCCGTAATACGGCCCCCAGACGCCGGCGAAGGGCTGCGGATCCTGCGACATCGCCATGACGCAGCTCGACGTGCCGGCGATCAGCGCCAAATGCCGGCCGATGTCCTGTTCGTCGTCGGCAAAGCCGCCGAGCACGCCAAGCGCGCCGGCATAGGCATCGATGACCCCGGCGCCGACCCGGCATTTCTCGCTCAGCCCAAGCTCGGCCGCCGCTTGCGCCGTCAATCGACCGATATCGGCGCCGACGGGACTGGCCTTTTCCGGCAGGTTGCCGTGCTCGAAAAGATCGCCGAGGCCGACGAGTTCGAAGAAATCGCGCCGCCATCCCGTGTCCTCATGCGCCAGATAGGTCCATTTGGCGGTCAGCGTGCATTGTGAGCGGGCCAGCGAGCCCGTCGCTTGCCAGGTCAGGAAATCGGTCAGGTCGAATAAATAGCCGGCTTCATTCCACGTGCGCGGCAAATTGCGCTTCAGCCACATCAGCTTCGGCGTCGCCATTTCCGGCGACATGACGCCGCCGATGTAATTCAGCACGGCGTGGCCGCTTGCCGTGCATTCGTCGGCCTCGGCGATGGCGCGGTGGTCGAGCCAGACGATGGTGTCCCAGCGCTTGTCGCCGGTGACCGAGACGCTGAGCTGGCCGCCTTGCCGGTCGCGCACCACCAGCGAACAGGTGGCATCGAAGGAGATGCCGACAATGTCCTCAGGCTCGACACCGGCTTTTTCGCGGGCAGCGCGCACGGCGGTGCAGACGGCCGACCAGATATCGCGCGAATCATGTTCGGCGTGATCGGGCTTCGGCTGGTTCATGGCGATCGGCCGCTCGGCGCGGCCGAGCAAGGTGCCTGTGGTGTCGAGAATGCCCGCGCGAGCGCTCCCGGTGCCGACATCGACCGCGCAAACGAACTGTTTCGTCAAGATGCTCTGTCTCTCGCTCCCAGGCCTGCAATCAGATCGGGCAATTGCAGCATGTCAGCGAATATAAAGTCCGGCTCACTCGACGCAAGCCGCGCTTTCAAGGTCGGGTTGCCGGCATGCGAGCCGCCGGTGAAGGCAAACACGCGCATCCCCGCCGCGCGCGCAGCAATGATGCCGGCCGGGCTGTCCTCGACGACGAGGCATTTGCGCGGATGGGCCCGCATGCTGGCGGCGGCATGCAGGAACAGATCCGGCGCCGGCTTTCCCTTGGCCACCATGGTGGCACTGAACAGATGCGGCTCCATCAGCCCAAGCAATCCGGTGACGTCGAGCGCGTAGCGGATGCGGTCGAGCGTGCCTGAGGACGCGACACAGTACGGCAGCCCAAGCTTGGGCAGCATCTTCCTGACGCCGGCGATCGGCTTCAGCTCCTCGCGGAATTTGCGCATCAGTTCGACGCGCATCTCGGTCAGGTGCAGGTCGGTAATATCGAGTCCGAAGTCGCGGCCGAGGATCTCGCGCACGCTTTTCATGCTCTTGCCGAGGAAATGCTCGTAGGCGGCATCCTCACTGACGCTGCCGCCGGCGACTTTGACCATGCCGAGCAGCGCCGAGACGGAGAGCGCCTCGCTGTCGACCAGCACGCCATCACAGTCGAAGATGACCAGTTCAGGCGTCATGGCCGAGAATGGCTCTCAGAGCTTGCCGGCGAGGTAGCGCGTCAGCGTCGCGCGCGCGCCATTCGCCCACAGCACGTTGAGCGCATGTGCAAAGGCCTCGACAAACGCGGTCGCGCGGCCGACATCGCCATAGATGTCCTCCATGGCAAGCCAGGCGGCGGGAGCATCCTTTGCCGCTTTTGCCGTTGCCTGCAGCCGGTCCCAGCTCGGATCGTTGGGCTCGATGACGGCGCCGCTATCCGTCGTGCCGAAGCAGTAGCGGCACCATAACGCCGATTCCAGTGCCAGGCCCGCGACGCTCTTTCCGGCCTTCAGCCGGTCGGCGATGGTCGGGATGATGAACTTCGGCTGGCGGTTGGAGCCGTCGAGGCAGAGCCGGCGCACCGTGTCGCCGATCTTGGGATTGGAAAAGCGGCTCTCGATGAGCTGGTAATAATCTTCCAGAACCGTGTCCGGCACCGGCGGCACCGTCGGGATGATTTCCTCCCGTTCGAGCTTGGCTAGGAAACCGCTCACCAGTGGCTCCTGCATCGCCTCATGGACGAAATGGATGTCCATCAGGCCGGCCGGATAGGCAATCGTCGCGTGGCCGCCATTGAGGATGCGGATTTTCATCAGTTCATAGGGCGCAACGTCTTTGACGAACTGCACGCCGACCTTTTCCAGTGGCGGCCGGCCGCCGGTGAAATGGTCCTCCAGCACCCATTGCCGGAACGGCTCGCAGAACACCGGCCAGTTGTCCTCGAGGCCAAAATCCTTGGCCAGGATGCCGCGTTCGCGGTCCGTGGTCGCCGGCGTGATGCGATCGACCATGCCGTTCGGGAAGGCGACCTTTTCGCTGACCCAGTTCGCCAGGTCCTCGTCGATCAGGCGGGCCAGACCGATGACGCCGTCCGAGGTGACATGGCCATTGTGGGGAATGTTGTCGCACGACATGACCGTGAACGGCACGGTGCCTTCATCGCGCCGCCGCACCAGCCCGGCAAGAATGATGCCGAACACCGTCTTCGGCGTCGCGCCGGGCTGCGCATCGGCGACGATGTCGGGGTGGGTCGGGTTGAACACGCCGGATGCCGGATCGATGAAATAACCGCCTTCGGTGATGGTCAGCGAAACGATCTTGATCGCCGGGTCGGCCAGCCGTTCGATGATGCCGGCCGCATCGCCGGGCATCAGGAAGTCGATCATGGCGCCGGTGACCCGGGCGCTCATATGGCCGCTGTCCTGCTCGACCACCGTGGTCAGCCAGTCCTGCTCTTCCAGTTTGCCGCGGCCGATCTTTTCACCGTCGAACACGCCGGCGCCGATCAGTGCCCAGTCATGGCCGATGCCCGAATTGAACAGATCGTCGAGATAGACGGCCTGATGCGAGCGATGGAAATTGCCGACGCCGAAATGCACGATGCCGGCCTTCAATGTCGCGCGGTCATAGTTCGGCCCGGCGACCTCAGTGGGCAGTTTGGAGAGGTTTGAGGACGAGAGTTTCACGGTCATCTGTTTTACCCTTTGGCCGGATCTAGGCCTTCGTTACGCTCCTCTCCCGGTCGGGGAGAGGATAAGGGGTGGCACTGGCTACGCGCCCGCTGATGTCGGCCTCTGCTCCCCGCGGAGGGACGAGGAGCAGAGGCCGTCCCCCGCCTCAACTCATCCACTGGCCGCCATCGACATTGTAGGTCTGGGCGACGATGTATTCGGCGTCGCTGCTGGCGAGAAAAACCGCCATGCCGGTGAGGTCCTGCGCCGTGCCCATGCGGCCATACGGCACTGCCTCGCCGACCAGCTTCTTCTTCTCGCCCTTCGGCCGGTTCTCATATTTGGCGAACAGCGAATCGACGTGATCCCAGTGCTCGCCGTCGACGACGCCAGGGGCAATCGCGTTGACGTTGATGCGGTGCTTGATCAGGTCGAGCCCCGCTGACTGTGTCAGCGAAATGACGGCGGCTTTGGTGGCGCAATAGACGCCGACCAGCGCCTCGCCGCGTCGCCCGGCCTGGCTTGCCATGTTGATGATCCTGCCGCCCCGGCCAGCGGCGATCATCGAGCGGGCGGCTGCCTGCAGCATGAACAGCGTGCCGGCGACATTGACGGAAAACAATTTGTCGTAGCTTGCCTTGGTGATCTCGACGATCGGTGCCAGATCGAAAAGAGCGGCGTTGTTGATCAGGATATCGAGGCCGCCGGTCTTCGTCTCGACGGCTTTCATCGCCGCCTCGATGGAGGCGAGGTCGGTGACGTCGAGCTTGACCGCATAGGCCCTGCCGCCGATCTCAGCGGCCGTCTTCTCCGCCGCATCCAGATTGATGTCGGCTATGGCGACGGTGGCGCCTTCGCCGGCATAGGCTTCGGCGAAGGCTCTGCCGATGCCGCGGGCCGAACCTGTGATCAGCGCGGATTTGCCGGCCAGCCGCATGTTCAGATTGCCTTCCCGTCGGCGCCGAAGCGATGCAGCTTGGCCTTGTCGGGCGTTAGATAGATGGTATCGCCATGATGGACGCCGAGTTCGCCGTCGGCGCGCACTGTCAGCGGGCCGACGCCATCGGCCTGGACATGCAGGAAGGTGTCGGAGCCGAGATGCTCGGCGACGCCGACGACCGCCTTCCATTCGCCCGCCGTGGTCGAGATCTCCAGGTGTTCGGGACGGATGCCGATGGTCTTGGCGCCGTTTTTGGCAGCCGGCGTGCCTTCGATCAGGTTCATCTTCGGCGAGCCGATGAAGCCGGCGACGAACAGGTTCTTCGGCGTCTTGTAGAGCTCCATCGGCGAGCCGACCTGCTCGATGTTGCCGGCGTTCAGCACGACGATCTTGTCGGCCATGGTCATGGCTTCGACCTGGTCATGGGTGACGTAGATCATGGTCGTCTTGAGCTGATGGTGCAGCTCGCTGATCTCCAGCCGCATGGTGCCGCGCAGTGCCGCATCGAGATTGGACAGCGGTTCGTCGAACAGGAAGGCGGTCGGCTGACGCACGATGGCGCGGCCGATGGCGACGCGCTGGCGCTGGCCGCCGGAAAGCTGGCCGGGCCGGCGTTCGAGATAGTTCGTCAGGTTGAGCACGCGCGCCGCGTCTCCCACCTTCTTGTCGATCGTCGCCTTGTCCTCGCCGGCCATCTTCAGCGGGAAGCCGATGTTCTTGGCCACCGTCATGTGCGGATAGAGCGCGTAGGACTGGAACACCATGGCGAGCTTGCGCTTGGCCGGTGCCTCGCCGGTGACGTCGCGGCCGTCGATGTTGATGGAGCCGCCGCTGGTGTCCTCGAGCCCGGCGATCAGCCGCAGCAGCGTTGACTTGCCGCAACCCGACGGGCCGACGAAGACGACGAACTCGCCATTCTCGATCACCAGGTCGAGACCGGGGATGATGGACGTCGCTCCGAAGGATTTGGAGACGTTCTTGAGCGTGATGTTTCCCATGATTTCCTCCCCGAGGGGTTATTTCTGCCGATTGCTTCGGGCAATTCCGTTACTTCACCGCGCCATCAATTATTTGACCGCACCAAATGTCAGGCCGCGCACCAGCTGCTTCTGGCTGAACCAGCCCATGATCAGGATCGGCGCGATGGCCAGTGTCGAGGCGGCCGAGAGCTTGGCCCAGAACAGGCCTTGCGGGCTGGAGAACGAGCTGATGAAGGCGGTCAGGGGTGCTGCTTCCGTCGTCGTCAGCCGGATCGTCCAGAACGCCTCGTTCCAGGCCAGGATGATGTTGAGCAGCATCGTCGAGGCGATGCCCGGCACCGCCATCGGCGTCAGCACATAGATGATCTCGTTCCACAGCGATGCGCCGTCCATGCGCGCCGCTTCCAGGATCTCGCCCGGGATTTCGCGGAAATAGGTGTAGAGCATCCACACCACGATCGGCAGATTGATCAGCATCAGCATGATCATCAGGCCGATGCGGCTGTCGAGCAGTCCTGTGTCGCGGAAGATCAGGTAGATCGGGAACAGCACCGCGACCGCGGGCATCATCTTGGTGGACAGCATCCACATCAAGATGTCCTTGGTCCGCTTGGTCGGCGAGAAGGCCATCGACCATGCCGCCGGTATGGCGACGAGCAGGGCCAGGATGGTCGAGCCGACCGAGAGCAGCACCGAGTTGAAAAAGAATTTGAAGTAGCCGCTCTGCGCCTGAACCTCGGCATAGCTCTCGAACGTTCCCGACGGGATGATGCTGAAGCCCTGGATGGCTTCCTGCTCCGACTTGAACGAGGTGATGATCGTGTAGAGGATCGGGAAGAAGATCAGCAAGGCGACGATCCAGGCGGCAACTGTCGCAATCGTCTTGTGCTGGGTGGTGACTGAGCGTGCCATCGTAGCCTCCCTTACTTGTCCAGGTTCTTGCCGACGGCGCGCATGGCGAAGAAGGCAACGATGTTGGCGAGAATGACGGCGATCACACCGCCGGCGGATGCCTGGCCGATTTTGAACTCCAGCAACGCCTTCTGGTAGACGAGGAAGGGCAGGTTGGTGGAGGCGTATCCCGGGCCGCCATTGGTGGTGACGAGGATCTCGGCATAGACGGAGAGAAGGAAGATCGTCTGGATCAGGATGACGACCGTGATGGCGCGCGACATGTGCGGCAGCGTCAGATAGATGAAGCGGCTGATGAAGCCGGCGCCGTCCATCTCGGCGGCTTCCTTCTGCTCGCCGTCGAGCGACTGCAGCGCGGTCAAGAGAATGAGCGTGGCGAAAGGCAGCCATTGCCAGGCGACGATGATGATGATCGCCAGCATCGGATGCTGCCCGAACCAGTCGATCGGCTGGGCCCCGAAGAAGCGCGCTATGTCGGCGAACACCCCATATTGCGGGTGCATGATCATGTTCTTCCACACCAATGCGGCCACCGGCGGCATGACGAAGAACGGCGAAATGACCAGGATGCGCACGATGCCCTGGCCCCACATCGGCTGGTCGATCAGCAGCGCCAGAAGGATACCGCCGATCACCGTGATCAGGAGCACGCTGACCACCAAGGTGAGCGTGTTGAGGATCGACTGCAGGAAGGCCGGGTTGGAATAGAACAGCGCGTAATTCGAGAAGCCGACAAAGCCGTCGCGGATCGGATTGAGCGGATTGTACTGCTGGAAGGAGAACCAGATGGTGATGACCAGCGGCACAATCATCCAGACGAACAGCAGCACCACGGATGGCGCCATCATGAAACGGGCAAGCGAACGGGTCTGCTGAGTAGCCATGACGGTCACCCTTCAATGGTCAGACTGAATTTTCAAAAGGCGTTAAAGGCGGCCGCCCGAACTGGGAATTCGGGCGGCCGTTGCCGGTCAAGGAGGCGACCGGCAGTCGGCACCGGGAGGAGCCTTACTTGATGTATCCGCCTTCGGTCATTGCCGCGGTGGCAGCGTCCTGGGCCTGCTTCAGCGCATCGTCGACGCTCGACTGGCCGGCAAGAGCCGCCGAGAAGAGCTGGCCGACCGTGGTGCCAAGTCCCTGGAACTCAGGGATGGCGACGAACTGGACGCCGACATAGGGCACCGGCTTGACGGTCGGATGCGTCGGATCGGCGGCATTGATGGAGTCCAGCGTCATCTTGGCGAACGGAGCCGCCTTCTGGTACTCGGCGTTGGCATAGAGTGAGGAGCGCGTGCCCGGAGGAACGTTGGCCCAGCCTTCCTTCGAAGCGACCAGTTCGGCATAGTGCTTGCTGGTCGCCCAGGAGACGAACTTCTGGGCGGCATCGGCTTTCTGCGTCCCGGCGGGGATCGCCAGCGACCATGCCCACAGCCAATTGCCGCGCTTGCCCAGGCCATTGTCGGGTGCCAGCGCATATCCAACCTTGTCTGCGACCTGCGATGCCTTGGGATCGGAGACGAAGGACGCAGCGACGGTGGCGTCGATCCACATGCCGCATTTGCCCTGCTGGAACAGCGCCAGGTTTTCGTTGAAGCCGTTGGAGGACGCACCCTCGGGGCCGTCGGCCTTCATCAGGTCGACATAGAACTGCAGCGTGTTCTTCCATTCCGGCTGATCGAACTGCGGCTTCCAGTTCTCGTCGAACCAGCGCGCGCCGAAGGAGTTCGACATGGCGGTCAGGAAGGCCATGTTCTCGCCCCAGCCGGCCTTGCCGCGCAGGCAGACACCGTTCACGCCATTCGCGCGGTCGGTCATCTTGTCGGCGGCCTGCCTGATGAAGTCCCAGGTCGGCGCGTCGGGCATCTTCAGTCCGGCTTTCTCCATCAGGTCCTTGCGGTACATGACGAAGGAGCTTTCGCCGTAGAAGGGCGCGGCATAGAGCTTGCCGTCGACCGAAAGGCCGCCGGCGATGGCGGGGATGATGTCCTTGGCGTCATAGTCGTCGCCGAGCTTGTCGAGCGGCAGCAGCCAACTCTGCTTGGCCCAGATCGGAACCTCGTAGGTACCGATGGTCATCACGTCGTACTGGCCGCCCTTGGTGGCGATGTCGGTGGTGACGCGCTCGCGCAGCACGTTTTCTTCGAGCGTGACCCAGTTGAGCTGGATGTCGGGGTTCGCCTTGGTGAAGTCCTCGGTCAGCTTTTGCATGCGGACCATATCGCCATTGTTGACGGTGGCGATGGTGATGGATTCGGCATGTGCGGCGAACGCAAGCGTGCTGGCCGACAACAAGCCCAGGGTGAGCGTGCGAAGTTTCATCAAATTCCTCCCTTGAACCAAGATGAGCATTTGCCTTGGCTTTGGGCAATTACTCACTTGGCGTGAATTATGTCAAGTCGGATTCGATGCTGCAGCGCAGCACCCGGGCGACACCGCAGGCCGGGACGAGCGGAAATTGCCAGGGCGAGAATCATCCCGGCCGGATACAGTGAGGCAGCAGCGGATAGATCTGCGAGAACCAGGTGCAGCCCGAAAGCTTGCCGGTCAGCCGGCGATCTCGGCCAGCAGCCAGTCGCGGAAGGCACGGATCTTCGGCACGTTGCGGCGCGCTTCGGGGTAGACCAGCCAATAGGCATGGCCGTCGTCGCCAACCAGATCGAAAGGCTGGATCAGGCGCCCGTCGGCAAGTTCCGCCTTGAACAGCGCCCTGGTCAGGACCGCGACGCCATGACCGGCGATCGCCGCATTGGCCTCATAGGCCTGCGCGCCCATGCTGCTGCCGGGCCGCTTGGCAAGATCGTGTGAATGCACGCCGGCAGCCTCGAACCATTGCGTCCACCAGATGTCGCCGGGATCGAGGATCGGCAGCCGCAACAGGTCCGCCGGTTCCCTGACGCCGCCGATGGTCGCTGCGAGTTTCGGGCTCAGCATCGGCGTGAAGTCGGCATCGAGCAGCTTGTGCGCCTCCAGGCCCGGCCATTTGCCGCCGCCCGAGCGGATCGCGATATCGGTATCCTCGCGGGCAAAGTCGGTCAGGCGGCTCGACGTTTCGAGCCGCACCGCCAGCGCTGGATGGGCGATCTGGAACGACCCCAGCCGGTGCGCGAGCCAGTTCGAGGCGAATGTCAGCACCGTCGTGACGCATAGCAAGCCGTCGGCCCCGCCACGCGCCGCGGCATAGGCCTGGCCGAGAATGGCAAAGGCCTCGCTGACCGCCGGCGCGAGGCGCTGTCCAGCCTCGGTGAGTGCGATCTGGCGCGGTCGTCGCAGGAACAGCGGCGCGCCGACCCGTTCCTCCAGCACCTTGATCTGATAGCTGACCGCCGCTTGCGTCATGGCAAGTTCGCTGGCGGCCTTGGTGAAGGAAAGATGCCGCGCCACCGCTTCGAACACCCGGATCGCCTGCAGCGGCGGAAGCTGTGCAACCTGCCGAGAGCTGAGGTCCGGCATAAAGCCTCCTTATGGGTCCTTATCGACGTTCGATTGGCAAAGACTGCCGTCAAGACCGACATTCCCAGTCAACCCGTCATTCGGGTTCAGGATAGCGAAGGTTGACGATCATGACCATGGCGCAGCAAAAATGCACTCCCGCACCGGATCACCGCCGGTTTTCGTGGCTGACGGAGGGATTCGGCTGGTTCGCGGCCAAAAGACGAGCACATCTCGACATCAGGGACCTGTCGCCGCATCTGCAGCGCGATCTCGGTTTTCTCGATGGCAATGACCCTTTCGGGCGGCACAGCTAGCGCGGCTGGTTTTATCGCAAATCAGGTGTGGTTCCGGTCAGATGTTGGCCAGCAGGGCGGCGGCGGTCCGTTCATCGGTGATGAGGCCGTTGATCAGCCGCCGGTTCGCGGCCGCCAGGATGCCTGGCAGCTTTCGTTCGCCCATGGCCAGTGCGATGACCAGTGATTTCTCGCGTGACGGAAGCGACGCCGACGACACCCGGTCGTTGGTGATGCCCTCGATCATGCGGCCCTCCCTGTCGAATACCCAGCCGACGATCTCGGCGATGCCGCCGGCCTTCTGCAGCGCCTTCAATTCGCTCTCCGAAATGAAGCCGTCTTCGTAGAGCGGCGCCTTGGGGCCGAGATCGCCGATGCCGATGAAGGTGACGTCGGCCTCGGCGGCAAGCGCAAGCGTCGGCTGGATCATCGGCTGGTTGAGCAGCATCTCGCGCTCCTCCGGCGACGAGGCGATGACCGGCAGCGGCATCGGGAACGAGCGCGCCTTGACCCTGTCGGCCATGGTGAAGATGACGTTGTAGAAGGCTGCCGAGCCGTCCGGCGAGATGTTGCCGGTCAACGACACCACCTTGTGCTGCGGGCATTCCATCGGCGGCAACTGCTCGATCGCCGCCTTCAGCGTGCGCCCGGTGCCGATCGCCATGACGATCGGGGTCGGTGACCGCAGCCGCCGCTCGATCTCGGCGGCAGCCGCCTCGGCGATGCCGATCGTGGTCGAGGACGAATTGGGGTCGCTCGGCACCACCTCGACCAGATCGAGCGCAAAGCGCGATCTCAGCCGTGCCGCCAGATCGAGGCAGTTGGCGATCGGATGGTCGACGCGAACCTTGATCAAGCCCTCCGACACCGCCAGCGACACCAGCCGCTGCGCCGTTTGCCGCGAAATGCCAAGCGTCGAAGCGATCTGGTCCTGTGTGTTGCCGGCAACATAATAAAGCCAGCCGGCGCGCGCCGCATCGTCCAGCCTGTTGCTGCCACCATCCTGCCGGCTATTCAAGGTCCTGCCTCCCGAGACCGCCGGTCATGAGAGCGGCCCATGCCCACTTTCGCAGGGAACGGCCTGCTGCGCAATTGTCAATCTCGGGAGCAATTGCTTGCTATTCATCAACGTAAGCGCGGCCCAGTTTTTCTTCTCCCACGAGGTCTCTGTCGCCAAAGAGACTTGGCCGCGGTCCCGGCAGGCGGCAGGTTCTTGCGCTCCGAAGGTTTATCTCCCGGCTCAAACCCTTTAAGGGATGGCAAAAAGGAGCCTCGCATGATGCCGAAAGCGGTTTTCTGGGACATGGACGGCACGCTGGTCGACAGCGAACCGCTGCACGAAGCAGCCCTGATGGCGGCGATGCGCAATGTCGGCCTTGTCCCGCCGGACGATCTGCATGAGCGCGTGCTCGGCGTTGCCGCCTGGCCGGTCTACGAGATGATGCGCGACGAGTTCGGCCTGGACCTGCCTTTCGACGACTGGATCGTGCGCAAATACGAACATTATCTGCCGTTGGTCGAGGGGCTGAAGCCGCGCCCCGGCGCGATCGAGATCTTCAACGAGCTGCGTGCAAGAGGCATCCAGCAGGCCGTGGTCTCGAATTCGGACCGGATGATCGTCGACGCCAATCTGAGCATGGTCGGCCTGATCTACCCCGGCATGAAGACGATCAGCCGCAACGATGTGCGCGAAGGCAAGCCGCATGCCGAGCCGTTCCTGCGCGCCGCCTATCTGGCCGATGTCGACCCTGCGCACGCCGTGGCGATCGACGACAGCTGGCCGGGCGCCATGGCGGGACTGGCGGCGGGCATGAAGACGATCTTCTGGCCGGAAAAGCCGATGGAGGGCCCGCCCGGCGCCGTCGTCATCAACAGCGCCGAGGAATTGCGGTCAGAACTGGGGCTTTAAGCTTGGGGAAAGTGGGTGGCTCTTCCTGCGACGTCGATGATTGGCGAAACCGGCGAATAAGAGCGTCCTTCTCCCCGTCACTATACGGGGAGAAGTGCCCGGCAGGGCGATGAGGGGCGGCGCCGCGATTGACAATGAAGGCGCTTTCCATGGCGTATTGAGATCACGGTCAGGCCGAGTTTTGGTTCGTCCCACACTTTCGGGGCTTGCGCCGCCCCTCATCCGCCTGCCGGCACCTTCTCCCCGTATAGTGACGGGGAGAAGGGTCTCAATTCCGGTAGGCCGGTTCCTGCTCGTCGAGGATCGCCTTCAACTCGCTGAGATGGCGTTCGGCCTGGCCGGGATAGTCATCCATCTCGCTCGCCGCCTTTTCGGCGATCGCATCGGAAAGCGTGCGCAGCGGGCGGCCGGTCCACAGCGCCTTGATGTAGGTCTCGGCGGCGCGTTCGAAATAGAACATGCGGTTGAAGGCATCGGCGACCGTGTCGCCGATGACCTGCACGCCGTGATTGCCCATCACCATCACCTTGACCTTGGGATCGACGAGAAGCTGCGAGCAGCGCTCGCCCTCCTCCTCGAAGGCCAGCCCGCCATAATGCGCGTCCACGACATGGCGATTGAAGAACATCGCTGAATTCTGGTCGATCGGCGGCAGTGTCGAGTCAGCGAGCGATGCCAGCACCGTGGCGTGGATCGAATGGACATGCATGACACAGCGCGCGTGGCGCACATTGCGATGGATGGCGCCATGCAGTCCCCACGCCGTCGGGTCGGGCGCATTGGGGCCGGAGAGCGTTTCTGGATCGTTGGCATCGATCATCAGAAGGTCGCTCGCCTTGATGCGCGAGAAATGCACCTGGTTGGGGTTCATCAGGAACTGTGTGCCGTCGTCATTGACGGCCAGCGAGAAATGATTGGCGACCGCCTCGTGCATATTGAGCCGTGCCGTCCAGCGGAAGGCGCAGGCGAGATCGACGCGCTCCTCATAGAAGGGCAGGTTGGTCAGCGTTTCCTTTTGCAGGCGGGCGATGCTCATCCTAAAATCCTCCGGTTTCGGCAAGAATGCCGTGGCCAGTCGATCCCCGCAACCGGTTTTGGTTGGTGCAGGGATAGCTGTCTCACGCCGCCGTGCTGGCAGCGGCAGCGCCGGCTCGCAGGCCGCCATGCTCGATGATGAAATCGATCACCTCCTGCAGCCCCTTGCTGCGCGACAGGTCGGTGAAGCCAAACGGCCGTCTTCCGCGCATGCGGCCGGCGTCGCTCTCCATGACATCCAGGTTGACGTTCACGTAAGGAGCAAGATCGCTCTTGTTGATCACCAGGAAATCGGAGCGGGTGATCGCCGGCCCGCCCTTGCGCGGAATCTCCTCGCCCTGGCAAACCGAGATGACATAGAGCGTCAGGTCGGCGAGGTCGGGCGAGAAGGTCGCGGCAAGATTGTCGCCGCCGGATTCGATGAAGACGATGTCGAGATCCGGAAACTTTCGGTTCATCTCGGCGATTGCCTGCAGATTGATCGACGCATCCTCGCGGATGGCGGTGTGCGGGCAGCCGCCGGTCTCGACACCCATGATGCGGTCCTCGGGCAGCGCCTGCAGCCGCGCCAGCATCATGGCGTCTTCCTTGGTGTAGATGTCGTTGGTGACGACGGCGATGGAAAACTCGTCGCGCAGCGCCTTGCACAGCTTTTCGGTCAGCGTCGTCTTGCCCGAACCGACCGGGCCGCCAATGCCGACGCGCAGCGGGCCATTTGTCTGTGTCATGTCGGAAACTCCGTGATGGCGAGGATGGCAAAGCTGAGCCCGATCAGCAGGCACAGCGGCGAGTAATAGCGCAGGTCGAGCCGCGCGAAAGGTTGTTCCGGCGCCAGCCGCCGCCACCATGGCGTGAAGCCGGCTATGCCGCGACCCAGGAACACCAGGCCGATGAGCAGCGAAGTGGCGGCGAGGCCTTCCCGGGGAAAGGGCGAGGCAAAGACGCCCATGAGCGCCAGCGGCCATAGTGTCGCGAGGCAGAGACACGCGGCAACGGCGAAACTGGCGAACGGCGTCGGCATCTCATCGACGCCGCGAAAGCCGACCACGGCGCGAGCGCAAGAGGCCGCATCCTTGCCCGGCCAGATGCCGCCAAGGCCCCAATAAACATGCAGCGCGGTGATCAGCAGCAGCACAAGGGAGAGCGCGAAGGCGAGAAAAATCATGAGCGGAACAGTCGCGAATACTGGGTTTCATGCTTCATCGCCATGACATCGGAGACGAAGGCACAGCCGCCGAGATCGTCCAATGTCGAGCGCGCGGCGCGGCTTGCGGTCACCAGCGCCAGCGGCTCGAAGCCGGCTAACAAGGTGGTCGCGCCGCTCTGGCCGACGATGCCAAGCCGGATCGCTGCCTGCACGAGGTTGGAGAAGAAGGTTTGCAGGAAGGCCGACAGTGCGTCCTGAAGCACGATGCCGTTGCCGCCGGCAATGGCGCCGACGGCGACGCAATAGGCGCATTCGGCCGGCAAGCGCGCCAGCACCGGATTAGGCCAGGCCGCCGCCGCTTTGAGGAAGGCCGCACCCTGCAGCATGGTTTCGGTATGGCGTTCGCGCGAGCCGGCGAGCGCCTCGGCGAGTGCCGCCACTTCATCGAGATCACCGGCGTGGCGTGCGCGGCGCCAGCTCTCGGCAAACAGCACGGCATCGTTCCAGCCCGAACCGATCTCGACAAGCGTTTCCAGCCAGTCGGCAAGGCTTTCGGCATCGGCAACCAGCCCGTCATGCGCCGCGCGTTCGAGGCCATGGCTGTAGGAAAAGCCGCCGACCGGAAAGGCAGGCGACAGCCACGCCATCAGCCGCAGCAGGGCGATATTCGAAGGCTGGTCAGTCATGGTTGTGGTGATGGCCGGCGTGACTGTGCGAATGGGAATGCGCTTCGTCATGAGAATGGCTGTGCGCTTCGGCGTGGCTATGCGCATGCGCATGGCCGTGATCGTGGCTTGGCCCGCCATGCCCGGAGTAGGCGCCGCGCACCGGCTTGAACGGTTCGGAAACGTCGGCCACCGTGGCGCCCAGCCCCTCCAGCATCGCCTTGATAACATGGTCGCGCAGGATGAGGATGCGCCCGGCCTCGATGCTTGCTGCGAGATGACGGTTGCCGATGTGCCAGGCGAGTTCGGCCAGATGCACGCCGTCGCGGGCGCGGATGTCATAGACCTCTTCCGCCGCCGCGACGACCTCGACATGGCCGCCATCCTCCAGCACCAGCCGGTCGCCATCGTTCAAGGCGACGGGTTCGGGCAGGTCGACCAGCACCTTGCTGCCGTCGGCAAGCTCGATGGCGCGGCGGCGCAGATGCCGCTCGTCATGGGCGAGAATGGCCCGGCCCAACGATAGGGTGGTTCCGGCATTGCCGGCGGACAGTACGGAGACGGCGCGCGGGAATTTGGTGAAGTCGGTGTTGAGGTTGAGCTTCATTTCATGGATCCCCCATTTGCTTGCGCCCGTGCACGGGCGGGCCGTGCCAGCACGCGGTCGAAATAGGCGTTGACGCGCGGCTGACCCGGGATCCGCGCGATCCGACGGCCTTGTACATGTCGAACCCTGCCTTTCCCCAACAAGCTAGACCATCGCGTTCGTTCAGACGATGGTGTCGAAGAGCCGCAGGATGAACGATATCTGGTAGATAAGCGCCGCCGTGACGAAGGCGATGTGGAAGCGGCGATCGCGCACCAGGATCGCGACGATACACAGCGCAACGAAGACCGGCGTGCGGAACAGATACTCGCTGCCGAAGCGGGCGAAATGCTCTGGCCCTTTCAGCAGCGTGTCGATCACGTCGAGCAGGTAGGTCGCAGCCAGCAGGCCGAAGAACCAAGCACGGCGCGAATAGAAGAAATCCTCGTAGCTGGTGTAGTCCAGCATCGAATCGGGAAACAAAAGCGCGCACAGCAGGAACAGCGTGATCGCGTAGAAGATGATGAACAAATATTTGCCGAAGGTCCAGGTTTCGATGGCGTAGAGGCCGAACTCCCACCACCAGAAATGCACCAGCATCAGGAGCACCGAGACGACCCAGGCCAGATGCACGGGATAGAGCTTGTACTGGCCGGGATGCTGGACGATGCGCGCCACCCCCGACAGCAGGCGGGCGACGCCAAGCCCGATCACCATGCCCATGACGATGCGGATATGCGGGAAAATGTCGTGGGGGGAGGCGATTTCGGTGGTCATTCGTGTGCCTTACCAGCTGCTTCGACAATTTCGGCTAATCATACCAAAGCCACAGCTTTCGGTAGCCGGCCGGAACTTCAATCTGCTCGGCGGGCAGGTGATCAACATCTCCCTCCCAGGTTTCGTCCGGCTCAAAGCCTGAGGGCAGCCAGCCAATGACATGTTCTTCGGCGGCACGCGTTGTGATGACGACCTTGTCGGAGAATGGCCATTCTCCATCGTCACATTGCACGATCGCTATCCGGACGTCGTGGACTTCAGACCTTTTCCGTATCGCCTGAAAGGCGGCTAGAACCGTATCATTGTCTGGCGCTTCAGCACTGTTGCACAGCAATCCGGCTCCGCCTTCAGCCCCATCGAAATATTCTTCCAATGTCACAAGTGGCATGGCGAGCGGAGCGACGCCGCCATTGTATTTTTGCACTGCGCCCATTCTCGAAATTAAAGCCAGTTTCTTTTGCTCGTCCATGATGCGTCCGATATTTCTCGGGAACGCCAATCCTAGAAGAGAAAATATCTTTGCGCCATCGGCAGCACCGTTGCCGGCTCGCAGGTGAGCAATTCACCATCGGCCCGGACCTCGTAGGTTTCGGGATCGACCTCGACATGCGGCGTGGCGTCGTTGAGCACCATCGAATGCTTGCCGATGCCGCCACGGGTGTTTTCGACGGCGACGAACTGCTTGTCGACGCCGAGCCTGCCGTGCAGGCCTGATTCGAGCGCGGCTTTCGAAACGAAGGTCACCGACGAGTTGGTCCTGGCCTTGCCATAGGCGCCAAACATCGGCCGGTAGTGCATCGGCTGCGGCGTCGGGATCGAGGCGTTGGGGTCGCCCATCGGTGCTGCGGCGATCATGCCGCCGATCAGCACCATGTCCGGCTTGACGCCGAAGAAGGCCGGGTTCCACAGCACCAGGTCGGCGCGCTTGCCGACCGCGATCGAGCCGATGTCTTTCGACAGCCCATGCGCGATGGCCGGGTTGATCGTGTATTTGGCGATGTAGCGGCGGACGCGGAAATTGTCGTTGTTGCCGGTCTCCTGCGGCAGCGAGCCGCGCTGGCGCTTCATCTTGTCGGCGGTCTGCCAGGTGCGGATCGCGACTTCGCCGACACGGCCCATGGCCTGCGAATCCGACGAGATGATCGAGAAGGCGCCGATGTCGTGCAAAATGTCTTCCGCCGCGATGGTCTCCTTGCGGATGCGGCTTTCGGCAAAGGCGATGTCCTCAGGGATCGACGGCGACAAATGATGGCAGACCATCAGCATGTCGAGATGCTCGGCCAGCGTGTTGACCGTGTAGGGCCGCGTCGGGTTGGTCGAGGACGGGATGACGTTGGGCAGGCCGCAGACCTTGATGATGTCAGGTGCGTGGCCGCCGCCGGCACCCTCGGTGTGGAAGGCATGAATGGTGCGGCCTTTGATGGCGGCGACCGTGTTCTCGACAAAGCCGGATTCGTTCAGCGTATCGGTATGGATCATCACCTGCACGTCGTAGTCGTCGGCGACCGACAGGCAGCAATCGATGGCCGCCGGCGTCGTGCCCCAGTCTTCGTGCAGCTTCAGCGAGCAGGCGCCGCCCAGCACCATTTCCTCAAGCGCGGCGGGCAGGGAGGCATTGCCCTTGCCCGACAGGCCGATGTTCATCGGGAAGGCATCGAAGGACTGGATCATGCGGGCCATGTGCCATGGTCCCGGCGTACAGGTGGTGGCCAGCGTGCCGTGCGCCGGACCGGTGCCGCCGCCGAGCATGGTGGTGATGCCTGACATCAGCGCTTCCTCGATCTGCTGCGGGCAGATGAAGTGGATATGCGCGTCGAAGCCGCCTGCCGTCAGGATCTTGCCTTCGCCGGCGATGATCTCGGTGCCCGGACCGATGATGATGGTGACACCGTCCTGGGTGTCCGGATTGCCGGCCTTGCCGATGGCCGCGATACGGCCGTCGCGAAGCCCGATATCGGCCTTGAAGATGCCGGCGCTGGCGTCCACCACCAGCGCGTTGGTGATCACGGTATCGACGGCGCCTTGCGCCCTGGAAACCTGGCTCTGGCCCATGCCGTCACGGATTACCTTGCCGCCGCCGAATTTCACCTCTTCGCCATGGATGGTGAGATCCTTCTCGACCTCGATGAACAGTTCGGTGTCGGCAAGGCGCACTTTGTCGCCGACCGTCGGGCCATACATCTGCGCATAGGCGGCGCGGGTAATTCTGGCCATCAGCGATTGCTCCTGAAATGCGGTTGGATTGAAGCGGTGCTGCACATTGCTGCCATCCTATGGTCACGCAATGACCCGCTGGGCGACACCTTCTGATCCCATTTGGCGGTTGAGGTTAGGGGGTCACCCCAGACCGACCGTTTGCCAATCGATGGAAAGGAAAATCCATGCGCAAAACGATAGTTCTTGCCGCCGCTGCCAGCCTGCTGGCTGGCGCCGCCAGTGCCCAGCAGCAACCCGCGCCACAGCCCGCTCCGGCGCCGGCAACGCCTGCTCCAGCCACACCTCAAGCTCAGCCGGCGGTGCCGACGATCCAGAGCGTCAACATCGTCGACATCACGGAGCTGCCAAAGGACACCCAGACGCAGGTCAACCAGGTGATCGCCCAGCGCGGCGATGACGGCTTGAAGAAACTGCGCAGCTCGATCGACGCCACGCCCAAGGTGAAGTCGGCGCTGGAGGCCAAGGGAATGACCTCGGCGCAGGTGGTCGCGGCCAGTATGGAACCCAATGGCGCACTGACCCTGATCACCAAGAAGGCGAGCTGACGAGACGGCACGGCGGGCCGGCATTCGGCCTGCCGGCCGGATAGGGAAAGGAACCTTCGCCGGGCCGGATTCGTTTTGTTCTTTTCGCGCTAACCCGCGTCCCGAAACGACTTCTCTCAGGAGCGAGCGATGGCGATCACTTCTTTCTCGATCAGAATGCAGGCAGTCGCCGCCACGGCGTTCCTGGCGGCTGCTGGTCCTGCTACCGGATTGAAGGCGCAAGGGCTCGAAAGCACGGAGACCGTCAACCGCATCGTCGGCTCGCAGGTCAAGCAGGAAGAGGCCAAGGCCACCGCTGAGGCCCGCAGCGTCAACACGGCGATCGACCGCACGCGTGAAAACATCGGTACGGTGCGCAAGACGTCCAAGCTCGACAAGGTCGACATCGTGTTCCTCACCGATGCCGCGCGCAGCGAAGGCGGCCCGCCACCGGAGATCGAAAGCAAGGTCAAGCAGCATCAGGACGACATCACCGAGCTGCGCAAGGAGATCGAGGCCAACGCGCTGCTGTTCAACGCCATCGAATCGCGGCGCGTGCAGGCGCAGGATGTCCTTGCCGTCGAATTCGGCGATCCCGGAAAGATCGTCATCTACGCCGCGGCCAAGCCATCGAACTGAGCTGAGCGCGCCGGAAGATCTCACAGCTTGCCCATCACCTTCTGCTGAAATCCGTAGACCTCGCGTTTGCCGCCGAGCGGCACCAGCGTGACGTCGCGCTCCTGGCCCGGCTCGAAACGCATCGCCGTGCCCGCGGCAATGTCGAGACGCATGCCCCTGGCGCGCTCGCGGTCGAATTTCAGCCCCTCATTGGTCTCGAAGAAATGGTAGTGGCTACCGACCTGGATCGGCCGGTCGCCGCTGTTGGCGACTTTCAGGGTGACGGTCGGCAGGCCCTTGTTGAGCTCGATGTCGCCGCCCACCGTGATGATTTCACCAGGGATCATGGTCGCCCTCACACGATGCCGAAGGCGAGACCGATGCCGATCGCCGCACAGGCGGCACCGGCAGCACGGGCCACTCCACGGAACCGGATGCCGAGACTGAGACCGGCAGCGATGCCGGCGGCATGCAGCAACAGCGTGGCGATGGCAAAGCCGGCCATGTATTCAAGCCCGCCGGCATTCTCCGGCACCTCGGTGCCATGCGCGTGGCCGTGGAAAAGTGCGAACAGGCCGATGATGGCGACCCCGGCCGAGACCGGCAGATCGATCGCCAGCGCCACCAGCAGCCCGAGCGTCACGACCGATGCCAGTATGCCCGGTTCGACGAAGGGCAGCGGCATGTGCAGCATGCCGAGCGCGCCGCCGACCAGTATGACGCAGACAAAGGCCGCCGGCCAGGCAAGAACCGCCTTGCCGCCCTTGAGCGCCGCCCACAGCCCGACCGCGACCATCACCGTCATATGATCGAGCCCGGAAAGCGGGTGCATGAAGCCGGCCGTGAAGGAGGAGGCCGTGCCGATGCCGACATGAGCATAGGCCGGCATGGCAGCGGCCAGCAGCAGGATCGCCGACAGGCAGAGGCGTTTGGCAGGGATCATTCTATTTGCCTTTCGTTTTGCTCGGTCTGGTGTTTACGCCGCCTTGCTGGGACCGCAGCCTTCAGCCTTGAGAACGCGTTTGCTCGACGCCGGATATTTCTTCAGCATCGCTGGCGGGCGGATCGGCCGCGCCGAAAAACCACCGCCGCAATTGGGGCAGATGCCGCCCAACACCTGTTCCACGCATCCGGCGCAAAAGGTGCACTCGAAGGTGCAGATCAGCGCATCCGTCGCCTCCGGCGGCAGGTCCTTGTCGCAGCATTCGCAGTTGGGACGCAGCTCCAGCATCCTGTCCTCCTCAACGGATCGGTTCGTGCACGGTCACCAGCTTGGTGCCGTCGGGAAAAGTCGCCTCGACCTGCACGTCATGGATCATCTCGGCGATGCCTTCCATGACTTGCGCGCGGCTGACGATATGAGCGCCGGCTTCCATCAGTTCGGCGACCGGACGGCCGTCGCGGGCGCCTTCTACGACGAAGTCGGTGATCAGCGCGATCGCTTCCGGATGGTTGAGCTTGACGCCGCGTTCGAGCCGCTTGCGCGCCACGATCGCTGCCATGGCGATCAGCAGCTTGTCCTTTTCCCTCGGCGTCAGGTTCATGCGTTTCCCTGGATTGGTAGAGACAGGCCTAGAGTGACCATAATTTGGGCAACCCCGCCCTTCCGTTAAGCAATTCGACGAGTGGAACCAGCCGCTGGCGCAGCCGGTAGCCGTCCCCGGCGTAGAGCCTCGCAAGAAGCTTGCCAGATTTCTTCACGCTCCAGACGCTGGCGCTGCCGTGGTCGCCGACGATCTCCAGAACCCGGTCGAGCAGGGCCTCGGCGCGTGGCGACACCAGAAGCAGCGTCGCCACCGCGATCGCGCCGCCGGCAACCGCCGGGCGGTCGAGCGTAGCGGCGATATCGGGTCCGATGCGGAAATCCTCGGCATGAATGAGGGCGCCATCCTGGCGCACACGCCAGCGGTCATGGAAGTTGCCCTGCGTGGCGCGCTCGCCCATCGCCAGGCGGCCGAAGACGGCGGCTTCCAGCACCAGCGCCTCGGCGCCGACGGCAAGCTCGACGTCGAGCGTGCGGGCAAAGGCCGCCCGGTCGAAGACGATGGTTTCCTGCGGCAGCCAGGCGATGCGGCCATTTTCGCCGACCGACAAATTGACCCGCACTTCGGCACGGTTGGATGCCGCCCGGTAGATCTTCTCGCAGGCCTGGGTGGTGATCGATGCCGAAGCGGTCGCGCCGACATCCACCTCCCAGGCGATACGGTCGCCGCCGGTCATCCCGCCGGCGGTGTTGATCAGCACCGCTTCGAGCGGATCGGTCGAGACGGCCGGCATTCTTATCTTGGCGGCGCCGTCCTGATAGAGGCGCCGCAGGCGCGTGCGGCCCTCACTGAGCGCGCAGGAAAGCCGCGCGACGCCCGCAACGCGCTGCGTCGAAATCCCGTCAAGTTCGCCGCTAGGTTCGCCCATATCCATGCCTGCACGTTAAGCACTCCGTCGGCTTTGTCGATATGGAGTTCGATATAGCTTGTTGCTTGACAACGTTTCGGTTTCTATAGAGGGAACCACCTTGGTACGGTCATGCTGCGCTTGGCGGGGGTAGTAAACGACGACGGCGGCTTGATACCAGGAGAAAAAGGGGCGCTGCTCAGTTGGCGTCGGGAAACGTCGAGATAGTGGGGAAGGAACCGAATGGCCGACCAGCTGGCAACGGATATCATCGCGAAGATCAAGGCTCATGCCGAGCCGGGCGGCGAAGAAATCACCACCACCACCGAATTGACCTCGCTTGGCATCCATTCGCTCGAGCTGACGGAGATTATCTTCGATCTTGAGGAAGAGTATGGCATCGAGATCGAGATGAACACGGTCGACGCCTGGAGCAATCTGAAGAATGTCGGCGACATGGTCGAAGCTGTGCGCGCGCTGATCGCGAAAAAAGCCTGAACTGAATGCGGCAGCGCGTTGTCATCACCGGCATGGGCGGCATTTGCGGGCTCGGCACCAGCGCGCCCGCGATCTGGAACGAGATGCGCGCCGGCCGCTCGGCCATCGGCCAGATCACAAGTCCCCAACTGCATGATTTGAAGGTCAAGGTCGGCTGCGAAATCAAGGCGCTTCCCGATCACGGAATCGACCGCAAGCAGACCGTGTCGATGGACCGCTTCAGCCTGCTGGCGACCATCGCAGCCAGGGAAGCCATGCAGCAGGCCGGCCTGGTTTCGAACGAGAACACCACCTATCGGATGGGCACCGTCGTCGGTGTCGGCGTCTGTGGCTGGGAGGCGATCGAAGAGAGCTATCGCGCCATCCTGGTCGAGGGCAAGAACCGCGCCGGTATCTTCACCGTGCCAAAGGTCATGCCAAGTGCGGCCTCCGGCCATGTCAGCATGAATCTGGGTCTGCGCGGGCCGGTCTTCGGCGTCACCTCTGCCTGCTCCTCCTCCAACCACGCCATCGCCTCGGCCGTCGACCAGATCAGGCTTGGCCGCGCCGATGTGATGGTCGCCGGCGGCACCGATGCGCCGCTGGTCTGGGGCATCCTGAAGGGCTGGGAAGCATTGCGCGTGCTGGCGCCCGACACCTGCCGGCCATTCTCGGCCGACCGCCAGGGCCTGTCGCTCGGCGAGGGGGCCGGCATGGCGGTCCTGGAAACCTACGAGCATGCCATGGCGCGCGGCGCCACCATCCTTGCCGAGGTCGCCGGCGCCGGCCTCTCCGCCGATGCCTCCGACATTGTCGCGCCGACCGTCGAAGGGCCGACGGCGGCCATGCGCGCCTGCCTGGCCGATGCCGGCTTCAATCCCGAGGATGTCGACTACCTCAATGCCCATGGCACCGGCACCAAGGCCAACGACCAGATCGAGACGGCAGCGATCAAGCGCGTCTTCGGCGACCATGCCTACAAGCTTTCGGTGTCGTCGACCAAATCGATGCACGCCCATTGCCTCGGCGCATCGGGGGCGCTGGAGATGATCGCCTGCGTGATGGCGATCCGCGAAGGCATCGTGCCGCCGACGGCCAATTTTCGCGAGGCCGATCCCGATTGCGACCTCGACGTCACGCCGAACGTGCCGCGAGAGCGCAAGGTGCGCGCCGCGATCAGCAACGGCTTCGCGTTCGGCGGCACCAATGCCGTGCTGGCCTTCAAGGCCGTCTGATCTAAGGGGCGCGCGATCTGCCCCAGGCAGACCATTCCGTTGACTGTTCGTGCACGACGAAACCTTCACCGCCATATTGATCGTGCCGTGCGCCGCGTCTAATCCTTGGCCGACCCGCCAAGACCGCGCCGCTCGGCGCGATCCCCATTCAGGAGTTTCCATGGCAGACCTGTCCGCCTTTCCGATCGCAACGCGTTGGCCGGCCAAGCATCCGGACCAGCTCCAGCTCTATTCGGCGACAACGCCGAACGGCGTGAAGATATCGATCGCCCTGGAGGAGCTCGGCCTGCCCTATGAGCCGCATCTGGTCAACATCGGCAAGAACGAAAGCTGGACACCGGAATTCCTGTCGCTCAACCCCAACGGCAAGATACCGGCGATCATCGATCCGAACGGTCCGGACGGCAAGCCGATCGGCCTGTTCGAATCCGGCGCCATCCTGCTCTACCTCGCTGAAAAGACCGGCCTGCTTATGCCTGTGGACGCCGCGCGCCGCTACGAGACCATCCAGTGGGTGTTCTTCCAGATGGCGTCGGTCGGGCCGATGTTCGGCCAGGTCGGCTTCTTCCACAAATTCGCCGGTCGCGAGATCGCCGACAAACGCCCGCTGGAGCGTTATCGCGACGAGTCAAAGCGACTGCTCGGTGTGCTCGACGGCAGGCTGAAGGGGCGCAAGTGGATCATGGGCAATGACTACACCATCGCCGACATCTCGCTGCTCGGCTGGGTGCGCAACCTGATCGGTTTCTACGAAGCGCGCGAACTCGTCGGCTTCGACGATTTCGTCAGTGTCTCGACATGGCTGGAGCGCGGCCTGGCGCGGCCGGCGGTGCAGAAAGGCCTGACCATCCCCGCCAAGGGATAGCCAGCCTCCGAAGCGCGGCTATTTGGCCTTCGCTTTGGCCTTCGAACCGCCTTTGCCCATGACGGAAGCGGCGAGCGACGCAGCACCTCGGGCGGCGACCATGACCGCGCCGGCAGCGACGTTGGCCGTCGCCTTGGCCGTGCGCATCGCACTGCCGCTCAGGGAGTCGCTGGAACTCGCGGGCTTCTTCGGCTTTGCGGCTTTCGGCGCGGCTTTCGCTGCGGTCGGCACCACTTTCTTCGGCGCTGCCTTGCCGAAGGTCGGCTTGGCGTCCTTCGAACGGGCTGTCATCGCCGGGCCGGCGCCGGCCTTGGATTGGGTCGCCTTGCCCTTGGCGGGCGCGGGCTTTCTTGCCTTGATTGCCATTGGACCGAATCCCTCTTTTGGCACAATTGCCGTGTCGGGATAACGGCCTGAAAGTCTTAAGGTTCCCCTTGCGCAATCCGTCGAATCAAGCGGAACGGCCGATCACAAGATCGGCAGCCCGGCGCCGCGCGAGCACGCGCTCGATGTTGGGCAGATCGTTGGACGCGATCCAGGCGCGCGCATCTTCATCGGAGCGGCCATGTCCGTGCCAGCGCTCCATCAGGCGGCGCTCGAGCTCGTTGCGCGGCACGTCGACGAAGATCGAGAAATCGAACAGCGGCGCCAGCCGCGACCATGGCTCTTCGTCGAGCAGCAGATAGTTGCCCTCGACCAGGATGAACTTGGTTTGCGTGGCGACGATCGAAGCAGCGGCGCGTGACAGTTCCATGCTGCGGTCGAAGACCGGGATGGCGATGTCGGGTTCGCCGGCACGGATACGCTTCAGCAGGGCCTCAAACCCGGCAAAGTCGAAGGTTTCCGGCGCGCCCTTGCGCGCGCGCAGGCCGCGCCGCTCGAGCACTGCGTCGTCATAGTGGAAGCCGTCCATCGGCACGACTTCCGAAGCACCTTCGGGCAGCAGTTCATGCAGCCTTGCCGACAGCGTCGACTTGCCGGAGCCTGGTGGACCGGCAATGGCGACGATGAAGCGCTTTGCCTTGCCGGCGCGTTTGAAGATGGTGGCGGCGAGATGGGCGATTTCGGACATGAGAGCCTCTCCGGCCTGGATGATCGGCACGATAATTTCCGCTGTATCTTGTCGGCAGTTGGCGGAAATTTCAAATCGGGGTTTGAGCTATTGGAGGCGGTCTTTTGCCAAAGTTGGCGCCGCCCCTCATCGCCCTGCCGGGCACTTCTCCCCGTATAGTGACGGGGAGAAGGGGCCAGCCGCAATCTCGGCGCCTACTCTGTAACGCTGGTAGTTGGCGAAATCGGTGATGAGAGCACCCCTCTCCCCGTCACTATACGGGGAGAGGGTGCCGGCAGGCAGGTGAGGGGCGGCGCCAACTTTGGCAATTGATGGGAACCCTTGAACGAACAGAAGTCAACTGTGCTGTTCGTTCAGGCAGCCACAGGCTGCCCAATACGCAGGAAATCGCTGTCGAAGGGAACCTCCCGCGCCGCGCCGCCCGTCACCAGTCGTATGCGGCCATCCGCCGTGGTAACCGCTTGCGGTGGCTCGCCGCCAGATAGCGGCATGGCGCCGATGACATGGCGAAAGGAAACGCTTTGGCTTTCGCCCAGCGCAAAGGCGGTCGCTACCCCTTCGCGCCTCAGCCAGTTGTCGCCGATCGAGGCGGCATGGCCGACGGCGGCGCGGCCATCCTCGATGCCGAGCACGCCCAGGTGGCGGCCGCTCCACGGCGCGTAGTCGCGCCCGCCATTGCTGAACCACAGCATGGTGATAGGCAGTTCGGCCGGGTTCTTCAGCACCAGCACCAGATCGTCCTCGGCCTGGCGCGCCAGTGCCGTCCAGCCCGGCCCCGCATGATCGGCCTCGACCAGGGTGATAAAATCCTCGCGCAGGTCGCCCATGCGGTATTCCGTCAGGTCGAACGTGCCGCCGCCGGCGGCGGGAAAACGGCCGAGATCGGCGGATCGTGCCGGATAGGCCAGCAGGAAGCGGCCGCGTGCGGGATCCGGCTCCAGTGGGTCGTCAAGCGTCGCGGCAAACCGTTTCGGTGAAAAGGCCAGCCTGCCGCCGCCGGTCATTGCCGTCATAGGGTGATGGGCGACCGAAATCGCACCCTGGCCACCGGAAAACTTATGCTCCTGGTAGAGGAAGGGATGGCCGTCGCGCAGCGTCAGGATCTTGTCGACCGAAGCGCCCATCACCTTGTGCCGCAGGCGGTAGACGGCTCGCCAGCCATCCCCTGTAGCAGCACTATCGACCACATCCCAGGCGCTGTTGGCCGGCCAGCCATGCAGCGGCGCCTCCTCGACATCGCTGCGCGAAAACGGCGCGCAGAGAAAATCGCCGGACAGCCGAACCGTACCTTCCGGCAGATTGTCCGGCAGCGTCTCGCCCGCATCGACCCAGGGCGCGCGATGCAGCGGCTTCAGCTGCCGCCCGCCGCCCTCGACGACCATATCGGCGATATGGCCGACCGTGAGGTCGAGCGAAACCGAAATGCCCCGGGCCTTGATGGTGTGGATGGTCATCGCGCTCTCACCGATTCTTCAGGCGCAAACTGGCCTGTTCGGCGGCACTTGCGCAAGCACTGCGACAGGCATTTTGCATCAGCGCCCTTTCACCCTCCCCCTTGTGGGGAGGGTCGGCGAGCGGCCGGAGCGAAGCGGAGATCGTTCGACGGGGTGGGGGTCTGGCGCCGGCGTGGGGGGGGCCCCCCCCCCCCCCGCGCGGGGGGGCCCGCCCCCCCCCCCCCGGGGGGGGGGGGGGGGGGGGGGGGGGGGGGGGGGGGGGGGGGGGGGGGGGGGG
>NZ_JBVVQM010000008.1:313355-322203 GCF_055811155.1 Mesorhizobium sp. WSM4822 | reverse complement strand
AGCGACGTCTTGCCATGGTCGACGTGGCCAATCGTGCCGATGTTCACGTGAGGCTTGTTACGCTCGAATTTACCTTTTGCCATTGTCTCTTTCCTTGGACGGCCCGGATCTTCAGTTCGGTCGAAGACCTTCAGTTCAGTCGAATGCGGGGCGATTAGCGACAAAGGCCAAAAAACACAAGCGTCTTTTGGCCGGGTGCCGTCTCACTCAGTCCGAACCATCGATCCGATTGCGGGATATGACGCTGATATAGGAAGGCGAACCGTCAAATGGAATGGGCGTTGCATACTGGATCCGAAGCCGAGGATCGGGCGCTTGTCGATATGGCGAATATCTGGTTTGCTCAGCCGATACAGGTCATTCATATCGCTGGCGCGATGGCTGGGCGGATCGTTCGTTCCCTTGCCGATTGAGGGGCAACTTTCATGGAAGATCTGGTCGACCGAATCTACGAAGCCGCATTCGTGCCAGAGCTGTGGCCGGTGGTGCTTGACGGCCTGAGCACGATGTCGGGATCGGTAGGCGGCGCCTTGCTGGTCGCCAGCGAGGCTCATCCGCCGCGGTTTGCGGCATCGGCATCGATTATGGATGCGCTGATTGAATTCTCTTCCGACGCGTGGCGAAACAACGATCGTCCGTTGCGCTGGAAGCCTAGTGTCGATGGGTTTCTTCGCGACGTCGAACTCTTCAGTCCGGACGAATTGGAAACCGATCCGATGAGACACGAATTGATCCGGTACGGATTGGGCTGGCAAACCGGCATGGTCATACCGATGACCAATGGCGAGGTCGTGATCTACAGTGTGGAGCGTCGTCTGCAGGACGGTCCGCATGACCCGGCCTCCATCGCCTCGCTCAACGTACTTCGCCCGCATCTTGCCCGCGCCGGGCTTGTTGCGGCAAGGCTTGGCCTGGAGCGGGCGTTGGCCACCGTATCGGCCCTGCAGAGCGTTGGGCTTCCCGCCGCGGTCATGTCGGACGGCGGACAGGTCGTTGCCACCAACGGACTGTTCGATGCATTGCCGTCCATTTTTCAGCCGTTGGCGTATGACGGCTTGGCAATCGGCGATCCGAAAGCCGATTTGTTGTTCCAGGAGGCAGTCAGGAGCACTTCGGCTGCCATCGTGCCAATCGTCAGGTCCATTCCCGTTCGCCAGACGATCGATCAGCCCGCTGTCGTCCTGCATGTGTTGCCGCTTCGCCGATCGGCAAGGGACATATTCGCAGGTGCAAACATCCTTGTCGTTGCAGCGTCGATCCGCATGGGCAACCAAGAGCCGTCGCCGCAAATTCTGAGCGCGCTCTTCGATCTGTCTCCGGCCGAGGCAAAGCTTGCCGCATCGCTGGTATCCGGCCGTCCGCTGAAAGCGGCGGCACTTGACCACGGGATCACGGTCAAAACCGCCCGTACCTACCTTGAGCGTGTCTTCTACAAGACCGGCACCGGCCGTCAGAGCGAATTGGTGGCGTTGCTGAGCGGCGCTGCCCCATTGGCACCTCTTGCCGCCACCACCCGCCTCTGATCTTGTGGCCGGATGCATTTCATCCCTGCCTCTATCCGCGGCCCGCTGTTCATGATCGTCTCGACGGGGTCGTATCTCGTCAACGACACGATGATGAAGCTCGCGACGGCAGGCCTGCCGTCCTACGAAGTGCTGTTTCTGCGCGGTGCCGCGGCAGCCCTCTGGGGCTTCCCGCTGCTGTTCGCGCTGGGCTACGGCAAGCAGATCCCGCTGATCTTCGACAAGCGCGTACTGAGCCGGAACGTGCTCGAGCTGGCGGCGATCCTTTGCTATGTCGTCGCGCTCGCCAACATGCAGATCGCCGATTCCACCGCGCTCGGACAGATCACGCCGCTCTTGATGCTGGTCGGCTCCTCGATCCTGTTTGGCGAGCGGATCGGCGGCCGACGTATGGCGCTGATCGGGCTCGGCTTCGTCGGCGCGCTGATGGTGGCGCAGCCGACCATGCAAGGCATTTCGGTCTACGCCCTGCTGGCGCTCGGCAATGCCACATTCGCGGCGGCGCGCGACCTTGCCGGCCGGCGGGTCGCGGCCGAGGTGCCGGGGATGATCGTGGCGATCTCCGCCGTCGTGGTGGTGCTGATCGGCGCCGGCGCCGCGCATCTGGTTTCCGAGCGTTGGGTCATGCCCGGGGCACATCACCTGCTGCTGATGGCGGGGGCTGGATTTTTCCTGATCTTCGGCCATTTCTTCATCTTCATGGCCTATCGCATCGGACCGACCAGCGCCGTGGCGCCGTTCTACTATTGCTTCACCGTCTGGGCGGTCATTTCGGGCCTGCTGGTGTTCGGGCAGTTCCCCAACGCGCTGGCCATTTGCGGCATTCTGCTGGTCGTCGGCAGCGGGCTGACCATCGTCTCGCTGGATCAGCGTCAGCGCCGGCTGGCCGTTGTCGCCTAGCCTCGTTTCATTGCTGCTTTTCGCCGCCCCGATGCCATAGGCAAGCCACTGCTGAGCATACCGGCCTCAAGCCGGTCTTGCCTTCAGAAACTCGAAACCTCAGACGATCGGCAGGCGCCTAAAGCGTCCGCCTTGCGCTGAACTGATGGTAGGCCCACAGAACGACCACCGCGCCGATGACGGCAACGATCAGGCTGTAGATGTTGAGGCCGGTGACGCCTGACGCGCCGAAGGCACTAAAGATCAGACCGCCGACAATGGCGCCGACGATGCCAAGCACGATGTCCATGATGACACCCTGGCCGGTCTTGTTGACGATCTTGCTGCCTATGAAGCCGGCGACCACGCCGAGAATGATCCAGCTGATGATACCCATTTTTTCCTCTCCATCCCCTCGCCAGCCGAACATTTTCATAGGATTGTCAAAACCTCAAGCCAGCTTGAAATTCCGCCCGAATGCTTCATTGTTGAGGAGGGGTCGGGCCTTGGTCGCTATGGAGGATCCACTATGGGACTTTTTGACAATGCCGTTCCCGGCGGCAACATCACCAAACCCCTGATGATCGCGCTCGGCGCATTGCTGGTCGGCAAGATGCTGAGCGGCAGAAGTGCCGAAGCGCCAGAACAGTCTCCCGCGCCCGCTCCGACCGCCCCCGTCCCGACGGAAACCACATCCGCCGATGGTGGCCTGGCTGGCGGCTTGGGCGGCCTGCTCGACAAGCTCAGAAATGCTGGCCACGGCAATGCCGCCGACTCCTGGGTCGGCACCGGGCAGAACCAGCCGATCAACGCCAACGATCTTGGCGCCGCGATCGGACCGCAGATCATTCGCGAGATCGCGCAACGGACCGGGCTGGACGAGCAGGAACTGCTCAAGCAACTGTCCACCGCCCTGCCCGGCATCGTCGACAGACTGACGCCGAACGGCCAGGTGCCGCAGCAGCACCAGGTCGCCACCGCGTTCAACAGCTGAGGCGGCACGGCCACGACAATTGGAGCGCTGCGCCTCGTGCGCAGTGTCTCGGCTTGCCGGTGATGGGATGAGTGTCTGGAGCGGGTAGCGGGAATCGAACCCGCATATTCAGCTTGGAAGGCTGCTGCTCTACCACTGAGCTATACCCGCGCCTTACCTGAAGTACCGGATTCATCCGAAAAGCGCCATGCACTTTTCGGTCCGATTCTTGTCGCGTTTCAGGGCTTCCGGGCCGGCAGTGGTGGAGAGGGTTGGATTCGAACCAACGTAAGCTAAGCTAACGGATTTACAGTCCGTCCCCTTTAACCACTCGGGCACCTCTCCAGTCTGCCGCCGGAGCCATGCAACGAGGCATTCACGCCGATCCGGACCCGAGTTATGTGTTCTCCGAAACCAGCGCAGCGCCTTATGGCGGCAAGCCCATTGGGTGTCAACCGCGCAACCATGGTTTTTCGTTTCTGTTCGCCGGCTGTAGTGACAGGCCATATCCTTGGCCAGAGGACACCGCTATAGAAGCCAGCCATGAGCGACAAAACCAACACCCCCAAAGACACCCACTACGCCAAGCTGCGCCGCGCCTATCGCGACGAGAAAAGCGGCGGCGCGCCGGCGTTCCGGCCCCGACAGCCGGTTCCGCCTGGCGAAAATGCCGCGGACGGGCTGGTGCGGCTCTACGGCCTGCACACGGTGCGCGCCGCACTCGACAATCCGCGCCGCAAGATCAGGAAGATGCTGGTGACGCGCAATGCGGCCGAGCGCCTCGAAATAGCCGATCTCGCCGCCCTGCCCTTCAAGACCGAACTGGTCGAACCCAGGGACATCGACAAGATCACCGGGTCGGATGCCGTGCATCAGGGTGTGCTGATCGAGGCCGAGCCGCTTAAAGCCAAGCGACTCGATGCGCTTGGTGACGCGAAGCTGGTGCTGGTGCTCGACCAGATCACCGACCCGCACAATGTCGGCGCTATCCTGCGCTCGGCGGTCGCCTTCGGCGCCGGCGCGCTGATCACCACGGCCCGCCACAGCCCGCAGGAATCGGGCGTGCTGGCGAAATCCGCCTCCGGCGCGCTGGAGCACATCGACCAGATCGAGGTGAAGAACCTCGCCGACGCGCTCGGTCAGTTACACGAGGCCGGCTTCCGCACCATCGGGCTTGATTCGGACGCGCCGGCCGAACTCGAAAAGAGCTTTGCCGGGGAAAAGATCGCCCTGGTGCTGGGCGCCGAAGGCAAGGGCCTGCGCCAGAAGACCCGCGAGACGGTGACGACGCTGGCGCGGCTCGACATGCCCGGCGCCATCCATTCGCTCAACGTGTCGAATGCCGCGGCGATCAGCCTTTACGTGGCGAGGAAGTTTTTAGCGAGTAGCGAATAGCGAGTAGCGAGTAGCGAGTTCCGTGGCTGCAATCCCTAATCCCTAATCCCTAATCCCTATTCCCCATTCGCTATTCGCTATTCGCTATTCGCTCCTACCCCACCTCATGCCCCGCCATCCGCTCCAGCGCCCTGACTAGCGCCGAATGATCCTCCTTGGCGCCACCATTGGCTGCGCAGGAATTGAACAGCTGCTGAGTCGTCGAGGTGTTGGGCAAGGAAACGCCGAGCGCCTTCGCGCCCTCCAGCGCGAGGTTCAGATCCTTCTGGTGCAGTTCGATGCGGAAACCAGGCGCGAAGGTGCGCTTGACCATGCGCTCGCCATGCACTTCCAGAATGCGCGAAGCCGCCAGCCCGCCCATCAGCGCCTGCCTGACCTTGGCCGGATCGGCGCCGGCTTTCGATGCAAAAACAAGCGCTTCGGCGACGGCTTCAATAGTCAGCGCGACGACGATCTGGTTGGCCACCTTGGTGGTCTGGCCAACCCCGTTCGGCCCGACCAGGGTGATGTTCTTGCCCATCTTCTCGAACACGGACTTGGCGCGCTCGAATGGGGTTTCCTCGCCGCCGACCATGATGGTCAGCGACGCCGCCTTGGCGCCGACCTCGCCGCCCGAGACCGGTGCATCGAGATAGTCGCAGCCGAGATCGTTGATCTTCTTTGCGAACATTTTGGTCTCGATCGGCGAGATCGAGCTCATGTCGATGACCAGCTTGCCCTTGGTCAGGCCGGACGCGACGCCGTTGTCGCCGAACAGTACATCGGCCACCTGCGGCGTGTCGGGCACCATCAGGATGATGATGTCGGCAGCCTTGGCCACGGCGGCATGGCCGGTGACGGTCTTCAGCCCCTTGGCGACGAGATCGGCCGGCGGCTTGGAGCGATGGTCGCTGGCAATGACATGATAACCCGCATCCAGCAGGTGCCCCGCCATCGGCGCGCCCATGATGCCGAGGCCGATGAAGCCGATGGTTTCCATTGTGGTTCTCCAGATGCTTGTGTGAAACGCCCCCTCATCCGGCCCTTCGGGCCACCTTCTCCCCGGTGGGAGAAGAGACAGGCACCAACGTCGGCATTCTCTTCTCCCCTCGGGGAGAAGGTGGCCGCGTTAGCGGCCGGATGAGGGGGCGCGTTGGCTAAGCCGCCGCGCTCCCCTGCCCGGCCAACTCCTGAAACCAGCCCAAGCCAGCCTCCGTCCCAGCCTTCGGCTTGTACTCAGCCCCGACCCAGCCGGCATAGCCGATGCGGTCGATATGCTCGTACAGAAACGGAAAATTGATCTCGCCCGTCCCCGGCTCGTGACGGCCGGGATTGTCCGCAAGCTGGATATGTGCGATGCGGCCGAGGTTAGCCTCGATGGTACGGGCGAGATCCCCCTCCATGATCTGCATGTGATAGATGTCGTATTGCAGGAACAGGTTTTTCGAGCCGACGCGATCGATCAGCGCTAGCGCCTGATCGGAATAGTTGAGGAAGAAGCCCGGAATATCGCGCGTGTTGATCGGCTCGATCAGCAGCCTGATGCCGGCCTGCTCCAGCTTTTCCGCCGCGAAGGCGAGGTTTTCGGCAAAGACATCCTCCAGCACCTTGCGGTCGGCGGCGGCCGGCGCGATGCCGGCCAGGCAATTGACCTGCTCACAGCCGAGCGCCTGCGCGTAGGTGATCGCCTTGGCGATGCCCTGGCGGAATTCCGGCACGCGGTCCGGCAGCACGGCAATACCGCGTTCGCCCTTGCCCCAGTCGCCGGCCGGCAGGTTGAACAGCACCTGGGTCAGGCCGTTCTTCTTCAGCCGGGCGGCGACGACATCGGGCGCATGGTCATAGGGGCCGATATATTCGACGCCCTTGAACCCCGCGCGGGCGGCGGCATCGAAACGGTCGAGGAACTCATGCTCGCCAAAGAGCATCGACAGATTGGCTGAAAAACGCGGCATTCTTTTTCTCCTAATCCAACATCACGATCGCTGTCGGGGCATCCTCGTGGCTTTCGGCAAGCTCCTCGAATTCGGTGATCTTGTCGATCTCGATGCCCATCGAGATGTTGGTGACGCGTTCGAGGATGAATTCGAGCACGACCGGAACCCGGTGCTCTTTCATCAGCCGCTGCGCCTCCTTGAAAGCTCCGGCGAATTCTTCCGGCTTGCGCACCCTGACCGCCTTGCAGCCCATCGCCTCGGCGACGGCAACGTGATCGACGCCGTAGCCGGCCTCGGGATCGCCTGACCGGTTGATGTTCTCGAAGGCGAGGTCGACCTCGAAGTCCATCGAAAAGCCGCGCTGCGCCTGGCGGATCAGGCCGAGATAGGCGTTGTTCACGACAACATGCAGATAGGGCAATTTGTGCTGTGCGCCGACCGCCAGTTCCTCGATCATGAACTGGAAATCATAGTCGCCCGACAGCGCCACGATGGTGCGGTCCGGGTCGGCGGCGCGAACGCCAAGGGCTGCCGGCAAGGTCCAGCCGAGCGGGCCGGCCTGGCCACAATTAATCCAGTTGCGCGGCTTGTAGACATGCAGGAACTGCGCGCCGGCGATCTGCGACAGGCCGATCGTGGTGACATAGGTGACGTCGCGGCCGAACGCCTTGTTCATCTCCTCATAGACACGCTGCGGCTTCAGCGGCACCTGGTCGAAATGCGTCTTGCGCTTCATCGCCTTCTTGCGGGCCTGGCATTCCTTCGCCCAGCCGGACCAGTCGCGCAGTCTGCCTGATGTCTTCCATTCGGTGGCGACGTCGAGCAGCATCTTCAGCGCCGCGCCCGCATCCGAAACGACACCGAGATCCGGCGCGAAGACACGGCCGATCTGCGTTGGCTCGATGTCGACATGGATGAATTTTTTGCCCTTGGTGTAGACATCCACGGAGCCGGTGTGGCGGTTGGCCCAGCGGTTGCCGATGCCGAAGACGAAGTCGGCTTCCAGCATCGTCGCATTGCCATAGCGGTGCGAGGTCTGCAGCCCGCACATGCCGGCCATCAGCCGGTGGTCGTCGGGGATCGCGCCCCAGCCCATCAAGGTCGGGATGACCGGCACGCCCGAAATCTCGGCGAATTCGATCAGCAGGTCCGACGCATCGGCGTTTATGATGCCGCCGCCGGCGACGATCAGCGGCTTTTCGGCCGCGTTGAGCATGGTCAACGCCTTTTCGGCCTGGGCGCGCGTCATGGCCGGCTTGAACGGCGTCAGCGGCTCATAGGCATCGATGTCGAATTCGATTTCGGCCAGTTGCACGTCGACCGGCAGGTCGATCAGCACCGGGCCGGGCCGCGACGAGCGCATCAGGTGAAATGCCTTCTGCAGCGCCATGGGAACGAGATAGGGCTCCATGACGGTGACCGCCCATTTGGCGACGGGCGCCGCAATGGCTGATATGTCGACGGCCTGGAAATCCTCCTTGTTCAGCCGCGCCCGCGGCGCCTGCCCGGTGATGCACAGGATCGGAATGGAATCCGCGGCAGCCGAATAGAGCCCGGTGATCATGTCGGTGCCGGCCGGACCCGAGGTGCCGATGCACAGGCCGATATTGCCTGCCTTGGCGCGGGTAAAACCTTCCGCCATGTGCGAGGCGCCCTCGACGTGACGGGCTAGCACGTGGCGGATCGTTCCCCTGGTCTTCAGCGCCGAATAGAACGGATTGATCGCCGCGCCCGGCACGCCGAAAGCGCAGGAAATGCCTTCCTTTTCGAGAACGAGAACCGCGGCATCGACAGCGCGCATCCTGGCCATTTCCAGCCCTCCACGGGGTTTGTCATTGTTGGATTGGCCAAGGATGTCAGCACGCCGGATATTTTTCAATTTTTTTAGAATATTTTTTCATTTTTAGAAAACAGCATCAGACTTCTGATTTTATTTGGTTTTCCGTTTTCCAAGAACTCGGGTAGCGATCATAGTGAAAAACTTTTTCATTGCGAATTTGGCGAAAAGACCGAGAATGGCGTCATGGAAACCACCGAAAAACGCCAGCGCGGCCCGCCCCGCGCGGTGAAACGGCCCGCCGCGGCCCCGTGGGGGGAGTCGCGCGCCCCGGGCCGGCGCCCCCAGGGCCATTTGGCGGGAGGCCGCGGCCGGGGGGGGGGCG